>CAMKTS010000009.1 GCA_946415755.1 uncultured Prevotella sp. | reverse complement strand
ATGAAGGCCGACAAGACCTCGCAGGTCGACGGTGCTGCATCGGCTAACGACGGTAACACCCTGGCGATGTTCTTCATCACCGGTACTCCGAAACTCATTGACGACGGTAAGGCTCCCGTGCTTGTATCTACTGTTCCTGCCGACAAGGCTACCGGCGCATCGGCAAGCGGTAAGATTGTGCTGACGTTCGACGAGCGCGTGAAGGTGGCAGAGGGTGCCGTGGCTTACATCAACAACACGGCTATCAACAGCGAGATGCAGAACCCCACTACCCCGTCCGTGAGCGGCAAGACCATCACCTTCGAGTATAAGGGTCTGGAGTATGCTACTGAGTACGCATTCATCCTGGCTGGTAACACGGTGGCCGACCTGACCGACAATTTCATTGCCAATCCTATCAGGCTGACGTTTACAACCATGGAGCGTCCTACCGTGACGAAGGGCCAGTACGATGCAGTGGTTGAGAATGCCGAACAGCTGCTGGCTGCCATCGATGCAGCACAGAAGCGTGCCGACAAGAACGTACGCTACCGCATCTTCATCAAGAACGGTGAGTACACCATTCCTCTCTATTCAACGGTGAAGACCGTCAACGGCTATGAGGTACCCGAATGTATCACCTTCATCAATACCCAGAACCTGTCGCTCATCGGTGAGAGCCGCGACGGTGTCATCATCACAAACGGCATCGACAAGAACGAGACCTTCGCCGGCAAATACGGCACGACCAGCAAGTACGACGGTATCGGCAACAGCGACGTGTTCCAGATCAGCGGTAGCGACTACTACTTCCAGGATCTGACCATCGAGAGTGGTATGGACGACGCTACGGGTCGTGACCTGGCCGTTCAGGACAAGGCTACGCGCACCATCTACAAGAACACAGGCCTGCGCGGTTATCAGGACACTTGGACATCGAACAACGACAATGGTCTCTACTACTTCGAGGGCGGTTACGTCCGCGGACGCACCGACTACATGTGCGGTAAGGGCGATGCCTTCTTCAACGGTGTCGAACTGCGCCAGATTGCCGGTGGCTATGCTGCCGTGCCCTCAAAGAGCATCAAGTACGGCTACACCTACAAGGACTGCGTCATCAACGGTGAAGGCTCTGGTGTTGACGGCAACTACACCCTCGGTCGTCCTTGGGGTAGCGGTACACCGGTGGCCCTCTTCATCGACACGAAGATGAACGTAGTGCCCTCGGCTATCGGCTGGAACGAGATGAGTAATGGTTGGCCCAAGCGCTTCGCCGAGTACAACTCAATGACCTCGACAGGTAGCGTCATCGACCTCAGCGGTCGTAAGACAACCTTCGGCGACGGACACACCAATAATCCCGTGCTCACCGCAGAAGAGGCTCTCGAGGCCGGCAACCTGCACAACATGTTCGGAGAATGGGATCCCACACTCCTCACAGAGCAGGCTCCCATCCCCGCCAACGTGAAGCTGGAAGGCACCACGCTGACATGGGATGACAGCAACTACGTGCTGCTGTATGCCATCTGCAAGGACGGCAAGGTGATCGACTTCACCACCGAGCCTACCTTCACCGTGGACGATACTGCTGCCAAGTACACCATCCGCGCAGCCAACGAAATGGGCGGTCTGAGCGAAGCTTCGGCAGAGGCTACCGTGACAACCGGCATCGAGACTATCGAGACGGCTGAGGACGCTCGTGCCATCAACGGCGACATCTACACCCTCCAGGGTATCCGCGTAGACAAGGCTCGCAAGGGTCTCTACATCATCGGAGGTAAAAAGGTCGTGATGAAGTGAGAATAAAGCAAGAGCTTGCTCATGCTTTATCGAGCGTGAACGAGCTCGAGCTGAAAGCTCAAGGTCGTGATGAAGTGAGAGAATAACTGAGCTTGCTCAAGTTCAATACACCTTATTAATATAAAGAGAGCGGTATTCCAACAGGGAGTACCGCTCACTTTTTTTGACAATAGCAGCGGAAAGGGGCTTTCCCCACCAGTCTTTCCGCAAAAAAGTGCAAACGTTTACGAAAAAAAAGAGCCATAATTCTTGGTCATGTTAAGATTTCTTCGTACTTTTGCAAGCAGAAAATATATATTTTTTGTTAAATTTTTAAAAACTACTAATTTATGTCTGTTAATTTTAAGAGTATCTTTCGAACGGCGCTACTACTGTGCCTGCTCTTAGTCGTGGGCAATCTGTCTGCACAGACCACTGCTAAGGGTACCGTCACAGACTCCAATGGCGAAGCTGTCATTGGCGCGACCGTAGTTGAGAAGGGGAATCCCAAAAATGCTGCAGTGACCGACTTTGACGGTAACTTCACACTGAAGCTGCAAAAGGGAAAGACAATCGTGGTTTCCTACATCGGTATGGTATCGCAGGAAGCCACTGCCAGCCCCGACATGAAAATTACCTTACAGGACGACAACGCCGCCCTTGAGGAAGTCGTTGTCGTTGGTTACACCAGCAAGGCCCGTAAAGACCTGACCGGCTCGGTAGGTTCTATCAGCGGTGCCAAACTGGCTGTCGTTCCTGTATCATCAGCCGCCGAGGCCCTGCAGGGTAAGATTGCCGGTGTGCAAATTACCACTACCGACGGTCAGCCCGGTGCCGACATCAACATCCGCGTGCGTGGTGCAACGTCAGTGACACAGTCGAACGACCCCTTGTTCATCGTCGACGGTTTCCAGGTGGCTAATATCAACGATATTCCTCCCTCGGATATCGCCAGCATCGACGTGCTGAAGGATGCCTCTCTGACCGCTATCTACGGTGCAAAGGGTGGTAACGGTGTTGTCATCGTCACCACAAAGTCAGCACAGGCCGGTAAGGTGCAGGTGACCTTCAACGGTCGTCTGAGCGTTTCGTCGCTGGCCCGCTCGCTGGACATCATGAACACCGGACAGTTTGTCGACCTGATGTACGACCGTGCATCAAGTGCAGGCGGCGGTGCCCGTGACAGCTGGCAGAAGGCTTTCCGTGGCGACTTCGGTAACCCGAAGGACAATGCAGTCTACTACAGCCAGCTCACCAACGACTGGCAGGACGAGGTGCTGGGCAACCATCCCTGGAGCTATCAGGCCAACGTTACGGTAGGTGGTGGTAACGAGAGTACCCGCTTCAACCTCTCACTGACACAGTCGGAGGACAAGGGTATCATCCTCGGTTCAGGCGTTCGCCGTACCAACATCAACTTCAAACTTAACACCAAGATTACCAAGAACCTGGAGCTGACCTACAACCCGAAGTTCACCTTCCGTCGTGACGAGGGTGCCGGTGGTGCCAACGTGGGTTCCGGTGGTCTGGTAGACCGCGTGCTGCGCTATCAGCCGACAGCAGGTCTGCGCTCGTGGGGTAGCTACCTCGCTATGGAGAACGCCGCCGACGCAGAGCGTTTCAACCTGACCAACCCGGTCAGCGACATCGCTACCAACACACAGAAGAAGCACAGCTACGCCATGAGCCAGCAGCTCTCGCTGAAGTGGACTCCCATCAAGGGTCTCGTGCTCCGTTCTGAGGGTAACTACAACATCTCTTTCCGCGACACACAGCGCTACTGGGGATGGCTGACAACAGAAGGGCAGAAGGCAGTACACCAGCAGATGCCCGTAGCAGCCATCACCGACCGTACCACACAGTCGTACACCTGGACCAACACCGCCAGCTATGACATGTCGCTGAAGGACAAGCACAACTTCTCGTTCCTGCTCGGTCAGGAAATCTACCACACACAGTATAAGGAGAGCAAGCAGACCGCTCACCTCTTCGACAAGGGTATCGATGCAGAGACCGCCATCAACAACATGGCACTCGGTCAGCCCTACGCACAGGACACCTACACCCTGCGCTCGACAGCTAACCGCACTGCCTCGTTCTTCGGACAGATTTCGTACAACTACAAGCACCGCTACCTCCTGTCGGCCACGTTCCGTGCCGACGGTAGCTCGAAGTTCGCTTCCGGCAACCAGTGGGGCTACTTCCCCTCTGTATCCGGTGCATGGGTGGTCAGCGAGGAGAAGTTCATGAAGGGCATCAAGTGGCTTGACCAGTTCAAGATCCGCGCAGCCTTCGGTCTCGCTGGTAACAACAACATCAACGATGACCTCTGGCGCTTCCTCTATACCTCCAGCAACTCTGGCGGTCCTGAGTTTGCCTCTACCACCACGGCCAATGGCGAGCACTTCTACAGTGCTCCTACCAGCTATCCCAACAAGGACATCAAATGGGAGACCACCGTCACGCGCAACATCGCTGCCGACATCTCAATCCTGGGCGGCCGCGTCACCATCACTCCGGAGTTCTACTGGAACACCACGCGCGACCTGCTCTACTCATCACCCATCCCCGGAGTCTCCGGCTACAGCAAACAGATGCAGAACATCGGTAAGGTGCAGAACAACGGTTGGGAACTCACCGTCAACGGTGACATCCTCCGTGGCAAGGACTATGTGCTGAGTGCCAACTTCACACTGGGCCACAACAAGATGACCATCAAGGCACTGAATGCTACCGACACCCGCATCTTCAACTATGCCGGTGCATGGAAATCCTCTGACAACAACGACTACCTGCTGGAAGTGGGCGGTGAGTTAGGTCTGATGTACGGTTACGTCTACGACGGTCTCTACACTTGGGACGAGTTCACCTACCCCAACACCACTACCTATACCGCTACTCCGAAGACCAAGGGTACGGTTAACGGCATCCTCGTCGGCGGTACCATCACCGACGGTTGGGAAGGAAACACCGGCAGCAGCATACTTGCCAACTCACACTCCGGCTACTCTACGATGCCTGGTAAGATCAGGATCAAGGACCTGAACGGCGACGGTCAGATTACCGAAGCTGACAAGACCGTCATCGGTCGCACCACGCCGAAGTGGCAGGGTGGTTTCGGTATCAGCGGACAGTGGAAGGGCTTCGACTTCGTGGCCAACTTCACCTATATGCTTGACTTCGATGTCTACAATGCTACGGCTTACGCACTGTCAAGTTCTTCTGGCAACCAGAACACCTTCCTCAACGCTTACTCCAAGTTTGCAGAGGGACGCTGGCGCTACAGTGCTCCCGACGGTTTCAACGACCTGAGCGGACACAACATCACCGGTGAGAGTCTCTACAGAAACGGCAACCTGGACGGTATGCCCGGTCTCTATCGCGACATGAACGCCAACGCCCGTATGTGGAACCCCGCTGACCTGGTGACCAACATCATGCTGGATTCCTTCGTAGAGGATGGCTCATTCATCCGTTGTACCGACATCACCCTCGGTTACACCGTACCCTCGAAGATTACCAAGAAGTTCTATGTCAACAAACTGCGCGCCTACGTATCGGCCAGCAACCTCTTCATCCTGACCAAGTATTCGGGCTACGATCCTGAGGTTGACGTACAGTCGGGTCTGACCCCTTCGATGGACTACAACCGCTACCCACGCGCACGTACCTTCTCGTTCGGTGTCAACGTAACATTCTAAGTGACAAACTAAAGAAACTGAAAACAATATGAAAATCAATAAGATATTTATCAGTGGACTGGCGATGCTGTCCTTGACGGCCTGCAACGACTACCTCGAAGTAGACCCTGCCACCAACGTAGCAAGCACAAGCTTGGTATTCGGCTCGGAGGGCGAGACGCGCACAGCACTATACGGCGTTTACGCCAAGGTCTGCTCCGACAACCTGTTCGGCAACAGACTATACAATGATTTCCAGCTGAACAGCGACGTTGACTTCTATGCCAACTCAAACGAAGCAGCCCAGGGCACTCAGCCCCGCCGCTTCGACGTACGCGCTGATGCCAACAACGTTGAGACGCTGTGGAACAACCTCTACTCGGCTGTTGAGACGGCCAATGAGTTCATCTATAACCTGCAGAACAGCAGTATCTATTCAGAAGGCACTACCATCGCAGCTTCTACAGCTGCCGACGGAACAGCCATCACCATTCAGGTTCCCCAGGCAACAGCTGTGACACAGATGATGGGTGAGGCCAAGGTGATGCGTGCCATGTTCTACAGTGAACTGCTCTGGTACTGGGGCGACATCCCCTTCACCATGCAGGCTACCTACGAGACCGACAACCTGGTGCCTCCCATCACCAACCGTCAGGCTGTGAGCGACGCGCTGATTGCCGACCTGATGCACGCAGCCGAGTACATGTTCTCTGACCAGTCAGCCACCGTTGCTGCTCCAGAGCGCATCTCCCAGGAAGCTGCCTACGCGATGATTGCCCGTCTGGCCCTGCAGGCTGGTGGTTACTCACTGAACCACGACCCCAACGATGCCTCTGGCTATAAGATGACCCGTCCGAACGATGTGGACCGCGCCACCTACTACCAGATTGCCCGCGAATACACCAAGCGCATCATCGATGCCGGCGGCCATGCACTGAACAAGTCATTCCGTGACGTGTTTGTCGACGAGTGTAACTTCATTGCCACCACAGGTGATGACCCCATCTTCGAAATTCCCTTTGCCAAGGGTGTCAACAGTAACTGGGGCTATTCACAGGGACCGGCCAGCGGTGTTGACACTGGCGATGCCACCGACTACAGCAACTCTGCATGGGGTGCTACCAATGGCGGTGTGCGCACCTCTGCCTTCTATCGCTACAGCTTTAACGACAACGACCTGCGCCGCAACTACATCTGCGGTATGTGGTACTATTCCAGCCAGGGTCTGCCCACCATCCGCCTCGACTACTCCATGAACAACAACAAGTGGTCGAAGCTGTGGAACACCAACGGTCTGGGCAAGAGCACCACGGGTGCTACCGGTATCAACTTCGCCTACATCCGCTATGCCGACGTGCTGCTGATGTTTGCAGAGGCTGAGAACGAACTCTACGGTCCGACGGCTGAAGCCCAGGATGCCCTGAAGACGGTTCGCCGCCGTGCATTCGACAGCCAGGACTGGGCTGACATGGTAGACAGCTACGTCGCTGATGCATCCAACAACAAGACCGACTTCCTGAAGGCTGTGCTCGACGAGCGCAAGTGGGAGTTTGCCGGTGAGAACATGCGTTGGAAGGACCTCGTACGCAACAACATGTACTCAGAGAAGGTATTCTTCACCTTCCTCGAATACTATGCTATGGCGGAGGCAATGGCCGGCACCTCTTCTTACATCGACATGGTGGAAGAGTATGACAATGTGCCCTACCAGACCAAGTTCGTTTCTGACATGTACTCCATTCTGGTCAAGAACTATGATGACGCAAACTTCCCCAACAGAGGACTCTACATGTACTATGTTGTCAATCCCTATGACGCTATTGCCAACCCGACCTCTACGCCCGTTGCCACCTATCTGACCGACAACAACCTGCCCTACGAGGCTGTTTCACCGCGTAGCGTAACGGGGCTTTCCTCGTCAAGCAATACAGTAGCATGGACAACAACGACCCTGAACTGGACCAACGATGACGGTAGTCTGAGAAACCAGATCCTCTACTCGCTCTACGGCTTCATCCGCACCAACTCAGCCGGTAACATCCAAGTAGTGAACAACAATGGTGTTGCCCAGAACTTCAACGTCGACGCATCGAGTGCCGAGGCTAACATCAACCGTCTGCCCGCTGTACGCTACATCCTGCCGATTCCTTCTGAGGCCATCGCCCGTTCGAATGGAGCATACAGAAACTACTATGGATACTAATCAGTATAACAGTTCTCATTTTTATAAAGAATCATGAACATGAAAAAGATATTATTATATACATTGATGCTGGTCATGGCGGTATCTGTCACATCCTGTAAGGACGATGACGACTCCACAGCAGGAGCCTCTGACCGACTGTTCCGCCCCATGTTCCGTAACGACAACAGTACGGGCAAGGGTGACAATGACCCGTATAACACGGTCATCACTGACTACAATACGGCCAACCTGTACTGGTACACCGTCAAGGAAGCCGTTGGCTACGAGATTATGTGGACCACTCCCGTGGCATACGTTGCCAGCGGTGAGGAAGGCTGGATGGAGACACTCAACGGTGTTGACGGCAAGAAACTGGAAGGCCACGTGGTCATCGCTGACCCCAGCCGCTACAACCTCATTATCGAGAACCTGAACTACCAGTCGGTATACCGCTTTGCCATCCGCGCACTGCACTCGTTCGACGCTACCGGCTACTCGCTGTGGAACGGTGAGGCTGGTGTCTACGACGTGCTGAACTCGGCTGATGCCGGCTGGAAGAACGACCCGAAGAACTCGCTGTGGCACGGCATGGGTAACCTGCGTGAGTGGGCTGACTATGTAGCCCTCGAGACGGGTGCAAGAGACTGGGTGCCCTTCGTCATCCAGGTGTCAGACATCACCAAGAGTTCGATGAAGGTGACGCTGAACCGCAACATTTCTTCTTACAGTGATACTGACAAGGAGAAGTTCCGCAAATACTGGAACTTCACCGATGCTGAGCAGAACACCCTGAAGATTGACTACCTGACCTTCACGGCCAACGCCTCTACCCCCGATGCTGCGGTGAACCCAACCTATACAAGGTATGACATTCCCGAGAGCGCATGGGATGAGAACGGCGTGGCTGTCATCGAAATCGATGGCCTGTCGGAGAACTCGGCCTATAACATTGACGTATGGGATGCCAGCATCAAGGTTCCCGTGGATGCCTGCTACAACACCACGATGAAGCGCACCAAGGGTACTCCGGCTCCTGCACAGCTCATCAAGCACGTGGTATGGGCCAACGATACAGTAGGTACCGATCCCGCTACATGGACTATCTACGACGTTTCACAGTACCAGGCCATGAAACTGGATGCCATCCTCGATGAATATTGCGCCAGCAGTATCACCCCTGAGAACCAAGTGTTCTATCTGGAAGGCGGTAAGGCTTACTTCGTCAGCGCCAACGTTCAGGTGTACAAGGGCTTCACCCTGCAGACCAATCCTGAAGACCTGGCTACCAAGGGTCGTGCCAAGCTCTACCTGGCCGGTATGTACAAGTCTGGTTCTTCTGTCAGAACCTGTAACTTCATGCTAGGTCGTCAGCCGGTGGCCGGTGAGAACGCCTCTATCACGCTCGACATCGACTCTGTACGCTTCATGGATCTCGACGTCGACGTACCGCAGGCCACCAACTACGGTCATGCCCAGGAGGGTATCGGCAGTGCCGTCGGTAACTACTTCATGAACATGTACTCGAACGGTATGGGTATCAACGTGACCACGCTGGAGTGGCGCAACTGTACGTTCCAGGGCCTCATCCGCGGATTCTTCCGTATCCAGGGTTCTAACGACTTCTATATCCAGCACATCCGCCTGATTGGCTGCGACTTCTACAACTGTGGATACTATTCGGCCAACGGTGGTGACTACGCCTACATCTTCGGCGACCATAACGGAAAGACGAAGTCGAACATCCTGCAGGATGTCGAGGTAGCTGAGTGCGTATTCTACAACAACCCGAAGCGCTCGGTGGTTACCGACAACAACCGTAACCTGGTATGGGATGAGAGCGTGCGCTGGCACATCAATCTGCATCACAACACGTTCGTGAACTTCTCGACAGTGGCCAACACCCCGATTATCAACACCCGTTATAATCCTGGCGGCTCCTTGTTGGAGTTCCACGACAACGTGATCATTATGACCAGGGATGCTGCCGACGTGAACCGTCCGATGATGTCGGCCGGTTGGGACACCCGCGCTATCCAGGGTGGTGACGGAAGCGGCACCTGCACGTTCAACATCTACAACAACTGGACGACCAACGACGAGGAGTACCTGAGCAACGGACAGCCCTTCGCTGCCAATGCCTTCAACGCCACGTCGAATGCTCCCGGTAAGTTCATCAAGGGTGGCGAGGGTATCTATCCCGCCGGTACCGAAGAACTCACCGTCCACCTGGAAGAGAGCCTGCGCGCTACCGACCTGATGGTTAGCCCGAACCCGAAGTATTTCATCGGAGAGACCCCGAAGGGTACTGACTACCATACTGACAACGGCATCGACGGCCTGTACTACAAGCAGACTTCCGACGTCCTCAACTCTGGTATCTATCAGAGCGGAGCTGGTTGCCAGCGTCTGGTGAAAGGTAAGTAATAACTAAGAATGAAGAATAAAGAATTAAGAATTATGAAAGCTTTTAAATATGTAACCGTGCTTCTGGTTGTTGCAGCAATGGGTGTTTCCTTCACCAGCTGCAACAGGGACAACGACATCACCGGATATCCCGTGGCAAACCACTCACTGATTGTTGATGGCAAGACGGACTACTGGATTGACTTCACACTGAGCAATCCCGGTAGCCTGAATGATGCGGCAAAGACCATGTTCAACCAGAAGATCGTAGAGGTGATCTATCCTACTGACTGGGCAAATGGTGTTCGTCAGATCAAGACCATCGAGCATCCGATGTACGTTACGGAAGAGTATGCCAGGACAAACTTCAATGCCGTGGCTGCCATTCCCGCTTCAGAAAGCGATATCGTGCAGAAGATCATGATTCCCACTGCAAAGGTTCAGGGTGTACGTGACTTCTCTGTCACCATGACACTCTCAAGGGACAACATGAATACCGTACTGGCTACCTATACCTGGAATGCCAATGATGTCATCTCGGCTGCTGACTTGCAGTAGTCTCTGACATCCCATCATACAAAGGGCAGGCTCATCACAGAGTCTGCCCTTCGTTGTCTTTAATGGTGGAAAAACGGGCTGCGACAGTTTTTCTACCAAAAAACGACAGAAAACACTCCCTGTATTCAACTTTTTTTCGTAACTTTGCCATCGAAACGGCGTAGTTACTCCGTCTCGGCATAAAAAAGATTAAAAATCTTTTGTTCTGCTCTCGACTTTTCGTAACTTTGCACCACAAAATCCATCACCGAATAACGGAAGAAAGAAACAATCGGAAACACTAACATCTAACAAACTAAGGAATATGAAATTGAACAAACTACTACTGATGGGAGCTGCACTGCTGATGCTGGGCAGCCTTAATGCCGTGCCTACCATGGCACAGACAGAGAGTAAGATTGCTTTCCCCGGTGCAGAGGGCTTCGGTCGCTATGCCACTGGCGGACGTGGAGGTAAAGTGTACCATGTGACGAATCTGAACGACTCAGGAACAGGCTCGCTGCGCTGGGCCTTGGGCCAGAGCGGCAAGAAGATTGTCGTGTTCGATGTCAGCGGCACCATCCACCTGAACTCCAGTCTGAACATTACCAGCAACACAACGGTGGCCGGACAGAGTGCTCCTGGCGATGGTATCTGTATCGCCGACTACCCCTGCGTCATCAAGGGAAACAATGTCATCGTGCGCTACATGCGCTTCCGTTTAGGTAATAAGAACGTGACGCTGAACGGTGCCGACGGCTGGGACGGCTTTGGCTCGCTGGACTGCAACAACTTCATCATAGACCACTGTTCCGTCAGCTGGTCTATCGACGAGTGCCTCTCGGTCAGCGGCTGTAAGAATGTCACCGTGCAGTGGTGCCTCGTATCACAGAGTCTGGTCAACTCCGGACACTCCAAGGGCAACCACGGCTATGGCGGCAACTGGGGCGGTGCCGGATCGTCGTACCACCACAACCTGATGGCTCACCACACCAGCCGTACCCCGCGCTTAGGCCCGCGCCCCACCACACAGTTGGACGAGCGCATGGACATGCGTAACAACGTCATCTACAACTGGGCTGGCAACGGCTGCTACGGCGGTGAGGCCATGAAGGTGAACATCGTCAACAACTACTACAAGCCAGGACCTGGCACCAAGGAGCGTTCGACAAACATCCAGAAGCGCATTGCCGGTGTGGGCATCAGGACCAACGAATACTGCACCAACTACCCAGCCTACGCTCCAGCCTTGCACATCTGGGGAAAATACTACGTGACGGGTAATGTCAACAGTCAGTATAGTGATGTCACGGCCGACAACTGGACTTACGGTTTCTACAATCAGATAGATGCCAGTGGCAATGACGGCACCTATCCCGGTGACAATAACCTGACGAAGGATACCATCAAGATTACTGAACCTATCGAATTCCCTGCCACGACGACCCACTCTGCCAATACGGCCTACGAGAAAGTGCTGGCATACGTCGGTGCCAGTCTGCACCGTGACAGCTACGACGAGCTGATGATCAGCGACACACGCGACGGCAAGGCCACCTATACCGGTGCCAATTGCAACAAGGGATGTATCAACTCACAAGATGACAACAAACCGTCAGGTGCCGGCAGCGACTGGAGCGCATGGCCCACACTGAACAGCACCGAGGCTCCCACCGATACCGACCGCGACGGTATGCCCGATGCCTGGGAGACGGCCAACGGACTGAACCCCAACGATGCATCGGACGGCAGCGCCATCGCAGAGAACGGCTACACGAACGTGGAGAACTACCTGAACTCCATCGTGGCTGAGATTACCGAGAAGCAGAACGAAGACGGTACGCTGATGGGCAAGGGCGGCATGGAGAACACATCGTTCACACTGTCGCCAGAGACGATGGACACGGAGAAGTCTACCACCACCAACTGGATCTTCAACGATGGCTTCACCATCACAGGCACCAACATCAACTACGGTAGCATGTCATCCTACACTGCCGTTACCGATTTCCATCCCTTCCAGGCAAAGGCTGGTGCGCAGCATACCATCACGATTCCAGAGGGCGTGGCGATCACTTCCATCAGCTTCATCGGCTACTACAACTCCGGCAGCGGCACCTCGCGTCTGACGGAGCTGAACGGTGTCACCACTGGTCTTGACACCTATACATTCCCCAACAGGAACCAGCAGAAGACAGAAACCCGTACCATCATCCTGGACAACCCGGCTACCGAGAAGATTACCTTTACGGTCAACAACAACACCTGCATGAATATCAAGCTGGACGGTGTGAAGCAGGGCGAGGACGTTGGTCCTACTCCTGGTGGAGATGACGACCCGGAACTGGAGACCATCGCCACAGGAATCATCACCTGGGCACTGGCCAACGGCAAGTCGAACCTGACAGGTACTGCCTCCAACGAGATTGCCTCCTTGATGACGGTCAACGCCGCCACCATCGGCAGCACGTTGGACAACACCAATATGGCAACCCGCTCGCTGAACAGCGTCAAGGTGACCACCTTTGTACCCAGCATAGCTAACGAGTCGGCTGCCAACGATGACAATGCCCTGACCTTCGGCATCACCATGAAGGACGGCTATTACTTCCAGCCCACCGCCATTGAGTTCTATGCAGCACGCATCGGTACCGACGGTGGCAAGATGGACATCTGCTGGCAGAACAGCTACGGCAAGACAACCATTGAAGAGGGGATGATTCCCGAACGCAACAACGTCACCCCACCCTACACCTTCTATCAGGCTACTATCGACGACCAGCCAGCCGCAGCAGGCGACAACAACCTGATTCTGCACATCCTGGCACTGAAAGACAAGCCTATGGCTGTAGGCGGCATCAGCATCACTGGTGAGGTAAAGGGCAGTGCCACTACTGGCATCCGTACCATAGAGAATATGCCGCAGCGACTGACCGACGGTTACTTCTATAACCTGCAGGGTGTGCGCATAGACCACCCGACGAAAGGCATCTACATCCGCAACGGCAAAAAGGTCGTGATTAAGTGAGAGAAGAGCTCGAGCAAAGCTCAAGATACATGATTAAATAAGAAATAGTAAGCAGGATGATCAAGCAATTATTGATAACCCTCAGCATCATGTGTACAACATCAGTTTGTGCCCAAATGCTGCCCTACCAGAATCCAGACCTCTCTGCCGAGGAACGTACAGAAGACCTGCTGGGTCGACTGACCATAGAAGAGAAGGCACAACTGATGATGAACTCCTCACCAGCCATTCCGCGACTGGGCATTCCGAAATGGGACTGGTGGAGCGAGGCCCTGCATGGCGTAGGCCGTAACGGAATCTGCACCGTATTTCCCTCCTGTATCGGCATGGCCTGCTCGTTCGACAATGCGCTCATCAACCGTATCTACACGGCCGTGAGCGACGAGGCGCGTGCCAAGAATACCGCCCTGCGCAAAAAAGGGGAGGTGGGAAAATACCAGTGCCTGTCGTTCTGGACTCCCACCATCAATATCTTCCGTGACCCTCGCTGGGGGCGCGGTCAGGAGAGCTATGGCGAGGATCCCTTTATGAACGGACAGATGGGACTGGCCGTGGTAAGCGGTCTGCAAGGCACCGGGTATTCCGGCATGTCAGGCTATTCTGGGAAACCCGGCAAATACTACAAGCTACATGCCTGTGCCAAGCACTTCGCCGTACACAGCGGTCCGGAGAAAACGCGTCATACCTTTAACATCGAAGACCTGCCCGCCCGCGACCTGTGGGAGACCTACCTGCCGGCATTCAAGACACTGGTGCAGCAAGGTAACGTACAGCAGGTGATGTGTGCCTATCAACGCTTCGAGGGTGATCCCTGCTGCGGTTCCAACCGTCTGCTGCAACAGATTCTGCACGACGACTGGGGCTTCAAGGGACTGGTGGTCAGCGACTGCGGTGCCATTGGCGACTTCTACCGCAAGGGGCGCCATGAGGTGTCAAAAGATGCAAAGGCCGCTGCTGCCAAGGGGGTGCTCAGTGGTACGGATGTGGAGTGCGGCAGTGTTTACCACAACCTGCCCGCCGCCATCAAGCGCGGTGACATCACAGAAGAACAGCTCAACGTCAGTCTGCGCCGACTGCTGAAGGGACGCTTCGAGCTGGGCAACTTCGACGATGACGCTTTAGTTTCCTGGACACAGATTCCCATGAGTGTCGTGGCCTCGAAAGAGCATAAGGAACTGGCCCGCCAGATGGGATGCGAGCAAATGGTGCTGCTAAAGAACAACGGTGTCCTGCCACTCGTAAATAGTAAATCGTCAAATAGTAAATTTATGGTGATGGGGCCCAACGCTGCCGACTCACTCGTGATGTGGGGCATCTATTACGGACAGCCCTCACACACCGTGACAGCACTGGAGGGCATTGAGGCCAAGGTGGGAAAGGTTCCCTACTACAAAGCCTGCGACATCACACAGATGCAGGAGAACCAAAGCATCTTCGGACAATTCAAGACAGCCGATGGACAGCCGGGCATGGCAGCACAATACTGGAACAACACCAAGATGGAAGGCACTCCCGTAGCAGCGCCTCGCTATACCAGCCCCCTCCAGTTAGACAATGGCGGCAATACCGCCTTCGCTGCCGGTGTAGAACTGACCAATTTCACTGCCACATACAAAGGTTCGTTCACTGCTGAACAGACAGAGGAGCTGAACATGGTATTCAGCAACGATGACGGCCTGCGCATCATCATCAATGGCGATACCGTTCACAACCGTTGGAGAACCGACCCGCTTGGCTACCGTAACCGCAAGATGAAAGTGGAGCAAGGCAAGAACTATACCGTACAGGTGGACTATATGCAGCTGGAAGGTGATGCCACCCTGAACTTCGACATCCAGCGCAACCGCAAGACCTCTGTGCAGGAGGCTGTCGAACGTGCCAAGGGCGCAGAGACCGTCATCTTCGTAGGAGGCATCTCCCCCACCCTGGAGAAAGAAGAGGCCAGCGTCAAGGAACCCGGTTTCGATAATGGCGACCGTACCAGCATCGAACTGCCACAGGTACAGCGCGACATCCTGGCTGCCCTGCACAAGGCTGGCAAGAAAGTCATCCTGGTAAACTGCAGCGGCTCGTGTGTGGCACTGGCTCCCGAGCTGGAGACCTGCGATGCCATCCTGCAGGCCTGGTATCCCGGTGAACAAGGCGGTCATGCCATTGCCGATGTGCTGTTTGGCGACTATAACCCCGGCGGCAAGCTCAGCGTGACATTCTATAAGGATGACTCACAGTTGCCTCCTTTCGACGAGTACCGTATGACGGGCCGCACCTACCGCTACTTCAAGGGCAAGCCGCTGTTCCCCTTCGGCTATGGTCTGAGCTATACCACATTCAGCATGGATAAGCCGCAATATAAGAATAACAAGGTACGTGTAGAAGTCAAGAATACCGGTAACCGCGAAGGCTCTGAAGTCGTACAGGTGTACATGCGTAACATGGCCGATGCCGAGGGACCGCTGAAGACCCTGCGTGGCTATGAGCGCGTAACGCTACAACCTGGCGAGCGCAAAATGGTGGAGATAGACTTCCCCCGTGAACGGTTCGAGGGGTGGGATGTAAAGACCAACACCATGCGCGTCGTACCGGGACAGTACGAACTGATGGTAGGTTCGTCGAGTGCCGACAAGGATTTGCAAAAGATATCGGTGAATGTGAAGTAGCTACTACAGGCTGCTGATCAGCCAGCCAAGGTAGACCAAGTATCCGCCCACCAACACTGCACCCTCCCAACGTTCCACCGTATAACGGGTATAGGAGAACAGCCATATCAGGACAACTGACAGGAGCATCACTGCCATATCAATGGTGGTGATGCCTTGTATTTGCAAAGGACTGATGGTTGCCGTCAATCCCAAAATCATCAAGATATTGAATACGTTGGAACCTATCACATTGCCGATGGCAATAGCCGACTGTCCCTTACGGGCAGCAACGACACTCGTGGCCAGCTCCGGCAGCGACGTCCCACCAGCTACCACCGTCAGTCCCACAACACCTTCACTGATGCCCAGCGACAGGGCAACATCCGACGCAGAGTCGACAAACAAGTTGCTGCCTGCTACCAATCCAGCCAATCCGAAAACGAGGTAAAGGAGATTCTTCCAAACAGGAGACGACTCTTTTACAGCCTCGTTACTGCCTTTCTTTGCCAACATCAGCGTGTAGGTCATGAAGACGGCAAAGCCTATTAACAGGATGATGCCATCCATCCTGCTAAGGAAACTATCCAATGCCAACAGGATGAGCAGTACGGAAGCACCTACGGAGAAAGGGATATCCTTCTTCACCGTAGAAGGGCTGATCATCATGGGAGCCACCATTGCAGCACAGCCTACAATGAGCATCGCATTCATGGTGTTCGACCCTACCACATTACCTACCGCCATGTCGGGTGTTTCCTTTAACGCCGACACCAGACTGACAAACAATTCTGGTGCCGAGGTTCCCGCTGCCACGATGGTCAAGCCAATGATGATCTCAGGTACATTCATCCTGCGTGCCAACGACGAGGCACCCTCTGTCAGTTTATCGGCACCAAACAACACGAGTGCCACACCGACTACAATTAATAGGACATCAAATATCATCGTCGTCAGAATCAAAATCGAAGTCAAAATCACCATACCCCTCCAAGGCCGGCCCCACAAAGTCGTCCAATGCACGACGGTCTTTCTTCGTCGGACGGCCTGTGCCTCGCTGACGGTTGACAAAACCGCTGATGCGATTCATCTCCAACAACTCATACTGGTCGGGGGCTGTCACATTCTCGTAGATTTCCGGCAGCAGTTTCGCACCTACCCTCTGCTCGATGGTCTTCAGTATCTTAAAGGAATAAGTTACCGGCGGCTTGCGTACGCTGACCACTTCACCGACCTTGACCATGCGTGACGGCTTAACGCTGACACCTTGAATGGTGACACGGCCGTTCTTGATAGCATCGGCAGCAATACTGCGTGTCTTGAAGATACGGGCTGACCACAACCACTTGTCGATACGCGCTTCGTTCATTCTTCAACGGGTTTGATGGGATTTGTGGGGCGCTTAACACCCTTACCCAGCTTGTTATACTGGTTCATCGTCACATCGATGCCAGCCAGCACAAAACTCTTGATGATGTCGACAGCCACCTCCACACAAGGCTGCAACAGCTCTAACTCCTCTGACGGGAAACGTCCGAGCACATGGTCTATCTGCGCCCCTACGGGATAGTCGTTGCCGATACCCATCCGCAGGCGGGCATATTGCTGTCCGATGAGTTGCTGGATATGACCTAAACCGTTGTGCCCGCCATTGCTGCCGTTGGCCTTCAGCCGGAACTGTCCCAGAGGCAGTGCCACATCGTCACTGACGACGAGCAACCGACTCTGGTCGATATTCTCCTTGTTAAGCCAATAGCGCACGGCATTACCACTGAGGTTCATATATGTGGTGGGCTTCAGCAGCAACACCTTGCGACCCTTGAGGGAGGTCTCAGCGACAAAGCCATAGCGCTTGTCGGCAAAAACAGCATTGGACGCCTTTGCAAAAGCGTCCAATACCATATAGCCTGTGTTATGGCGGGTCTCAGCGTATTCATCGCCGGGATTTCCCAGCCCCACAATTAAGAACTTGTCCATGCGTCAGAGCTTACTCAGCAGCCTCACCCTCAGCAGCGGCAGCAGCCGAACGCGAAGCACGAGTGGTCTTCACAGAGCAGACGATGACCTCCTTCGGAGTAGCAATATCCAAGCCCTCGAAGCTCAACTGGCCAACCTTGATGCTCTTGCCCAGACCCAAGTTGGTGACGTCGATGTCAAGCTTCTCGGGAATCTGCTTGTAGGGAGCGGTAACGTTAATCTTGCGGATTGAAAGGTTCAGCTTACCACCATCGCGAACACCCTGTGCGTGACCAGTGATATTGACGGGAATACCCACGGTAATAGCTTTCGTCTCATTCACCTCATAGAAGTCGGCATGCAGCAGTGCATCACTCGTGGGATGGAACTGCAGCTCCTTGATAATAGCCTTGTGCTCAGTACCGTCGATTGTGATATTGACGATATATACGTGCGGGGAGTAGATTACCTTGCGCATCTCAGCCATAGACACTGAGAAAGCTACTGCCTCGGGCAGACCCTTCTCACCCTTTTTCTCACCATACAGATTACAGGGTACCAGACCCTCCTTGCGAAGCAGCTTCGAGGCCTTCTTGCCTGTGTCGGTGCGCTTCTGACCGTTTACACTGATTTCTCTCATAATAATAATGTGTTACTCTAAAATTAAGTTCGTTTTTGCTTAATTCACCATCACACGATGCGAAAAGCGGCTGCAAAGGTACGAAATAAAATTGAAAAAAACAGAAATTAGAAACGAAAAATTAAAAAAAAGGTGCATTTTCTTGTGTGATAGGGGAAAAGTTCGTATTTTTGCACCACGATAAGAGTATCACAATAAGGAGAGAAAGAAAGAAATGATCAACAGAGAACTCATCAGGATTAAGATAGTACAGTTAACCTATGCTTACTATCAGAACGGTAACAAGAACATAGAATCGGCTGAAAAGGAATTGCTTTTCAGCCTGTCGAAAGCCTACGACCTCTACAATTATCTGCTGGCGCTCATCGTGGCCATCACCCGTGAGGCGCGCCGTCATGTCGAGGTGGCACAAAGCCGTGCAGAACGTGAAGGGACGAAAGCACCCTCGCAGAAGTTTATATACAACCGCTTTGCCCTGCAGCTGGAAGACAACCACATGCTGAACGAATTCACAGAGACACAGAAGAAGACCTGGAGCGACGAGCCGGAATTCATCAAGAGGCTATACACCCAGATTGCCGAAAGCGAAATATACAAGGAGTATATGGCCAGCAGCGACGACAGCTACGAGGCCGACCGTGAGTTGTGGCGCAAGCTGTATCGCACGCTCATCCAAAACAATTCAGACTTGGAGGCCCTGCTGGAAGAACAGAGTCTCTACTGGAACGACGACAAGGACGTGGTAGACACCTTCGTGCTGAAGACCATCAAGCGCTTCGAGGAAAAAAACTCTTCCCGTCAGGAGCTGCTTCCTGAATACGACTCCGAGGAGGACAAGGAATATGCCCGTAAGCTGTTCCGCGCAGCCATTATGAATGCCGACGAATATCAGCGCTACATGAGCGAGGCTTCACGCAACTGGGACTTCTCGCGACTGGCCTACATGGACATCATCATCATGCAGATTGCCATTGCCGAAATCGTCACCTTCCCCAGCATTCCCATCAGCGTTAGCATCAACGAATATGTAGAGATTGCCAAGCTCTACTCCACCCCGCAGAGTGGCGGTTACATCAACGGCATGCTGGACACCATCGCCCGCCATCTGGTCAAGACAGGAAAGGTATTCAAGCAAATTGGAGAGAAAAAATAAGAAATCAATAATAAAAAACAGCATCAACAACAATGACACAGATTCTTTTAACGGCTGCAGGCCAGGGTGGCGGCAGCATGAGTTTTATCATTATGATGGTGGCCATCTTTGCCATCATGTACTTCTTTATGATCCGTCCGCAGCAGAAGCGACAAAAGGAAATCCAGAAATTCCAGAACTCGCTGGAAGAAGGTTCCCAGGTAGTGACAGGCGGCGGCATCTACGGAACGGTGAAAAAGATAGACCTGGCCACCGGCATCATTGAGGTGAAGATTGCCGATGGTGTCGTCATCAAGGTTGACAAAGGCTACGTTTTCAAAGACACAGCCAGCACCCCGATGCAAAAATAAAGGAGCATGGTTCTAAAGCAGTCTACGCCAAGCATTGAACAGTAAGGATATATATCGCAGCGTCAGGAATTTCTTGTTCAGTAACTTGAACAAGCAGTTCCTGGTTTTTCTGTTCTTCCTGCTGCTCTCCGGCATCTTCTGGCTGATGATGACCCTCAACGAGACCTACGAGAAGGAGGTGCCCATCCCGGTGCGGGTGGTTGCCGCTCCGAAGAACGTCGTTCTCACCTCAAGGGAAGTCGACACCGTGCATGCCGTCATCAACGACAAGGGATGGGTTCTTCTGGCCTATCTCTACGGCGACCGCTTAGGCACCATCGGCATTCCCTTCAAGAGTTACGACCGCAACAACGGCAGCGGCCACGTATCGTCGTCAGAACTGAGACGAATGGTGGAGCAACGGTTGGAAATCTCATCGAAGGTGGTATCCATCAAGCCGGAACGCCTGACGTTCTACTACAACAACGGCGAATCCAAGCGTGTACCGGTGCGCTGGACGGGGCGCGTCATTCCCGACCAGATGTACTTCATTTCGCATGTCGTCTACAACCCCGACAGCGTTGATGTCTACGCCTCGAAGGAGAAACTCGACAGCATCCGCGCCATCTATACCGAACCGCTCAACCACGTCAACTTCCGCGACACACTGAATGTGCATTGCCGGTTGAGCCATCCCTCCGACATCAAGGTGGTACCGGAGCGCGTCTCCATCAGTTTCCATACCGATATCCTCACAGAGGAAACCATTGACGGTGTACCCATCCATTGCATCAACCTGCCTAAGGGGAAGGTGCTTCGCACATTCCCTGCCAAAGTGAAGATACACTTCATCTCGGGAGCCAGACAGGTCAGCACGCTACGGGCAGAAGACTTCACCGTTGTGGCCGACTACCGTGAGATAGAGCAGAATCATGCCGAAAAGTGCAACATCTATCTGCGAAGCAGTCCGCAAGGCACCAGTCGGGTGACGCTCGACACCAAGCAGGTAGACTATGTCATAGAAGAGGAATGAAGACTGGAATCACGGGAGGCATCGGCTCTGGCAAGAGCTATGTGTGTCGGCTGTTGGCGGCACATGGCATACAAGTCTACGACTGTGATGCGGCAGCCAAACGGCTGATACGCACCTCCCCCGACATCCGACAACAGCTGACGGCCCTGATTGGCCCGGATACATACACCTATCCGGAAAGCCCGGAGTCTCCGGAATCTCTGGAAAATCCGAAAAATCCCATTCCCCTGCCCATTCTCAATAAGGCGGCAGTGACGCGTTTCCTGTTAGAGAGCGAAGACCATGCCAAGGCTATCGACCGCATTGTGCATCCTGCCGTATTCCGCGACTTCGAGGAGAGCGGTATGGAATGGATGGAGAGTGCCATTCTCTACGAATCGGGCATCTACCGGCTGGTAGACCGTGTCGTGGTGGTGACAGCCCCCGACGAGGTGCGCATCCGGCGTGTCATGCAGCGCGACGGCATCACCCGTGAAACCGTGCAGAAGTGGATGCAGCGCCAATGGTCTCAGGAGGAAGTGTGCCGCCGTGCCGACTACGAGATTGTCAACGACGGCATCGCCGACCTGGAAGCGCAAATCCGCCATTTGCTCACAACGAAATAGCGAATCATCGAAAAAAATATCGAAATATCGAAATATCGAAACATCGAAAAAAAAATCAATATGAAACAAACCATCTTAGCCATCTCAGGCAAACCAGGACTTTACAAGTTAGTATCACGTGCCAAGAACAGCCTTATCGTCGAGGCACTTGACGAGACACACAAGCGCATTCCGGCCTTCGGCACCGACCGTATTACATCGCTGGCAGACATTGCCATGTTCACCGAAACCGAAGATGTTCCCTTGATGAAGGTTCTCGCCTCCATGCACGACCTGGAGAAGGGAAAGGCTTCTGCCATCAACATCAAGAAGGCCACACCGCAGGAGTTGCACGACTACTTCTCCAAGGTGCTGCCCGAATGGGATCAGGAGCGCGTCCAGAACAGTCACATCAAGAAGCTTATCCAGTGGTACAACATCCTCGTCAAGGCCGGCATCACCGACTTTGAAGAGGAGATGGCTCCCACCGAAGGCGACAATATTGACGACCGGAAGGAAGAGTAACCTTTAGAACCTTCCGGGGCGTCCGCCTCCGAAGCCACCGCCACGTCCGCCGCCGAAGCCGCCACCACGACCGCCGAAGCCACGTCCTTCCCTACCGCCGGGGCCGCCAGGGCCGCCCCTCATGCCCTCACGTCCGGCCTTTCCGCCAAAGACGTTCAGGCGGTAGATGACGTGCAGCATGGCATAGCTGGTGATGGCATTATACTCCGTGTCGCTGCGCTGCATGGCAGTGATGGCACGGCTGAAAGTTGACTGCTGGTGCAGGATGTCGTAGAACTGTAGCGAGAGCGTCAGTGCCTTGCCTCTGAGGAAGGAGTGCGACAGTTGTGCGTTCCAGATGAGTTCGTTGGTATTCATCGATGCGTCGCTGTAGCCACGGCGACTGTTCATGTTCAGGCCCGTCGACAGTGCCGTTCCCCACGGAGCCGTCAGTTGTAGGTTGGCTCCATACGAGAAAGTCCATGTATCCAGGTTGTTGTTGGTCTGCAGCTCACTGCGGGCATGCATATACTCCAGCGACCCGTTCAGTTCGAACTCCAGCCAGTCGTTACGGTAGCTGGCCGACAGGCGTTCGCCAATTGTTGCAGTACGGGTGACTGACTTCTCCGAGCTGGCATTGCGGTTCACGCTGACGTAGCCCACGCTGTTGTCATAGCGCAAGGTGGTGAAGGTGTTGATGTTAAAGTAGGCAGCCGAGTCGAGTGCCGTATTGAACATAAACATACCGAAGGCATTCCAGTTGCCGTTGATATTCTCCGGCCTGGTGGTACGGGCACCCGTCTGTGGGTTGTAGGTCACCATGTTCGAGATGCTGTTGTCCGTCATCGAGAAGTTCAGGTGAGCCATGATGCTGCGCTGGTGGTTCTGTATGTAGTTGTTGTAGAACAGCCGGAAATTCTGTGTGAACGACGGTTTCAGTCCGGGATTACCCTTCTTGACGTTCAGCGGGTTCGAGTCGTCGGTGATATCCAGCAGGTCGCTCATCGACGGCTGACTGGTAGAGCCTCTGTAGGTGAAGCGCAGCTGGCTGACCTGCGAGATCTTCCAGCGGAAGTCGGCCGTAGGCGATATGTTGGTCACGGTGCGCGTCGTATCGGTATAGACTCCCTTGTAGTTCTGTATGAAGTGCGACTTTTGCGGCACCACCTGTATGCCGACGTTGAAGTTGTATGCCTTCCTCACCACGCGCAGCATCACTTCTGCCGTGTGGATATAGTTCTTGTATTCCGAGAAGCGGCTCAGCCCGTCATCTCTCATGTCCTCCAGCCGGGTAGGCGGCGTGGTGGTATTGAGCAGCGAGAGGTAGGCATCCCATCCCCTGTATTCGGGCACCACGCTGAAGAAAGGCAGCGGCAGCGAACTCAGGTCATAGGTGGAACGGTCGCTCTTGCTGTATTTATACTGGAACTGATAGCTGAACTGCAGGTAGATCTTGCGGAAGATGGGTTCGCTATAGGTCGCCTTGATGCTGTAGTCCCAGCTCTTGGTGGGTGTCACGGCATAGCGGTTGGCCTGATAGGTAGAGTCCTTGTACTGTCGCGGGTTCAGCAGGCTGTCTACAATAAAATACTGCACGTAGCTGTTGCTCGTCGACTTGCTCAGTCCTTCAGAGAAGTTGCCGCCCAGTCGCAGTGTCACGTTCCTGCCGTTGCTGCTTAGTCTCCGGTTCACCTGCATCCATCCGCCCGCCGACTTCGAGTCGCTGTAGGTCAGGCTGTTCTGGTCGTTGGTGTTCGTCACGACTGAGTCCTGATAGGCCAGCTGACTGATCTGCGTGAGGGGGTCGGTAATGCCGGGAATCAGATAGGGGTCGGCCCTGAAGGTGGCACTGGTGCTGTTCGACAGGCCGTCGTTGGAGTTGTAGCGGAACTGCGGACGGAACATGATGTTCCACATCGTATCGGGCGTCCACTCCAAGCGCAGGCGGGCATCCCAGCTGTTCGAGCGCGTATAGTTCTGTCCGAGGCTGTTGCCGAATGTTGATGACGTGCTGCTCATGAAGTTCTCTGTCGAGCGGCGCACCCGTGCATCACCGTCGCTGTGGTTCCAGCGCACGCTGCCGTCCAGCTTCAGGCGGTCACGCTTCTCGTAATTGACGTTCAGTCCCACCATCTTCGTGGCATTCAGCCCCTGTCGGCCACCGCCTCCGCGCCCTCCGCCGGAGAATCCCATATCGTTGACGTTGTTGGCACTGAGCATGGGGAATATCTTCAGGTCATCCTTCATATAGCCCATGAAGGCACGTCCGCTGTAGCGTTTCTCGGTACCGATGCCCAGGTCGACATTGCTCATGAATCCTTTGTTCATGCCACGCTTGATGCCGAAGTCGAGCACCGTTTCCTCCTCACCGTCATCGATACCGCTCACGCGTGCCAGGTCGCTCTTCTGGTCGTAGGCCTTCACGCGCTCCACGATGCTGGTGGGCAGGTTCTTCATGGCCGTCTTCGTGTCGCCGGTCATAAACTCCTTGCCGTCCACCATGATTTTCTTCACCTCCTTGCCGTTGATGGTAATCTTGCCGTCGTCGCTCACCTGTGCTCCCGGCAGCTTCTTCACCAGCTCCTCGACCACCGAGCCTTCCGGCGTGCGGAATGCCGCAGCATTATAGACAAAGGTATCGGCCTTCAGCGTCACCTTGGCAGCCTGTCCCGTCACGGTAGCTCCCTTCAGCATGATGGCATCGGGCTTGAGACTGATGGTGCCCAGTGCCACGTCTTTCTCGTTGCTGACGTTGACGCGCTTCGCATACGCCTTGAAGCCTACGCAGGTCACCTGCACGATATAGCGTCCTGCCGACGGAGCCTTCACCTTGAAGTGTCCGTTCAGGTCGGTCAGGCCTCCCGTCACCAGTGTGCTGTCGGTTTTCAGCAGGCGCACCGTGGTCTGCGCCACCGGCTCCTGCGAGTCATCCTCCACCACCGTTCCCGTAATACTGCGCTGTGCCAGCGCTGTCAAGCCTCCCAGTAGCAGGCAGGCAAAGAGTGCCATTCGTCTCATACGATTACTATTGCTGTCGATTATTATCATTTTTGTGTTACAATTGCTGTTTTGACGTTCATCGAGACAGAAAGTTTAACGCTATGCACCGTTTTTTTACACAAAACCTACAATTATCCGCCATTTTCCATCGCTGTTACGTAAATTTTTATTAATTTTGCAGCCCGAAAGTGAAGATTTGTCATGGAACAGCAACGAGTCATCATCTCCGACAACCTGCAGCAGACACTCACGGCAGCCATTGCCGAGTGTCCGCACGACCGGTTGTTCGTGCTCACGGATACCACCACGCAGCAGCTCTGCCTGCCTTTGGTGGCCGCCTTTCCGTGCATGCAGCAGGCCTGCGGCATCGTTATCGGTGCCACCGACCGCAACAAGACGCTCCAGTCGCTCACCCATGTGTGGGAGGAGCTGCAACGCCTGGGTGCCACGCGCCACTCGTTGATGGTCAACCTCGGCGGCGGCATGGTCACCGACCTGGGCGGCTTCGCAGCCTCTACTTTCAAGCGGGGCATCCCTTACATCAACATTCCCACCACACTGCTCTCCATGGTCGACGCCTCCGTAGGCGGCAAGACGGGCATCAACTTCGGTGGACTGAAAAACGAGATTGGTGTGTTCAACAATGCCCGTAGCGTCATCCTCGACACGACGTTCCTGCGCACGCTGGATGCCGAGAACATCCTCTCTGGCTACGCGGAGATGCTGAAGCACGGCCTGATTGACAGCGAAACCCACTGGGCCAGGCTGTTGACCATTGACCGTTTACCGCTGACTGTTGACACCTCGATGGTAGCCGACAGCGTCGCCGTCAAGCAGCGCATCGTCACGGAGGATCCTACCGAGCAGGGACTGCGCAAGGCACTGAACCTGGGCCACACGGCCGGCCACGCCTTCGAGTCGCTGGCACTGGAGCGCACCCCCCTGCTCCACGGCTATGCCGTAGCCTACGGACTGGTGGTCGAGCTGTATCTGAGCTGCGCCAAGACGGGCTTCCCCACCCAGAAGATGCGGCAGACCGTCAGCTTCATCAAGGAGCACTACGGCCGCATGGCCGTCAGCTGCGACGACTACCCCCGCCTGCTCCAGTTCATGCATCACGACAAGAAGAACACGGGAGCCGCCATCAACTTCACGCTGCTGGGCGACACCGGCGACATCCGCATCAACCAGACTGCCACTGAAGACGAGATCTGCGAGGCACTCGACTTCTATCGCGAATATTAGATTTGAGACGAGAAAAACTACTACCTATTTAAATTACTAACAATCTGAAGGTGGGGCCATCCGCGAGGTTCGCCCCACTTATATTTTCCATTCCCCAAACTGGCGCAGATGAAAACTACCAGCCACTGATTTCGCGCACCCAGTCAGCCTTGCTTGCCGATGCCATGGCCGAACGGTTGGGTATCCGTGAGAAGTGGAAGGAGTTCGAGACGTTGTGGAACAAAGATGTACAAGGACTATTATCAAGCCGTAGACCAGAAACAGTTCCTGCCCTTCCTGAACAGGCTGAAGCAGACTTTGGATTAAAGACGAGACAGTCGGGATGTGATGAGTTCTTCGTACCTGTTCTTCATTTCCTCACTGAGGAATGAATGGCGTATGAGCGTTCTCCACAGGGGGAGAACCTTATGAAGGCCTGCAATGAGACGCTGCACTACGCTCTCCTCCAATCCCATTGTCTTTGCCGCATTCAGAAAATCTGCCAAGCGCAGTTTGGTTTTCCGCCCAGAGAGGGAAAGAGCCAGTTCCTCCTCGTCTTCGGGGTTTGCAATGGCCACATTGAGAAGGTCGTATGCCGGTGTCAGCAGATAGTCCTTTGATGGGCGGTAAAGAGAGAAATTCTTCAGATGCATGTCGTTATTACCCGTGACAAAGCAGAAAAGCAGCAGTTGCATGTAGTTCGTCAAGTCCAGTTTCGGGACACTGCTATACTGAGCGATGGTCTTTGCAACCTGTTCGTACGACCCTTTATACTTATATTCCGTTGGGTGCAGTGTCAACTGGCACATGTCCTCCATGTCAATTTTCTCACCGTTCTTGGTACGGTCGATGCGCTTGGTGATGTAACCCAATCGTCCGTCGGCCAGACGGATCAGGCTGTGAGGCACAACGCTGATCTTTGCCGCTTGAGCCAGATGCATCGTCAAGTCTTCATTCTCGGGCAACTGCGGATAACGCTCTGTCTGTGGCTTGAAGATATAGTCGCCCCAAAGTCCCACGATGGTCAGTCGGCTGCTGCCTTCATGTTTGGTGAGGTTCAGCGACAGTTTGGGTTGCACACCTGTCAGCGACGTCTGGGCACGGATAATTTGCTCGGCCAGCCGGTCGAGATCCTCATGCCTGTATTCCAACAAGGGAATGTCCTTTGTTCCGAAAAACTTGCGGGCACATCCCGGATGATAATCTTTCTGACCATCTTCCAATTCCTGATAACAATACAGACATTTACACATTATGCTTCTCCTCCTTCATTTGATTTAGAAACGACACTGACGGAACCGATACATTCCTTACAGCACAACAGCAAAAGCGACATACGGTCGAGCATGCTGACATCTGTATTACGGAGCGCCACATCAAGCAACCACCCCTCAGGTATCAGCCCGTCGAAAAACGGGAACAGTACGGGACTCACGAACGCCTCTGTCTGTAAAGGGAGTGTCAGACTGACGGGCTGTGCGTCTTCCCATGTGAGATACGTTTCGTCATAACGGAAGCGGTATTCACCGCCATCTTCCGTCAGCGTGCCTGCAAGGATGCCTTTTCGGTATATTTCAGCTTGTCTCATAACCGTTTCGTTGCTGTTAGTTCGTAGTTAAACAAGTCGAGGAGCTGGTTTACCTTATCCATCCTCAACGTCGTCTTCCCCTGCTCCAGATTGCGAACGAAGCAAAGGCCTACTCCCGACTTCATGGCGAGGTCCTCCTGAGTTAGGCCGTATTCTTTACGCAAAGCCTTGACTACTGCCGATAGTTTTGTCCTTTCCATCTCTCATATTATATTATTTCGCATGCAAAATTAAAAAATAAAACCAAAATTATATAACTTTGCATATAAAATAATTAATTATTTAACATTTTATATACTTTCCGATGTAATTTGAATGGAACGGATGCATTCTTTTACAAAACATATCCCCACTAATATCCCCTCTACATATCCCCGGCATGTAGCAGGTTAATGTTTCCGTCTTTTTGTATCTTTGCAGCTGGAATCTAAACTTTACTGCCTATGGAAGAAACGAAAACGAAGACGAAAGCCAAAACCAAAACGAAAAAGGAGGGTGGCGAGCACAAGCAACCGTGGCACGAGACGTATGCCACACCGCAGGACATTGGCCGCTGACAATGACCACTTCTGACAATGACAGATGACAGTATGACAGCTGATTTCCCAAACCCCTCGCGTACCGTGCGCGTGTATGCGGTACGCGTAGACTTTACGATTTTTACTGTCATACCGTCATACTGTCATTCACTATAGAAAAGCTATCAAATAAAAAAGTATCTCTATCATTTACCCATCGTAAAGCTATCATTTACCTAAAGCAAACAACAGCAAAAAAAGAAACGGTATGAAAGCAATGCTGAAAAATCAGCCAAAAATAACACAGAAAGATTTGGATGTTACGGAAATACTTCGTAACTTTGCAACAGATATGCTACAAATCCGCTGTAAGAACAACAACATCACGAAGAGCTTTCCCGAAGGGACCTCTCTGCTCGACGTCTACCAGGAGTTTGCCGAGGAGCTGAACATGCAATACCCCGTGGTATCGGCAAAAGTGAACAACACCCCGGAGGGTCTGAAATTCAGGCTCTACCAGAACCGCGACGTGGAGTTTCTGGATGCCCGCGAGGGCAGCGGTCACCGCGTCTACGTGCGGTCGCTGAGCTTCGTGCTCTACAAGGCCACGCAGGACTTGTTCCCCGGCTCGAAGCTGTTCATCGAGCACTCGCTGTGCAGGGGCTACTACTGCAACTTCAAGAAGAGCAACGGCACGCTGACCGACGATGACGTGGCACACATCAGGGAGCGCATACAGGAGATTATCGATGCCGACATGCCCTTCCGCCGCACGGAGGCCAC
Source organism: uncultured Prevotella sp. (assembly GCA_946415755.1). Taxonomy (GTDB): domain Bacteria; phylum Bacteroidota; class Bacteroidia; order Bacteroidales; family Bacteroidaceae; genus Prevotella. Next base: position 68,033 of record CAMKTS010000009.1, on the reverse strand, counting down.
TACCGAAGAGGCCATCCGCGTATTCACCGAGCGAGGCTTTTCCGACAAGGTGAAGCTCTTGGAGACCAGCGGTCAGATATACAGCGACTACTACTCGCTGGGCGACACCGTAGACTACTACTACGGGCCGCTGGTACCCTCGGCAGGCTATCTGCAGGTGTGGGGGCTGGAGCGCTACGAGGAGGGACTGCTGCTGCGTGTACCCGACTGGAACGTGCCCACCCGGCTGGCTGAATGGGTGGAGCAGCCCAAGACCTTTGAGATGTTTGCCGAGAAGACACGCTGGGACATCATCATGCGACTGTCGAATGCGGGCGACGTCAACCGTGCCGTCATGCGCGGACATGCCTCGGAACTGATACAGGTCTCGGAGGCCCTGCAGGAAAAGAAGATCGTACAGATTGCCGAAGAGATAGACCGCCGCTTCCACCGTGAGGAGAATCCCGTGCGACTGGTGCTCATCACCGGTCCGAGCAGTTCTGGAAAGACTACCTTCTGCAAGCGACTCAGCGTGCAGTTGCTGGCCTGCGGCCTTAGACCCGTGTCGTTCTCTACCGACGACTACTTCGTGAACCGCACAGACACCCCCAAGCTGCCCAACGGCGACTATGACTTCGACAACATCGAGACGGTGGAATACGCGTTGCTGGAAGACCACCTGCTTAGGCTCATGCAGGGCGAGCGCGTGGAGATACCGGAATACAACTTCGTGACGGGACAGCGCGAATGGAACGGCAAGAAGCTGAAGCTGCATGCTGACTCGGTGCTCATCATCGAGGGCATACACGCCCTGAACCCGCTGCTGACGAAGAAGATTGACGACTCGCTGAAGTACAAGATATACATCTCGGCACTGACCAGCATCTCATTAGACGACCATAACTGGATTCCCACACGCGACAACCGGCTGCTGCGCCGCATCATCCGCGACTACAACAAGGGGGCGTATACCGCCCAGCAGACCATCGCCCAGTGGAAGAACGTGTGTCAGGCCGAAGACCAGTGGATATTCCCCTTCCAGGAGACGGCCGATGTCATGTTCAACTCGGCACTGAACATCGAGTTTGCCGTATTGCGAACCCATGCCGAGATTATCCTGGCCAGCGTGCCGCGCAACACACCGGAGTATGCCGAGGCCCACCGGCTGCAGAAATTCATCCGTTTCTTCATTCCCGTGAGCGACAAAGAGATACCGCCCACGAGCATCATGCGCGAGTTCGTAGGCGGCAGCAGTTTCAAGTATTGACCTCAGAGAGAGAGAGGGGCACTACAGGAACAGCGAGTATTCCTTGACCTGCCAGGCCAGCACACTGGCTCCCAGCACGTCGCGCTCGCCATCATTGAGGGTAGACACGAGGATGCGTGTCTGTCCCTTGATGTTGCGGAACACATTCTCCTCGAACGACACCTCCGTAGGCTCCAGCAGCCACTTGCCGGCATGTGGAATGCCGCCAGTCAGGATGATGGCCTCGGGGTTGAGGATAGAGGCATAGTTGGCCAGGCCGCGACCCAGCATCTCGCCCGTGCGGCGATAGGTCTCAATGGCCAACTCGTCGCCTTGTTCACAGAAGGAGGTAATCAGCTTCGGCGTAAGGTCGGCAGCATCGCGCATCAGGCTGGGTGCATCGCTCTCGGCCATCAGCTCGCGGGCGGTAGCCAGCACGCCGCCGTTGGCACAGTAGGCCTCCAGACAGCCATGATGCCCGCAGCCGCACAAACGGCCGTGGGGAACGACACAGGTATGGCCTATCTCACCGGCAAAGCCCTTGTTGCCAAGATGCATCTTGCCATTGGAGAAAATGCACGACCCCAGGCCATAGCCAAGGGTAATGACAATAAAGTCCTTCATGCCATGAGCGGCACCGAAGGCCTGCTCACTCAGTGCGATACACTGGGCATCGTTGGCCAGTGCCACGGCAATGCCCAACCGGTCGCGCATCATGGCTGCCACGGGGATAACGCCCTTCCACTCCAGGTTGGCGGCATTCTCCATGCAACCAGTCAGGTAGTTGCCGTTAGGACAGCAGACACCGACGGAGCGGATGCTGTCGTAGCCGCCGTTGCGCTCTACGAGGTCGACAATGCGCTCACAAAGAACCGCCAGATACTGGTCGATGTTGGTGGAATAGTCACGGGTACTGAAATTCTCCTGTGCAATAATGTTGCCGCGCAGGTCAATGACGGCATACGTGGTAACGGCAACGCCGATGTCGACGCCCACCACACGGGTTTTCATACTGGTAATTTCCATAGTCGTTAGTTATATTAGAATGAGTTAGTTATTTTTATTAGAAACAGTTAGTTATACAGCCCACAAAAAGTATTAGTTATCAAGTCGGCACGCCTGTCCGTGCGACGGCACTACTTGAACAGCGAGTATTCCTTGACGGTCCATGCCAGCGCACTGGCACCCAACACGTCACGCTCCTGGTTATCGATGATGGAAATGACGATTTTCACCTTGTCGCGGATGTTGCGGAACACATTTTCCTCGAACGACTGCTTCATCGGCTCCAGCAGCCACTTGGCAGTCTCGATGAGTTCGCCGGTAAGGATGATGGCCTCAGGATTGAGGATGGAGGCATAGTTGGCCAAGCCGAGGCCCAGCCAGAAGCCCGTGCGACGGTACACTTCCTGCGCCATCGCGTCGCCCTGGTCGCAGCACTGGCCGATGGCCAGCGGAGTCAGCTCGTCGAGCTGGCGCATCATGCTGGGCGCATCGCTCGCTGCCATCAGCTCACGGGCCGTCTTCTGGATGCCACGAACCGATGTGTACTCTTCCAGACAGCCGCGCCGTCCGCAGTTGCACAGCCGACCGCCGTCGTCTACACAGCAGTGACCCACCTCGCCTGCCGAGCCGGTAGTGCCCAGATGGGGAAGCCCGTTGATGAAGATACAGCTGCCCACACCGCCATGTCCCAGTGAGATGACAATGAAGTTCTCCATACCGTGAGCCGAGCCATAGACGTACTCACCCATCGCCGTGACGTGGGCATCATTTCCCAGGGCAACAGCCAGGCCGATACGGTCGCGCAGCATGGCAGCCAGCGGCACAATACCCTTCCAAGGAATGTTGGAGGCATTCTCGATACATCCTGACAGATAGTTGGCACTGGGGGCACTGATGCCAACCGAGCGGATGCTTTCATAGCCGCCGTTGGCCTCGGCCAGCATGATGATACGCTCGCTGAGTGCCTCGACAAACTGGTTGACAATAGGATAGTCCTTCGTAGGCAGCGTGTCCTTGGCATAGATAATGCCACGCAGGTCGACCACGGCAATGGTCGTCGTCTCTACGCCGACATCGATGCCTATCACTTTGGTCTTGATGGTATTGTTCATTATATTTGACTATTATTATTGAGTATTCGCTGACTTCACTTAAACAACGAGTATTCCTTGACTTCCCACGCCAGCACGCTGGCACCCAGCATGTTACGCAGGTTGTCGTCAAGGCTGGAGAGCACAAAGCGCACCTTGCCATCAATATTGTGGAAGACATGCTGCTCGAACGACTCACTGGTCGGTCCGAGCAGCCAGTGACCGGCTTGCGTGAGACCACCGGTAAAGATGATGGCCTCTGGATTAAGGACGGAGGCATAGTTGGCCAGGCCCAATCCCAGCAGATAGCCCGCACGGCGGTAAGTCTCGATGGCCAGCTCGTCGCCCTGGTCGCAGAGAGAGGCAATGATGCGCGGTGTCAGCTGCTCCGTATGGCGCATCAGCGAGGGGCGCGGGTCTTCCTGCATCACCTCACGGGCGGTACATGCCAACCCCTTGGCAGCGGTATATGCCTCCAGGCATCCCAGCTTGCCGCAGCCACACTGACGGCCACCGGGCTTGACGCAGGTATGGCCTACCTCACCGGCAAAGCCGTCGGCTCCCAACAGGGGCAGGCCGTTGCTGAAGATACAGCTGCCCAAGCCGCTGCCCAACGAGATGATGATGAAGTCCTTCATGCCGTGAGCGGCTCCGAAAGCCTGCTCACCGAGTGCCATCGAATGGGCATTGTTGCCCAGGCCGACGGCTATGCCCAAGCGGTCGCGCAGCATGGCAGCCATAGGCACCACACCCTTCCACGGCATGTTAGGCGAATTCTCGATACACCCCGTCCGATAGTTGCCGCTGGGCGTACTGATACCTACGGAGCGTATCTGCTCATAGCCGCCGTTCTGCTCCACCAACGACAGGATGTGCTCACTGAGCACCGTTATGTAGTCGCCCACCATCGGATACTCAGAAGTGACGAAATCATCGGTTGCGATGATGTTACCACGGATGTCGACAACGGCAAGAGAAGTCTTGTCAAGACTGATGTCAACACCTACCACACGTGACTTTATATTAGCCTGAATCATAGTAGTTATACTGTTTTAGTGCCACAAATGTAAGGATTATTTTCGTATCTTCCAAACTTTTATCCGTTATTTTAGCACTTTTCATAAATATTTTGTACCTTTGCACCAAAATTCAGTTGAAAAGTATGAATATTTTAGAACTTAGCGAACAAGAAATAGGCAGACGCGAGAGTCTGCAAGAGCTGCGACAGATGGGAATCAACCCCTACCCTGCCGCCGAATATCCCGTAACGGCATGGAGCACCGACATCATCAACGACTTTGAGGACTTGCCCGTCATTGGCAAAGACGAGGAGGGTAATGAGGTACGCGAGACAGCCACCCCAGAGAACAGCCGTATGGTGAGCATAGCAGGCCGAATCATGAGCAAGAGCATCATGGGAAAGGCTGCCTTTGCCAAGCTGCAGGATTCCAAGGGCCGTATTCAGGTCTATGTGCAGCGTGATGCCATCTGCCCCGACGAGAACAAGGACCTGTATAATATAGTATTCAAGAAATTGCTCGACCTGGGCGACTTCATTGGTGTCAAGGGATATGTGTTCCGCACCAAAACCGGTGAAATCAGCGTCCACGTGATGGAGATGACCGTGCTGAGCAAGAGCCTGAAGCCGCTGCCCGTGGTGAAGACCGATGCCGACGGCAAGGTTTACGATGCCTTCGACGATCCGGAGCTGCGCTATCGCCAGCGTTATGTTGACTTGGTGGTGAATGCCGGTGTCAAGGAGACATTCCTCAAGCGTGCCACGATTATCCGCACCATGCGCCGCATCCTCGACGATGCCGGTTATACCGAGGTGGACACGCCCATCCTGCAGAACATTGCCGGTGGTGCCTCGGCCCGTCCGTTCATCACCCACTTCAATGCCCTCAACCAGGATATGTACATGCGCATCGCCACCGAGCTGTATCTGAAGCGCCTCATCGTGGGCGGCTTCGAGGGTGTCTATGAGATGGGCAAGAATTTCCGCAACGAGGGTATGGACAAGACGCACAATCCCGAGTTCACCTGCATGGAACTCTACGTGAGCTACAAAGACCTGCTGTGGGGCATGACCTTCACCGAGAATATGCTGGAGCAGATCTGCACAGCCGTCAACGGCAAGCCGGAGGTAGAGATTGACGGAAACATCATCTCCTTCAAGGCCCCCTATCGCCGTCTGCCCATTCTGGATGCCATCAAGGAGAAGACAGGTTTCGACTGCGACGGCAAGACGGAAGAGGAGATTCGCGCCTTCTGCCTGTCGAAGGGTATGGAGGTTGACGAGACAATGGGTAAGGGCAAACTCATCGACGAGCTGTTTGGCGAGTTCTGCGAGGGTACCTTCATCCAACCCACCTTCATCACCGACTATCCCGTAGAGATGTCGCCACTGACCAAGATGCACCGTTCGAAGCCCGGCCTGACCGAGCGTTTCGAGCTGATGGTGAACGGCAAAGAGCTGGCCAACGCCTACTCTGAGCTGAACGACCCCATCGACCAGGAGGAGCGTTTCATCGAACAGATGAAGCTGGCCGACAAAGGCGACGATGAGGCCATGATTATCGACCACGACTTCTTGCGCGCCCTGCAATACGGTATGCCCCCCACGTTTGGCATCGGCATTGGCATCGACCGCCTGGTGATGCTGCTCACGGGCAAGTTCGCCATCGGCGAGGTGATGCTCTTCCCCCAGATGAAACCCGAGAAGAAAGCCCCCCAGAGCACCATTCAGGAGTGGGCAGCCATCGGTGTGCCGGAAGAGTGGACATACGTGTTGCGCAAGGCCGGTTTCTACCTCATCCAAGACATCAAGGACGAGAAGCCCCAGGGCTTGCAGCAGAAGATTGGCGAGATTGTCAAGAAATACAAGCTCGACCTGCAGAAACCGAGCGTCGACGAGGTGGCTGCATGGATTGAGAAGGCGCAAGCCTAATGTTCAATGTTCAACGTTCAATGTTCAATGTTCAATGAACCATGTACGACTGCGGTAGAATAGCCATCATTGGCGGAGGCTCGTGGGCAACGGCAATAGCCAAGATTGTGGTGGGCAGGACTCACCACATCGGATGGTATATGCGCCGCGACGACCGCATCGAGGATTTCCGGCGACTGGGTCACAACCCCGCCTACTTGATGAGCGTACGGTTCAATATCGACGAGATTTTCTTCTCCAGCGACCTCAACAAGATTGTGCAGCAGTACGACACGCTGATCTTCGTTACACCGTCGCCCTACCTCAAGAGCCACTTGAAGAAGCTCAAGACGCGTATTCGTGACAAATTCATCGTCACCGCCATCAAGGGTATCGTGCCCGACGAGAACCTGGCGTGCTCGGAATATTTCCATCAGGTGTACGATGTCCCCTACGAGAACCTGGCGTGCATCGGCGGCCCCTCGCATGCCGAAGAGGTGGCACTGGAGCGACTCTCCTACCTCACCGTAGGATGCTTCGACCACGATAAGGCACAGGCGATGGCCGACCTGCTGGCCAGCGAATACATCAAGACCAAGACATCGACCGACGTGATTGGTATCGAATACTCCAGCGTGCTGAAGAATGTCTATGCCATTGCCGCCGGTATCTGCAACGGTCTGAAGTTCGGCGACAATTTCCAGGCTGTGCTGATGGCCAATGCCGTACAGGAGATGTCGCGCTTCCTGAAGGTGGTACACCCCATCGAGCGCAACATCACCGACTCGGTATATATGGGCGACCTGCTGGTGACGGGCTATAGCAACTTCTCGCGCAACCGCACCTTCGGCACCATGATTGGCAAGGGATACAGCGTCAAGTCGGCACAGATAGAGATGGAGATGATTGCCGAGGGCTACTACGGCACGAAGTGCATGAAGGAAATCAACCGTCACTGCCACGTCAACATGCCCATCCTTGATGCCGTCTACAACATCCTGTACGAACGCATCAGCCCGCAAATCGAAATCAAGCTGCTTACCGACTCCTTCCGCTAAGCCCTTTAAGTCCACCAAGTTCTCCACCGCTCCCCCTGTATGGCAGGAACGGGCAGGATACCCGATGTCAGGACAGCAATCTTCATACACTTGCAAATTTAGCAGTAATAAACGTAAAACGGAAGAAACAGCCTCTGTTATTAAGATTTTTAACGAATTTTGCCAAAATATATTAAATAACAGAAGTCAATTGGTCTTTTTCTGAACATTATTATTATATTTGCATTGGTATTTAGCATCATATATGCGACCGAGAACCTTACCGGAAGAAACAACACCGAGCTCCTCCCCCATTTACACTAAAGGGATTTTGTGGGGAGTTCTTGTTATTGCACTACTACTTTCGACGACATTCTATATCGTACCGCAATATCGTTTCTACTACGTTCCTGAAAAATTACCGCTTTACACTATCAGCACAACCCACCACGATGACACCCTGCGGATTGCCTTCATCGGCGACAGTTGGGCCGACTACCACACCCTGCTCTCCGGCGACACCATCATTGTCAATGCGGCCAAGAAGATATACGACCACCCCGTAAAAGTAGCAACAAGAGGTAAAAAGGGGGCCGTTAGCAAAGAGGTGTACTTCTTTATGTACAGCGACAAGACCGAAGAACACACCTACGAGCCAGACCGCTGCACCCAACCGTTAATTGAGGGGCATCCCGACTATTGTGTCGTTTTTGCAGGCATCAACGATGTCACCTACCAGCGGCCTACAGGATTCTATGCAGAAAATATGCGTCTGATTATCAGGTTGCTCCTGCACAACGGCATCCGACCGGTAGTGATGGAGATTCCCCTTGTCAACTTCACCGAGCCCATGCAGCGGAAACCACTTAAGGAGTGGCTGTTCTATACCCTCCGTCCATACCTCATGCTGACGTGGAACAATCAGGGCGAGGACTATCAGTCGGCACTCAGGAAGATGCTGGCCGAGACGAAGTTGGAGGACAGCATACTCTACATCTCCAGCAAGCAGTGGAATCCAAGGGGAGCAACCGACACCACGATGTTTCTGTCGGACAACCTGCACCTGAACCTGGAAGGCTATCAGCGCCTCGACTCCTGTATCGCAAGTGAAATCATCAAAGACTATACTACCCGCCGATAGACCAACTCAGGAACCTGTATTTATTAAACAGGTACGACAGGAACATAGGGGGGAAAAAGCCTATGACGAACAGAATAAAAGGCCCTACCACCCAATGTAACTCAAACCACCTGTGTAGCACAGGAGTCGTAAACACCAGATCCATCGCCATCTGGTTAAAGATGTACAATCCCATACTGAGTCGCTCAACCTCCATGATGGCTGGCCGTATCCCATCTGGCATTGTAACCTTGCTCAGGATAATCAACAGGTCGATACAGATAGCATAGGCACAGAGTGTCCTGACGAGTGTCGCAAGTCCGTATGGCAGAGAGACCTCATACCATATAAAGGCGAAGAGGAAAACCGTCACAAAGGGCAGTGTGATATAAGCCCAGTTGGGCAACATCCATCCTACACGCACCTTGGCACAAACGTAGCCTATCATAAAAGCGGGGAAATAATACATCACCTTGTTGATGCAGAAGATGTCGCCACGATAGATATACGTAAAGAAGATATAGTTGGCCAGATACCCCAGCACGATGAGCAATATGCCCAACCTTCCCGTAAATCGGATTCGCTGGTTATTCAGCAGTTGCAGGAGGACGGTGAGTGTGAATACGCCAAATAGCATCAGCAAGAACCACAGGTGGCCGATACCATACAACAGCCTGCCCCACGTATTCCAGGGCCACACAGCGGCCATGATGCTCCCCCAGAAGCAATAGGGGAGCAACAAGCGAATAGCTTTGTTGCGAATAACTTCTGAAGGATGCCGGTACTTGTTTCTGAAGATATACAGATAGCCATACAGATAGCCTGATATGAATACAAACATGTTCAGGTCGATGACATCGAGAAAGGCCGACACCTTTGTCCAAAGCGGAATCATGATAGCGTTCACCTTCAGCCACTTCCCGTTGTAGAAGCACATGCTGTGAAAGGCAACAATCATCGTCATTGCCAACACGCGCATAATGCTGATCTCATCGAACCTCTTCGTCTTTTCCATCCTAAAGTCACACCCCCGCGCTTACCAGTCAAATATCTCCTTGCCGTTGTCGAAGTGGAAGAAATCCACGATTTTCGAGAAGCTACCCTCGGTAAACTGCTGGTCTTTCGACTCGAGGAAGCAGAGGGGCACCTCGCCGATGAAGGAAGCCCATCGCGAATAGCTGCTGAAGGGGCCGATGATACGGTCGCAGAGCGAGAGGGTGTAGAGGTCGAGGATGGCTCCCGACGGCTCGCGGCCGAAGCGGCGGCAGTTGCAGCCTTCGAAGTTGTCGGCCGCGAAGTCTTCGTTGCTGCTGATAAAGAAGCTCACGCGCCTGTTCTTATATAACTCCTGTATGCGGAGCATGAAGCGGCGGTAATCGTCCAGCTCGTAGAAGAAGCGGCCGTCGTTCCAGGTGGCATAATCGCCCCTGCGGATATGCACGCCCACCACGAGGTCGCTCTCGCTGCGCAGTGCCGCCACCATCTCTTCGGCCTTCTGCATGATGCTGTCCTTCGGACGGAAAATCCGTTTCAGCTCCGGCAGCGTCTGCTGCAGGTAGCGGGTGTCGGTGCGCGTCTGCCAGCCCTTGGTGAATCCCAGGAAGCGGAACACGCCGTCCCATTTCTTGTTGTGCGTCACCTTCCACGTCAGCCCCTTGTAGTTGTTCCAGCCGTTGCCGCGCTCCAGATACCACTTGTGCCAGAGCGGATAGTAGATGAAGGGGGCGTGCAGCAACTGCGGGAAGTCCTCGATGGTCCAGTCGAAGAAGATGATGACCATTCGCCGCCGCTCAGCAACACACTGAGCCACGCTGGCCACATAAGTCCACAAACGGTTGCACGTCTGTCCGGGGGCATCGCAGATTACTCTCATATTCTTGCAAATGTAGCAATAATTTTTATAATAAGGAGAGAACGTAGCGTGTTTTTGGGATTATTTAACGTCTTTGGGTGTCGTAAGTTCCTACTTATTCGTACCTTTGTAGGCAAATAACTAAAAAGAGAGAATCATGAAACGACTAATGGTGATGCTGGCAGCGGCTGCAATGTTGATGGTGGGCTGCCAGAAGACAGAGACGGCACAGGGCGACTTTGTGCGAGTAGAGAACGGACACTTCGTGCGCGACGGCAAGCCCTACTACTACGTGGGAACCAACTTCTGGTACGGAGCCATCCTGGCTTCGGAAGGTCAGGGCGGCGACCGCCAGCGGCTGCAGAAGGAACTGGACGAGATGAAGCGGATGGGCATCGACAACCTGCGCATCCTCGTGGGCAGCGACGGTGAGCGCGGCGTGAAGACGAAGGTGGAGCCTACGCTGCAGGTGAAGCCCGGCGAATACAACGACACCATCCTGGCCGGTCTTGACTACCTTCTGATGGAGATGGGAAAGCGGCAGATGGTGGCCGTGCTCTACCTCAACAACTCGTGGGAGTGGAGCGGCGGCTACGGCTTCTACCTGGAGCATGCCGGACTTGGAAAACAGCCTCGCCCCGACGATGCGGGCTATCCCGCCTTCATGGCGGCTATGGCACAGTATGCCTCCAACACGAAGGCCCACGAACTGTTCTACAGCTACGTGCGCGACATCATCACCCGCACCAACCGCTATACCGGCGTGAAATACATCGACGACCCCGCCATCATGTCGTGGCAGATTGGCAACGAGCCGCGTGCTTTCGCCAAAGAGGCACTCCCCGACTTCGAGAAGTGGCTGGCTGAAGCTTCTGCGCTGATCCGCGAGCTGGATCCCAACCACCTGATCAGCATCGGCAGCGAGGGCTCGTGGGGTTGCGAGAACGACTACGACAGCTACCGCCGCATCTGTCAGGACAAGAATATCGACTACTGCAACGTACACCTGTGGCCCTACAACTGGGGATGGGCTAAGCCCGACTCACTCATCGAGCACCTGCCGCGTGCCTGCGCCAATACCAAGGACTATATCGACCGCCATCTGGCCATCTGCGACAGTCTGAACAAGCCGCTGGTGATGGAGGAGTTCGGCTATCCGCGCGACGGTTTCGCCTTCTCGAAGGAGAGTACCACGGTTGGCCGCGACAGCTACTACAAGTTCGTCTTCTCGCTCGTTGCCGACAATGCCGAGCAGGGAGGCCGCTTTGCCGGTTGTAACTTCTGGGGATGGGGCGGCTTTGCACAGCCACGCCACGAGCAGTGGGAGGTGGGCGACGACTATACGGGCGACCCCGCCCAGGAGGCTCAGGGGCTTAACAGCGTCTTTGCCACCGACAGCACCACGCTCTCCGTTGTTCGCGAACAGGTTGACCGCATGAGCCGGGTGAAATAGAACAAAAAAAAGAGGCGCGTGCCTCTTTTTTTTATGCCTTCTTGTGTGTGCTTATTGTCCGGCCTTTACCAGCAGCACCTTTGTGAGCTGGAATCCTGCGCCGGAGATGACGATACCCTTCGTCTTCACCTTGTCGAGGATGTCATCGTCGAAGCGCAGCACCACGTTACGGCCGTTCAGCTCGCGCCACTGCGGCTCTGCGGCTCCGGAGATGTCGTGCCAGTCGCCGCGCTGTTCGCGGAACGACAGCTTGGCCTCCTTCGCGTCAGGCAGCAGGCGATAGCTCACCACGAGGGCGTAGTTCTTGTCGATTTCCTGGAAGGGAGCCGCCGTCAGCCGCAGGTTCTCGCTGAAGTCGGCCGGAAACACCTTCTCGCCTCTGAACAGCTCTCCGGGATGCAGCGCATACTCCGTAGGGGCGCGCTGTGCTGTAGAGACGTCGGGGTCGAGTTCCGCCACACAGCGCACGATGCTGATACGATCCAGCTGGTAGCCCTTGCCGCCCACGTGCATCACCACCCCGTCGGCACCCGCCAGCTGCAGCTTCACCAGTTGCATCTGGTCGTTGATGCTCCAGTTGAAGTAGTCGCCCGCCAGCTGTGCCCCGTCCACCGAAGCGTCGATGGGTTTCCACTGGGTGTCCGACAGCTTAAAGGCTGCACCAGGCTTCACCTTGCTGACGTAGAAGCGCACGTCGTCGCCCATCTGCACGCCCTGGAACGTGCTACGCTGCATGTCGGCATTCTGGCTCCAGTCGTCGCGCATCTGCACCGACGGTCCTTTGTAGATCACCGTTTCCTGCATGTCGGAGGCGGGCATGATGGTGACGCGCACGATGCGGTAGTCGTGACCGCCGATGCCCAATCCGTACTGTTTCAGCTGTGCCAGCATCGGAGCGGTCAGCGTGGTACGCACGGGGCCTCGCACGCCGAAGTAAGCATACTCCGGGGCAATCGGCTGCCAGTCTTTCGGACTTTGGTAGGCCGCCTGTGCCGAGCCTCTCATCGGTTCCGTATAGAGCGTCATGATGTCGCCCTCGCTGGCGTTCTTAAACTGCTCTGGCAGAATCACTATCTTGTCCTTCCAGCCCTTCCCGATGGTCTTCGGTCCTATCAGGATGGTCTTCTCGGCAGCGTATGCCGAGAGCATCAGCCCCATCAGGGCGAGCGATATCAACGTGAGTCGTTTCATAGGCTACTAAATCGATTTGTTAATCAAAGATCAGTCCTATCATTCCCAACAATTCAGGTGCAGCAGCATCACCAGCATCAACAGCAGGGTCACTATCATTGACCGGAATAGGAGAGCTGCCAAGAATAGGCATTATAGTATGGAGAAACACAATATTCGTTTCAGGAATCAAATATATCTTTTTCATTTTATTCATGTTTTATCGTTCTTATTTCACCACAAACTTTCTTCCATTCTTAATGTAAATACCGCGAGTAGCAGTCTTCACCTCTTGACCGCTCAACGTGTAAATACGGTCATCAGCAACTATCGGAGCCTTTACTGCTGTTACACCTGTGGTCTCAGCCTCACCAAAAACTATGCCTAAACGGGCCGGGCTTCCACTAGCTATCTTAAGATATGCCTTGTTGGCAGCTATAGTGCCTGATGTGGTCTTGCGAAATTCAGCGACAGTGCCGTAGAGGGTTACACTGGAAAGCGTGATAGTGCTTGATGATTCTCCAGAACAGAAATAAATAGCTTTGACAATATTCTTCTTGGTTCTATCTAAGTTTATTGTTACTGATGTTGAATTCGCCGGATAATCTGTATAGCTCTGTGTTCCATCAGCATAATCCACGACAAGACGCCCTGACTGTTCAGAGGAAAAAGAGGCCTCTACACGATCATAGGCAGAATAATCTACGCCCTCATTGCTGAACCACCAGCCGCAGCCTTTCCATGCTTCCGTAAAAGTAATAACATTCGACGAATAGGTGGTGCCATCTCCCCACTTTGAATTCACATCACTGTCACCAAGTCCAAGAGCCAAAGAGTTCTTGGTCGCATTGTTATACAACACATAGAGGTCATATCCACTCTCTGCGAGTGTTGTCACATCTGTTGCGGAGGCTACAGAAATGAGGTCGCTTGTCTCGCTGCTACCAGCTGAAGAGGCCAGGAACTCCAGCACAGAACCCTTGTCGCCAGCAATAATCGCTCCTGTATTGGCAGGAATAACATTGCCTGTGAACGGAGTTAGCGTTACACTACCAGCATAAACCGTTGCTTTATATGCTGTAGTTCCTACAGGAACTGTTACCTCTCTATCAGCGGAGAAGGTTGCATAGCCTGAAACTCCGATAGAGAAGGAAGAAACAGGATGAAGATAGCTCACTTCTGTAATGTCCTCGCAATAGCCAGTCACACCCATTGTATGATTGCTTACAAGAGAAGCATCGGCCACCCTTGCCCAAAAATCATGATTGAAATCACTACATTCGATATTGCTATATTTAGTAGCTTCACTACTCCAGTCTTGGAACTGAGCAGCCCAATATGTAGGTGTTACGCTTTTTTCATCTATAATGATAGCAGATGTATGTCTAGTAGCTTTACAATACAAATAATCGTTATTTACCATACCTGATAAATACGAAGCGTCAATACTCAGTCCACTCCAATTGTTGGTATTGTGCGTACCTGTCCATACAACATTTTTTATCATTGAGGTTGCTTTCTTTATAGTAACCTTTGTCAGTGTATAATCTGTTCCTTTAATAGCTAAATTAGCAAATGACGCATCTTGAAAATATGCTAAGATGTCGCTGGTGATTACATAAGCATAATCTGCTGTCGTCTCTGTACTGTGTACCATCTCTGTCTCTGGCCAAGATTCAGAAGGTTCAGTAATATGATTCTGCCTGTAAAGCGCAACATAGCTATTTTCAGCACCGTCGTTTACAGTAAATGTCAGGTAAATAATATCATTTACTGCTAAGTTGGTAAAGTTGACAGAACCCAGATATAAATTATTGATCCAATTGCCAGGATTGCCTTCCGACATATTAATATTTCCTTCCCATATCGTCCATTCCACATCGGCTTTAGCCGTTCCGGCCAAACCGAGCATTGCCATCATGAGTAATAATGTTTTTTTCATTGTTGTAGTTTCGTTTTATTAAAAATGTATTATTGTTATTTGATTCTTTGCTTCATTTGTTCGCGGGTGATGACATAGGGCAGAGCGAAAGCATCGCGCCACCACTGGTCGCTGGCAAACTGGTGGGAGGTCTCGAAGCCCTTGTTGTACGAGGCATCATACCAGGGCATGAACCACGAGAAACGGGCACCCTGCTCCCAGATTTTCTGCAACGGGGCCATATCGACATCATCGCCGTTGCCACACTCGGCCAGCGTGACCATCTTCGTGGGATACTGCGCGGAGAGCTGCTGGAAGTCCTTCATCAGCGGATACTGCAGGGCGTAGTAGCAGTCGCGCCCCACGATGTCGACCACATCGTCGCCGGGATACCAGTCGTGGTCATCGGTTTGCGACGTCCACACCCAGATGAGGTTGTTCAGCTGCTGCTCGTGTACCAGGTAGTCGTAGGTGAAGCGCCACAGCTTCTTGAAGGCCTCGGCACCCTTTGCTCCCCACCAGAACCAAGCACCGCCGCCACGATATTCGTAGGTGTTGCCAGCGGCCTCGTGATAGGGTCGCCAGATGACGGGAATCTTGGCCTTCTGCAGCTTCTTCAGATAGCCCGCCACCTGCTTCAGCTCCTTCATGGCGCGCTTGTTCTCGTCGGTGCCGGGAGTCACCACCTTTTCGGCATCGAAGCTCGTCTCGCCAGGCTTTGCGCCGGGCGTGCAGGTAAGGTTCACACCATCGTTGGCAGGCACCTGCCAGTGCCACATGATACCCACCAGCCCTCCGGCCTTCCACCAGTCGCGCACTACGGTATCGTCAGAGTAGTCGATCCAGCCTTTGGGGTTGACATCCTTCGAGGCGTGGATAGTCATAAAGTCGAACACGTTGAGGGCTGGCCATTGGCCCGTCCACTTATACACGTTCTCGGCCTCGCGGATGTTCCAGTCGACATCGGCTACGGTGCCCGAAATGATGTGGGTGCCGTACAGCTCCTTGAGCACGTCGAACACCTGCTGTGCCTCGCGCGTCGCGTTCTTATTAGATAATTGGTACTGCGACTTGTCGGCGGCCTCGGCAGCGAGCGTGACGGCAAGTAGCGCAACGGTCATCAGTAGAAATGCTTTCTTCATTGTGATAGCGGTTTTCAGTTTCTTGTTATTTGTCGAGTGCAAAGGTAGCGATATTTTTCTGAAAAGCATTGTCTTTTGTTGCTTTTTTCTGATAATTTCACACATCTGCAAAATATAAGTCAAGAAAGTATCAGCATGTTTCAATATTTTTTCGTATCTTTGCAACAGAAATCGAGAAAACTATTAATTATTAACTTAAAAACGTTACGTAGAAAATGAGACGATTCTTACTCGTAGTGCTGATGGCAGCATTACTGCCGATGGCCATGAATGCAGCAGTCATCTGGAGCGGAGAGCAAGTGATTGACTGGAACAACGGCAAATTCCTGCAGTTAGAAGCTGCTAAGTTCGAGAACATGAAGGCCGGCGACCAGCTGGTGGTGAAATTCCAGTTCACCGGTGGTACCCAATGGCCGCAGGTATCGCTGGCCAAGGGCGACTGGAGCGGCAACCTGAAGGGCATCGCCAACACAGCCATCGCCGAGGGCATGACTGAGGTGAGCTACATCATGCTGACCCCTGCCCTCACCGAGCTGAAAGCCGCAGGCCTGATTGTGGCAGGCATCGGCTTCACGCTGACTGCTATTGAGACCATTGAGGGCGACGGTGGCGACTACAGCCACGCCGTATGGGTGGGTGCTACCACCATCGGCAACTGGAGCGGCTATCAGCAGCTGCCGGCAACGGCCTTTGCCGACGCAACGGAGGGTCAGCTGATGCGCATCAAGTTCAAGAATCTGGGTGCCGGAGCCTACCTGGCGCTGCGCAACCCCGTTGATGGATGGCCCACACTGAGCGACAGCGAGGACACCTACATCGCCGGAAAGTACCAGCAGTACACCATCACCGCCGCAATGCTCGCAGAGCTGCAAGCCAACGGTATGGTGGTTTCGGGTGTCAACTTCACCGTAACGTCCGTAGAGCTGTGGAACGCCGATGAAATCAAGACGCTGGCACTGAGCGTACCCGTCACCGACAACTGGGTATTCACCGACGGTGCGCCCAGCTTCACCATCCACGCGGAGAACCCCTACGCAGAGGCCGTCACCGCCAATGCCTTCATAGAAGTCTTCACCGACAAGCAGGAGCCCGTATGCACCGTCGGCAAGAGCGTCAGCGTGCCAGCCAACGGCTCGCAAGACATCGTGCTGACCTTGGAGGACACCCCGCAGGCTGGCATCTACCACGCCACCGCTACCGTTAACGACGACCTGGCGCGCGGCTTCTACTTCGCCGTGAATCCCACACAGATCGTGTCGGCTACCGACAAGCAGAACGACTTCGACAGCTACTGGGCAGCCGCCAAGCAGCAACTGGCCGCCGTACCCGTAGAGGCCACGATGACCGAGATTCCCGCACGGTCGGGCAGCAAGCGCAAGGTATACCTCGTCGAGATGCAGTCGATTGCCGACGGCCTGAGCGGCGACCCCGTCATCATCCGCGGCTACTATGCCGAGCCTACCGACGGCCAGAAGCACCCCGTGCTGATCCACTACCAGGGCTACGACAGCGAGTACCGTCCGGGCGGCGACAGCGCTACCCCGTGGTGCTTCGACACCCGCTGGGACAGCGACGAGCAGGCACAGTATGCCGAGTTCGTGCTCTCCAACCGCGGACAGAGCGTCAACAACCGCCCGGCTTCCGGACGTGACGACGGCATCGACCGCGACTTCACCAACATCTACGGCGACTGGTTTGCCTACCAGTTCGGCAACAAGGATGCCTACTACTATCGCGGTGCCTATATGGACTGCCTGCGCGCCATCGACTTCCTGGCATCACGCCCGACGAGCGACATGCAGAACCTCTTTGCCGAGGGACAGAGCCAGGGCGGTGCCTTCACCGTAGCTGCCGCCGCACTGAGCAACTATAAGTTCAAGGCCATCGCCCCCGCCATCACCTTCATGGGCGACTTCCCCGACTACTTCCAGATTGCCAGCTGGCCCGCCAGCGTGGCCTTCAACTGCCAGAAGGAAATCGTCGCAGCCGGTGGCACGATGAGCGATGCCGACCTCTACGCCTTCCTCTCCTACTACGACACGAAGAACCTGGCCACCAGCATCACGTGCCCCTACATCACCAGCGTAGGCCTGCAGGACAATGTATGCCCGCCGCACACCAACCTGGCACCCTACAACAACGTGCAGACGGCCGAGGCCGACAAGCAGGTAGTCTTCAACGCCGAGCTGCAGCACAGCACCAACGGCCAGTGGAACACCACCTTCATGGACTTCTTCAAGAAGTACATCACCGACACCACCGGCATTTCCGAAATAAGCAATCAGAAATCAGGAATGAACAACGGCGAGACCTACAACCTTGCCGGACAGCGCGTCAGCGACACGCAGCTGCCCAGGGGCCTCTTCATCCGCAACGGCAAGAAATTCATCGTGAAATAAGTAATTCATCGTGAAATAAATCCATCTTACATACTCCTGACAAGTCTGCACAACCTTTTCTCTAAAAAAACCGCCCCCAGAGTCTTCGTTGGCTCTGGGGTTAGTTTTTTCTCAAGTAACAGGCGGGGCGGCCTTCATCCTTCTCTTCTTATTCACATTCAGCGGCGCACACTTGCAGCAGTGGGTGAATTCGAAACTCTGGTCGCTGTAGCGGCGCACCATACCTCGGATGGTGCCCGTCTCAGTCTTTGATTTCTTGTTGTTTGTCTCCATTGTTTTAATGTTGTTTTGTAAATTTAAAATACCGAATCGAACTTTCAATCTTTCGAACTTTAAGCCCCAAAATGGGGTAAAAAAATCCTATTTTGTTTTACTATATATATTATATTAATATAATATATTATAGTAATTTTTCTGTCCTTTCAAACCGAAATATGAGCTTAAAGATAGAAAGATAGAAAGATAGAATCTCGCTAGCTCGCTGATTTTACTAGCAACAGACAGGTGTCGATGCTCAAGTTGTTGCTGTAGTACGTTACACCGTCTTTTTCACGAGATTTTACCGACGACGAAATTTGCACCTGCACCAGGTCACCCTTCTGCAAGTGTAAATTTTCTATCATGCCGGCGCGCTCGCGGTAGGCTTCGGCATACATCACGTTCTTGCCGTCGGTCAGCAGCATGCCGATAGCCTTCGTCTTACTGGGCACTCCCTAAAAATATCAAGGTTATTCTCATACTTAACATTTTTTTGCGATGGAAACTTAGACTTTTTACGGTAGCTGGCAAAAAGTTCGTACCTTTGCAACTGAAATCCTGAGGATGCTCACGGCGAGAACCTCACTGACGGAAATAAAGAGCCTGTTGGCGACGCTAAAGTGGCCACAAACGACGCTAAAGAGGCACTTTATCCGGATAAAGAGGCACTTTACGGAGCTAAAGAGGCACTTTGCGGAGCGAGGCAGGATGGAGAGAATTAACACATTTTAATAACCTTGGAAAATCGACAACCTGGGGTTGAAATTTACATCAAGCAAACTATCCCCTTGATTTATGATTCGATATGGTGGTTACTTTTCCTCCTTCTTGGGAACGTAGCGGACGTTGAGGGTCGGCGTGTAGGTGTTCTCCAGGATGACGGAGATGAAGCCGCCGTCGGTTTCGAAGTTGGCCTGCTTGTGGTCGTCCTTGAGGATGGGGCAGTCGGGCCATGCGTCAAGCTCCTTTTCGAGGCCGTCGCGTATCTGCTGCCAGAGCTGTCGGGTGCTGTCGTTCGAGCCGTAGGCGTAGTTTTCCTGCACGGCCTGCAGCTGCTTGCCGTCGAAGGCTACGAGGACGCGGTAGCGGTCGGCGGTGTTGGCCAGCACGACGGTCTTCCCGCTGTCTGATGCGGCACTGTCGACGGTAAGTCCGCGCGCGATGAGTGAGTCGACGAAATCGCTGGCGGGCATCGAGAATGCGAGTCCGCGATAGTTGAAGGGTGCGCGCTCGCTGCTGCAAGCGGCAAAGGCCACGAGGGCCACGAATGCAAAGAGTAGTTTTTTCATATTCGTTTTGTTTTATTTGGTTGATGTTTTCTTCCTTATTTGATGGTGATTCCGCAGGGATTTACACGTAGGTTTCGAGGAACTTGACGGTTCCGCTGACGCAGACCTTTCCGACGGTGGCGGGCAGCAGCAGGGCTTCGCCGGCACGGAAGGCGACTTCGTCGGTATCGTCGATGAGGAGGGTGCCCTCGCCCTTCAGGCCGATGAGGATGACGAAGCTGTCGAGGTCGGCATAGTCGATGGTCATCGGCTCGTCGAGGTCGTAGACGGCGGTGGTGAAGTACGGACAGCTGACCAGCTGGCGGCTCTCGTTGACGGCTGGCTCGTAGCGCGTGCGGTAGTCGGGCAGCACCTGGTAGTCGATGGATTCGGAGGCCTCCTGGGTGTGCAGCTGCCGCAGCTGGCCATCCTTGTCGCGGCGGCCGTAGTCGTAGATGCGGTAGGTGACATCGCTCGTCTGCTGAATCTCGGCAAGCCGGCATCCGGCACCGATGGCGTGGATGCGCCCGGCGGGGATGAAGAAGCAGTCGCCCTCGCCTACGGGATACTGCGCCAGCGCGTCGCAGATGGCATCGTCGGCCACCAGCTGCTTGTACTCGTCGGGGGTGATCTGTCGGCGCAGGCCGTTGTAGAGCTTCGCACCGGGGTCGGAATCCATCACGTACCACATCTCGGTCTTGCCGCGTGGCTTGCCCTGCCGGTGGGCAATCTCGTCGGTGGGATGCACCTGTATGGAGAGGTCTTGCCGGGCATCGATGAACTTGATGAGCAGGGGGAATTCATCGCCGAATCGCTGGTAGTTGGCCTTGCCCACGAGGCGTTCTTTCTGACTGCTGACGAGCTGGTTGAGCGACTCTCCGGCGGCCATCGTCTCATTGCCAGGCACGCCCGACACCACCCAGCTCTCGGTACCCCATATCAGCTTCTTCAGCAGGGGTTCGAATTTGTAGTAGTTTCCCATTTTTTTTCGTTTCTGTTTTTATTTCTCTTTACACAATAGTACACAATAGGGTCGGTTCCGCTGTGCAGTTTTAGTTGTCTTTCCAGAACTCGCGGGTGAAGATGACGATTACCGAGAGGATTTCGAGACGTCCTACGAGCATGAGGAAGGAGCACGTCCACTTGATGACATCGGGCAGCTCGCTCCACGACATCGCGGGGCCTATCTCCGTGCCGAGCGTGGGGCCTACGTTGCTCATACAGCTCAGGGCGATGGTGATGGCGTTGGTGTTGTCGATGTCGGCCACGATCATGATGGTGGCTGAGAGGAGCACCATCAGCGTATAGATGGTGAAGAAGGCCAGCAGCGACTGCAGCTTCTGCTGGGGCACGGGCTGTCCGTTGACCTTCACGGGAAGCACGGCATTGGGGTGCAGGCAGCGGTGGAACTCGTTGCGCAGCACCTTGAAGAGCATCACGCCGCGGACGCACTTGAAGCCGCCGGTGGTGGAGCCGGAGCAGGCTCCGATGAACATCATGCATCCCAGGATGACCCACGTGATGTGGGGCCACAGGGCGGCATCTTCGTTGAAGAGGCCCGTGGTGGTGATGAAGCTCACCACCTGGAACAATCCGGCTCGGAAGGCGCGTTCGAGGCCGTAGCCGTTGCGCGTCATCAGCAGGTAGGTAATCCAGACGGTGGCTACGGTGACGATGGTGACGTATAGCTTGAACTCTGAATTGCGCAGCAGGTCGCGCACGCGTAATTTAAATAGGACGAGGTAGAGCATCGTGAAGTTGATGCCTGACAGGAACTGGTAGGTGACAGACACGTAGTCGATGGCTGCCGAATGGAAATAGCCGGTAGAGTCGTTGTGCGTAGAGAAGCCGCCCGTAGCGGTAGTCGACATCGCGTAGTTGGCACTGTCGAACCAATCCATTCCGGCAGCGTAGTACGACAAGCCGCAGGCGACGGTGAGCACCACATATACCGACCATATCCACTTGGCGCTGGTAGACAGTCGCGGGTGCATCTTGGTACGCATCGGCCCGGTGGCTTCGGCGGCAAACACCCTCACGCTGCCGCCTACCATCGAGGGCAGCACGGCAATGGTGAAGAAGACGATTCCCAAACCGCCTATCCACTGGGTGAGCGACCGCCAGAAGAGCAGCGAATGGGGCAGCCGCTCGACATCGTCGATGATGGTGGCTCCCGTGGTGGTGAAGCCGGAGATGGTTTCGAAATAGGCATCGGTGACGCTGGTGATGTAGCCGCTGATGAGGAAGGGCAGCATGCCGAAGAGGCTGAATACCGCCCACGTGGCGGCCACCACGAAGTAGGCATCGCGACGGCTCAGATTATTGTCTGACTCACGGCCGAAGTAGCGCAGCACGAAGCCGCAGCTGATGGTGAACAGCGTGGAGATGAGAAACGACATCAGGTCGTCTTCCTTATACGAGAAGGCCATCACGGCGCACCCCAGCATCATCGTGCCGAGCAGGAAGAGCAGCGAGCCGAGAATCTTGTATATCAGCCGGAAGTTTATCATTGGTGTCGTCCTCTCCTACCGATTGATGGGTTGATTACTTGAAGTATTTCGCCAGCTTCTTCAGGTTGTGCTCGTGACAGAACACCATCACCGAGTCGCCCGCCTGAATCTGCGTATTGCCATTGACCAAGATGCCCTGGTCGTTGCGCACCAGGCCGCCGATGGTCACGCCGAAGGGCAGGCCGAGGTCTTTGACGCTCTTGCGGGTCACCTTCGACCCCTCTGCCGCCACGAATTCCGCCACGTCGCTGTCGACCATCATCAGCGAGCGCACGTTGCTCACGTCGCCATCAATCATCATCTGGTAGATGTGGCTGGCGGCCAGCGTCTTCTTGTTGATGATGGTACCGATGTCGAGGCTCTCGGCCATATCGACGTAGTCGAGGTTCTCGACCATCGCAATCGTCTTGCGCACGCCCAGCCGCTTGGCCGTCAGACAGGCCAGTATATTCGTCTCGGTATTGCCCGTGAGGGCCACGAAGGCCTGTGTTGTCTGTATGCCTTCCTCCTGCAGCAATCCGATGTCGCGTCCGTCGCCGTGAATCACCATCGCGTCGACATCGTTCAGCAGCTCGTTGAGCCGCTCGCAGCGCTGCTCGTCGTTCTCGATGATTTTCAGGTTCATATAGTCGGGAATGGTGAGGGCCACGCGCACGGCGGTCTTCCCGCCTCCCATCACGATGACGTTCTTCACGTCGGTATAGTGCTCCTTGCCGACAATCTTGCGGATGTAGGGAATGTATTCGCGGGTAGTCATAAAGTAGGCCAAGTCGCCCACGCGCAGCTCGTCGTTGCCGCCCGGAACGAGTGTCTCGCCGTCGCGCTTGATGGCCACGATGTGATAGGGGTCGTCGGGGCCGCAGAGATTCTTCAGCGGCTGGTTCAGTATCTCACAGGTAGCGCGCAGCTTGATACCCAGCATGACGAGGGCACCCCCGTGAACATCCCACCGCTGTCGCACCCACGACATCTTGAGGCCGTTGGTGATGTCGATAGCCGCCAGCACCTCCGGATAGATGAGCGAGTTGATGCCCATCTTCTCGAAGAAGGGCTTGAGCGAGGGAGACAGGTATTCGAAGTTGTCGATGCGCGCAACGGTCTTCTTGGTGCCTAAGGCGTGTGCGATGATGCACGAGTTCATGTTGATGCTCTCTTCGGGCGACACCCCTACGTAGAGGTCGGCGTGCTCGGCTCCGGCATCCTTCAGCGTGCGGATGCTCGTCGGCGAACCGTGCAGCGTCATGATGTCGTACTTGTTGTCGAGGTCGCCCAGCCGCGCCAGGTCGTCGTCGATCAGCACACAGTCCTGATGGTCTTTCGACAGCAGCTTCGACAGGTGAGTACCTACGGCGCCTGCCCCGCCTATGATTATCTTCATCGTTTCACTTGCTTATCTGGAGTTCAGACATTCTTCGTTTCCAATGCTTTCAGGATGGCCTGAGTGATGCTCAGCTTGTCGATGCCCACGATGGCTTGCAGCTCGGCTACGCTGCCGTGCTCCACAAACGTGTCGGGAATGCCCAGCCGCGTGACGACGGGCGAATAGCCGTTGTCGCTCATCCACTCCATCACCGCCGAGCCCATACCACCGCTACGGATGCCATCCTCGACGGTGACGATACGGCTGAACTTGCGACCTATCTGGTGGAGCATCTCTTCGTCGAGCGGCTTCAGGAAGCGCAGGTCGTAGTGGGCAACTTTGTTGGTGGCTGTGTCACAGCCACATACGGAGCTGATGGCCTCTGCTGCTTGTACGCCGATGGGGCCTATGGTGATGACGGCCACATCGCTGCCGTCGCGCAACAGGCGGCCCTTGCCTACGGGTACCGCCTCCAGCGGACAACGCCAATCGACGACCGAGCCGCGCCCACGCGGATAGCGGATGACGAACGGTCCCTGATTGGGCAACTGGGCGGTAAACATCAGGCGGCGCAACTCGCACTCGTCCATCGGCGAGGCAATCGTGAGGTTGGGAACCGCCCTCAACGAGGCCATATCGAACATACCGTGATGGGTAGGGCCGTCTTCGCCGACAAGACCTGCACGGTCGAGACAGAGCACCACGTTCAGCCGCAACAGGGCCACATCGTGGATGATGTTGTCGTAGGCACGCTGCGCAAAGGCACTGTAGATGTTGCAGAAAGGCAGCAAACCGTCTTTCGCCATTCCTCCGGAGAAGGTGACGGCGTGACCTTCGGCAATGCCTACGTCGAAGGTGCGCTCGGGCAGCTCCTTCATCATAATGTTCATCGAACAGCCGGTAGGCATAGCGGGCGTCACACCAACAATCTTTTCGTTCTGACGAGCCAGCTCCAAGAGCGTCTCGCCGAAGACATCCTGAAACTTGGGCGGCTTGTTGGTGGCATCGCCCACGATGCGCTCGCCCGTCTCGGCATCAAACTTGCCAGGAGCGTGCCATACGGTGACATCCTTCTCGGCAGGCGCATAGCCGTGACCCTTCTGCGTATGCAGGTGGAGCAGCTTAGGTCCCTTCATATCCCTGAGTTGACGGAGAATGCGCACCAGCTCCTTCACATCGTGACCGTTGAAGGGCCCGAAGTAGCGGATATCCATTCCCTCGAACACATTCTGCTGGTGGGATATGGCCGACTTGATGGCATTCGACAGGCGGATAAGTCCCTTGCGGCGGTCGTCGCTCATCAGCCCTTTTCGGTGGAGCCAGCGCGAGGCCTTGAAGCGCAGCGCGTTGTAGGTCTCGTTGGTACTGAGCGACAGCAGATACTCCTGCATACCGCCCACCGCACGGTCGATGGACATATTGTTGTCGTTTAGGATAATCAGGATGTCGTTGTTCGTCGATGATACATTGTTTAAACCCTCATAAGCCAAACCGCCCGACATCGCACCGTCGCCGATGACGGCCACTACACGGCGCGGCTCACGCTGCCCGCTACCCTCGCCCTTTGCGGCCACCGCCATACCTAAGGCGGCAGAGATGCTGTTCGAGGCGTGGCCGCACATAAAGGTGTCGTACTCGCTCTCCTCTGGCGAGGGGAACGGACGGATGCCGCCCAACTTGCGGTTGGTGCAGAACTGCTCGCGCCGACCCGTCAGGATCTTATGACCGTAAGCCTGATGACCTACATCCCATACGATGCGGTCTTCGGGGGTGTTGTACACATAGTGCAGAGCTACCGTCAGCTCGGTCACGCCCAGGCTTGAAGCCAGGTGGCCGGGGTTCACCGACAGCTCTTTCACGATGTCCTCGCGCAACTCCTGACACACCTGCGGAAGCTGCTCTACTTTCAGCTTTCTCAGGTCGTCGGGGTATCTGATATCTTGTAGTAATTCCACGGTAATTCAATAAATATGCCGCAAAGATACACATATTTTCTGAAACGACCAAACGAACAGGCCATTTTGTGAAAAAAAGCCACAGGGGGCATACGCCCACCTGTGGTCTTATCCGTTTGTCTTGCTCCTAAAAGGGGGGCTTTCCGACTTATTTTATAAGGATGATGTTCACCGTAGCCACCACGTCGCCGACATCTATCGCGCCGTCGCCGTTCACGTCGGCAGCAGCCGCCACGAAATTGTCGCCGGGCTTCTCCAGAATCTTGTTGACGATAGCTACCACGTCGGCCACATCCACCACTCCGTCGGCATTGGCGTCGCCGAGGATGATCTTGCCCGCCATCAGACGCTGGCTACCGGCTCCGCTCTTGTAGATGGCAGAGTTGAGAACCTTCTCCGTCTGACGATAGTAGAGGCCTGTGATGCCGTTGTCGGTATGGAAGTCGGTACCCATCGGGGTCTCGCCGATGAAATACTTGGGATTGGGACTCATCATCAGGTCGGTGGCGCGCAAGCCATCCTCCAGATGGACGGTGAGTTCGCCGGTACCGGCGGGATAGGTACAGGTGCTCTTCCACCTGCCGGGAGCGTTCGACGTAGCATCGAAGGCATTGGAAGCAAAGGGCTGGCCTCTGGTCAGGTACTCCTCGTCGTTGGTTGTCCAGTTGTTGTAGATTTCGAAGGTACACTTGCCGGTGCCATCGCCACCCTGGATAGTACGGGCATCCCATCCGGCCGACATCATCGCACGGTTCACGTCGGCAGCATCCTTCGTCAGAATTACCACATTGTCGTGGAAGCCGAGCACAGAGCCGCCGGGAATGTAGCGCGTGTTGATAATCGGGTTGTTGGCCAGCGTACAGAAGTTGACGAAGGTATTGTGGTGTACGTTGATGTTCCAGCGCACGCTCTCGTCCCACTCAGTGTAACGGTTGTTGTCCGTGATCAGATTGCGCTTGGGGCTGTTATAGAACACGCAGTTGCTGATTTCGATATCCTCAAAGACGTTCGATTTCGTCTTTCCGTTGTGGTCGCCAAAGAAGTAGCTATAGTCAAGACCGCCTTGAGAATAGTATCCGCAGTTGTAGAAGTCGCAACCCGTCATCTTGATATGATGGATATTGAAGTCGTTGCTGCCCTGAATACGGAAGAATCCGCGGATAAGTCCCTGGAACGTGCAGTTGTTCCATTCGATGAGGTTCACATCGATTCCCAATCCGTTGGAGTACATATTCAGGAAATAGTTGTTTGCTGCAGATATGCCCTCAGATTGTTGGGTACCGTAATTACCGGCCAGCGGACAGTCGACATCAAGGTCTACAAAGCGAATCTGGCCGATCTCGAGCTGCTGGGTGGCATCCTCGCCCTCCATTGGCTGACGGCCGAGAATGAAATAGGCGAAAGCTGCAGAATTCTGAGACAACAGCAGGCCTCCCAGATACAGCTTGGCGCGCCCCTTTCCTGCTGCGAGGTCATCGGGGTTGGTTTGCAACGTCAGGCCTTTGTACAGGCTGACATTCGCAGAGAGGTGATAGGCTTTGCCACCCTCCAGGTAGTACGTCTGGTTCTCTGCCAGGTTGCCCGACATATAGTCGTTCAGGATATCGTCAAGGGCCATCGACTGATACTGGCTGATGTCGTAGTCAGTACCGTTGTAGCTCATCGTCGCATTGGGCACGTGGGCAATCGTGATGGGAGGCCCTGGGTCGCCTTTGGTACGCCTGCTGACAGTATTGTAGCAGGCATCCACAGCAGCGGGAATCGTAGCATCCCAGGCACAGACGGTATACACCGCATTCTCCGACAACCCCTCGATGTCGACATAGCCGCGCTCCAGGTCGTCTTGCGTCAGGTCATACTTGTAGAATTTCTCAGGCACGACGGCATCGGGATTGTCTACCGCAGCTTGTACCGTCAGATAATCCACGCGGCAGAGCGTCTTGTCGCCATCCGTGAAGTTGAAGTGATTACGGAACTCTTCCATTTCTGCTGCCGTATAGCCATCGGCGATGCTGCGGTTCAGATGGACGCGCATCGATGTCCGGGTGACATCAGAAATCCGCACCACATCAGGAACCGCATAACGCGCATAGGTCTCCATCGCCAGATAGCAATACCATTGGCGCATGTTTCCGTGTCCGAACCAGGCAGAGTGATACTGCTCGCCGCGCGCCGAGAGGGCGCGGATGGCAAAGGAGTAGGTGGTGGCATAGTTCAGGTCGGGAATGGTCAGCGTGGTCACGTTGCTGCCAACCTTATAGGTACCCAGAATGTTGTCAGGATTGTTCCAACGCTCTTCACCACCAGCCAGGTTCGACCGATAGCCATAAGCAATCTCGTAACCTACAGCACCGTCAATAGCATTCCATTTCAGCACCACGCTGTTCCCGTTCGTTCCGGTAATAGTACAGACATCATCAGTATTGGTGGTGGTATTGCCCGTCAGGAACACGGGATTCTCCAGCGGGAAGGGCACCTCGTCGGGGGTAGACACCATCGCTTCGCCCGTCATGAAGTTCACGTACAACTTCTGCCCAGCCTTACCCTGTACGCTATAGTCGGCACCCTTGCTTTCAGCCCAGGTGGTGATCTCGCTGTCTCGCCAGAAGAGCTTGCCGTTGTAAATAGTGAACTCGGTTTGCTGCCAGTAGGAAAGAGGGCTATTGACAAATGCCCTCACTTCGCCATCGGCCAGAAAGCGTGGTGAAGCCCACCAGCCGTCGCCATTGACGGGCATAGACAGTTTCCAGTTGGTGTCCTTTCCGTTGAAGCCTCCTGTCACGTCGCCCGTGATGTAGGCAAAGCCGTTCCTTGCCCATGAAGAGCGGTTGCCCAAATACGAGAACGGATTGGAATTGTAAGGAGCAAAGTTAAGCATCATTAAGCACCAGCCATCAAAGATAGACGTTGCCTGGGTGAGGTCTGGATAGATACGCGTCCATGTCGAATTGTCTGTGCTGTACTCCAAAGATGACGGATCTACCACGCCTGGTACATAAGTAACGGCGGAATAGTAGTCGTATTCCGTCTGGTTCCATGCGGAGAGCAGTTCTACAGTATAACTGCCTCCTCCAGAAATGTTGTAGCGCTCCCATGCGCGCTTCACGTCTTGGCTCCACGCTGCCGTAGCACACAGTACGGCCAGGAGCATCACTAATAGTCTTGCTTGTTTCATATCATTGTAGTTTTTAGGGATGATTATGCTAGTCTGTTAGAGAGTGTCACTTGGCAGCTGCAGAATTCTCATCCTTGTAGAATTCCACCTTTGTGAGCCTCAACTTGGCGGTAGAGGGATTGATATCGGTGGCCACCTTGCTATAGACGAAGTTGCAGTCGCGGATATCGATGCCGTAGACGCACTGGTAGCCCTCTATGCCGCGTGCCCTGATGGCTGTATGGCATCCTCGGCAGGTGATGTTGCTGATGTGGATGCTCTGGAACTCCGGCATCCATTTCAGCTGCTCCTCCGTAAAGGGCTGACCCTCCTTCTCCCCATAGCCGGCGGGACGATCCACGTAGTCGCACTGGAACACGATGGCCTGCTGCTTGATATCGGTCATTACACAGTCGGTGATATACAGCTGGTCCGTCTTGCCGCCGCGCCCGATGCCACTCTTGAAGCGCAGGCCTGTATCGGTGCCTGAAAAACGGCAGTTGCGCACCACCACGCGGCGCACACCAGCAGCCGTCTCGCTGCCTAAGACAAAGGCTCCGTGAGCGTGATAGACGGTATTGTCCTGGATGAGCACATCCTCTACGCCGCTGATGCCGCTCTTGCGCGGCTTACCGCTCTTCATGCACAAACCGTCGTCGCCGGCATCCACCGTAGAGTTGACGATGAGGGCACGGTGACAGTCGGAGAGGTCGATCGCATCGCCGTTCTGCGCATTCCACGGACAGCGCACGGTGATACCGTCGATGATGATGTTCTCGCAATAGCAGGGGTGAACGTGGAACTTGGGCGCATGCTGGAAGGTAACCCCGCGGAACAGCAGGTTCTGACAGTCGGTGAAGCGCACCAGGTCGTTGCGCATCTTCTCCTGCTTCTCAGGGGAGCTGACGATATCGGGGAAGCCGTTCTTCATCTCCCAGGGATACCACAGCGAGCCGTCTTGCCGCTCTACGCCACCCATCGCTTTGAAGCCCTTCCACTCCTCGTCGCTCACCTTGCCGCGCTTGACGGGTCGCCACTGCTGTCCGTTACCATCGATGATTCCCTCTCCGGTGATGGCGATGTCGTGTTTCTTCTCGGCTCTGATGCAGGGCAGCACACGGCCACTCTTCTTGTTGCCGTCGAGGTAGAGCCGCTTGTCGGGCGAGAAGTAGATGACAGCGTTCTTGTCGAGGTTCAGCTCGATATGGTTGTCCAGCTCGATAGGCCCCGTGAGCCACACACCCTGAGGCACCACGAGGCGACCGCCTCCCTGTGCTTCAAGCTGCTCTATGCCCTTGCGGAAGGCCTCTGTGTTGAGCGTTACTCCGTCGCCTACGCCGCCCACATCCTTCAGGCTCAGCGACCGGTCGGGAATCTGCGGCTCCGTCGCCTGCTTGAGCACTACGGGCAGGTTCTTGTAATACTTCGAGTAGTCTTGTGCCTTTACGGCCGTAGGCAGCAGCATCAGCAGCCCTGCCACGCAACTAAGCAGTTTGTTCATAATCTTTTTCGTTTTGGTTTCTATCTTCGTTTTGTTTTATCGGATTCGTTCAT
Source organism: uncultured Prevotella sp. (assembly GCA_946415755.1). Lineage (GTDB taxonomy): Bacteria > Bacteroidota > Bacteroidia > Bacteroidales > Bacteroidaceae > Prevotella. The sequence continues at coordinate 37,630 of CAMKTS010000009.1, read as the reverse complement.
TCATCAGATTCGTTGCCGCCCCTTACGGCTTCACTCCGACGATTTGCGTGGGTGCCTGTTCGCGGTTTCTGCGATTCACCACCGTCACCACCGCTTGTGCCAGGTTGATGAAGGCCAGCCCTGTGGCTGTATCGCTGCCGAGTGCGGCAGGTTCGCCGCGGTCGCCGCTATCGCAGATGCCCTGCACCAGTGGAATCTGTGCCAGGAGGGGTACGTTCATCTCATCGGCCAGCCGTTTGCAACCTTCCTTTCCGAAGATATAGTAGCGGTTTTCGGGCAGTTCGGCAGGTGTAAACCACGCCATATTCTCGACCAATCCGAGGATGGGTACGTTGACCTTCTCGTTGCGGTACATATCGATACCCTTCCGGGCATCGGCCAGTGCCACCTGCTGGGGAGTCGACACGATGACGGCTCCCGTGATGGCCAGCGTCTGCAACAGCGTCAGATGGATGTCGCTGGTTCCCGGCGGCGTGTCAAGAATAAAATAATCCAGCTCGCCCCAGTCGGCATCGGCGATGAGCTGCTTGAGGGCGTTGGTGGCCATACCGCCGCGCCAAAGGGTAGCGGTCTCAGGCGACACGAAGAACCCTATTGACAGCAGTTTCACGCCGTAGGCATCGATGGGGTTGATGAGCTGACGGCCGTCTACCTCGACGGCATAGGGCCGCTCGTCCTCTACGTTGAACATCTTGGGCATCGAAGGGCCGAAGATGTCGCAGTCGAGCAAGCCCACCTTATATCCCAGGCGTGCCAGCGCGATAGCGAGGTTGGCCGAGACGGTGCTCTTGCCTACCCCACCCTTTCCGCTGCTGACGGCGATGATGTTCTTCACCTGCGGCAACAGTTTCCCCACTTCCGGGCGCGGCTTCGACTTGAACTCCGTCTTGACCGTCACCGCCACGTCTTTACCACAATGGTATTTGATAGCTGCCTCAGCTGCTTTGACGGTAGATTTCAAGAACGGGTCGGTATCGCGTGGGAACTCCAACACCACCTCCACCTTCCAATTCATCCCTCCCTCGGGGGGATTGATGGGTGCTACTACGGGGGTGTCGGCCACCATCTCGCTTTCTACCAAATTCTTCTTCGTGCCAGCATACGTCACCGTTGCCAGCGCATCCATTATAAGCTTGGGATAGAGATTCATATTTTCTTAACTCTTAATTCTTAACTCTTAATTCTTAACTCTTAATTCTTAACTCTTAATTCTTTCTTTTCACTTCGCCGTTTCCTTCGTGCTGCGCTTGTCGCGCTTGTACGACCGATAGTCGTCCAGCTCTATCTCGATGTCGGGTTCTACAAGTTCTCCCTCTTGCGGCAGGCAGAACTTCATATACCTGATGTTCAGCCCCCGTGCAATCCACATCGACTCGTAATAGGTGCGGATTCCGAGAAACGAGATTTCTTTCTCATTTCTCATTTGGCCATAAAGGTCTTCCGTACGGAACAGAAGTGGCAGGCGGTTCTTTTCTACCAGATAAGTGGTGTAGGTGAAAAGAAAGTTAGAGTCGGTCTTCAGATGAATGAAGCCGCCGTCGACGAGGAAATGGCGGTAGCGGTTGAGGAACCACGTAGAGGTGAGTCGCTTGCGGGGATTCTTCATCTGCGGATCGCTGAAGGTGAGCCATATCTCGCTGACCTCGCCTGGCGAGAAGAAACGGTCGATGACCTCGATGTTCGTACGCAGGAATGCCACGTTCGTCAACCCCTCCTGCAAGGCCTGCGTGGCTCCCGTCCACATGCGAGCCCCCTTGATGTCGACACCGATGAAGTTCACGTCGGGATACAGCTTGGCAAGCCCTACGGTATACTCTCCCTTTCCACACCCTAATTCCAGCACGATGGGGTTCTGGTTATGAAAATACTGCTCGTGCCAGCGTCCCTTCATCTGAAAAGGCACCTGCTCTATCACGGAATACGGATACTGGAAGACGTTCGCGTAGGCCTCCATATCCGCAAATTTTGCTAACTTTCCTTTTCCCATATTTTTCTGTTAACAGGCTACAAAGGTACAGTTTTCTTTTGAGATTCGCAAATTTTTATAAAAAATAAGGTATAAATGAGGACAATTTCAAAAAAAAGCCTTACCTTTGCACACCAATAGCGGAAACTATCGTTAAAAAACGACAAAGTACATTAAAATCGAATAAGGTAAAAAAGATGAAAAAGGTATTATTTTTATCAGCCGCCATCCTGCTTTTGACAGGATGTGTGTCGGATGACATCGGCCAACCGAACAATGTCTACAACCCCAACGCCAAGGTTATTCCTGGAGGCTTTGACTACTCCACGACCAGCAAAGTGAATCTGAACGTGGATTATTCGGCATGTACACCGATGGGGTCCGTGTTCTTCAGCGTGTATAGCGAGAATCCCTTCAAGGACGATGAGTTGGACGAGAGCATCGAACCCATCTTCTCCAGCTACACGGATATTGACGGCACTTACAAGCAGACGGTGACGCTGCCCGCCTACGCCACAGAGCTGTATGTCTACAGCGGCAACTTCTTCGTGACGAACGATGTGATTACCACAAAGGTGGTAGATCGCACGGCTGTTGCCGTTGCCAAGAACACCGATGTTGCCGAAGCGCCTGCCAGAAGGGCTGCAAGAAGATCTTCGGAGGCTTCCGGTGAGCTGACACAGAGCTTGGAGACGCTCTATCAGCTGTCGTATGAGGTTGACTGGAAAACCGGCGAGAAACAGGCCGACAAGCAGGTGTACAAAGAGTGGAAGACGTGGTTAGGCTCTTGGGACAGGCTCAGTGGCCGTCCCAGCTACCTGATGACTCCTGAAAGTACCCACTACAACGAGCTGACCTTCACGGCAGAGGAGAAGAAGGGCATCTACCAGAGCATCACGGGTGCCATTACGCGCAAGGAGACCTGCCCGATGATTTACCGCCAGAGTTCCGACCTGGTGCTGACGGAGAATTCAGAGGTTTCGGTGACGCTCATCGGCTCTAACACCTGCTGGAACAACAGCATCGGCTACTATTATTATCAAGAGGGCCAGGAGCCTCAGAATCTGATGGACATCAACGTCATCATGCTGTTCCCCAACACGCAGGACGGCTTCTCAGAGTTCGTGAAGAAGAAGGGCAACCGCTTCTACGGCAACATCGCCCTGGATCGCGGCGATGCCGTCAAGCTGATGTACTATCCCAACATTGCCAGCGGTGACATGAGCGGAGCTACCGCAGAGTTTCCCGCCGGTACGAAGATCGGATTCCTGCTGAAGTCGAACGGCTGGGGCATGCAGCAGTCGCAGGGCGACAAGGTCTTCTACAACTGCTACACCGGAGAAATCAAGAACGCCACGATGAGCCGCCAGTACAACTGCTGGTCGGCATCTACCGACGGTCTGTCATACTGTCCTTCCAATGCCGAGCAGAACAAGACCGACAAGGGGGCCGTTTCCATTCCCAACCCCGACGGTGTGGCACGTACCGCTAAGTTTGCCTACCAGAACGAGCAGGGTCAGCAGTATGCCATCGTATCGTTCGAGGATGCTGCCAACGATGAGGACTATGGTGATGTCATCCTGGCCATGAAGCCCGTAGGCGTGTTCAAGATGCTGCCTACCGTCAAGCCTCGCGTAAGCACCTTTACCGGTGTGTATGCCTTCGAGGACATGTGGCCTGCCAAGGGCGACTACGACATGAACGACGCCATCGTTGACTACAAAGAGGAACGCGAGTTCTCCGTGCTGGAATACGGCGGTGCCTACAAGGTGACCAAGCAGACCTTCTCGCTGACCACCTACCGCAACTACGTATCGAGGAAGAACGGCCTGGCCGTCACGCTCGACACTCCTGTGAAGCCTTCAAGGGTAACGATGAAGAAGATGGTACACGGTACCGACCTGATGGTGGATGCCAACTTCACGGTCGACGGCAATGTCTATCTGCTGACCGATGACATGATCAACGAGATCAACGATACCTACATCCTGGAGCTGACCTACGATACCGGCATCAACGACGGAAAGGCTGCCAAGATCAAGCCCTTCATCTATCGTGACGAAGAAGACGGCAAGCGCTGGGAGGTACACATCCCGCTGGAGGCTCCTACTGCCAAGATGAACTTCTCTTACTTTGGCACTTATGACGACGAGTCAGATCCCGAAAACGGCCTGTTCTACGTCCGCAGGGGCAACTATCCCTTCTCGTTCTTCCTCTCCAACGTCACCATCGACGTGTTCAAGAACACGATTCTCGTGGGCGACATGAAGAAGATAGACGGTAACGAGGGTAAGCCCATCGACGAGTTCTTCCCCGAGTTCCTCGGCTGGTCACAGTCAGGTGGCAACAAGAACAAAGACTGGTACAAGCATCCCGTCAATCAATAAGCAGGAGTAACATCCTGCACACAAGACGGCAGGACAAAGACCGCATAACAAAAGGGGCACTCCAAATCGGGTGCCCCTTTTGCTATGCTTGATTGCGCCGAAAGCTACAGGCTTGTTAACTGATGATGAACATTCCTTGTCCTTACTCGATTACTACCGTTGTCCAGCCATGCTTGTCCTCGATTTCGCCATACTGGATGGCACGCAGCGTGTCGTAGAGCTTCTTTGACATAGGGCCTGGCTTGTCGCCGAAGGAATAGCGCTTGCCCGTGTCGAGGTCATCGATATACGAGATGGGAGAGATGACGGCAGCGGTACCGCAGGCACCTGCTTCCTCAAAGGTCTCGAGTTCATCCTCAGGAATGGGGCGACGCTCCACCTTCATCCCCAAGTCCTCGGCCACCTGCATCAGACTCTTGTTGGTGATAGAGGGCAGGATGCTGGTCGACTTCGGCGTGATATACGTATTGTCCTTGATACCGAAGAAGTTAGCAGCACCGCACTCGTCCATGTACTTCTTCTCCTTCGCGTCCAGATAGAACTCACAGGCGTAGCCCTTCTCGTGAGCCAGGTTGTTGGCATAGAGCGAGGCAGCATAGTTGCCACCCACCTTGTACTTACCCGTACCAAGAGGTGCCGAGCGGTCGTATTCGCGGACAATGACATAGGGATTGGCAGCGAAACCACCCTTGAAGTACGGGCCTACGGGCGTAACGAAGATAAGGAAGCAATACTCCTTGGCGGGATGAACACCCACCTGGGCACTCGTACCGATGAGCAGCGGACGGATGTAGAGCGTGGCACCACTCTCGTAGGTGGGTATCCACTCCTGATTCAGGCGCACCACCTTCTTCACCATCTCCGTAAACAGCTCTGTGCTGACCTCGGGCATGAGGATGCCGCGACAGGTCGACTGCAGGCGGGCGGCATTCTCGTCTACGCGGAAGATGCGCACCTTGCCGTCTTTGCAGCGATATGCCTTCAGGCCTTCGAAAGCCTCCTGGCCGTAGTGCAGACACGTAGCGGCCATGTGCAGGTTCAGATACTCGTCGGAGCAGACTTCTATCTCGCCCCACTTGCCGTCACGATAGTAACAGCGCACGTTGTAGTCGGTTTTCATGTAACCGAACGACAGGTTTCCCCAGTCTAAATTCTTCATATTCCAATGATGTTTTTACGTTGTTGTTTTCTGTTTTTGTCCGCAAAAGTAATCAAAATCTTGCGCCCGTGCAAGAAAATCGGCCAAAAATTGACCACCCCCCCATTTTTTCATCCCGCACGAAGCCGCTTTATTTGAATAAAGTGCCCCTTCAGGCGAATAAAGTGCCGCTTTAGCTGCGTAAAGCATAGCTTTGTCAGCGTAAAGCATAGCTTTGTCAGCGTAAAGCATAGCTTTGCCAGCGTAAAGCATAGCTTTGCCAGCGTAAAGCATAGCTTTAACAGGATAAAATTTATGAATAGTTCCTCAAAAAATCCAACTATTTATTTTGTGGTTTCATTTTTATTATGTACCTTTGCAGAAAGAATGAACCAACAATTTCCCAAACGGAACAAAAAACCAACAAAATAACACATACATTATGAAAAGACAGCTTAACTTCTGGATGCTGCTACTGCCCCTGGCACTCGGCATCGCATCGTGCTCAGAGAACATCGACAACCCAGTGCCCCCCACCTCGGCAGTAGACGAGGGAGAGTGGAACGTAGACGTCGCGCACATGGACAGGACCGTAAGCCCTGGCGACAACTTCTTCCTATACTGTAACGGCGGCTGGTGGGACAGCACCACACTTGAAGGGAATACGATGATCAAGATGCCGACATTCGACCAGATAGGAGAATGGATAGGCAAGGCCGTAGCTTCGCTGGACATCCCCGCATTCAACAAACTGAAGGCCGACTTCAGCAAGGTTACAAGCAAGGACACAGCCACCTTCATGGCGATGAATGAAAAGATTTATGCAGCACTCCGGCGCATCGATGCCACCACCACAAAGGAAGAAATCTGGAAGCTGTCGGCACAGCTGATGACGGAAGGCTATCGTACGCCCTTCTCGCTGGACCTCTTCTCACGCGGCGGCAAGTTAGCAGTAGTGCTCTTGCCCTACTCAAACCCGAACAGAGACTTCCAACCCCTGCTCGCCCCCGAGAAGAACCCTGTGTGGCAGTTGACCAACAATTCCGATTTGCTGGCGCATGTGCAACCGCTTAAGGCTGCCGGCCGACGCGCCTTCGACACCAATGAATGGCCGATGATGGCCGCTATGTACGAGGTGCTGGGCATATCACCCGACGATGCCTATATAGCCGACGCACTCCCCCACATCATACTGGGCGGCTATGATGAGATGTTAAGGGGCAATATCAGGGAGATACAGAATATGAGCCTGGAAGAATGGAAGAAATTCCTGTCGGATATGGTGATAGAAGATGCCCTCTACTACGATGACGGATTACTGGCACAGCTGAACGCCGCCACGCAGTCCTCCGCGACACACGAGGCCCTGCTCACCAACTTCGCCAACAAATACCTCGGCTACGACATCTCGCGCGCACTGGCCGACAACTATATCACCGCCGACATGAAGCAGCGCGTCACGGAAAACTGTAACGAGCTGCGCCAGACCTTCCGCGAGCGCATACTGAAGAACGAATGGATGAGCGAAGCCTCGAAGCAGATAGCCACAGACAAGCTCAATGCCATCACATTCAACATCGGCGCACCCGACGAGTGGATACAGGAGGGATTCGCCGACCTGACCAACGAGCAGACGCTGCTGGACGACATCCTGTCGCTGCGACGCACAAAGTTCAATTGGTTCCACAAGATGATCGGCACATCGACCGTCAAGAACAGCTTCCAGCTGACGATGACCAACTACAGCCTGACAACGGTCAATGCCTTCTACATGCCCAACGCCAACTCCATCAACATCTATCCCGCATTCATGGTGGCACCCTGCTACGACCCCAAGCAGAACGACGCACACAACTACGCCACCATGATGGTGTTCGGACACGAGCTGACACACGGATTCGACAACAACGGCGCAAAATACAACAAGATTGGCGACCTGGAAGACATCTGGGCAACCGATGCCGACAGACAGGAATTTGCAAGGCGCGCACAGATGCTCATAGATCACTACAGCGCAATGGACGTAATGCCATACGAGACAGGACTGAAGAATGACGGCCAATACACCGCTGGAGAAAACATTGCCGACCTCGGAGGAATACACCTGGCATACGACACCTACACGAAGCACCTGAAGAACAATGGATTCACCGGCGAACAGCTGCAACTGCAGCAGCGGCGATTCTACGAGGCACTCGCCTACCTGTGGTGCAGCAAGTGGACGCCACAGTACGCCACCATCGTTACCAACGGCATCGGAGAAAATCATGTTAACAAGGACGTACACTCCCTGAATAGCGAGCGCATCAACGGCACAGTACCCAACATCGACGACTGGTACCGACTCTTCCACGTGGGAGAAAAAGACAAGCTCTATCTCGCCCCGGAGAACAGAATCAGAATCTGGTAAACAGAAACCGCCGCGAATAGAAATATGTATATTGCCGTAGCAGGAAACATAGGAAGCGGAAAGTCAACGCTGACCCGGCTGCTCGCCAAGTACTACGGATGGGAGGCCAGATTCGAGTCGGTTGACCACAACCCCTATCTGGAAGACTACTATCGGGACATACACCGATGGTCGTTCAACCTCGAGGTGTACTTCCTGAAAGAACGATTCCGCGACCTCATCGACATCTCGCAGGCCAACCACACCATCATACAAGACCGCACCATCTACGAGGGCGTCTACGTGTTCATGCAGAACAACAAGGCAATGGGACACCTCAGCGACCGCGACTACGAGACCTACATGGAGCTGTTCGAGCAGATGATGACCGTGGTGAGACAACCCGACCTGATGATCTACCTGCATGCCTCGGTGCCACACCTGGTGGGCAACATCCAAAAACGAGGACGAGGCTACGAACAAACCATCAAACTGGAGTATCTGGAGAATCTGAACAGGCGATACGACGACTTCGTATTCAACAAGTACAAAGGGCGTGTGATGACCATAGAGAAGGACGGAATGGACTTCCTGAACAATGCCAAAGACCTGGCACAGATCATCGACCGCATCGACGCCAACCTGTTCGGACTCTTCTCAGACACCCGTTTGCAAAATCCGTAAATTGTCAATCAATAGTAAATTGTAAACTGTCAAATTGTAAATAAAAAAGATGCACATCGCAGTAGCAGGAAACATCGGAAGTGGAAAGACCACACTGACCAAATTGCTGGCTCACCGGTACGGATGGACGCCACGCTTCGAACCCGTTGACAACAACCCCTACCTGGAGGACTTCTATGCCGACATGCCACGATGGTCGTTCAACCTGCAGGTGTACTTCCTGAACAAGCGCTTCAAGGAGGTGGTGGAAATCGCCAAGTCGCAGGACACCATCATCCAAGACCGCACCATCTTCGAGGACGCACGCATCTTCGCTCCCAACCTGCACGGACAGGGCATGATGTCGGATCGCGACTTCCAGAACTACAGCGACCTGTTCGACCTGATGATGTCGCTCGTCAAACTGCCCGACCTGATGATCTACATCCGCTCCAGCATCCCCACCCTCGTGGCACAGATACAGAAGAGGGGAAGGGAATACGAGCAGACCATGCGACTGGATTACCTGCAGGGACTGGAACAACGCTACGAAGACTGGATAGCCACCTACCGAGGCCCGCTCATTGTGGTGGACGGCGACCACTGCAAGTTCGGCGAGAATCCAGAGGACTTGAAGCAGGTGACCGACATGATCGATGCCAAGCTCTACGGACTCTTCCCGATGGAGGATTGAGAAGAACAAACATCAGCGGCTGAATATGAGCTGCAGAAATCAGCAGCTAAACATCAGCGTCGGCGACGTCGAGACTTAGAGGCTTTGCGGCTGCGAGCGGCCGAACGCTTCCCACGCCGAAGGTTCGTCTTCTTACCCCGCTTGACCGTCTTGGCAGGAACCAGCGTGCTCTTCCAAGTCACCTGTTCCCGTGCTGTATAATAAGGAACATCATCCGAAGGATTGCGCTCGCAATACTTCAGGATGCTGTAGTAGTCAATATTCCGCTTCGAATGATTTTCGTAAAACCAGATGTCAACAGAACTCCTGGCAGTGGCAATCATTACAATGTCGCGGTCGAAACCCACATACCAGCGCGCAAAGGCGTGACCACGAACGGTAGACTCCCACGTCGGCGCCCCATAGTGATGGCACATCCATTTCATCATATTCATGTAGTCGTCGCGTGGTGTCCGACCTTGCTGATATCTTGTGGACAACATCAACGAATTAAGAGCTGATGTGTCGCGATTACTATGCAGATGAAGCCAGACGTTCAAACCTGATATCCGTCCTGACATGCTGAAACTGTCCTCCTGTTGCATACCCTTATTACTCAGTTCCTCTATCATCTCAGCCGGAGACATCGACAGCGGAAGCCCCAGGAATTCTGTATGGTCATCAGCATTTACCGGTAAACACAGCATGCCTAAAAGGCAAGCCATCTTGACGTATTTCTTCATCATTCTTTGTTCTCTGCTTGTTATTTTCCCCACAAAGGTACGAAAAAACCTATAGACAAGCAAAAAATTTCGCGAAAAAGAAACGTTTTTCCATTAAATGTCGTATCTTTGCACGGATAATTGACTAAGGACTTATGAAACTGACCAAGATATTCCACCGTAAGCACACCATAGCCGGCAGACTAACATGGCGTGTGGTAGGCACGATGACCGTTGTTATGACACTCATTGTGGTTTTGATATTCTCATTCCTTTGGCTTATTGGCGCTGTGCTCCTGACGGATTATCAAATGGCATCAACAAGAATCTTCAACGAAAAAATCAACAATGTTTTCTCAACGGTTGAGGTCGCCGTATCCAATAATATGCCAGAAGTGGTGGAAAACATCTACGATGACCGCCGTCAATATTATGCTGTCGAACACCTGCTGAAACTCAACCCCAACATCATGGGTGCCGCTGTGGCCTATAACCCTGACTACGAGCCAAGGAAGGGTCAGCCATTCTCCCCCTATGCTTATCGCGACAGTATGGGCATACATCCCAAGCAGTTGGGCACGCCTGAATACGACTATCTGAACCAGGAATGGTACACCAAACCCATTGCATCAGGCAGAGGCACTTGGTCTGAACCATATATAGACACAGGTGGCGGCGAAGTGATGATGATCACCTACTCGCAGCCCATCATCAACAGCAATGGAGAGATTTATGCCGTCCAGACAGCAGATATCGCACTGGGCTGGCTAAGCGATCTGATGCAAGAACTAGATAGCACAGCCCTTGTAGGCCTCACTTTTGTTGAAGAAGAAGACAGTACCGCAAGCTATAGCTTTATCGTTACCCGCAAAGGTACTTTCGTAGCTCATCCCGATGAGACCAAGCTGCTGAATCAGAACCTTTTCGACTTTTTGAAAGACACCGGAAACGCCAAGGCTTTAGTTCATGCAAAAAAGATGTTCGAAAGCAACAAGACGATAGATTATTTCTCTTTTATTGACACGAACGATGTTGTCTGTCTCATGTTCCTTTCAAAGATAGACAATACGGACTGGGTGATGGGAAAAGTCGTACCATTTTCAAAAATCCTATACCCGGCAAGTGTCTTCGTGGGTATTTTCTTAGCCATGATCATTATCGGCTTGATGATCGTGGGGCTGATATGCCGTTCGGCCATTCGTCGCACGACCAAGCCCATCAGCATGTTTGCCGACTCTGCCGACGAGATTGCATCCGGCAACCTCTCTGCTGAACTGCCAGACATCAAAACCAAGGACGAGATGCTGCGTCTGCACAACTCCTTCAAGACCATGCAGAAGTCGCTGATACAACAGATAGAAGAGACGAAAACCGCTAACGAAGAGAAAGGACGCATAGAAAGCGAGCTGAACATTGCCCGCGACATCCAGATGTCCATGTTACCTAAGACGTTCCCGCCGTTCCCCGACCGCAACGATGTCGAAATATACGGACAACTGAATCCTGCCAAAGAAGTGGGCGGCGACCTCTACGACTTCTACATCCGCGACGAGAAGCTGTTCTTCTGTATAGGTGATGTCAGCGGAAAAGGTGTGCCGGCATCATTGGTGATGGCCGTGACACGCACCCTGTTCCGCACCATCAGCTTTAAGGAGGCACAGCCGGAACGCATCATGTATGGCATCAACAATGCGATATCCGACAACAATGAGTCAAACATGTTTGTCACATTGTTCCTTGGCGTTCTCGACCTGCCGACAGGACGTCTGCGCTATTGCAATGCCGGCCACAATTCACCATTACTGGTAGGAGAGCAAAACATTGGACTCCTTCCTTGTTCGCCTAATGTTCCCTTGGGTGTCATGCTTGACTGGAAATTCAATCAGGAAGAGACATTTATCGACCTGAACACCTGCGTATTCCTTTATACTGATGGACTGACAGAAGCAGAGAACACCGAATGTGAACAGTTCCTGGAAGAACGAATGATCGATGTGGCAAAGAATACTTCCAGCGAGCCTCAGCACATCATCGAACAGATGTTCAGTGCCGTACATCAGTTTGTCGGTAATGCCGTACAGAACGACGATTTAACAATGTTAGCTATCCAATATACTAAACCACAGGAAAAAGATATGAAGTTGCAACGTTGTATCACTCTACCCAATAATATCGAAGAAGTACCACAACTGGCAACATTCGTCGATGAGGTATGTGAAGTTTTGGGGTTTGACATGAGTACCACCATGAGTCTCAACCTGGCTTTGGAAGAGGCGGTGGTCAATGTGATGAGCTATGCATACCCAGCGGGAACGACGGGTAATGTAAACATTGAGGCGATGGCCAACGACAGACGACTGAAATTCGTTATCAGCGACTGTGGCACCCCCTTTGACCCAACAGCAGAGAAAGAAGTTGACACGACGCTCTCGGCAGAAGAACGGCCTATCGGTGGACTGGGCATCCATCTGGTCAGGCAAATCATGGACAGTATTAACTACGAGCGGATCAATGGAAAGAACATTTTAACGCTCCGTAAGAAACTTGTTTGATGCGATTTAGTTTTTTTTAACAGCCACAATAAGAGCATAGTCTGAGTTTATAAGTAAATTTGCAAGCTTAAAAAAATAATGACTGACGTCATATTATCAAGCTTTATCAGTCTGTTTGCCCTGTTCGGCAAGGAAGAGCAAGTGGACGAGGAACGAGCAAAGAAAATGCTCGTCAATTACTTACGTCATCATTTTGGCATCCGCAATACCGACCTCTATGTAGACCTTTACAGCGATATGCGCATGGCCTACGAGATGACCGATGCCCTGAACACCATCGATACCGTTACCGCCATCTGTTCCAACCTGCAGGCTGACATCCGAACGACGGAGAAAGCCCTTCTGCTGCTACGTCTTTTGGAATTCTGCAAGGACAACGATGGATTTAAGGATGCCATGTTCCGTACGATGGCCGAGCGGTTCAGCATTCCAGACTCGCAGTATAACGACTTCATGGATTTTGTCAACAACAAGGCCACAGAGCATGTCATGCTGCATCAGCTGGAAGGTTTCGACGGACAACTGAAGACCTTGCTCGACCCCATCTCTGGCCTGTTGTTGTTCACATACATGGGCAGCGATACCGTTCTGCTCAACGATGTCCCTGTACTGTCTGGTGCTTATCAGGTATGGATTCAGTCCAGCGTTCTGAAAAGCAAGAGCGGCAAGCCCGTCTACTACTCTTCTATCATTGGCAGTTACGAGCATACTGACAACGAAGTTCAGACCGTCGAATTCTGCGGACGCGACATCAATTTCCGCTTCCCCAACAGCGACAACGGCATGCACGACCTGAGCTTCACGCTCCGTAATGGTGAACTGTTAGCCATTATGGGCGGATCAGGCACAGGCAAGACGACCTTACTCTCGCTGTTGAACGGCAGCATGAAGCCCCAGGAAGGCAGCATCACCATTAATGGCCACGACATCAGCGAGCCAAAGGCCAAAGACCTCATTGGTTTCGTACCTCAGGATGACCTGCTTATCGAGGAACTGACCGTCTATCAGAACCTTTGGTTTACAGCCAAATTGTGCTTCGAAGGCATGCCCGACGAGGATATCGACCGTCGTGTCATGAAGACGCTGAAGGACTTAGGTCTTGATGCCGCTAAAAACCTGAAGGTCGGTTCTGCTATCAACAAATTCATCTCCGGCGGCCAGCGAAAACGTCTGAACATTGCTCTGGAGCTGATTCGTGAACCTGCTGTACTTTTCCTCGACGAACCTACATCTGGTCTTTCTTCAGCTGACACCGAGAAAGTCATCAACCTTTTGAAAGAACAGACATTAAAGGGCAAACTGATTGTTGTTAACATCCACCAGCCATCAAGCGACGTCTATAAGCTGTTCGACCGTCTGTGGTTGCTCGACAAGGGTGGCTATCCCGTATTCGACGGTAACCCCATCGATGCCATTACCTATTTCAAGGAGGCAGCCAACTATGCTGATGCAGAGACCAGCGCCTGCCCGATGTGTGGCAACGTGAATCCGGAAATCGTGCTGAACATCATCGACGAGAAGGCACTCAACAGCAATGGTGAGCTATCTGACGAACGTAAGATGACACCACAGGACTGGCATGAGCTTTATCTGAAAGACAGAGCAGAACTGCCCAAGCCTACTGTCAGTGCCATTCCACCATCCGACCAGAAGAAGCCTGGCGTGCTGAAACAGTTTGCCATCTTCCTGCATCGAAACATTAGGACAAAAATCACCAACACGCAGTACTTGTTCATTACCCTGCTGCAAGCTCCTGTATTGGCAGTGGTCTGTGCTTTGCTGACCCGTTATGCCCCACCCGAAGGTTATTCGGTGATGGACAACAAGAACCTGGTCAGCTACTTCTTTATGGCAGTCATCGTGGCTACATTTACAGGAATGAGTGGCAGCGCCGAAGAAATCATCAAAGACCGAGCTCTGCTGAAGCGCGAGAGTTTCCTGCATCTGTCATATAGCAGCTATATCTGGTCGAAGATTGTCTATATGGCTGGCGTCTCACTGATTCAAACCCTGCTTTTCATCGTCATCGGCAATACCATCATGGGACTCCACGGACTATTCTTTACGTGGTGGCTCATCCTTTTTATCACGGCCTTGCTGGCCAACCTCACTGGTCTGCTGCTATCCCAATGCCTGAATTCTGTCGTGGCCATCTATATCAGCATCCCCATGCTGCTCATCCCCCAGATTCTTCTGTGTGGACTGGTGGTGAGTTTCTCGGATCTGACACCCAAGAGCACCACAGGCAACGTACCGCTGATAGGCGACCTGATACCGTCGCGCTGGTCATACGAAGCACTGGCTGTCACCTCGTTTACTGACAACAAGTACGAGCGTCAGTTCTTTGGGGTAGACAAAGCCAAATACGAGACACAGTATTATAATATGGGCTTGCTCTATGAACTTCAGTCACAACTGGAGACCATGAAGGACGAGAAAAAACACGGCAAAGAAGCGAAAGTCGACCACATGCAGGTCATTCGTACCAATCTGCCGCAACTGACGGCGTTCTGCGGCATGAAGCCCTATCAGGGCGATGAGTCCTATCAGTCTCTCAAAGACTATATGAAAGAGGCGGAGTCGCTACTTTCCAAGCGCAGCAACCAGTTCACGCTGAAAGCCGATGCCCTCGCATCCAACTATATCCGCCAGAACAGCAAGGAAGCCCTTCTTCAGTTGAAGCGCGAAAACTATAACACCAAACTGGAAGACTGCGTGATTGGAGCCGACCAGCAGCGCATGCTCGATGTCATCGACAACTATATCGTACCACGCACAGGTTTGATTTATCTGACGCCTCAAAGCAAGATAGGGCGTGCGCCTTTCTACAGCAGTGAGAAGATTTTGGGATCACGGCACATCAAGACGCTGTGGTTCAATATGGGCGTACTGCTGCTTATGTGTATCGTTATGGTCATTCTATTGACAAAGAATATTATCATTAACATTATTAATAATTCAAATTTTAAGACAAAATGAAGAAATTATCATTTTTAGCTATCGCTTTCGCAGCCATCGCTTTTGCTGCATGTGGTAACAAGACTGCTCAGACTGAAGCTGGAGCAGACAGTGTAAAGAGTTTCGAACAGAAGCAGATTGAGGCCAGCATCAAGATGCACATGGACAGCATCGCTTCTGAGCTGGGTAAGCTGAAGACACCGCCTTTCCTGAACGAGGGTAAGGACGGTATCACCCTGACCAAGGAAGAGAAGCAGGTGAAGCCTGACTATCTGCTGGCTGCCAATGTAGCTGACGAAGCCGCCACACTCACCGAGAAATATCGTACGCTGAGTGCCCTGAGCGTCGACAAGAAGATTGCTGCGCTCTACGAGATGCCTACTGAGGACTACGATAAGGCCATTACCAAGTTGGCTGCCGACATCAACGATCCTTCGTTCAAGGCTATCGAGGATGCCAATACTATCTTTGAGACCACTTCAACCCTCTATGACGAGATGGAGAAGAACGATCGTATCAACTACTTCTGGCAGCTGGCAGCTGCAGCCCTCATTGAGCAGCTCTATGTTTGCAACCAGAATGCAGACAAGTTCCTCAGCACTTTCAACGACGAAGCTGCTGCTAACGTTACTTTCCGTATCGTTCTGGTTCTCGATGCCGTCAACCGTCTGGCCCAGTACGATCCCGACATCGAGCCCGTAGCTCAGGCTATTGCTCCCCTCAGTGCTCTCAATGCCACTACTGTTGCCGAGATGAAGGAGCAGATGGCAAAGATGAAGGAGCAGATCAATGCCGCTCGCAAGGCCCTGTTGAAGTAATTTCATTTAATGAGAAATGAGTAATTATGATTACTTTATAACAACCGGTTATCTCATTGCCCAAGGGTTCTTCCTTGGCATGCATGGTAATCATAATTACTCATTACTAATTACTAATTACTAAATTATTAAGAAGTATTATGATTTTTGACATTAAAGAACAAAGCAGTGGCTTGCTGGCTATGGTTAACGGCCGCTTAGACACACCTGCCGCCGTCAAGGCACAGCAGGAAATCACCCCTCTGCTCGAGAATGCCGACAAGGAAATCGTATTGGATTGTTCCAACCTCGAATACATCAGCAGTTCAGGACTGAGACTTTTCCTCACCATCAGGAAAGAAGCATCGACAAAGGGGGGGAAGGTCATCATCGAAAACATCAGCGAGGAAATCAGGAAGGTGTTTATGATGACAGGATTCTTCAATCTCTTCGAAATCCGCTGAATCCGTCAGCAGGCATCAAAACATTGCGACTATGAACGACTATGCCCTTGACCTGCACGGACAGATGCTGCTTGAGGAATACCACGAAATGCTACCCGTATTCAAGCAGCTGCAGCAGGTGGTGATGGAACGGCTCAAGGAACTCTTCAAGCAAAGCGGCATCGAGCTGAACAGCATGGAGAGCCGCATCAAAGAAGAATACTCGCTGGCTGGGAAGCTGAAACGTAAAGGCAGCAAGTATGTCTCTATCACCGACATCACCGACATCTTCGGTGCGCGCGTCATCGCCTTCTACAACGAGGACGTTGACCGCATCGCATCCATCGTGGAGAACCTGTTCGAGATTGACTGGCCCAACTCGGTGGACAAACGTAAGATGCACCAGTTCGACAGCTTCGGCTACAACTCGCTGCACTACATCTGTCGCATGCCTAAGAAGATGTACGAGGATTCGTCATGTCCCCAGCTGAACGAGCTGCGCTTCGAGATACAGATGCGAACCGCTCTACAGCATGTATGGTCGGCCATCCAGCACGACATCGGCTACAAGTCGGAAATAGAGACACCGCTGGAATACCATCGCAGCCTCAGCCGACTGGCTGGCATGCTGGAGCTGGCCGACAATGAGTTCAGTCGCATCCGCAACGCTATTACCGACTACCGCCGCCGCACGTTGAGCCTCGTGCAAAGCGGAAGGTTGGAGGAAGTGGAACTCGACGGCGACACCTTCAACAACTACCTGTCACAACACCCCTTCGAAAAGCTGAACCGCAAGATTGCAGCCATCACACAGGCAGAGATACAGCCCATGCCCTTCAACTCCTACCTGTTTGTGCTGAAGAGGATGGGCATGCAGACACTGGGCGACGTGGAACTCATGGTGAGAGAGGACTTCGACGAAGCCTACCAGCTGGCACTCTTCCAGCTGGGAAGCACCGACATCGACATCCTGTCAGAAACCATCGGTCTGCAGAACCTCTGCATTGTACATATTCTTAAAAACAACGGTGGAAAGGAAGACTTGCAAAAGCTATTCAACAGCATCTTCGGCAAGTCACCGCACAACGAGTCGCTGGCAGAGACCGTCTACAAGGATGCCTCGCGCCTATCGTTCATGAATCGGTAAAGAACAGCAGCGCGTATGAAGACTCATGCTACTGGGATACCGAAAGTGGCCATCATTGATGCCAACACCCTCGCCGTCATCGGGCTGAAGCAGTTGCTGGAAAGCATCATGCCCGTTATCGCCGTCGATGGCTACGGCTCGTTTGCGGAGCTGGAGGCCAACCGCCCCGATGACTATATGCACTACTTCGTATCAATGGACATCGTGCTCAGTCACCGCGACTTCTTCCGCGACCGACAGCGCAAGACCATCGTGCTCTCCCTCTCTTTGGCCACGACATCGTCACTGGCAGGATTCCACTCACTATGCATCAACCAGCCAGAGCCTCTGCTCATCCGTCAACTGCTTCATCTCCATCAACACGGCCACAGCAACGGCCGCAACCTTCCCCCTCTTCCACAACCTGTAGAGCAGAAGGTACTCTCTGACCGCGAGATAGAGGTGATGTCGCTCATTGCGCAGGGGTTGATCAATAAGGAGATTGCCGAGCGGTTGCACATCGCCCTGTCCACAGTGGTCACCCACCGCAAGAACATTATGGAGAAACTGGGCTTGAAGAGTGTCTCGGCACTCACCATCTATGCCGTGATGCACGGCTATGTAGACATCAACAGGATATAGATAAGCATCAGAGCTTGACACTTGAGATGTCTACCAACCCGTTCACTATTGCATAAATTGTCAAGCCGGCAGGCGAGTGGATCTGTAGCTTGCGGGCAATATTTCGCCGGTGGGTAATCACGGTATTGACAGAGATGCACAAATGGTCGGCAATCTCCTTATTCTGCATACCCTGTACCAGACTCACTATGACATCCCGCTCGCGCTCAGACAAGGCATCGCCCATATCAGCACCACCCTTGAACACCATCGAGGAGATGTTTTTCGTCACGTCGCTCTGAATGACACGCTGTTCCAGACGACGGATGGCCGGCACGAAAATATGGTCCTCGACCTCGGCGTGCTGCCGAAGCCACTCCTCGTTGTTGTAGATGTCGTAGAGCGTAGCCGTCAGCTTGTTGTTGTGATGGGCATCAGAGGGCAGATACTTGATAATCATCAGCTTCAGCTCACGCAGCTTCTTGTCGGTCTGTTCATGGTGCTTCGAGAAGGTTTCGATATTGTAGTCGGTGGCAGGCTTCCCGTCGATGAGTGACTGCACATAGGGGAAGAGCGTCTTCTCTTCATACTTCATGTGTCGGCGAATCTCCTGTGCATACTCATCATAGAATTTCATGATAAGATGTCCCAGCTGGTCGCTGTCGCTGATACTCTCCTGCAGCTCCCTGCGGATGAAGGGCAGCTGGAAATCCAGATAGTAGGTATGACTGGCCTCCAGATAGTGCAGCAATGTGGTGACACTGATTTGCTCGTCATCTTCGAAACTGGCATAGCCGTTGATGGTAAAGTTCACCACTGCCAGGAACGTATAGGTATCCACCCCGTTCATCTCACATGTCTCGCTGACGGTCTTGTCGCCAAAGCCGAGGTTGATACCAAACGCCCCCAGTGCCTGTAGCACACTATAGTTGTCCTTGATAAGCGTTATCATCTTATCATGAGGCTCATACATCTTCATATTCTTCATCGCGCGTACCTTATCTAATAGATTGTGCAAAATTACTCATTTTCGGGCAAACGCGCAACACTTTTGGCAGAATTTCATCATTTTTAGGTATTCACAGCACCATTGCAGATGACAAAACGGCCGTTGATGAGTCATAAAGATAGAAGGAACATACTGATTAGAAGATGAGAAAGATTATTGTGACGGTGGCACCAGTATGCCACGTAGGGAAAGAGATTCCCGCAGAGTGTAAAAACCCTCTGACTCCTGAGGAGATTGCAGCAGACACCATCAACTGTTACAAAGCAGGAGCCTGTGAGGTACACCTTCACACCAGAGACCTGCATGGTAACCCGACATTTGAGCTGGATGTATTTCGGCAAACCATCGGACTTATCCGCAAGGAGACCGATATGATTGTACAGGGTTCCACCGGCGGCTTGTCATCCCTTTCACTGGCCGAGCGCTGCGTGAGCCTCAACGTTCCTGAAGTTGAGGTGGCATCACTCAATATGGGTAGTGTCAACTTCGGTGAGACGGTGTACGTGAATACTATGCCCGACCTGCGCTACTGGGCCAAGCGGTTGGACGAGACCAACACCATCCCTGAGATGGAACTCTTCGACCTGAGCCATGTGGAGTGTGCCACACGGTTGGCCGACGAGGGAGTCATCCACCGTCCCCTGCACTACAACTTCTGCGTAGGTCCTGGCAACAGCAGCAATCTCTCGGCAACCGGTCGCAATCTGGCCATGCTCTGCTCGCTGATGGAACCCGGCACCTCATGGGGCATCACGCACGACTCGATGAAGGACTTCTCCATACTGGCCTGTGCCATCGGCATGGGGGCATCGGCAGTACGTGTAGGATTTGAAGACAGTTTCTACTATGCTCCCGGAAAGCGTGCCCATACCAATGCCGAACTGGTGGAGAAATTGGTAGCCCTCATCCGCATGATGGGCTGTGAGCCAGCCACTCCTGACGAGGCGAGGGAAATGCAACACATTTCTAAATGAGGAATGAGAAATGGGAAATGAGAAATACAAGACGATGGCGAGTAGCCACCGCTTAGTCGTCCTTGACGACGACCCTACAGGCATACAGACGGTTCACGGCTGTCTGCTCATCACCCAGTGGGACGAACAACATGTTCGCGAGGCCTTTGAGGATGAGATACCCTTCTTCTATATCCTCACCAACACACGGGCCATGACGCGCGATGAAGCCGCGGCAGTCACCAAGAGTGCCATGGAGATGGTTGTCAAGGTGAATGCCGACTATGGCTATCGCCTCATCATCGTCAGTCGCAGCGACAGTTGCCTGCGCGGCCACTTCCCCTTAGAGACGGACATCATGCGTCAAGTGCTTGCCGAGTACGGTCTTCCCGTGTCACCCAAGACACCTTTCTGCCCAGCATTCATCGAGGCTGGCAGAGTGACCATCGACGGCATCCACTATATGCGTGACGGCGAGCGGCTCATCCCCGTCAGCGAGACAGAATTTGCCCGCGACAACGTGTTTGCCTACCATACCAGCGTCCTCACGGAGTATATCAAGGAGAAAGGGGCCAACCCTAATGACTACGACATTGTGAATGCCCAGAGCTATGACGAGTTGTATGCCTACGCTGAGAAGATCATCAGCTTGGAAAGTGCCGAGAACGTGGTGATTCGCAGCAGTTCCTCATTGCCGAAGGCTATCAGCGGTATTTCCGACATCCCCCTTCTCGACAATGGCATCCTGAAAAAGCGTGACGTCGCTGGCTGTTTTATCGTGGGTTCTCACGTCAAGAATACCACTGCCCAGCTTGAATGTCTCCTGCAGGCAGAAGGCACCTGTGCTATCGAGGTCGATGTGCAGCGCATCCTGGACGATGCCGATGCACTGATGCTTGAGACCCTTGATACCATCCAGCAAGTTGTCGACCATCACCTGACACCCGTCATCTACACCTCACGGCAGGAAATCCGGCTCGATGATGCCGACCAGCGGCAACACCTCGGACAACAGGTCAGCGACTTTCTCATCGACATCGTACGAAAGCTGCCCTACACCCCATCCTACCTGGTCGGCAAGGGAGGCATCACATCGCACGACATCCTGACCAAGGGGCTTGGCATCAAGTCGGCACGTGTGCTGGGGCAAGTCATCAATAGTGTTCCTTGTGTGATGACGCGCCATTTCCCCTACATCATCTTCCCCGGTAATGTGGGCAACGAAGGGTCGCTCAGAGAGGTCTATTTGAAGCTAAGTCGTTAAGAAGTGTAAAAAAACAGCGGTACCGCTGTTTTTTTTCACTCTCCACGCTCCACTATTTACTTAAAAATTACTATCTTTGCAGAAGAATAACCCTTTAAAAACAAAAGACTATGAAACATCTGTTACTCGTTATGACCGCTGCTGCCTTGATGTGCAGCCAGCAGACAAAGGCTCAGAGCCAAGTTAAGAACCTTTACACAGAGAATGCTTCGCTGAAAGTCGAGCAGGTGACAGACATGGAGCATGCCGTGCGCATCAACCGCTACCTGTTTGCAGGCTACAACACTCTCTGCCTGCCCATGTCGCTCAGTGCCACGCAGCTGGAACAAGCTGCCGAGGGCATCACCGTGGAGCGTCTGTCAGCCATCCGTCAGGAGGGCAATATCCTTTGCCTCTATTTCACCGACTGCACCAGCGAAGGCATCGAGGCCGGTGTTCCCTACCTCATCAACTCACCCAAATCGCAGTATCTGCGCGCGCAGAACACTGATGCCAGTAGTACCGGCATTGAGATCAAGACCATCCGCATGAACGACGGACAAGGCAACCAGGTTGCATTCAGCAGCAGCTGGGATGCACGCACCAAGGAGGGACTCTATGGCATTCCCGCCAAGCAGAACGTTACCCCGCTGGAGAGCATCCTTGTTCGCACCACTGGCGACCTGTCGTTCCTGCCCACACGCTGCGGCTTCAACTGGGAGCAGCAGTCAGGCTCTGCCACCAGCCTGGAAATCAAGCACGTGTCAGCTTCTGACATTACAGCCATCAAGTCGCTGCTGATGGAAGATGCCAACCAGTCTACCGAGGCCTACGACCTCAGCGGACGGAAGATAGCTGGAAAGTCACAGCGCGGCCTGTACATCCAGAACGGCAAGAAGGTAGTCAGATAACCGGCTTGTCCGGACGGATGAAGGCAAACAACACGGCACTGACAATCAGCATCAGCGCGATCATATAGAGCGGCAGGTTATAGTTGCCCGACTGCTGCACCAGTTCACCGAACAAGATGCCGCAGCAGAAACCGCCAATGTTGCCTGCCGTATTCATGGCTCCGCTCAGGGTTCCGGCATGCTGCTTGTCGAGGTCGATGCATAACGCCCATGCCGAAGGCAGCATCAGGTCGAAAATACCGAAGCAGAGTTACTATGTTTGCAGTCGCTAACGGAATGAGATACTGAGTAGGCAGACACTCTCGGGGGCTGCGAGCCCCCTGCCGCGAGGCACCCCCTCGGTGTTTTTCATAGATTTTTCAGAGGAAAAAGTTGGTACGATAATAATTGGTTTGTATTTTTGCAAGTGCTAACAAACAATTATACATTCACAATTAAAACCGTACCAGTATGCAAAAGTACAAAGTTTCCTTCAAAGGACAAAACATTTACGTCGGAATTGACGTACATCTGAAAACGTGGCACGTGACAACGCTCACGGAAAGTGGCTGCAAGTATTCATTCGCTCAGCATGCAGATGCAAAGGAGCTCTTTGACAGACTGAACAAGAAATTCCCTGAGGCCCACTTCAAGTCGGCCTACGAGGCCGGCTTCTGCGGTTTCTCCGCTCATTATGCCTTGACAGAGCAGGGCATTGAGAACATCGTGGTCCATGCTGCAGACATTCCCACAACGGGCAAGGAGAAGGCGTTGAAGACGGATGCCGTGGACTCTGAGAAGATAGCCTGGGCTCTGAAACGTGGCGAACTGACAGGCATCTACATCAAGGACAAGCGGTATATGGACGATACGAACCTGATGCGCCTGCGCCAGCGTTTCATCATGGACCTCTCCCGTCAGAAGAACAGGACGAAACACCTCCTCTATACTCAAGGTGTGACGTATCCTGAGCGTTTCAGGAAGAACAGCGCCCATTGGTCACGAAACTTCATGAAATGGCTCCGTGAGGAAGTGGAGCTGCTGTCAGAACAGAAGATGTCACTCATATTGCTCTGTGAGCAGGTGGAGAATACCAGGAAGGCCATCCTTAAGGTTACTCGCGAGATCCGTCGTTTGAGTACTACAGACAGGTACAAGGAGAATTACAATCTTCTAATCACTGTGCCAGGGCTAGGCTTAATAACATCCATGTCAGTGCTGACAGAGCTGGACAATAATATTATGCGATTTCCAAATGAGCGTAGTTTTGTTGCCATCCTCGGGCTTATTCCTACCTGTCATGACTCTGGTGACAGGAAGGTCAGCGGAGAGAAGATAAACAGGGGTAACAAGCATCTCGGCCCACTCATCGTGGAATCCTGCTGGATTGCCATACAGAGAGACATCGAACTATCGGCATATTACTCCAAATGCTGTCAGAGCATGAAGCCACACAAAGCCATCATCAAAGTAGCAAGGAAACTGGCTTGCAGAGCATATGCCGTTTTAAAGACGAAAGTAAGATATGCGCTACCATAAAGGTAACATCACAAATATGCATAACAACGGGAATTTAAGTCGGACAGACTTCTCATATTACAATGACCACTCACTGTCCCTGATGAGTCTGTAAGACTACATCTAGTCGTAGGTTGTGGCATTATACTCCAAGATCTGAAGAAGTAATCTGATGAGTGGCTACGGCTCACTACATCTGATAGAAGTTTGATCCGGCATTCCTGTTGCTTATGCAATTATCCAGGCGCAACAACAATGTGTCTGGAAGGGGATTTCTTGATTTAAAATGTGTATATAAAGGTAAAAAACGAGTATAAACGATTAAACAATGCTAAAAAACGAACCAATTATTTGGTTTGCAACATAGAAGCGACAGGAACACGAATACCGCCATCTTTCCCGGAATGAAAGCCGCCAGGAACATACAGACGGATGACACCGCGAGCGATGTGCTTCCCAGTGCCTTGCGCCCCACCTTGATACCATACTTCTTGGATAGCCGGTCGGTGAGATACCCTCCGGCTATATTTCCTATCATACTCATCACGAAAGGCACTGCCACAGCATACGTCAGCTCTGTCTTGTCGAAGCCGCGTCCCAGTTCCATAAAGGTGGGGAACCACGAGAAGAAGAACCACGAGCCAAAGGCATAGAAGAAGTACATGGCACACAACAGCCAGAACTGGCTGCTGTGCAACAGGCTGCGCCAAGAAAGAGCTGCTTCTCCTGAAGCACCGGAATTTCCGGAAATACTGGAAATTTCGGAAACACCAGCTCCCCCCGGATTCCTATAATACAGCCACCATACGATGGCCCACACGATGCCCAATGCCCCCAAGAGGTAGAATGCCGAGCGCCAGCCCACCCACATCATGACAGGGATGACCACAAACGGTGTCAGGGCACCGCCCATCCGGCTGGCAGCCCACACATATCCTTGTGCCTTGCCAACCTCTCCTTTCTCGAACCAGCGGCTGATAACCCCTGTAGAGCATGGCGACGAGCCTGCTTCGCCAATGCCGAACATAAAGCGGATGACCAGCAGCGACATCAGTCCTCCCGCCAAACCTGTAAATGCCGTAAACAGCGACCACCACAGCACGATGGCCGCCAGGATCTTGCGATGTCCGAAGCGGTCACCCATCGCCCCCATGGGAATCTGCATCAGTCCGTAGCTGAGTATGAAGGCACTCTGCACCCATCCCCACTGCGCTGGCGAGAGGTCGAGGTCGTGCATGATGCTCGACCCCGCCACGCTGATATTGATCCTGTCCAGGAAGGTGACCATGCCCAGTATGACGAGCATAGCCAGTATCATGTTCTTTCTCTTCATAGCCCGAGGAACTTACGCAGTCCTTTCACCCCCAACACGGGACTCGACAGCACTTTCTTTCCGGTGAGTTCCGACAGCCGCTGCTCCATGCGAGCCATCGACCCTTGAGCCAGCACAAACATATCCACCTGCGAGGCAATCCTCTGTGCGGCCTCTGCTATCAGCCTGTCGTGAGTTGCTCCGTCGCCACTCTGTCCGGCAGCGAAGGCTCCGTCAGCCAGCCCCTCTACCAGCGTCACCTTCCGTCCAGCCTTTTTTGCCTCGTTCTGCAGCAGTCGGCAGGTAGGATCGAGCGTGGTGGGCAGCGTAGAGATCACACCGATGCGGTCGTAGTTCTGCACCGCCTCGGCAGCCATAGGCTGGTCGATGCGGAAGATGGGGATACGCGCATACAGATTGCCGTAGTCGGCAATGTCGCCCACCGACGAGCATGTGTTGAACACCACGTCGGCACCGGCATCGGCAGCCCCGTTATAATAAGACAGCAGGCGTCGGCGCACGGCAGGCGTCACCTCGTTGTGGGCTATCACCTCCCTGATGAGCGACGAGTCGGCAATGTGGTTCAGGTTCACTTCAGGCAGATACTCCTGGAAAATCTTGGTCAACGGCTCCACCAGAGCCATTGCCGTGTGTACACATACTACATGAATCATAATTGACAATGTTTTTTTTATTTGTTTTCGTTTACTGATGATTGCGATTGTTTTCGTTTGGCTGTTTCCGTCATTCCTTGTTGCGCAGATAGTCCGTCCGTTCGGGTCCGATGTAATAGCCCGGCTCCGGGGGCTGGTTGTAGGCCACGTTCTGTGCTGCCACACTGAGCCGGTAGGGCATGTCCTCTTCCAGACAGTTGATGCGGTACTCAGTGGGAATGGTGGATACGTAGATGCGCAGCTCCCTGCTGTCGGCCGTGCGAGTGACTACCTCCTCTCGCCAGTCGCCCAGGAGGTCTGCCTGCAGACAGGGTGTCGATTTCGTCCAGTTGTTGAACCGGCATCCTTCAAAGCGGAACAGCCGTCGTATCTCCTTCCGCTCGGCATCATATTTCAGCACCTGCTCATGGTCGAGCAGTTCGCGCAGCAGGTCGCCGTCCCACCAAATGCCGAAGTTGATGGAGCGCCGTCCACCCAGCCGTTCGTATACCACCTCACCTTTTATATTATAGATGCACTCGTCGGCACTGCTCCACAGCTCCGTTCCCGGATGTTCCGGGTCGATGTCGGCGGCCATGCAGCGCCCCACATCGGTGGGGCTGGGATTTCTGAACACCACCCTTCCCGTGGCGGCATGTCTCAGGTCTACCCCGTCACGCTTGTTTTCGTGGCAGTCCCATATATACAGGCTGCCGTCGGGTTCTGTCACGAGGTGGATGGCATCGCCGTGTCCGAATCCGGTGTTGTACAGGCCGCTACCGTCGTCGTCCACACACATGGAGCCGTAGGTAATCTCGTCGCAACCGTCACCGTCCACGTCACATACGCGCAGGTTATGGTTGCCCTGTCCGGCATACGCGGCCCACTGCGGCTGGTTGGTGTCAAACACCCACCGGCTGGTCAGTCGGCTGCCGTCCCAGTCCCATGCGGCTATCACGGTACGGGTGTAATATCCCCTGCAGAAGATGGCGCTGGCCCTCCGCCCGTCCAGATAGGCCACTGCCGCCAGGAATCGGTCGCTGCGGTTGGCATAGCCGTCTCCCCACGCCTTCAGCTCTCCCCTTTCCGGCACATAGTCTACCGTAGCCAATGCCCTCCCCGTCATCCCGTCAAACACGGTCAGGTATTCCGGTCCTTGCAGGATACGCCCCTCGCTCTTGTTTTCGTCCCGTGTAGGCTCCAGACTGGTGGGTGCCCCCGTGCGCCAGTCTTTCGTGCCATCGCCGATTACGCCTCCCGTTCCGTCCTGCGTACCGTCGGCCGTCTTGCACATCATCTCTGCCCTGCCGTCACCGTCGAAGTCATACACCATGAATTGCGTATAGTGCGCCCCTGCCCGGATGTTCCTTCCCAGGTCGATGCGCCACAGCTTTCTGCCGTCTCCCCCGCTACCGTTGCCGATGCTGTAGCAGTCTATCAGCACGTTGCCGGTATATCCCGGATGCGCATTGTCGTGGGCATTGGTAGGCTCCCACTTCAGGAACAGCTCGTATTGTCCGTCGCCGTCCACGTCGCCGATGCTGGCATCGTTGGCCGTATAGTCATAGTGCCTTCCGTCGGGTGTTGTCCCACCCTGCGGTTTGTCGAGCGTTATTGGGATATAGCCCACTGGGCTGTCGGCATCCAGCGTACAGTTGCCGTTCATTCCTCCTCCTCTCACCTCGTAGACGACCTTTTCGCCGTTCAGCGGCTGCCTGTCGATGAAGAACGTTCCTCCTGCCGTCAGCGGCTGCCGGTTCAGTTTCACCCCATTGCGATACACGTCGAAGGCCTCCCCCCTGCCGTCGGTCGACAAGGTGCGCCACGTCACGCACACCTGTCCCTCGCCATCCCTCACGGCCGTCACGCCTCTGTTCAGCCGCTCGCGCAGCAGCTGCTGCATGTCATAGCGTGGCTGTGCCGACAGCAGTTGTGGCGGCAGCAGCCAGGGCAAAAGTAGCAGTATCGTTCTTGTCAGTAGTCTCATTCTTCGTGCAAAGGTACGAATAAGTGAGTACATAGCAAAATAAAACTTGTTTTAATTTTGCTATGTCGAGCGAAAGTACCTTCGAGGCGAAACCTCAGAGTAGTGAAACTGAACGAAAAACCAAATTTATTTGAGTTTTTCTGATTAACAAATTTTAAACGCAACATGTCTTGAGGATGCTCGCGACGAGGATCTTACTGACGGAAATAAAGAGCCTGTTGGCGACGCTAAAGTGGCACTTTACGAAAAATAAGGAGGCACTTTATTCGAACAAAGTGCCTCTTTAGGCAGGTCAAAAAGAAATTACACGAAAAGATAAGGAAATTTGATGAAATGATAACGCCGTTTCCGTTTTTTGCCGTACCTTTGCAAACGAATTGCAAAACGCTATTGATATATGAGAAAGTTTCTTTTTAGTATCACCATGATGGCAATCATTGGTCTTGTGTCGTGTTCAAACGGCAAGAAAGCCACAGGAAACGGTAGCGCAGCAGACAGCACGGCAACCGAGAACAAAGCCGACAGCGCCAACGTCGGTGCCGGCAGTGCCGCCGAGATGGGGGAAGACGACGAGTCCATAAAGGATGACCCCACAAATGTAGAGGTATGGGATGTCAGCGTGCGCACGTTCGACCTTGACAGCGACCCAAAGTACGAAATGATTATCCGTAACAGCGAGGGCAAGACCTTGACGCTTGGCGAGCGACAGGGATTTGACTACCCTGCGGATATGCTGGAAACCTTTGGTAATGTCTGGCAGACCGACGTGAATTTCGACGGATACACCGACGTGATGATCTGCCTGGGACAGATGCCTGCCAGCGACCAGACCTTTGTAAAATACGATGCGTGGGTCTATGATCCAGACGATGGAAAGTTCTACTGCCAGAACACTTTCCGCGAGATTTGCAACCCCGAAGTTGACCGCGAGGAACGCCGCATCCTGAGCCACTACATTGCCCGTGACGGCAAGACTCGCGTCTACAGTGCCTTCTACTGGCAGAAAGACGGCAACATCGCACAAGAAGGCGAGACGTGGACGGTGGGACAATAGACAACTAATCAACAATAAACCAACAATTAATCATCTATGAAGACAGCTTTTTCAACCATCGCAATGCTGATTCTGCTCTGCCAGACTACAGCAGTACAGGGCGTGAGCATCCAGAGCATCAAGACTGGATGGAAGTCGAAAGTAATTACCGATGTGCCAACAGGCGGCTTGGGCATCATGCTTGAACGCTTTGACCAGACGTGGCCTACAAGCGTCGGAGCCGATGTATGCCAGGTGATGATGACGGGAATGGACGAGCAAGTGCTCGACCGTACAACAAACTACAAGGTCACCATCGACTCGAAGAACGGCTACGCAGAGACTTCCGATGAGGGCAGCGACCGACAGTATATGCAGGCCTGTGTATGGCAACGCTCTAATGGACACCGGCTCTTCGCCGTCGTCATCGGCCAGCCCGTAAACCCGGAAATAGAAATCATCTGTTTCTACGACTACGACCCGCAGAAGCGTCAGCTGACGCCTGAACCCAAGGCTATTGGCGACTGGATGGATGTCACCGCAAGTGGCAATTACAGCTTCAAACTGCCCAGAGTGGGAAAGGAACTCCGCATCTTTGACAGCCGTGATCAGCTGATGCACCATTTCAAGTGGAACGGCATGCGACCCGTATTCGAACGCACGGAACAAATGGCAGACAACCATCCAAGTGCATTCCCCGGCGGTCTGGCCGAAGATGGCCGTGGCCCTGAGGAGACGGAGCCCTATGGGGCTACCGTCACATTCGACGGCGAAGAATATGTCCGCGTCTTTACAGCCGAACAGTTTATCAACGCCCTGAAGTCAAACGCTATGATACTGGTGGCCAAGAATACGGAAATCAACTTGACACCACTGCTCGACGATGCCTCGCAGTTCCGCACCCGCTACCGCCAGTGGCGCCCGGAGGGCTCTACGGAAGTAGGCAATCAGGAAGTCCTCATCAGCGAGGCGGTTTACGACGGTCGCCAGCTGACCATCTGCAACCATAAACAGATGATGATTCGTGGCGAGGGCCATTCGAGTATCGTCGTATCCCCACGCTATGCCTTCTGTCTGAACTTCAAGAATTGTCAGCAGATAGAAATCCGGAACCTGACGATTGGCCACACCAAAGGCGGCTATTGTCAGGGCGGCGTTATCGGCGTTGACGGTGGCTGGCGCATCAGCATACAGAACTGCAACCTCTACGGCTGTGGCACCTACGGTCTGGACTTGAAGAATACCAACGACTTCTCGATGTACCGTTCCTATATCCACGACTGCACCTACGGCATCATGATGCTCAACAACGTCATGCCGGCCAAGTTCGAGATGTGCGACTTCTACCACAACCGCGAATATGCGCTCGTAGAAAGCCATAGCTCGTATCCCGTTTTCAGCGACTGCCGCTTCTATGACAACGAGCCCACGGCACCACTGTTCTCATGCGACCGTGAGTTCTACCTCGCTGGTTGCGTCATCTGCCACCCCACCGAGAAGCTCGGAACTATCGAACATGCCGACCAATCGGGTGCAAAGAACTGGTACAATCCCGATCCTACAGATGGGAACATAAAGCCTCGCGGCATAGGAGCTGATTAAGATGAAACATGACACATTAAATTCCAAGAAAAAAAATGAGAACACTTTCAACTATCGCAATGCTATTTCTGCTCTGCCTGACAACGGTAGGGCAGAACCAGCAGGCCGAGGTGGCCAAGATTCGCAAGGCATACACTGCTGCAAAGGCCGATGCCGACAAGGCCGCAAAGGGTACAGACACGATGCTGGGGCACATGGAGGTGACCAGCCAGCATTTGGAGCCGGGCATCGGTCCGAAGAAAGAGACGCTGCACTACTATTTCCGCCGTACCGAGGATAAGACGACAGGGATGTATCGCTACCTGCCGTTCCTCATCACAAGAAAGTACAACATTGCCGCCCGCGACTTCTACGAGGAGTTCCTGTACATCGACAACGATGAGGGGCTGAACTTCTTCTTCCAAAAGAACGGTGACAACGAGACGCGTTACTACTATTGGAGCACTAACGGCGGCGGCTCGCACAAGGCCATCAAGGGCGAATCGATGCTGGACGAAGTCTTTGCCCTTCGCCTGTCCTCTGACATATCAGAGGCATTCCATCGGTTGATGAACCGAGATTATTAATTCAAGTTCCCGCCTTCTATTATATCAAGCCAACCTTAATACTCTAAGACCAGCGTTTGACGAGGCGTGAGCTGCAGGTCGGAGGAGAGGTCGTAGTAGCGGCCGGTGGGCACATCCTTGACACGGGTGGCCTGGCCGATGACCTCGGCATAGCGCTTGACTTCGAGAGTGGCAGGCTTCGTGGTGCCGTTGATGACGGTGAGCGACGTGCGGCCCTCGTGCTGGCGGGCAATGACATAGACACCGCCGTTGGGGATGAACTGTATCTGACGGCCCTTGGCGATGAGGTCGGTAGACTTACGCCAGTGCAACAGACGACTAAGCCAGCGGAACATGGCATTCTCGGCACGGGAGCGGCCCTCGGCCGTAAAGCAGTTGTGGTCGTCGCCGGGGAAACCGCCGGGGAAGTCCTTGCGCACAAAGCCGTCGGTCACCTTCTTCGTACCGTTCATCAGAATCTCCGTACCATAATAGAGCTGGGGAATGCGGCGCACGGTGAGCAGCAGGGCGAGGGCCTGCTTCAGGGCCAGCGAGTCGCAGCCGTCGCCCAGGAAGCGGTCGGTGTCGTGGTTGTCGATGAAGGCCATGACGCTCGACGGATCAGGATACAGGTAGTCGTAGCAGAACGAGTTGTACAGGCGGTTCATACCCATCCACCAGGCATCGGTCTCCTCGTGCTTGGCAGAGTCGAGCTTCTCCTGGAACGAGAAGTCCATCACCGTCTTGAGGTAGGAATTCATGTCGGAGAGCTTGGAGTCTTTCTGCCATGCGGCGGTATAGGCTGGCTCGGTGACCCACGTCTCGCCGACGGTGTTGAAGTTGGGATACTCCTCGTCGAGTTCCTTCATCCACTGGGCCATCGGCTGGCGGTAGGCGTAGGGATAGGTATCCATGCGGATGCCGTCGATGCCGGCAGTCTCTATCCACCACTTGCTGTTCTGGATAAGGTAGCGCATGAGGTGGGGATTCTCCTGATTGAGGTCGGGCATGGTGCTGACAAACCAGCCCTCCACGGTTTCGCGGCGGTCGATGTCAGAGGCGTAGGGGTCGAGCACGGGGGTGAGCTTATAGCTCGTCTGCAGGAAGTCGGTGCCGCGAGGGTCGCTCTTGCCTCCCGACTGCTTGAGCCAGTCAGAGAGGTTGAGCCAGTCCTTCGACGGCAGGTCAGCTACCCACGGATGCTCAAAGCCGCAGTGGTTGAAAATCATGTCCATCACCACCTTCAGTCCCTTGGCGTGGCACTCGTCGATGAGCTGACGGTAGTCGTCGTTGGTGCCAAAACGGGGGTCTACGCGGTAGTAGTCTGTACAGGCATAGCCGTGATAGGTCGACCACGTCTCCATCATGTCGGGCGAGTCGTTCTCGAGGATGGGAGTAAACCAGAGAGCTGTGACACCCAGCTCGGTGAAGTAGTCGAGGTGCTGGCGCAGTCCTTCCAAGTCGCCGCCATGACGCAGCGACGGTGCCGAGCGGTCTTCCTTATAGCTGCGCATGCCGTCGAGCTGCGACTGATGGTGCTCGCCCTGTGCAAAACGGTCGGGCATGAGCAGGTAGAGCACGTCGCTGATGTCGAAGCCCTGACGGTCGGCACCCTTCATCTCGCGCTGCTTCAGCTGGTAGCCCACGGTGGTCTCCTTGTCGCCCAGCTTGAAGGTGAGCGGAAGGGTACCGGCATCGACTCCTGAGAGGTTCAGATAGACCAGCAGGTAGTTGGGAGAGTCAAGACGTACCAGCGAGTCGATCTTAGCACCTTGTGTGCTGACCTCTGCCTCACGGATTCCCTGACCATACACCATCAGCTGTAGCTGTGGGTTCTTCATGCCCACAAACCAGTCGGTGGGGTCGATACGTGAAATCTGTACGTCGTTTTCTGTCAGTTCGCTGAGCATCTTGGTATTCTTTACGGCATTGTCGCAGCCAGTGAGCAGTACGCAGAGGGTACTGACGGCTAAAATAAAATGGTTAGTTTTCATAGATATGTTCCCTTGTTACATGATTCAATCTTGCAGGATGAGAGCTGACTGCGGGGCAACGACAGCCTGGCTGGTCTTGATGTTATCGAGGCCGTTGAGGTCGATGACTCCCGATGCAGCGAGAACAAAATACTTGCCCTCCGGGATGGCGATGCGCTGCTCCTGACGGGTGAAGTTAAGCACCACGATGACACGGTCGACGGAATGGCCGCGAGGAGCCTCAATACGGTAGGCCACCACACCCTTGGGGGCATCGAGGAACTGCAAGCTCTTGCGCACCAGGTCGGCGCTGCCCAGACGGAAGTGGGGATAACGCTTGCGCAGCTGAATGAGGTTCCTGTAATACTCAAAGACCTGAGGATAGCGCTGCAGGTTGCTCCAGTCGAGGTGGTTGATGCTGTCGGGCGAATTGTACGAGTTATGCACGCCCTTCTTGTCGCGCAGCATCTCTTCGCCACTGAGCATGAATGGAACACCCTGCGACGTGAAAACGGCAGTCTGTGCCAACAGGTCGAGACGGATCAGCTCTTCCTGGGTGATGCCCGGAACGCTGGCCTTCAGACGGTCTACCAGACACATGTCGTCGTGGCAGCTGACGTAGCTGATCATCTGCACAGGCTGTACAGCCCACGGCTGCTTGGAGTAGTTCACCTTCGACATGTCCACCTGCGGATGGCTGATACAGCCCACGATACCGAACTTCAGACTCTCCTCCATATTGAAAGCACCGCCCAGGATGCCCGGCTTCGTATCGTTGTCGAAGGGACCGCGCAGGGCATCACGAATCTCGTCGGAGAAGGCGGCAATACCCGGCATCTGCGGAATGTTGGCCTTCATGCCCAGACGGTCGCCGGGAAGGGCACAGGAGCCTGCGCTCCATCCCTCGCCATAGATGAAGATGGTGGGGTCGATGTCGCTGACAGCCTTACGAATCTCGTTCATCGTCTCGATGTCGTGGATGCCCATCAGGTCGAAGCGCAAACCGTCGATATGGTACTCATTGATCCAGTATTTGACACTCTCCAGCATGAAACGGCGCATCATAGGCTGCTCAGAGGCCGTCTCGTTGCCACAGCCGCTACCGTTGGAATAAGAGAAATCTGCGGAAACGCCATTTCTCATTTCTGATTTCTCATTTCTAATTTTCCTATAGTAGTAGTCGGGATAGGTGCGCTGGAAGTTGGAACGGTCGATGTCGTAGGTATGGTTGTACACCACGTCGAGGATGACGCGGATCCCTGCCTTGTGGAGAGCCTGTACCATCTGCTTGAATTCTCCCACACGCACGGCGGGCTGGAAGGGGTCTGTAGAATAGGAACCCTCGGGAACATTGTAGTTCACGGGGTCGTAGCCCCAGTTGTAGGTATTGTCTTCCAGACGGGTCTCATCCACCGAGCCGTAGTCGTAGCTGGGCAGGATATGGACAGCAGTGACACCTAGCCGCTTCAGGTGGCGGATGGCCCACGGCTCCGTCAGTGCCAGGAACTTGCCCGGATACTTGGCATCCGGACGGGCAATGGAGAAGTCGCGGTGATGCATCTCATAGATCACTTGGTCGGCAGGGTTCTTCAGCGGCGGGCGACGGTCGCTCTCCCACCCTTCCGGATTGGTGGCCGCCAGGTCGATGATGGCGGCACGCTGCCCATTGACACCCACGGCCTTGGCAAACACGCCGGCACACTCGCCACGCCCGACATCGAAGGTATAGAAGCGGCCCAGGAGGTCGCCCTTGACGGTAGCCGTCCAGAGGCCGTCGACATATTTCATCGCCACGGTTTTCTGAGCCTTGCCGCCCATGCCATCCTTATAGAGGCGCACTTTCACGGCCTTGGCATTGGCAGGGGCAAAGAGACGGAACACGGTTTGCTGCGGGGTATAGGATGCTTCATCGAAATTGAAGTCTTGTGCGGTAATGGTAAGTGCCATCATCATCAATACGGTCAATAATATCTGCTTTTTCATAACGCTGTTGTTGTTAAGTTTTGCCTTCGCTCGACTAGTGGGTAGTTCAAATGGCTACTGGGCCATGAGGGATACGGCAAAGCCGCCACCAGGGGCTTCAGTGAGCTTGAGCACGTCGCCCTGCTTCACCGTGCGGCGGGAGATGGTATATGCCTTGGGGTTCTTCTCGTAGTGGGCATCGGCAGCATCGGCATAGATGGTACAGTCGTACTTGCGACCCTTGTCGAGGAAGTCGAGCCTGATGACCGACTGGTGGCCGTTCTCGTCGCACTTGCCACCGATGAACCAGTTGTCGGTGCCCTTGGCCTTGCGGGCTACGGTGATATAGTCGGCAGGCTCTGCCTCGAGATAGATGCTCTCGTCCCAGTCGCAAGCCACATCGCGGATGAACTGGAAGGCATCGTCATACTTCTCGTAGTGCTCTGGCAGGTCGGCAGCCATCTGCAGCGGTGAGTACATGGTGAGGTAGAGGGCCAGCGAACCAGCGATGGTGATGCGTGCCCACGACGGGTTGTCGCTCCACGTAGAGAGCTTCGTTTCGAAGATGCCGGGGGTATAGTCCATCGGACCGCCCTGTAGACGAGTGAACGGCAGAATGCAGGTATGGTCGGGACGACTGCCTCCGAAGGCTTCGTACTCTGTGCCACGGGCACTCTCGTTGCCCACCAGATTGGGCCAGGTACGGCAGAGACCGGTAGGACGGGTGGCTTCGTGGGCATTCACCATGACGTGGTGCTTGGCAGCCTCCTGTACGACGTAGAGGTAGTGGTTGTTCATCGACTGCGAATAGTGGTGGTCGCCACGGGGGATGATATCGCCCACATAGCCCGTCTTCACGGCATCGTAGCCGTAGCGGTTCATCAGCTGGAGGGCTTTCTCCAAGTGACGCTCGTAGTTCTGCGTCGACGAGGAGGTCTCATGGTGCATCATCAGCTTCACACCCTTCGAGTGGGCATAGTCGTTGAGCATCTGCAGGTCGAAGTCGGGATAGGGTGTCTGGAAGTCGAACACATCGCGCTTCCACAGGTTCGCCCAGTCTTCCCAGCCTACGTTCCATCCCTCGACAAGCACCTCCTGCAGACCGTTCTTTGCGGCAAAGTCGATATAGCGCTTCACCTTAGCGTTGTTGGCGGCATGGCGGCCGTTGGGCTTCACCTTCGTCCAGTCTATCTGGTCGAGCTTGATACTGGGATAGTCGTCGGTATAGTTCCACGAGCTCTTGCCGACAATCATCTCCCACCACACGCCGCAGTATTTGGTGGGATGAATCCATGAGGTATCCTCTATCTTACACGGCTCGTTGAGGTTGAGGATGAGGTTCGACGACAGCATGTCGCGGGCATCGTCGCTGACCATCACGGTGCGCCAGGGAGTCTCACACGGTGTCTGCATACAGCCCTTCAGACCCGTGGCATCAGGTGTGAGATGGCTGACGAAGGTAAAGAGAGCGGGAAGCGGCCATGCCGAGCGCTTGGGGTTAGGGGTATAGGCATTGCTGCCACCGCCCAGCTGCATGGTAAGGGTACGCGTCTCGGCATCCACCAGTTCGAGGTGCATGGTGGCATAGTCCTGACAGGCAGCCTCATGGATATTGATATACAGGCCATCGGCACTCTTCATCTGCAACGAAGTCTGCACGCCGGTCGGTGAGAAGACGGCCACGGAGGAATTCGTCCAGTTGACGGCCTCCTTCATACGTCCACGAATCTCACTCAGCTTGGTCTGCTGTGTCTCCTGCTCCTGGGTGTCATAGTCGCCAGGCAGCCACCAGGCGGTATGGTCGCCCGTCATGGCAAACTCGGTCATTTCTTCCTGGATGAGGAAGTAGTTGAGCGACTGCTGCTGCGGGAACTCATAGCGAAAGCCGATACCGTCATCGTAGACGCGGAAGCGGATAGCCATCTCCCTCTGCTCCTTCGGCTGTTGTAATACGGCAACATACTCGGCATAGCGGTTACGGATGGTGCGCGACTCGCCCCATACGGGCTGCCACGTATCGTCGTAATCGGCACTTTCCTCGCTCTTGATGACGAAGCCATCCATCAGGTCGGTCTCCTGCATCCCTTTCGAGGCATGCTTGTCCTTCGCCAACACCAAGCCGAGGTGCGACGGACGTACCACCTCCCTACCCTTATAGAATAAGGTATAGGTGGGGCGTCCCTGCTCCACGCTGAAATTGAGTACGATATTGCCGTTAGGCGATGTCACTGTAGTGGCTCCCGTCATGGGGAAGATGCCCAGCGTCAGCCACAGGCAGGCCGCTAAAGCTCTTTTCACTAATGTTCTCATACAGTCCATTTTAGGTTGGTATACTATTTTCGCTACAAAGATAGTCATTATAAATGACTCCAGCAACCGCCTTTACCTCTTTTTTTTGTTTTTTCTTGGCAAACGATTGCAGGCGTTGCTGGAGGCTTAAAACTACCATATTATTGGCAAAATGTTGCTCCACGAAAAGTAGACACGGGAAGGTGGAAAAATAACTAAGTGGTTG
>CAMKTS010000008.1 GCA_946415755.1 uncultured Prevotella sp. | reverse complement strand
GACAAGCATAAACATACCAAACAGTGTGACTACAATAGGAAACTCTGCGTTCTATGATTGCACAGGACTGACAAGCATAAACATACCAAACAGTGTGACTACAATAGGAGACTCTGCGTTCTATTACACAGGACTAACAAGCATAAACATACCAAACAGCGTGAAAACCATAGGAAACAATGCGTTTGAGGGATGCATGGGACTGACAAGCATTAACATACCAAACAGCGTGACAAGCATAGAAAACGGTGTGTTCAAAAGATGCATGGGACTGACAAGCATAAACATACCAAACAGCGTAACAATAGTAGGATACGAGGCATTCTGGGGATGCATGGGACTGACAAGCATTAACATACCAAACAGCGTGACAAGCATAGGAAACAATGCGTTTATGATCTCAGGACTGACAAGCATTACCATACCAAACAGCGTGAAAACCATAGGAAACAATGCGTTCTATGGCTGCACAGGACTGACAAGCATTACCATACTAAACAGCGTGATGTACATAGGATACGATGCATTCAGTGAATGCAATAGACTGAATTCATTAATATTCCATTGTAAATCAATTAAAAATTGGTGCAACGGTATTACCTCAATAAAGGAAATAGTCATTGGTAATGAAGTGACTGACATCGGGTATTCTGCGTTCAAAGGATGTACGGGAGTAACAAGCATTACCATACCAAACAGCGTGACATCAATAGGAAAAGAAGCTTTCTTTAACACTTATTTAAAGTCTGTTACTATAGGGTCAGGAGTTCTATCTATCGGCAGTTCTGCGTTTAGTTATGACGTTAGTTCAGGATATAGACCTGTAAAAGTTATTTGGCTGACAAACACCCCACCAGAAGGATATACGAATGCTGAGGGTACCGTAAACTATGTGGCCAACGATTTATATAGTAATCTGAGCAACAAGACCGTATATCCATTCATAAGCAGTATATTTGAGGTGGACGGCGTAAAATATGTTCCTGTCAGCCCCTCAGAACGTACTTGTGATGCCATCGACTGCGCATATAATGAATCGGCAGAAAAAATCAGTATAGGGAAAACAGTATCATACAAAGGTATTGACATGACCGTAAAGAATGTCAACCAATATGTTTGTTATGGTAATAGTGTTATCAAGGATGTTGATTTGTCTTTTGAAGGTAACCTTGGTGACTATGCTTTCCAAAACTGTACAGCTATTACAACGGCAACTATTAAAAATACAGGAAACATCGGCCAATCTGCGTTTAGCGATATTACGGCTGAATGTTCAGCAAATGTAAATAATAAAGGTTTTATTGGCTCACAAGCGTTTTATCAGAGCACAGGATTAAAGACGTTGGAGATTGGAGATAATGTGACTGATATCGCTTCAGCGGCATTTAATGGTTGCACCAATTTGGAAACAGCGAATCTACAGAATAAGGGTAAAATAACTGATAAAGTTTTCCAAAACTGTACAGCTATGAAAACAGCAACACTGGGTGAGGGAATTACTTCAATAGGCCAATATGCCTTTGACGGCTGCAAACTGCTGCAAAGTATTGTGATTCCTGATGCTGTAACATCGCTGGGGAACTATGCTTTCCAAAACTGTACAAGTATGACATCAGCAAAGATAGGAATAGGTGTTACTACTATTGGTTCTTACGCTTTTTCCAACTGCTCCGCCCTGCCAAAGATTGTGATTCCGCAGTCAGTGACAGATATTCAGAATTACACGTTCCGTTGCTGTAATAGTCTGAAAGAGGTCATTATGGCTGATAGGAAGGCTGACGATAAAGCCTTAACATTAGGGAGTAATGGAAGCAATCCACTCTTTGCTGACTGTCCGCTGGATTCAGTATATATTGGACGAAACATCAGTTACTCTACGGGCAGCAACTATGGCTATTCACCCTTCTACCGCAATACGTCGCTACGTTCGGTAACTATTACGGATAAGGAGACAGAAATATCGCCTAATGAGTTCTATGGCTGTACTAACCTTAAGAACGTCAGCATTGGTAACGGTGTAGAGTCTATAGGTGACTGGGCCTTCTCTGGCTGCGGCAGTTTGGATTACTTCGCCTTTGGAAGCAGTATGAAGACGATAGGAAAGGAAGCATTCTCTGACTGTACAGCTATGACCAGACTGATTAGCCGTGCTGTCACTCCGCCAACATGTGGCTCACAAGCTTTGGACGATATTAATAAGTGGAACTGCACACTATCCGTTCCTAAGGGAACTACATCAGCCTATCAGCAAGCACCCCAGTGGAAGGACTTCTTCTTTATTGATAATGAAATAAACGGTATCAATGTATTGATGAATAGTAAAGCTGTTCCTACTCATTTCTATAACCTGAACGGACAAAAGGGAAATCAGATGATGCCAGGCTTGAACATTATCAAGATGAATGATGGTACAACGAAGAAGGTGATAATCAAGTAGTAACAATACTACTACTATTGGCACATACTGCTTAACGGATTATGAGTGACTCTGCGAACTTGTAAATGATGATACCGGCGGTAACGGAGACATTCATAGAGTGTTTGATACCCAGCTGAGGTATCTCTAAGCAGCCATCTGAGGCGTCTACTACTTCCTGGTGGACGCCTTTTACTTCGTTTCCGAGCACTACGGCGTATTTTAAGCCACGCTGAGGCACGAACGTCTGTAGTTTGGTACTATGTTCCACCTGCTCTACTGAAAGCACCGTATAGCCCGTTTTTTTCAGTTCTTCGACAGCCTCTAAAGCAGTATTGAAATAGCGCCAGCTGACACTTTCCTCTGCACCCAGTGCCGTCTTGTGGATTTCGGTAGATGGCGGTGTCTGGCAGATGCCACAAAGATAGACACCCTCCACCAAGAAAGCATCACATGTACGGAACACGCTACCGATGTTGTACATCGAGCGTACATCGTCGAGCACTACTATCAGCCGCAACTTCTCGGCCTCACGGTATTCCTCTACCGTCAGCCGCTGCATTTCTATCGTCCTAATCTTACGCATAGTGTGTGCAAAGTTACGAATAAGGAAGTGAAAATACAAATAAATTTGGTGTTTTGCTCGCTTATTCGTACCTTTGCAACCGAAAATTGATAAAGGATAACAGTTTTTTAACACATCGTATGAGGAAAAAAAGGAAGAATAACCATAGTATCAAATACGACAGGACGGTTGTGTTGGCTCCCTTTAACGAACGACTAGCACCAGAAAAACGAACGGAGAAAGCCATAGAACTGTCTGAGTTGATTACCAAGATAGCCACCCATATCATCTGCTACACTATCGTCTATCACCAGGACTTGCTGAAAGACGAACGCTTGTCGATAGCGCATGCCTTTCTGCAAAGAATGACCACCACCCACATGTGCAACCATAAACTTACTGCCGAAGGACTGGTCTATCAGTTTGAAGGAGAGTCGTTCGAACTCCATGAGGAATACAAGACGATGACGCTCACCCGTACTGTCTACGAACACCTGGCCATGTTCTACTTTCTGTATGAACTGCCAAAAACGGATGAACAACGTAACATCGTATGGAAATACTGGCAGATAAACGGTAAGAAAAACCTGCTTGACAATACGGATGAACTATCGACCCCCTCAGAAGAACAACAGACCATTATAGAAGATATTGAGAAACTGAGAAGCGACATCATGAATACTTCGATAGACAATCAATGCAAACAGAAACTCGATGAATGGACGAAAGTAAGCAATCGTCCATATAACGGAAGCATTGAATTTGTGGAAAACGAAGATAAGAATGATGTCAGACGCATTCCCTACAGCCAGGCTTGGAAATACCTTTTCAACAACAAGGAGATGGCACTGTTATACCGTCACCTCAGTATGCACTGTCATCCAGCATATCATGGATTGATACAGTATCAGAGTCAGTCGCTTTCCGATCAGGGTAGCGACGGTATTCCACTCTACCTTTCTACCAGCCTGCTGGCCTATCTTTGCCGACTCTTTCTGAAGCAGATTCCTAATGGCAGGGATATCATCAAGAAAGCCTTTGATGACTATGAACGCTTCATATTCGATTCGCTTGCCCAGAAATAGGCCATCATAGTGTTCATAAACTGTGGATAACTCTGTTCATAACATATTTATTACTGTGATATTTCATCATTCTCCCCTACCCGATGGTGAATTGAATGCATAAATTATGGCTTTAAGATGAATTTTTCCACGTATTTTCGCTGAAAAAAGATATAAACTTATTAATTTTGCACCGAAAAAGAAAATGCTGGATAAACTGCTTAGTTGTCTCATAATCAGTAAGTAAGTATCCACAGAGGATGTTGAAAACACAAAACAATAAGTGAATAACAAAACTGGCAAGAAAAGCAGCTGAAAGTTTTGCACTTATCAACACCACATCATCCTCTACATTCTCTTTTTAAAAAAAGAAGAAAATAAAAAATGAATAATGATATGAAGTTGAAAAAGGAGTGGATAGAAAAAGGGTTTATTGATGAGCCTGTTGCAGCTGAAGTAGATCTGAAGGCTGAGATACGTCGTATGTGTAAGGAGAAAGATGCCATTATCCTGGCACACTACTATACGATTGGTGACATACAGGACATTGCCGACTTCGTAGGCGACTCGCTGGCATTGGCTCGCAAGGCAGCAGAGACGGATGCCCGGATGATGGTGATGTGTGGCGTACACTTCATGGCAGAGACCTGTAAGTTGCTCTCTCCTGACAAGACG
Source organism: uncultured Prevotella sp. (assembly GCA_946415755.1). Lineage (GTDB taxonomy): Bacteria > Bacteroidota > Bacteroidia > Bacteroidales > Bacteroidaceae > Prevotella. The sequence continues at coordinate 96,982 of CAMKTS010000008.1, read as the reverse complement.
GTGCTTTGTCCTGACCTTAATGCCGGTTGTTCATTGGCTGACTCGTGTAAGGCAGAAGACTTAAAGAAATATAAGGAGGAGCATCCTGGCTATCAGGTTATCTCGTATGTCAATACCACTGCTGCCGTCAAGGCTTTGACGGATGTGGTCGTGACATCAGGTAATGCCAAGAAAGTAGTCGACCAGTTGCCAAAAGATGCCAAGCTCATTTTTGGTCCTGACTATAACTTAGGCAATTATATTAATGAGGTGACGGGTCGTCAGATGTTGCTTTGGAATGGTGGCTGTCACGTCCACGAGCGTTTCTCTGTCTCGCAAATCATAGCTCTCAGAAAGCAATATCCTGATGCTGTTGTGATGGCTCATCTGGAATGTAAGGGTCCTGTTCTGGCTCTTGCTGATGTAAAGGGAAGCACGGCAACAATGCTGAACTATGCACAACAGAGTAATCAAAAACAGTTTATCGTGGCCACAGAGGCTGGTATTCTTCACGAGATGCAGCGCACGTGTCCTGACAAGCAGTTTATCCCCGTACCTCCAGAAATCAGCGAGAGCGGCCTTGAATGCAGCTGCAACGAATGTCAGTATATGAAGATGAACACGCTGCTGAAGATTTATAACTGTCTGAAGTATGAATGGCCGTCAGTAGAGGTAGATCCTTCTATTGCCAAGGATGCTGTGAAGCCTATTGAAAGAATGCTGGAATTAAGCTGATAAGCTATCTGACGATATACTTTTTGCCATCAACAATATAGATACCTTTCTGAAGCGAAAGGCTATTGCTTATTTTCTGTCCTCTTATGTTATAGACAGCACGTGGTTGTTCTGAACTGTTGTTTACAGTAATGATATGATCTGTAGGATAATCGATGGGCTTGAACATGTTTTCGTCAAGATACTGCAAATGGCGTGACAGCCAGTAGCTGATGTAGTATATTTCGTATTCAAAGTTGATTTCTTCGTTATTGACATCACTGTCTCCTGACCATAAGTCCATCTCACGTTGTGCAGCACCACTGAAGTCCAAGGCATCGAAATAGTTGGCATAACGGGTAATCATCTGGTCGGAAGAGAGAATGGTTTTACGCAGTTCGTTATAGCGAGTGATGACTTTTTCGTTGAAGTTATCCACGTTCAGTTCCGAAAGCCTCTTCGTCAGGTTGATTTGTGTTAGTAATTGATATTCTGGCGAATGTGCTCCTGTGGTACTATACAGGTACTTTTCAAGCATTTTCGAACCAACGGTCAAGTCCAAATCCCATACGGCAGGAGTCAGTTTTTTATCTTTCGTCTTGTCATAAACAGCCCAGTACATATTCTTTCCTACGTTGTCGCATGCATTAAGGACATTGATAAAAATGTAGTAGTCGATGACAACAGGGATATCAAAGTATTCAGCTATGTGCTGACGAAAATCATCATCGCTGCTGTTGGCAACGAAATTGATGGCATTCCATAGCGTACTCCAGTCAGTCTCTTCTGCATCGTCCATTTCAGGATATTTCACTTCGAAAGTATCCCACGTCTCACTCTTGTTATCATAGGTGGCAGGCAGAGTAGACATCAGTGAAGAGCCATATCCGCCAGATTTGTATAGACAGCCGCGTATTTCTCCTGTTTTCTTATCTACCTTCTTCAGCTTCATCTCCTTACGGTCCATACACTCTGTCAGACAGTATATACCACGATATTCCTTGTTAAGGAACAGTTCTACCACGCGCCCACGAACACCAGAGAGTGTCTCTGGCTCCTGGTCAGCATAATAGGGTTTGGTGGCCATATCGTTCCATAGTTCTGTGGCAATACGATTGCGCAAACGGAAGAGGTCAGCCTGGCCGGCATCCAATATCCAGTTATTGTCTTTTCGTAATCCGAAGAATTGCTGGTCTTCTGTGAATTTTATCTTATAGTTACGTTTATGCTTGTCATCCGTATTCGTTGTTCCTCCACGCCATTTCAGTACGGCAGAGAGTGTATCTTTCGCTTCTCCATCAGGTGAGTATAAACTGACGGTACCCTCTTTGTATTCATAGCCGAACTCTCCGGAAATATGCATGATGGGCAGGAATGTAAATACGATATTTGATGTAATCACGTATTGGTCTTTGTTTCTGATAGTGATTGGATATTCCTTTGATGGCTTGATATTAATGAAATAGAAATTGCCGGTGACAGTCATTCCATTAATCTTCAGGTTCGACCACCCCTCGTCTACTTCTACCTTATACAGATTGTTTTTGTTGAAGTCAGCTTGTGGGATGGTAGCCAGCATGGTATTCGTGTTACTGTCATAAAGCACTGGTCTGCCGTCAATACGAAATTGCGCATAAACAGCAGTACCTACAATGGCCATTATGACAGTCAGCAGGTATCTCATCGGCTGCAAAGGTACGACTAACTGCAGATAAAACAAAATAAAAAGCTGAAAAAATACTTTTTTTGAAAGAAACTTATTATCTTTGCGGAGGATTATGTAGTGCATATTAATAAAAAAGATACGATGGAGTTGACAAGCATATCAGTAGTCATACCAGTCTATAACTCTCAGGAAACTATCGCAGCTTGCATAGAAAGTGTATTGAGACAGTCTTTTTCTTCTTTTGAACTGATTATAGTTGATGACGGCTGTACTGATGATAGCGGTAGGATTTGTGATGAGTATGTTTTGAAAGACCCTCGTATCAAGGTTCTCCATCAAGTTAATAAGGGACGTACTGAGGCTCGGTGGCAGGGAGTACAGAAAGCATGCGGCGAATGGATTTGTTTTGTAGATTCCGATGATATGCTACCTGTTGATTCCTTAAGGGTATTATTTGAAGCAACAACTGAAGACGTTGATATCGTGCTGGGCAACGGATATAGTTTGGCTCCTGAATCGCGTACTATTATTCCTATGGATGACTTTCGTCATAAGACGGTGCGTGCTGAAGGAACTATAGGGGTACCCTGGGGAAGCCTGTATCGACGTCATCTGATGCAGCACAGGCTTTTCGACCTACCCCGTCATATCATCAATGGCGAAGACTATCTGTTTTGGTTACGTCTGGTTTTCCTGACAGAAAAGCCTGTTCGTATCGTTTATCAGTCAGTTTACAATAAAGGTGAAGAGCATACCAGTAACTGTTTTACATGGACTGCCGACTATTGCTATGAACTGAATGAATTGAGAAAGGCTTCTATTCCTGACAGTTTGCATTCCGAATTTTTATCAGATATGTTAGACGACCGGCTTGAAAACCTGTTTGCCGTATCTGTTTGTACACCTAAAAATGAATGGAAGAGCAGTCGCTATTATCAGGATATTCTGAGTGACATGAAACAGTTGGGCAGGTCGCTGACCTTAAAGCAGAAACTGTTTCTGTTGTTGCCGGGCATGAAGATAAGAAAACAGTATTCACGCTATAGTGGCAGACTAGGTGAACTGCTGCGCTTTGGAGTGGTAGGAGTCTTTGCTACAGCACTGCATTATATTATTTATTATTTCCTATTGTTGTTTACAGGTCACAATATAGCCTATACAGTTGGTTATATCCTTAGTTTCCTATGTAATTTCTTCCTTTCGTCCTATTTCACGTTTAGGGTCATTCCTTCCTTTACCAGGCTCATACGCTTTGCAACAAGCCATCTGTTCAACTATCTGTTTGGCATAGTCATGCTCAATGTATTCATTCTGATAGGCATGTCTCGTGAACTGGCTCTTCTGCCCGTATTGATATTGGCCATTCCAGTCAATTACCTGACGGTAAGGCTGGCATTGAAGTTCCGTTGATGATGATAGTCAAGGAAACTTTACCAGTTTGCCTATTGCTATAGAACCATAGACGATGATAATCGTTAAGGGAATGATAAAGAGCAATTCTTGAACGATATTTTTGCTGATTAGAAAATCTATGTTGATAAAACGAATAAAGAAATAATGAAACACATATATCTTTAGTGTATTATTTCCTATTATAAGCAGTTGTCGGTTTAACCATGTGTCAGTGTTTTCAAACCGATGAAATATACCCATTAAGGCTGCTATGGCTATGGCGGCAATTATGAAGTCGAGGAAAATAGGCAGATGGTCGAGACTGGAAAAGAATATCAGAATGAAAATGAAATAAACTCCGACAAGTAGCATTGTCAGCCAAGGAAAGTCAGTGAGGTAGCATAGCAGATTATATTTTCTTACTAAGAACCCTATAATGAAAAAGAGCCAAAACGAAAAGGCACCCCATGGATTGGCAGCATTAACAATAATATTGTCTGTTCCCGTGGCAATATAGAATACAATCCATATGGATAGGGCTATAGCAATATCAATGAGAATACTCAACAGTTTGTTTTTTGTTGTATTCAAGTTGAAGGGCAGTAGCATTAAATAAAATATGGTAAGAGTAAGCAGATACCAGTAACCATTATGTCCTCCCTTCAAGAAGAAGTCTCTTATATGATCTATCACAATGGCATTGATAAATCCTATTATCAACATAGGCTTCAAGAATCTGTAGGATTTTGAAAGCACTTTCTTACTATTAGGAAGTTCCTTGATGACAACACCTGAAAGAAAAAAGAATAATGGTACGTGAAATGTGCAAATCATAGTAAAAATGATGTCATGGGGTTGCTCTTCATGGTACATACAGAAATAGATGGTATGCCCCATGACTACCATCATCATAGCAAGTGCTTTCAGTCTGTCAATATATAACCAATGTTCTTTGGTCATCGGTATTCTCTGATAAAATAGCCTGGCCTTTTCTTCGTTTCATTGAATATGTGGCTGAGATATTCTCCGATAATGCCGAGAGCTATCAGTTGGATGCCTCCCAGGAAGAGAATGGTTACCATCAAGGTAGGATAACCCTGTACGGGGTCGCCATAGATTAATGTCTTGATGACGATATATACTAGATAGAGGAAGGCCAGCAGAGAAACAACGATGCCGAAGATAGAGGCAAAGCGGAGTGGGGTAGTGGTAAATGAGGTGATACCCGTCAGTGCCAGATTCAGCAACTTGTAATAGCTCCATTTCGTCTTGCCGTGCTGTCGTTGCCGCTGCTGATAGTAGATGCCTTTTTTCTTAAATCCTATCCAGCTGAACATACCTTTGTTATTACGGTCAGTCTCACGCATTTTCTTTAAGGCGTCTATACATTTACGGTCTAACAGACGAAAGTCGCCAGTATCTTTCTGAATAGGTATATTGGTAGCCTTTTGTAATATTTTATAATAGACTTTAGAGGTCGTTTTCTTTAACCACGACTCATCGGAGTGCTGGCGCTGTGCATAGATATCCTCATAGCCCTCCTCCCAATAGCGGAGCATTTCTGGAATCACATCGATAGGGTGTTGCATATCAGCATCCATAATGATGACGGCATCACTTTCGGCATAGTCTAATCCTGCCATGATAGCTATCTCCTTTCCGTAGTTTCTGGACAGGTCGATATAGTGATATTGCGGGTTTTCATTACACAACTCAGCCATCTTCTCAAGAGTATGGTCTGTACTTCCATCATTAATCATGAGAAATTGCCAGTCATAGTCAGGATTGTCTTTGACTACTTGATCCATACCTTTTTTCAAGTCGTTCATAGACTCTTCTTCGTTGTAGGCCGGTAGGAGTATCGTCATCTTCTTCTTCATAGCTTATGATAGTTCTTGAAATGGATGTTATTTGATGTAGATTGTCTTGATTCTTTGTCTGATATTCGACGGTGGTATGGTCATTACCAAATAATGATGCTGGTCAATATCCAGTGTCTTGTAATTAAATGGGTCTAATTCATATTCATTATCTGAAGGGAACAGAATATTTTGGTAGAATGTATTGTCATCAGCTAATTTGAAAATGACTTTACTGACAGGATTGTTTTTCCTGTTCAATCGGTAGATAAATAATTTTTTGTGGTTGTCGCTACCTATAGTTGTATAGGCTGTTTCGTTGTGTTGGATATGTTCTATGACATCCTCTGGCAAAAAGACGACATAGTCTTTATCAAACCATTTCGCAACGGCTTTATTGTTCAAGTCATCTTTGTCAAAAGCCATATAGCAGTTATAGAAGTTGAACTCTATTGTTGGATTGACGTACCTTTTCGTTATCTTCTTGATGAAATAGTTGGAGTCATCAGGCAACTGTCGTACTTTTACAGGCTGATGATTGGCCTGTTCAAGTTGAAGACGGTGGAAATGCTCATTCTGATAGTTGAGGTAGTTTAATTGAATAGCAGGAATAGCAACAACAGTTGAAATCAGTGCTATTGTAATAGTAATGCCTGATTGTTTTTTCAGCAGATACGGGCCTTGCCACACATTGACCAATAGAAGCAAAGCTAAAAAGTCGGCACAGATAGCTACTCTCTCTGCTGTTATTCCACAAACGAAAACAATACCTATCGCCACGAGCCAGGCAGATAATAGGTATAATTGTTGCTTGATGATACGCTTAAAATGCTGCTTGTTACGGAATAGAATGATAACGAGGGAAAGAATCAGCAGCCATGATATTCTGATTCCAAAGAGCAGGTTGATACAACCGTAAAAGATACGGTTCATCCATGTTACCCCATCGATATTGGCACGATTCCATAAGGCAGGAGAGCAGAGAATCATCAGTGCTCCTGTCATATAGGCTATCATGCAATATGTATTGGCACGCTGAAAGATGTGCTTTCTATGAAGGAAAAAGAACAGGATGAAAGAGAAGGACAAAGGTAGTGCAATGGCTTCGTGAGACCATCCGGCAAAAAAGGAGACGACAGCAAGTGGTAGTATTTTCCAATTGACCTTTTTGTCACCTAACCATTTTAGCATGATGAGGAACAACATGGTAAACACCAGTGTCCATAGGTATACGATGGCTCCCAGGACCCATGTAAATCCTGTTCCAAAGTCTTTGATGACCAGAAAAAGCAGTCCGAATGTGACGACTGCTGTAATGGCTTGAAATTCCTTTTTGTTAGTGGTATAAAGAGTGACGAGCCATATCAACAGCAGAAACATGGCTGTATTGATGAGCGCAGTCACCTTTTCAGGAACGAAATTTAGAAATACCTGCGCCAAGGTGTGAGCAACGCTCCTGCCATTAATCGTATTGTAATGTATCAGTTGTGATGTCATCACGTCTTGAAATGTCTGTATACGCCTCAATGGTTGTTGCCACTCTTCCTGGAAAACAAAGTGATAGATGAGGTCATCAGACATCGTAGGAGCCGTCCACCAGTTAAGCAGTCCGATAATGATAGTTACCAGGAACAGAAAAGAGATGATGACGGTCTTCCTCATAACTACGTTATTTAAGGACATCTATATGGCTGTGATTGACAATCCATACACAATCATACTTCTTGTCTTTCAACGTAAGCCTGCCCAGTTCCTGTGCTTTTCTAACGGCATCGGCAGAACGTTCAATGGTAGTGTCTTGGAAATCCTGAGGCCATTGGTAGTTGGTCTCGTATTGGCTGGCTAAACCCCATCCAAAAGCTTCGTAGGGAATCACGCAAAAAGAAGACAGTTTTTCATATTCTTCTTCAATGATGATTACGTATACATGGTTTACAGGATTGTGAGTCTTCTTGATAGCTTCTTTGGCCATTTCCTTGCCTACCAGTCCCGATTGCCATGATAGATACCAGAGGTGTACATCAATACATAGTGATGTCAGGATAAAGAGAAGGAAAGAAAGTAAGAAGGGTCTGCTGTTTTTCGTATACTCATTAGTGCCTTGTGCCATCAAAATAGCGATAAAAGGCAATCCGGCATAGGTATGCATCATACTGAAGACGGTCAGTATATGCGGACTCACTGCAATGACCAGACACAGGATGGTGCAGACCATTTTTTTCGTGACAAACACCTTGATATGACGGATGAAAACGAAATAGAGGAACGGCAGCGACAACAGAAGAGTGATAGCAGCCAAAATCAGGTTACGATGAGGCTGGTGGAGCAGCCAGACATAGTCAAATGTAACAAATGAAATGAATAAGAATTTCACGCAATTCCTGACCACCTTCATGTGGTCGGGAACATATTCCGGATGGATAGTAATCTCCTTTGGAAATACCAGTATAGCGATGGCATATAAAGCCAGGACGGCAATGCCTATCAGCAGGTCTTTCTTTAAAGTTTTCTTGTCGATAAAGTCATAGCCGTAAGCTAAGACAGGACAAATCAGTGCCCACATCAGTCCGTTTTCCTTGCATAAGGCAGCTATAAAGACTATCAGTCCCCAAATAAGATACTTTCCGCGTCTTGTGGGTTTAAGATAGAAAAGGAAACTCACCATTCCCCATAGCAATGCATAGGTTTGGTTCATACTATCTACGGCCAGTACCGTTGCCATCGTTGCAGGAGCAATAAAATAAAATGCGGTTGCAACATTGACAGAAAACCGGGAGTATTCCAATGTAGATAACAGTCTATAGACCAAAACAGCACATGCCACATGTCCGAAGACAACAAGAAAATGGTTGAATGTCGGAAAAAGCAGCTGTGGATTCAGTCCTAAAATATATCCAATAATGGCATCGAATGGCCGCCAGTGGTATCCGAAGAATAAGAAGGTCTTCTTGGTGAAAAGCGGTTCAAAAGACGGCCTGGTCAGCGAAGTCCAGTCATCGAACGTAGGCAGTATCAACAGGGCAGCATACAACAGCAGTGGTGTCAGCGCAAATACAACGACAATACTCCAGTATTTGCTCATAACTGTTGATACAGGATGCTTCATGCCCTTCTATAGCTAATTGACAATAGCAATTTTACATACCGTGCCCTTGCTTCCGTCAGCTGTAGCCGTAGCCACCATATAGACACCACTGGCCACGCGGTTACCACTTTGGTCACAGCCATCCCACGTGAAAGTGCCACCATTGCTTCTGCCCTCTGCTATCAAAGCACCATTGGAAGAGAGAATTTTCACGTCGGCATTGTAAGTGAGTCCCACGATAGTGATAAGTCCTGTATAATCAGGCGACACAGGGTTAGGATACGCCCACACGTTGTCTTTCGACATCTCACTATAGGTTGTCGTGGCATCACTCATGTAGGAGCAGAGACCTTGGTCGGTACCGAAAAACACCTCACCGGATTCATTGTTGATGACAACAGACATGATATTGTTGGATAACAAATTGCTGTTTTCCACCGTAAAGTGCTGTAGCTGTGTCATGTTGTCGGCACTGATCAGGTAGGCACCATTGTCTCTTGTGCCAAACCATTTCCGTCCGCCGGCATCAACGGCAATGCTGGTTATCAGACTACCTGCCAACAGATAGTCAGCATAGTTGGTACCATCATTGCGTGGCACTTTTACTTGCGTCAGCGAAGGATTGGTTTCATCCATTTTGCTTCTTTCAAGCATAAACGGTCCGGCATTTGTTCCTATCCAGATATGATGGTCCAAGTCTTCTGCAATACAGGTTATACCACCTTGCAGCTCGATGACGACACCGTCTTGATTGACTAAATGGTCATAAACTTTCAGGGAGTTGTTGCTGGTATTGAATTGATAAAAGGCCGGAAGTGCCCAGTGGTTATTGGTAAACCAGACAGCACCCTGGCTATCCGTCATCATTTGGCTCAGGTTGCCGTTGCTTTTGTTGTTGATTCCACCATCGCTCAACTTCATCAACTCTGATTTCGGTACAGAGGTGAAAGTGCCGTTAGCATATTTGATCACCGATTGTGTGGGTGCCTGGCTGTTCAGGATCCACAAAGTTCCGTTGTTGTCAAATTTGACACCCGTCACCAATTGATAGTTAAGGCTTTTTCCATTGTATGCTTCAATCGGACTGTTATTGCTATTGTAGAAATTGACAAATGCCCCGTTTCTGAATTCATACAAACCGTTTCTCGCTCCTGCAAAAACATGATTAACGTCGTTTGGGTCATAGTCCAGACAGGTAATGTTGACATAGCTGTAGCCTGTCTTTTCAGAGACACCCTCCTCATATTGTTGCCACTCACCATTGCGCAGTATTTGAATACAGGCTGGTATGGTCTGTCCATTGGTCTCGCCACCGCAAGAGTATAATTGGTTATTGGCAAACTTCAGGAATCCGAAATAGTTATACTTCGGTCCTCCGGGATTCAATGTCTTGACCTCTTCAATATAGGTATTATAGTCCGTCAGGTCTTCTGCAAACGAGGGGTATGTGGTGGTTTGTTGCCAGTTGTTGGGATCAATGAGGTTGTTGCTGAGGTGAGCAGTCCATACCGCGTTACTCTTGCTTTTGGCATAGATATTGTTTCCCTCAAAGGCAATAGCGGTAACAGAAAAGTTGAGCATATAGCTTTCGCTGATTTCTGTGTTCTTGACATCCAGTTTGACGATGCCGAAGCCACAAGCCAGATAGGCATATTGCCCGTTGATGGTTAGGCTATTGATGGTTTTGTCGCCAGTAATACTCTTGGTATAGATATCACTGATATTGGTGACGTTTCCATTGGTCTCCACCAAGTCGATGTTAGAGTTGCTGTATACCGCTATCAGGCGCTTTGCTTGCTGGCACCATTTGATGTGATTGATATAAACGTCACTCAGCCCTTTCGTCTTGTCATAGGTATAGATGGAGTGGTCTTGGCGGTTGTATTGATAGAGTCCGTTGCTGGCCAATACAAAGAGGTCGTTGCCGGCAGCCTGTATCTGTTGTATGTCGTGATAAGACAGATAGTTGCGCCAGCTGCCTATCTGTGCCATAGACAACTGGATACTGATAAGCGACAGTAAAAGGATGATGACTTTCTTCATTGTTGTAGGGTCTTAATGAGGTATTATAGCGTTTTAAGATATTCTGCCAGCTTTTGGGTGGCACGGGCACGGTGACTGATCTGGTTCTTGATGTCAGCACCCAGTTCGGCAAAGGTTTGTTCGTAGCCGTCGGGTTGGAAGATGGGGTCGTAGCCGAAGCCCTCGCCTCCCCTACGCTCACGGATAATCTCGCCGTCGACGATGCCCTCGAAGCGATGTCTCAGCTTGATGCTGGTACAGCCGCACGAACAGACATTCTTCTTTTCTATTAACGCAATAACGGTGCGAAATCGTGCCTTGCGGTTGTTATTATTTCCTAATTCGCGCAGCAGACGGGCCATGTTGGCCTCGCTGTCGTGACTAAGACCCTGCGAAGAATCGCAGGGAGCAGTGGCTTCCATAGCAGCATATCTGGCACTATACACACCTGGGGCACCATCCAGGGCGTCTACCTCCAAACCTGTATCGTCGGCAAAGCAGCTCAGATGGTATTTGTCGTAGATATACTCGGCTTTCATCATGGCATTTTCCTCGAGGGTGGTGCCTGTCTCAGGAATCTCTTCATGACAGCCAATATCAGCTAATGACACCACCTCGAACTGAGAGCCGAGGATGGCTCTTATTTCGTCCAGTTTATGCTGATTATTTGTTGCGAATACTATCTTCATGTTTCATCTTTCATCTTTCGTTTTTCATCTTTTATCTCCTTTATCTTTACTCTCATCTCGTCGAAGCCCTCGCCATAGACACCGATGACGCTGGATTGTGAAACGAAAGCCCGGGGGTCTATCATCTTGATAAGACGGAAGATATAGATACTCTCGTTCTTCTTGGCCAGGATACAGAGCACCTTGCTCTTTTTGCCCGTGTACCAGCCGTGTCCGTCGAGGATGGTGACACCATGATTCATCTCTGTGCCAATGGCGTTGGCTATCTCCTGCCATTTCTGCGAGAAGATAAAGAACTGCACTGACTGCCGTCGGGCGTTCATCACGTAGTCGAGCGTATAGTTCTCCATCGCCATCACGCAGAAGCCGAACATCACCTTATGGGCACGTTCCAGATAGGTGCCGAATTGTGGGAAGAACATACAGGACCCGATGATGCAGAAGTCGGCAGCGATGAGTACGTTGCCCAAGGAAACGTTAGGATGATATTTGTTCACAGAGGCTGCAATGACATCCGTACCACCCGTAGAACCATTGTTGGTGAAGACGGTGGCGAGGGCAATACCTGTCAGCACACAGCCGATAATCATCGACATGAAGTCCTGTCCCTCTCCCATCAGTTTGAAGGGCAGCCCATTTTCCTGTTTGGGTATCAGGTCTTGCGCTATCATCAGCATGAAATATAGCGTAAAGATGGCGAAGATGGTCTTCATCAGGAATTTGACACCCAATATCTTCAAGGCCACTATCAGCAGCACGCCATTGATGATGATGTAGGTATTCTCCAAGTGGAATCCTGTGGCATAGTAAATGATGGCCGACAGACCGGTCACGCCTCCTGCCACGATCTGATAGGGCATCAGGAATACGGTAAAGGCGATAGTATAGATGGCAAGGCCCAGGGCTATAAACATATAGTCCTTGACCTCGCTCAATATCAGTTTATGATTCAGCGTCATTTACTTCTTAAACACGATGTTCACCATACGCTTAGGGACGATGATAACCTTCAAGATTTCTCCCTCGATGTACTTCGCAGAACGCTCGTCAGCCTTCACGGCAGCCTCGATAGTAGTGTTGTCAGCATCAGCAGCAAACTCCATGTCGAAACGGGTCTTACCATTAAAGGCGACACCCAGTTTGACGGTGTTTTCTACCAGATATTCCTCGTTCCATGTGGGCCATTTAGCATTGCAGACACTACCCTGCTCGCCCAGTGCCTCCCACAGCTCTTCAGCGATATGGGGAGCAAACGGAGCGATGAGAGTGACCAGTATGCGAAGGACGTCGCGATTCTTACACTTCTGCTGAGCCAACTCGTTGACACAGATCATAAAGGCTGAGATAGAGGTGTTATAAGAGAATACCTCGATGTCCTGCGTAACCTTCTTGATGAGTTTGTGGACGCTCTTCAGAGCCTCCTTTGTGGGTTGGTGGTAATCGATTAAGAGCTTGCCTTCAGGGTTTTCACGACTATTGCCATAGAACAATGCCCAGAACTTCTTCAGGAAGCGGTGACAGCCGTCGATACCATTGGTGTCCCAAGGTTTGCTTTGCTCCACAGGACCCAGGAACATCTCGTAGAGACGCAGCGTGTCGGCACCATACTTCTCGACAATCATATCCGGATTGACCACGTTGAACATTGACTTCGACATCTTTTCGATGGCCCAGCCACACTTATACTGTCCGTTCTCCAGAATGAACTCAGCGTTGTTATATTCAGGGCGCCAAGCCTTGAAGGCCTCAATGTCGAGCACGTCAGCGCTGACAATGTTGACATCCACATGGATAGGTGTCGTGGTGTACTTATCTTTCAGTCCAAAGCTGACGAACTTGCCCTTGTCAGCTCCCTCGTCTTCGATACGATACACGAAGTTCGAGCGACCCTGAATCATTCCCTGATTGACGAGTTTCTTGAAGGGTTCGTCCTCGCAAGAGTATCCAGAGTCGTAGAGGAACTTGTTCCAGAAGCGCGAGTAGATGAGGTGACCGGTAGCGTGCTCCGTACCACCTACATAGAGGTCGACATTACGCCAGTATTCGTCTGCATCGCGGCTGACGAGGGCCTTCTCGTTCTTGGGATCCATATAGCGCAGATAATAAGCTGAAGAGCCAGCAAAACCAGGCATCGTGTTCAGCTCCAAGGGGAAAACGCTCTTGTTGTCGATCAGATTCTTCGAGACCACACTATCCGTCTTTGTATCCCAAGCCCACATCTTGGCGCGTCCCAATGGGGGCTCGCCCGTCTCAGTAGGCTTGTACTCGTCGATCTCAGGCAGCTCCAGAGGCAGACACTCCTTGGGAATCATGTAGGGCATATCGTCCTTGTAATACACAGGGAACGGCTCGCCCCAATAGCGCTGACGAGAGAAAATAGCATCACGGAGGCGATAGTTCACCTTCACACGACCCAAGCCCTGTTCCGTCACAAACTTCTTCGTGGCAGCAATAGCCTCTTTTACTGTCAGTCCGTTGAGGCTGAAACGAGGCTTGCCGTCAGCGCTTTCCCCGCTGACCCTAGGAGAGTTGCAGACGATACCTTCTTTGGCATCATAACTCTCCTCACTGACATCAGCACCCTCAATCAATGGAATGATGGGCAAATTAAAATGCTTGGCGAAGGCATAGTCACGAGAGTCGTGAGCAGGCACAGCCATGATGGCACCCGTACCATAGCCAGCCAATACATATTCTGCAATCCAGATGGGTATCTTCTCATCGGTAAACGGATTGATGGCATAGCTGCCAGAGAATACACCAGTTACCTTGTGGTCCATCTGGCGGTCACGCTCTGTGCGTTTCTTCACATAGTCGAGGTACTTTTCTACTTCTTCCTTCTGTTCAGGTGTGGTGAGTTCTGCGACGAGCTCACTCTCAGGCGCCAGCACCATAAACGTTACACCAAACATCGTATCAGCACGAGTGGTGAAGATGGTGAAGTGCTTATCGCTGTCAGCTACGTTGAACTCTACCTCAGTACCCTCAGAGCGACCAATCCAGTTGCGCTGCGTCTCCTTCAGCGAGTCTGTCCAATCAATCTCCTCGAGACCGTCGAGCAGACGCTGCGCGTATGCGCTGACACGCAGGCACCACTGGCGCATCTTCTTCTGCACCACAGGATAGCCGCCACGAACGGAGACACCATCTACGACCTCATCGTTGGCCAGCACAGTGCCTAACTTCGGACACCAGTTCACCATTGTGTCGGCCAGATAGGCAATACGATAGTTCATCAGCACCTCCTGCTTCTTTTTCTCAGAGAAGCCGGCCCACTCAGAAGCCGTAAAGTGCAGCTCTTCTGTTCCCAAGGCACCACAGTTCTCCGTTCCCATCAGTTCGAAGTGCTCAATGAGCTTGATGGTAGGTTGTGCCTTCTGCGAAGAAATGCTGTAATATGACTTGAACATACGCTGGAAGGCCCATTGCGTCCACTTGTAGTAGATGGGGTCACAGGTTCTTACCTCGCGCTCCCAGTCGAACGAGAAGCCAATCTTGTCCAGCTGCGAGCGATAGCGGTCGATGTTCTCAAAGGTGGTCTTCTCAGGATGCTGACCCGTCTGGATGGCATACTGCTCTGCAGGCAGTCCGTAGGCATCATAGCCCATGGGGTTCAGCACGTTATAGCCCTGCTGACGCTTGTAGCGGGCATAGATGTCTGAGGCGATGTAACCCAAGGGATGACCCACATGCAGTCCGGCACCGCTAGGGTAGGGGAACATGTTCAGCACGTAGAACTTCTTCTTCGTGGGGTCTTCTGTCACTCGGTAGGTATGCATTTCCACCCACCGTTTCTGCCATTTCTGTTCAATGTCTCTGAAGTTGTATTCCATAATGATATTGCTTTTATTTACTTTCTAACCTGCAAAGGTAACACTTTTTTCTGAATCGCCAAACTTTTTTCTTTTATTCTGAATTTCAGATAGCTTATTGGTGTTATCAGCACCTCCTAATGATATTTTCATGAAGCAGGTAGCACTGCCTACACTGACCGCTGAGTATCAGCAGGTTACGAACAGGGTACCCTACACTGGAGCCTACACTGGAGCCTACACTGGAAAAATCTTCAACAAGCACCTCCATAAGTGGACTACTTATTCCGGTGAGTGGCCTACTTATCTCCGTGAAGAGCCTCCTCACGGTCGTGAGTGGCCTCCTCATTTCCGTGAAGAGGCTCCTCATTTCGGTGAGTGGCCTCCTCACAAAAATCCCAGCGCATGGGACAAAATCTTGGAACTGGTTGGGTGCATGGAAACATCATACACCACCCACCATTTAGTGTAGGCTCCAGTGTAGCCTCCAGTGTAGGGTAACCTGCTCGTAACCTGCTGATACTCAGCGGTCAGTGTAGGCAGTGCAGGGTAGCTGTTTTTATAGCCTTGGACGGCCCATGATTTACAACTATCATTTGCTTTCTAGCAATAAAGACTCTATTGCTAAGTCAGAAATCTTTTTAATGAAAGCATTGGTTGGCTCTATATATGGCAAGACATCTGATTCTGAAAGTCCAAAGCGGTCACTGTAGTCTCCCTTTAGTCTCATCGTGAGCAGATGGCTAAGCAGTTTACCGTCTTCACGATCCACTTTTCCCGTCTTTACAAAATGAAGTCCGAATTGTGTAACGTTCCCTTCGTGAGAATGTGCAGGAATCTTATTGGCTATCAAAAGAGCTGAAACAGCATAGTATGCTGCATAATACAGTCTGTTGGCAGTAACCTCCAGACAATTCATCTTAAGATTCAACTTTGCCTGTTCCAGTGCGATAAAGGCTCTTTCTATCCTATATGAAACAATGTCTTTCCTATTTTCTTCTGCCAGACTCATAATCTAATGCCGTCTCTAGTTACATTCTCATAAAACGGGCTAGCCACATCGCGATTCCATTCCTCTTTGGTATAGAGAATTGTGTTGATGGTTTCTCCAAAATCCCAACCCAGTTCACGCAGAGGAAAAGCCACTTCGTCAATGTCTTCAGGGGCTACTTTGTTTTTATCGAGCAAAACCAGAATATCCCAATCGGAATCATCACGGGCATCGCCACGAGCCTGAGAACCGAAAAGAATGATTTCTGCACCTTTCGGAACGATGGTTCTGGCTTTATCAGTAATAGCCTGAATGATATCACGACGTCTTGTTACTGTCATTGGTGTTTACCTTACTTGTTTCTCGTTTGCAAAGATAAAAAGAAAAAAAGAATATACCAAACTTTTGAGGAAGAAAGTGAAATCTTTCAATCTTTTGAGGAGAATTGTAGAAGGGAGGCTCTGCGATACACACTTAATGCGAAATAAAAATAAAACTGTCTGATGGCAAATTCGCTCTTTGAAAAATATTCGCCAGCCCCCACAGACAGGAACTGGCGAATACCTCCAGCGTCGGCTCGTTCATTATGGAACGATGAAGCCGTGCGCCTTCAGGTAGGCGCGGGCATGAGCCTTCGCCTCAGGGCTGTTGGCATTGCCGCCCTTCAGGATGATGTTCACCACCGCCACCACATCGGCCACGTCTATCACGCCGTCGTTATTCGCGTCAGCCGCCTTCTCGTTGAAGTTCTCTCCCGGTTTGTTCAGGATATAGTTCACGATAGCTACTACGTCAGCCACGTCAACTACACCGTCACTGTTGGCATCGCCTAATTCAATTTTAGTAAACGAACCTGTCACCGTCACATCGTGTGCAGGCATCGTTTCAGGTAGCTCACTCCAACCACTGAAGGTATAGCCTTCTTTGGTCGGTGCAGGTTCTGGCGTGATGGTTGCACCTTCTTCAATGCTATAGGTCTTATAGACTTCTCCGTCAACCATATAAGTTAATGTGTGTTCAGGCATATCAATCTTAACAATACTCAAAAATCTATTCCATGGAGTTTTTGACTTATAAGCACTAATGGAGGCCTGTGGCACATGTAGTGTGGCATAATTAGTATTAGATACATCGAAAGCATTAGAATAAGTTGACGGCACTTTATCTGCATAACAAATAACATCCATTAAATCGCGACAATAGGAAAATGCATTTGCTTCTATTCTCGTCACACTATTAGGGATAGTGATTGATGTTAGGTCATCGCAACTATAGAAAGCGCTCTCTCCAATTGTCGACACACTGTTGGGAATTGTGACGGAAGTCAGACCGTCGCAATTGTAGAAAGTAAAATTACCTATACTTGTCATACTATTAGGAATCACCAAGTCCTTAACTTCTTCTCCATGTAAAAAAAGATGATTAGCATAACATAGAGGATTTGACAACTCATTAACAAAAACAATTTTACACCATGCTTCTAAGTCGGAAATACAAACAGAACTCAGGCCAGTGCAGAATTTGAACGCAGAACCACCTATGCTGGTCACGCTGTTGGGAATAGTGACAGAGGTTAGGCTACTGCATTCCACAAAAGCGAAATTCTCTATGGAGTCCAACCCTTCTTGTAATGTTATGGTATGGAGATTACTACAGTATGAGAAAGCACCTCCACCGATTGACTTTAGACTCGTTGGAAAAGACAATGTTGTTAATGCATAGCAGCAAGAGAAGGCAGAGGCTCCGATTGTCTCTAATCCCTCAGAAAAATTGACTTTCTCGATAGTCTCCATATTGTAGAATGCTCTTTCATTAATAGTTTTCACATTATTGCCAAAAGTGACTTCCTTTAGTGCAGACAGTCCTTGACGCTGCCATTCAAACGATTCATCGCTATTGATGGTTAGGGATTCAAGTGTCGTGCAACCGGCGAAAGACCTAGGATCAAGGTAAGTTACATTATTCGGTATTGCCACGGCCTTAAGCTTGGTACAGTAGTAGAAGGCATCGCCTTTAATACTAACCAAGCTATTAGGTAAGACCAATGACGAAAGATAGTTGCATCGGCTGAAAGTGCCCCATCCAATAGAGTCTAAACCTTCAGGCAAAACGATTTCTTCCATTTTACAATTTTCAAAAGCATATTTATTGATTTGCAATTTGCCTGCAAAGGCATCCCGCTCCAGAAAATCAACTATTATCAACTGACTACAACCACTACACATGCTTTCGGGGATTACTTCAACCTTAGATCCAATAGTAACTTTTTCCAATGAGGGACAACTAACAAAAATGCCATTGTGCCATCCATCTCCGTCATAAACATGCTTAGCATAAAACTCCACACGTTGAAGAGAATTGCATTGTCGAAAAGCATACCGTTCAATCTCTGTAATCGCCTCTGGTATGACAACTTTCAGCAGCCCACAACCTTCAAACGCCGATCGTCCTATTTTCTTCAGGGTTGATGGGAAAGACACTTTTTCAAGATTATCAAGTTTGTAAAACGCATTTTCTCCTATTTCTTCCAGCCCTTCTGGAAAAGCAATTGATTTTATATGACCACCATATCCAGTAAATGCGCTTTCACCTATACGCTTGAGCGTTGAAGGAAATTCCAATCCTTCAATATATTTGTAGTTAAAATTATCGTCTATATAAAATTTGTCTACAATATACTCTGTCCCTTCTTTAAATTTCAAGGTGGTTGGTGATGACAACCTCTCCTTTACACACAAGGCAAACTTCCCTAAATAGGCAATATGATCTTCCTCTGGCAGGTCTTTGAAAAAAGGCGAATTAGAACTGAAAGAGCCATACCATAGGTGTTCTAGTGTTGAAGGAACGTTGGCTTCTTTCAAAGCATCACAGTATAAAGCACCATCACCAATATACAATAATCTGGGTGACAATACTACTTTCTTAATGTTACAGCCAATAAAAGCATTGTAAGGGATAGAATCCAGTCGGCTGATATCTAAAGTGTTGTTTTCCTTGTTGCCTGCGAAACTGTTAGCATATGCGAAAGCACTTGAACCAATATTATCCAACTGACTCCAATCAGATTCCACTTTCTTTATTTGCGAACTATAAAATGCAGCAGCACCGATTTCCTTGATAGGACTTTCCATTACAACCGTTTCAACGGAGGTCCTTTTGAAGGCTTCCTCGCCAATGGATGTAAAGTTGCGAGGCATTGTCACTTTCTTTAATGTCTTACCAATCTCTGACTCATTAAAAAATTGGTCAAGTCGGTTTGATAAACATTTGTATAGAATTGTTGCAGCCATAGAGATAGAGCTTACACCAAGATACTCTGTGGAATTCTTATCAGAAATATAATAGGTGTATTGCGTATGATGAAAAGTTCCTTCAACAGGGCTTGTTATCACGCAATAAGGCTCTTCATCGGCAACAAGTTCTACATCGGACAAATTGAGTTCTTCTAGTTTTGACAGTTTCCCTATTCCTGAACGCAGATATTGAATGTCTTTTCCGTTGACAGGTCCCTTGATAGTTAAGCAACTGATATAATCTGTTTCAAGGTCTAGTAATGTCAATTGAAGTTGCCCTTCCTTTGTTAGTGTGATAACTTCTGTTGTTCCCTGTAAGTCGGCTGGGTCGATAGCTTCTACGCTGATAAACGGGCAGTAGCCGTTATACTTCACAGTGAGCGTCGTAGCGGCCGTGCCCCTATAGATGGTATAGCTGGTAGTCTCCTCTATATTGTATGCATTCCAGCAGTTCTTGTTTTCTGTGTTCAGAGGTATCACATTTCCTTCAGCATCAGTGATGGTGCCGTCTTGATTGCCATAAGAGCAGTTACCTAATCCAACTTTCACAGGACCATCTACGGGGATGGTAAAAGTGCAGTTTTCCCAACCGTGCTGACTATCGAAGAATCGTTCTGCGTCTACGGTGAAGTTAGCCATTGCATCGTTGTTTGCTACAGCGGTATAGGTGTTGTCTTCATACACTTTCACACCGAATTTGGTGACATCCGTATCGAAGATGTCCGCATTGGTCAACTGAACGGCAAAGTTACGAAAAACATTCTCCTGCTGCCCATAAATGGGATATACGGCCGTTACACTTGCGATATAGTAGATGCCCTGTGCTACAATATCTATGGTAGCATCAGAGCCATAATAGGTGGTAGTTTTCGCTCTAACTGCCTTACCACCTATTGTGGTTGTAGTACCTTCAGCTGTATTGTATGTGTCAAGCGTCACTTGCATGCCCCTGGCGGCAGGTATGGTGAGGATAGTGCCATCATTGCACTGTGCCCACTTGCCAAGGCCCACGTTGTTGATCTTAATGGCATCGATATCCATCTTCACGTCGATGACAGCCTCACCGATGGTGGCCTGTGTGACGAGGATGGTCTTCTTGTGTTCTGCTTTCAGTGTGCCAACACCGTTTGCCTCGCCAAACTGCCATACTACTGTAGTCTCTGCCGTGCGCTGATTTAAACTTACCGTATTGTCAGTAAACACGGGGTATAGAGTCATGTCATTGCTAACGGTTACTTCCTGCCCACAAGTATACTGGTTGGTACCGTCAGTCCATGCTGTCAGGGTCTTGCCCTCGATAAACAGGGTAGTATTGACAGGAATAGTTACCTTAGTGCCAACCTCCACTTTCTTTGTTGCAGGAGCCACACCTTCTGCACCGGCATTAGCCACATCGAAGGTAACGGTAACGGAGATGTCCTTCGGATCAATGCTTGTTACTGCCATGAATGGGCAGTAGCCGTTGGCACTTGCCATTATTGACAGAAGCACCATCACTAGGAATAGTATTTGTTTCATTAGTGTCCCGTTAAAATTGGGACGAGTTAAATATTAATCAAATAGCCCCGGAATAAGGGGACCAAATTGCTCTTTGACATCATTGAATTTAGTCTTTTCAAGCAGTTCCCTCAAAGGAGTTTTGTCTGTCAATGACATGCTGAGGATTTGCAAGACCTCATAGGTCGAACGCTCCAATCGCATATCATGTTGCACGATGGCAACCAGACAATAGGCAATGATGGCAGCACTGATCTGAATCCTGACGGCATTCTCTGTTTTGCCCCAGAATTTCCTGATCTTAAGATGCTGCTTCAGCCACTTGAAGAATAACTCAACCTGCCATCTGTTCTTGTAGAGATTGGCAATCTCAAGTGAGGTCAGGTGGAAAGCATTGGTGAGGAAGGCAAGTTCTTGTCCCTTCTCCTCATCGTAGATCTTTACCAGCCGGAGCTTCTCCTTGTACTTCTTTGAAGTGATGTAATCCGTCAGAATAATCTCTGCGTCAGTCGTTACATTCTGTGGCATTCTTCTCCGCCATTTAGTACACTTGTATTGTAGATTCTTCTTGGCACGGACAACGAAGAAAGATCCAAACAGATGGATATGATAGAGTTCCTTAAAGGCATTGTAGCCACGGTCAAATACGTAGTAAGAGCCTGATTCATAAGGAATCTCCTTCATAACCTGAGAATCGTGGACAGAAGCTGTGGTGACATGAAAGTAGGCTGGAACTTGTGATTCTGTATCGAATAGGACATGAGCTTTGACTCCTCCTTTGTGTCTCCTAAACTTTGCCCACCAGAAGACTGATAGGCATAGTGGTATCGTTGTTGAATCAAACGCATATACTTTGCCTTTTAGCTTGAAGATGTCTGTCGCACGTTTGCTGCGAGCAAGGTCCATCATGTAGAAAGCGAACTCTTCAAAGATGCGGTAGTCGCGATTCTGATTGGCTGTGGCGAAGGTGGTCTTTGGGACGGGCTTTCTGCCAAGGCCAAGATGGTAACACTTGGAATCATGAGCCTCCAAAACAGTTATCAGGTCACGCAAGCTCTCGCGATTACCAAGCTGTCCAAACATCAGAGCAAGGAGTTGGTTCCAACAAGTGAAGTGCTTGACATAACGGTCACCAGAGTATTTGCGAGCCAGATAATTGAAGTGATTCCTGTCGAGAAATGCCACCAATTGAGCAAAAACGTATTTGTTTTGATTCATATGCGATCTGTTGTTTTGACCGCAAAGATACAAAATCAAATCCGTTGACTCGCAAAACTGCTCATAAAAGACTGAATATCAATTATTTCAAAGAACGATTAGTCCACTTTTACGGGACAGTAGTGTATTTGTTTCTTCATAATCATTTAGTTTTAGTTATGATCTTAGGTTCTTTGAAATAACACAAAAAAGAAAACGTGGACAAATTACTACGTCTACGTTCTATCTGGTATCGGCAAACACCATTTCATCTTAAACGAGTAAAAGCCCACGCCATCAGGCGCGAACTTCCAACTTCAGTTCTTGATGATTCTTTGAAATTTTGCCGATTTCGATAGAACAAGAATCTAAAAGTGGATGTTCATCCTATATGTCCGTTTATATCTATCTCAGCCCATAGGCATCTCAGTTTTTTATTTGGTTCAACAATTCTATTTTTGTTCAGCAATGAGCAGCTTAATCTTTTCGATTAACTCTTTTGCGGGTTCAATAAAGGTAAGCAATTCATCCTTCGTAACCTCAAAGAGACAGTTGTCCTTCTATCTTCGTCATTCAGTCCCATTATAACGCAATTGCATCTCGTTCAACATTGTGATAGAAGGGGGTAATGCGGCTTTGTTCCCATTCCTTCTTAGTGTACATGATTGGATTAATCTCTGCGCCCAGTTCCCATCCTAGCTTAGTCAGCGGATAGGTAATGGTATCGTAGTCAGTGGGGAGCAGTCGCTCCTCGTCCATGATGATGATGATATCCCAGTCTGATCCACGATGTGCATCCCCACGGGCTTGCGACCCATAGAGCCTCGCAGTTGCACTAGGCGGAAAAGTCTGCGCCAGCATTTCGCGAATACTTTTAAGCACCTTCTTATTCATCACTCACACTTTACGCCTGCAAATATACAACTTTTTCCTGAACAAACAAAGGATTAAGGCATATTTTAATCTCCGTCATCTCGATTGGCACCGATTTGGAAAAACAGGGAGACTCCCTTCTATGTGCAAACTAAATCTTAATAAGTTTCTTCAGTTTTTCTACAAGTTCGCGGGTTTGGGGTTCTAACTCTTCCAGCTGTTCCTTCGTAACCTGCTTGAAGTCTTCGTAGTCGCTACTTTGACGGAAAGTTATATTGCTATGCCTTCATGTATAACATTGTACTTGAACATGCTTGGTGGAGCACCTTCCCATTCTCTTCGTGTATAAAGCGTAGGGTTGATCTCCTCGCCGTAGTCAAGCCCCTTGTAATAGACAGGATAGCACAGACGCTTGAAGTCTGCAAGCCCTGTCTTGTCCTTATCGACAATGACCAGCACGTCCCAATCACTGTCCTCACGGGCATCTCCACGGGCACGAGAACCATAGAGGATGATCTGAGCCGTGGGTTCAGCCTCGCGGATGGTGTCGCGAATCATGGATATGATTTTTGCCCTCTTCTCTTCTGACATGACACTTTACGTTTTAAGTTTCACAGGGGCAAAGATAGGGATTATTTTTGAAATGGCCAAATAAAACGGGCAATAATCTGCGAAAACCTTGTAATCTTGCATCCTGCAAAAGGGTGGGGCTATGGGGGCACTGGGCATTTCGTAATGAAAAAGAGGATGCGCCACAAATGGGCGACATCCTCTTCTGCATACTTTATTTGGAGATGTTATTCTGCCAGCGGGTCGAAGGTGCCCCAGGCACCTCCTGTGTTGTAGTCTTGCCAGCCGATGGTCTGTAGCAGACCGTTGTTGTGGTTGGACACACTATAGGAAAAGCCGAGGAAGTAATATTGCGGCAGGAACTTGATATACTTCAGCGTATAGTCGGAGTAGCGTTCATCGCCAGGACGCTCCATATAGGTGAGGTAGGTATCGTACCACGTCTTCAGGTTGTCCAGCTGGGCGGTCAGGTCTTGGCGCAAATCAACAGCTGCAGGGCGTGCTACACCCTGTTCGACCAGCGGATCCTGGTCGAAGGACTGACGGGCACTGCTGACAGTGTAGTTAGGCTTGACGCGATAGATGAAGCCTTCGCGACGCTGACCGTTGAACTTCTTGAAACCAAGCCAGTTGCAGACATCATTGTTCCAGCCAGTGGGCTTCCAAGAGTTGGGAGCACCCGTGGGTAACTCTGTACCACCGTCGAAGAGCATCCAACGACGCATGTCATCGAAGCGCTTGCCCTCGAAGGCAAACTCTATCTGACGCTCGTATAGGATGGCACTAATGCAAGTGGCGGGGTCGGCAGACTCGGTGACACCACAGTCGCCCGTATAGCCTGCACGGCGACGGATATCCTTGATGTAGCCGTATGCCTCGGATGTATGGCCCGTCATAGCAGCCACTTCAGCCAGATTGAGCAGCACTTCAGCATAACGCAGTTCCATATAGGGGGCTGCCGAGCAGAAGGGCACTGCTTCACCACCGTTCTTGGCACCCTGACCATCGGGGCGATAGTCGTAAAGCGCACTGTTGACATCAGCATCGTCGCTGCGTTTGCGCACCATGATGCCTCTGGTACCACCCAGATTGTCGGCACCACGGTAGTTGGTGTTGTTCACATCGAGTGAGTCACCGGCATAGAACCAGACGTAGTTCCATAGAGCGTAGTTGGCACCACCGTCGTATGATGGGTTGTTGCCATCCATAGCAGTAGCGTCACCATGACCACCTGCTGTATAGGCCCAGCGTACGCCGGGGAAGGCAAAGGTACGGTAGAAACGCGGGTCGCGATCAATGAAAGGATATTGCGGGTCATAAGGTATGGTGCTGGCATCCAACTTGTCATAGCTGGTGTAGCTGGCAGGGTGCTTTCCATCACTCATGGGGAAGAGATTGACAATCATGCTTGACGGAGAGATACCGCCGCCACCGGTGTTGCTCGGACGGATGTCGCGTTCCCATTTGTTGTTCTTCACATCGTCAGCATAGCCAGAAAAGTCTACACGGTTATTGTACAGCGTAAAGAATACGGCTTCTGGATTCTTGCCAAGAGTAGCAAACATATTGGCAAAGGTAGAGCCGTTGACACCAGGATTGCCTTCACCATAGAGTCCATAGCCACAGGCTTTAATGGTGGCCAGGTCGGCAGACATCGTGTTATAGGCTGCAGTCCAGCGTGCTGGGTCGTTGGCACGATTGAACAACGGACTGCACCACAACAACAGTACACGGCCTTTCAGGGCCAGTGCCGTACCGGAGGTAATGCGGCCGTAGTCCTCATTACTGGACCAACCGCCGTTGGTAGTGTAGGGACTGAGCAATGCGGCCGACTGGTTGAGGTCGGAAATAATGAAATCGAAGCAGGCTTTGGCACTGGAGCGCTGGACGAACGAACTTGGTGTGGGTTCGAGCACCTTGTCAACGATGGGCACGCCACCATACCACTTCACCATCTTGTAGTAAGTCCAGGCACGGAAGAAGTAAGCCTGTCCCAGCAATTTGTTTTTCTGCTCTTCGTTCAGCGAGCTGGCCTGAATGCCTTCGATGGCGTTGTTGATGTTGCGGACAGCACCGTATACAGCTGTTGTCACATCGTTCATATTTTGTCCACCATAAAAATCGGGCACGGTATTCTCTTTTGTCGTAGAAGACAGGGAATAGGTCTCGCCGTTTACAAAATCAGAGAAGGAGGTGTATTCCTCAGTAGACTTGCCGGCATCGTCGGCACGTCCTACAGAAGGATAGCGCCAGTCCAGATTGCCGGAAGCAGAAGGCAGGCACCAGCCGTACAGGTCGTTGATGCGCCCTAAAGCACCCTCATAATGGTTGTAGACATCTTGTCCGATGGCTTCATAGTTCTGCTTCTCTTCCAGGAAGCTGTCGCTGCATGAAGTTAGCGAAGCTGCGGTGCCACAGACGGCGAGAAAGCCACAGAAAACCTTGAAAATATTACGTATCATAATCTTTCGTCTTTTATGTTCTTGTTCTTTGTTCAGCATCCCATCATCAGAACGTGAGGTTAATACCAAACGTCCACTTGCGCAGGTTAGGATAGTTGCCATAGTTACCTGCCATCGGGTTGAAGAAATTGTCGGGATAGGGGTTGTAGAAATTAATCAGGTTCTGGCCGGTCACATTAATGCGTGCGCTCTGCAGGCCGATGACCTTCACCCAGTTCTTAGGCAGGCTGTATGCCACTGTCAGACGGTTCAGCGTTACGCGGGCAGCACTGACGCGCCAGAAACTGGAGTGTTTCGTATTGACTGAAAAGCCCGGATTAGGCATACTGGCGGTGCGATTGGCCCTCTGGATGAGTCGACCGGAACCATCATAGATGTCATTGTATACGAACACATCATCCGGATTCCAGAACGACGGCATGTTGTAGAAATCGGTTGTGTAGGTGTCCGTAGGGCCAAGGGCGGCTCCCTTCAGCTCGTCGTAGGCACCCCACTGGGCATTGAACTGCAGAGAGAGCGAGAGTCCCTTCCACTCGGCACCGGCGTTGATGGTAAAGCTGTAGATATTGTTGCTACGCTTGGAGAGCTGAACCTCATCGTCGTCGGTGATATTGTAGTCACGAGCCTCGTTGTTGTTGGTACCACGGATGTCTTTATACATCAGCATACCCGGACGTATCTCGTCTTTCTTCATACCGAAATAGGTACCGACCTCACCCGTTGCGGGGTTAGTAAGCTCTTGGTCGAAATACTGGTCAATGTCATGGTAGGTACGGAACATGCCGATACACTGTAAGCCCCACAGGCCAGTGTCGGCACGATGTCCCGGCGTTACCTGCTTGTATAGCTGTGCGGTTTCCCATTGCTGGTCGTTTACTCGGTTGTCACTGTAGCCAGTGTTCAGGCCGATGTGGTACTTAATGTTCTTGCCTATTTTGTCGCGCCACATCAGGCTGAGTTCCCATCCCCAGTTGTCCATGCTACCGTAGTTGAACGGTGCGCTCTGGTTACCTACGACAGAGGGGATATCGCTGGTATAGCTCAACAAGATGTCACGGTTGCGCTCGTAATAGTAGTCGATGCCTACACTGAGGCGCTGGCGCAGGAAACGGAGGTCAAGACCGATGTTGGTCTTATACGACTTGCTCCAGTGAACATCCTCGTTATATGTAGCCGAGTATTTGTTCATGGTGATACGGCTGCCAGAGGCCTCGTTGCCAGTGACACCGAATACGGTACCTTTGTTGGGGTCGAGGTTGTAGTAAGCTTGCCACTGCCAGGGGGCAATATTGTCGCGACCCGTGATACCATAGGAAGCACGGACTTTCAGGAAATCAATCCACTTGAGGAACTTGGCGTTTTGGAACCAAGGTTCTTCGCTGGCTACCCAGCCGATGCTGAATGTCGGGAAGGTTCCCCAGTAGTTCTTCGGAGCAAACTTGGTGGAGGCATCCGAACGAAGCAGGAACTCGACAAGATAGCGGTCAGCAAAGGAGTAGTTAATACGGCCGATGTATGACAGCATACCACTCTCTGTGCGATTGAAGTTACCAGAGACGGAGGTGTTCTGCTTGTCGATGCCGGAATACTGGTAGTTGGTGAACTCATACGGTTCAGTAGCGGATATCAGGTTCCACTCGGTCTCAGCCTCCGATTTCTCAATGGAGAACAGGGCACTCACGTCGTGCTGTCCGAATCGGCGGTGATACTGGAAGGTGAGGTTCATCTGATAGTTGTCCGTGCGCGACATCTGACGGCTCAAGAAGTTGCCGTTGGTTTGAGGACGCTCATTGAAGTTAGAGGGGTCCAGATAGTTGTAAGCGCGGTCTTCGCCAGTCGGCGTGTAAAGGTGCATACCACTACCATAGCGGTTGGTCATCTCATAGAGAGAGTAGGTTGTACCATACTGGTTGGTCTTTGCCTGATTGATGCTCTTAGAGTAGGAGAAGCTGATCTTCAGGCCCTTCAGTATCTTGCTCCAGTCGAAGTCGTAGCTGATACCAGCGTTGATGGTAGTGTTCGACGTGCTGTTCTTGCTGAAGTCACCACTGTTCTGCAGCACATCGTAGTGGTAGGTGTTCAGATTGCTGGTGGAGCCGATTTCCGGTCCGTAGGGCAGCAGGGGCAGTCCGTTGACATACTCTGGCATATAGCGCGGGCGGGTGAGCAGACGGCTGTAGTCTCTGGTGCCGGAGCCACCGACGCTGACGTACGGTTCGTTCTTCTTTCCGTAGTCACCGCTGACATTCAGATTGGCAGACAGGTGCTTGGTAATCTTCACATCCACACCGGCACGGTAGTTCCAGCGGTCGTAGTCCAGATAACTGAGGTTACCATCCTGCTTGAAGTAGCTGATAGAGCCGAAGTAGCTCACATTATCAGTAGCACCACTGACGTTGACACCATGCTTCTGTGTGTAACCAGTCTTCCAATATTTGTCGAGCAAGTCGTAGTTAAGACCTTTCATGGCCTCCAGTTCATCAGCCTGGAAGAGGTGAGTGGTGGGATTCAGCGAAGCACTTTTCGGGTCGCGTGCCCTGATGATGTTGTACAGGCGACCGTAGTCATAGGCACTGAGCAGTTTGGGACGTGACACCTCATCGGCAATACCAAACGAGCCGCTATAACTGATGCGCGGAGCACCCTGCTTACCTTTCTTTGTGGTAACCAAAATGACACCATTAGCAGCACGGGCACCGTAAACGGCAGCGGCTGCGTCCTTCAGAACGGAAATGCTCTCCACTTCGGCAGGGTCGAGGTTGTTAAAGGCCTCGGCACCAAGGTTCTGGCTGGTACTGCCAACCTTTACGTCGTTCGGATAGATATAGCCATCGATAACGAAGAGCGGCTGTGGCGACGTATTGGTGTTAAGGGTACCTCTCAGTCCGTTCACAGACTGTGCATCACGGATATACAGCTGGGCACTCTCGCCGGGACGGGAGTCACCACCCTCTACCGACAAACCATTGACCAGTCCGCTCAGTGTTGCACCGAGGCTACCAGACGACAGGTCCTGGATCTCGTTCATATCTACCGTTCCTACCGAACCAGTCAGGTGGGCTTTCTTCTGTGTGCCGTAACCTACAACCACCACTTCTTCGAGGTCGTTGCTGTCGGTTTCCAGCTTTACTTGGCCACCAGTGGTTACCTTGTCCTTGTAGCCGATATAGGAAATGATTACCTTACCATTCTTCGGCACTTCGATCTTGTAATTGCCATCGAAGTCGGTCACCGTGGCGGCTTTGCTGCCTTCCACACGGACTGTGGCACCGATGACCGGTTCACCCATTTCGTCGATGACCGTTCCCGTCACGACTTTGTTCTGTGCCATCGCCGGTATCGTGAAGAACGACAGCAGCAGGCTCAGGCATAAACTGAATATATGTTTTCTGTTCATATCGAATAGTTTTTTATTTGCTGTGATGTTTACTTAAACCAGTAGGGGTCGCCGGTCTTCTTGGCAACCTGCTCAGAGCCTGTAGGTGTCAGGTCACCGTTTGCAGGGTCTCTAAATGCGGGGTCGGTCTGCAGGGCCGAGTGACTTGTATCGTACTGGTGGGGATTTTCGGGGTCTTCTTCTGGAGCACCCTCTTTTTCAGCTGCTCCCTTTGTCCAGTAAGTGTTGTTACTGAAGATGCACTTCCAGACATACGATGTTGCGGGACGTCCTGCGCACAGACGGCGTGCGACACCACTGCCGCCAAAACCAGCCTCGCAGAAGATGTTGTTCTGGATGTCGAAGGCGGTGTCAGGCTGGCCGGCAAAGGCTGCCCAGTTGGCAAACCAGCCATAGCCGATGTTATAGAAGGTACTGTTGTTGAAGGTGATGTTGTCCAGATCGTTCAGCGTCTCTCCGTTGGAGCGTACATAACCGGCACGGTCCAGACGACCGCTGTTGTTGTAGCGGATGACATACTGTAGGTAACCCTCACCAGTGTTGTAAAGAGTAGAGTTTCTAATGATGAGATCCTTGATGAATCCACCAGGGGTATAGATGTAAGCTACATTGGCCTTGTTACCAGCAGGTGTCGTGAAGTGAACGCGGCTGTTCTCCAAGGTGAAGGTCTCGATACAGTATGTGATGCTGTTGTCGAAGAAGAGCATGCCGTTGACATTGTCAATGTCACAATTGCTGATGTAGATGCCACCATCAGTGATGTTGTAATAGGTGGTCTGCGTGCCAACCTTGCCCTTGATGCTTGGATCGGGATTCTTGCTCATGGCAATGGGAGCATTGGTAGAACTGTAGGGCAGTGCTGCACAGTCAATCTTCAGATTTTTCAGACTCAGCGCACAGCTGGTAGCGATGCAGCCTACGGAACTGGTGCCGTCTTCCTTATCAGCAGTGGCTATCGTGATAGTGGGGCGGTTGGCCTCATCAGCACCTGCTATAGTTAGAATATATCCGCTGAAGTTGAGAGAGTCGGTCAGCGTATACTGGCCTCCAGCCTCCAGTGTGTAGGTGATGTCAGAACCCATGTAGCTTACGGGAGTAGGATTGGCTTTGAACCATGAGTTCAGGTTTTCGCCAGTTGGGATGGTGGCTACATTGATGGTAAATGTATCCCAGTCATAATCGGTAGGCGCGGTAGAACCCGTATTGCCTTCCGGAATGTTGTCGTTTACGAGGATGGAGATTCTGTAGAAAGTCTTGTCGATGCGAGGAATAGTGATGTAGTTAACTTTCACCACCTGCTTGTCGATGACTAGGTTCTCATAATTCTCTCCCATATAAACAGTTACGGTATACGTGCCAGCTCCGTTGACGGCAGGCCATGTGATGGTCTGCGACAACTTGTCGGAACTAGCCTTGACGGTGATGGCTTCAGGATCGGGATTGCCCAGCGGATAGCCTGAGTAGGTTCCGACGAATGTCTCGTCATCAAATCCGTCCTGTGCACACGAGGTGAAGAGCAGTGTACTGGAGGCTACGGCCAGCAGGCAAAGCTTCATCGTGGCTGATAAATGATAATGTTTCATAAGCATGTAGTTTTTATTAGTAATTGTTTCATTAATTCTCTTAGTTGTTGTCATTCTGGAAGATCTTCTTCAGGTAACCCACATTGGTACCGAAGTTGCCACGTACGTTTTTCACATCCTTGGCATTGCGGGAACGTTCTACAACCAGCCAACCGCTCCAGTTCATGCGGTCGAGCGTTTGTTTCAACTGGTACAGGTCTATACGCGGATCCTGGTCTAACGTAACACTGTCGGTCAGTGAGGCATGAATCTGAGCGATGCGCTTGGCACCCAGTTTCTTAAGGTCTCTCATGGGGTTAATCCCTTGGTCTACAGCATCTTGCAGGTTGTAGTAGATCTTGATGCCTTCGCTGTCGACGGCCTTGAGCAACTTGATATTCTCGTCGGCAGACAGGGCCGTGCGGATGGCAATGACCTTGCTCTGGCTATGGGCCAGCTCACCAATGTCGTGCAGACGACGTATCATTTCCTTGCGCAACGCTCCTTCCTGGCACCATTCCTTACCGCTGCCGCCAAGGGGCAGGAAGGCTACTTTGGCTCCCATGACATCCATGGTGTGAAGACAGTCTTCAATCAACTCACGGTAGTTGTCACGTTTCAGGAAACTCTGGGCAAAGAAGCCTGACATGGCCACAGAGGGAACCTTGATACCTAGTGAGTCGGCTGTGCGACGGAAGAGTTGTTGAAAATGTGCTTCACGCAGTTTGTTATCGAACATCGGACGCTGTCCCAGCGGTCCCATATCCATCTCCACACCGTCAGCCTGGATGTCACGAGCCAGCTGGAACTCACCCAGCTTTTGGCGTTTCAGCATCATCCAGTCGCAGGCTGCTATCTGGTAGCGAGGCTGTGCAAGCACGTCAATAGGGGATATTGACAGCAAGGCGAATACCCCTATGAAAAGGTGTTTGCGGAGGTTACTTTTAATCATGTAGTAGACGTATACTATATAGTTTTACGTTATTTAAGACGTTTTAGCAGTATAAATGTCATCAAAGAGATGAAAAAAACTGCTATTACAGCATATTGTCACCGTATGGCTATTGCTGTATGCCGAAGTCGGCCTGCTGTGCCTCCACCTCCTTCAGCAGTTTGGCCTTTTCGGAGTCAGTGAGGGTAGCAGACTGGTGTTGGTGTGCTTGTCGGCCAGACAGGGCATTCGTCTTGTCTGCTCCATAGGAGGTGTCGTTACCATGGATGATGGGCAACTGGTAAGGCATGCTTTCCAATTCTATCTCGGCAGGGGTGGGGGCGTGGGTTCCAGGAAACTCTACCTCGGCCCTGACCTTTATCTTGCCTGCCTGACGAGTGGAGCGAATCAGCACGGGAGCACTGCCCCATTCTACGGGACGTGGGTTGGCATGGATAGAGGCATCGCCGATGATTTCACCTTCGCCTTCTATGCTAAAGCGGATGTTTTCCTTGGCCAGCCGACGCACATGACCAAGGTCGTCGGTTACCTCACAGACTACCACCACAAAATCGCTTCCGTCGGCAACGAGCGGCTTGCCCATATCGTCAATGCGAAGACGCAACTTGGTGCTGCGACGCGATGGCATGCGCTCGTCAGTGCATACCACCTTGCCATTGATGATACCCTCGGCAGTCATCTTCACATTCTGCCAGTTTTTCTTGGTATAGCTCCAGTTGCGGGCTTCGAAGAAGTTCCAGGCATCCTTGAAGACAACAGGGGCGGGGATGGAGGTACTGGCCGGAGAACCATCGGAAGCCAGGACGGGCAGCGTCCAGCAGTGTTCACCATCATACATGGTGAGGCGCACGCTGTCGCAATTTGAGAAGACGGTGACATCGGTTTCGGAGAACTGCGTCATCTCATGGGCGATGGCCACGATAGGTCGTTCTGTAGGCTGCTGTAGCACAGCAGCAAACATCGTCTGGGCCGTCTTTGGCTGGCGGAAGGCATCGAAGACACCACCCCAATAGGGATCGGGATGATAGCCTCGCTGATGGTCGAAGGGATGCCACTGGCAGCCGCCAATGAACTGGCCAGTAGTCTTGAATAGCTCATCGGTAGAGCGGAACAGGCTTTTGGCCTGCTCTAACATTGGCCGCTCACCCCACGAGCGCGAAGCGCGGTTGAGGTTGTTGTGGGCATACCAGTCATCCACCAGCTCGCCAAACTCCCGCGTAAAAATGCACTGCTTGGGTTTGTCGGCTTTGAAGTCATCGCCAGGCCACCCATATACCACGTCATAGTTGTCGGCCACACCAGCACTATGTACATCAGCAGCAGCCACAGGGCGATAAGGATAAGGGTATTCGTCTTTCGTTATTTGTAACGCCTGCAAGGCAAACTCCTTTGGATAGCGCGTCTCGTTAAGAATGGGTTCCCACATCAGCACACAAGGATGGTTGCGGTCACGACGGATGATGGAACGGGTGTTCTGGTGTACCTTCTTGTCCCACCCCTCCATCTTGTTCCAATACTGCCAGCCAGGGGTGGCTACGATGATAAAGAGTCCCAGCTCATCGCAGGCATCCATAAATGAGGGGTCTTGCGGATAGTGGGCAGTACGGATGATGGTAAAGCCTGTATCACGCAGGCGTTTGGCATCACGCCACTGCTGTGAGTTGGGCAGGGCATTGCCGACATAGGCAAAATCCTGATGGCGGTTGGCACCTACCAGTTGGTGGTATTTCTTGCCATTAAGATAAAAACCGGGCTGACGGCCTTGGGTATCATCTGTACGCACGAACTCAAAGGAGCGGATACCGATGCGAGTAATACCGCCATCTAACGATTGCTTGCCATCCTTGATGCGGGTGGCAATATTATATAAATAAGGTGTCTCGGGCGACCAGAGCCTAGGGTTCTTAACGAGGAAGCGCTGAGTGATGGTACGAGTCTCGCCAGGAGCCAGCTTAAGTTTGGTGCGCTGCGACATCGCAGCATACGGAACAAGGGAGTTCTCGACGGTGATGGTATGAGCCTTGGTGTCGTTGTTGCGTACCTCGGTATTGACAAAGACCTCTGCGCTCTTGTCGCTGATATTGGCATAATGTACAAAGATGCCTCCACCAGCCACCTTGTCTTCTTCCACGGCATCAGTAATAGCCACCTTGTTCTTGGCGATGAGCCATACATCACGGTAGATACCGCCGTGATAGGCGAAGTCAAGTGTTAGCTGTGTCTTGCCAGGAGGGTACGTCTTGTCATCGCTGTTGTCGGCCTTGATGGCGATGACGAATTCGGAGGCGACGGGGGAACCGTCGCCAGCATGCAGGGCATCAGCAGGGGAACCGTCGCCAGCGGGTAGGGGAATGGTGATGGGAAGATAGCCTCCTTCATGCTCCTTAACCTTCTGACCATTGACGTAGATGGTTTGCTTACCCATGATGGCCTCAAAATGCAGGATGACATCACGACCGGCACATTCCTTAGGCAGGGTGAAGTGCTTGCGATACCAGGCAATGCCTTGGTAGTTGCGGCAGCCACTGGCCTCTGCAGGCATGAGCTGTACGGTATGCGGGGTGTTGACAATCTCCCAGGTTTTGTCATCAAAGTCCTTGGCTTCAGCACCGGCCACATCACCTAGGTGAAAACGCCAGTCTGCATTGAAGTTCCAAACCAGTCGGCCACTGTTGTCTAAGGGAAAAAGGCCGGCGACAGAGGGAACCTCTCCCATCCCCCTCCCAAGGAGGGGGCTAAAAGAAAGGATAAAAATGGCTACTAAGACAGTAGTTAGTATGTTTCTCTGTTTCATAGGAAAGGCTATTTGGGGTTGTTGTAATCATTTTTCCCTCCTTTTTGGAGGGTAGGGGTGGGTTCCCAGTTGTCTGTTCTGAACGAAGATACGGGCAGGCCATCATGCATCAGGTCGCCCTCCACCCAGTCGCGCCAGGCATAGCGCACGGCGGCAGGCTGTTTCACCTTGTCGCTGACGACATAGACATGATTGCGCGAATACCATACCTTCGAGGCAGGGTGGAACACGCGGTCCTGACCAGCTACCTCGAAATTCTTGCTGCTGGGACCATGCTCGAAGTATACCCACTCCTTGCTGCGGTCGAAACTGATGACACAAGTGTCGTTCTGGAAGGCCACCTCTTTGTATTTGGCAAAATCGGGCAGACCTTTTACCTCGTAGGTGTTGGCAAGTGCCAGCAAAGCCAGTCGCTCGCCAGCCTGACGCTTCTTACGGGGATGAATGCCATACTCCAAGCCAGCATCCATCAGCACAGCCATTCGGGCATTGGGAATCATCGCCTCTGCCTTCAGCTGCTGTTCACGTAGCAACTGACTATCCTTCCAACCAATGAGCGAGTAGTCGTAGGGGGCTATCTGACAATAGTAGAAGGGGAAGTCGCCCTGCTTCCACTCTGCGCGCCAGCCCTCTACCATACGGGCCATCAGGGGAGCATAGAAGTCAAAACGGGGAATATTGTCCTCGCCCTGATACCAGATGGCACCACGAATGCCATAGCCTATCAGGGGTTTGAGTTGTCCATTATAGAGCGCCGTGGGGCAACGTTGCTGCAACTTCTTTACCTTTTCTTCTGTAATGTCGAGATTCACCTTGGGGAAGGCCTTCAACCAGTCGGCTTTCATCCAGGCCTCACAGGCAGAGCCACCCCATGAGGTGGCGATGAGTCCGACGGGAACTCCCAACGTCTGGCGCAGAGCGCGTCCGAAATAGTAGGCACAGGCTGAGAAGTCGCGAACGGAAGCAGCATTCGCCTCACTCCAATGACCTGTCACCGTATCGACAGGTGTCAGCGAGGCATGGCGCTTCACAGTAAAAAGGCGCAGCTGAGTGTCATTGCAGCGCAGCAGCTCTTCTGTCGTACCCTCTACGGGTTGCTGCTTGAAGCCCTTCATCTGCATCTCCATGTTCGACTGGCCAGAGCATATCCACACCTCGCCAATCATCACATTGCTCAACTCAACGGTGTCGCCATCCCTGAACCAGATGGTGTATGGGCCGCCTGCCTTGGGAGTCTTTACTACCACCTCAAAACGGCCATCCCAGTGAGCGGAAGTCGAGTAGGATTTCTTGTCCCACGACGTCAGGACCATGACTTTCTTCCCTGGTTCTGCCCATCCCCAGATGTGACACTCGCTCTGTTGCTGCAGCACCATGTTGTCGCTGAAGAACTTGGGAAGAGTAACCCTCGCACTTGCGCCAAACGCTAAAATACAAATGATAAATGATAAAAAGATACGTCTCATATTCATTCGTGCAATTCGTTTAATTCGTAGTAGTCATCATCATGGGCGGTTCGAGGAGTCCGGCAGGCAAAAGGCCTTCGCCTTTGGTGCGATATTTGGCATTGGTCCAAATGCCCTCGTAGGGTGCCTCGCCCTTGTCAAGGCCTCGCAGGGCGTTGTGCCATGTATTGACCACCTCGATTTCTATGGTGTTCTTGCCTTTCTTCAGGGCTTCTGTCACTTCCACCTGGTAGGGTGCCGTCCAGGCGATGCCACAGTCTTTGCCATTCACCCATACATGGGCGATGTCTTTTACCTCAGGAAATGACAGCCAAACCCGTCCGTCGCTCATCTCCTTCTCTTTCAGTTTGAAGGTTGCCGAGTAGCAGGCATGACCGCTGAAATAGCGGATGCGGTTGTCTGCATGCTGGCTCCAGTCGAAGAGCTGTTGGTTCTCCAGCGTGATGTTGCTCTCCCTGAAAGTGATATTCCATGCTGTCACGGGGAGTGTTGTTGTACTGGCCATTACTGGAACTGGCGAAGATGTCGCATGTCCGAAGACGACGAATGTCGAGCCATAGGCAGGTAGTGTCAGCTTGACATTCGTGCGATGGCTACTCTTCGTATAGGATGGTAGGAATGTTTCATCAGTCATGGGGTCGTAGAGGGTGGGAGTACGGCCACCACTGCGGAATGAGGCAGTGAAGCTCCGTTCCTTATCTTGTTGGTTAGACAGGAAATAGATGTCTTTGCTTCCCAGCGAACGGTGGGTATAGGCAATTCCTTCGGGCAGGTCTGCATCGCGTTCGATAGCCTCGAATGTCTCTTCTGTATAGGGCTTTTCAATGATGATAATGCTTTGTCGGCGCAACTCTTCTATCTTTGCCGTCACTTCTCTGGAGAGCAGGCAGTTGTCGGGGATGACCAGTACTGAATAGTTGAATGGCCGGTTCAGCAGCGCATCCTTGTTCATGGAGTCGTATTGGTAGCCGTGTAACGGGTTAATCCAGTCTTTCAAGTCAAGGATACCGGCAGAGTGGCGTACACCGACAGGACTCTCCTCCATGGGTTGTCCGAGGTTGGCCAGTCGCCGCTGTTCTGATGCCACACGTTCTGTTCCAAACAATCCGGGCAACATGGCTACCACTCGGTCGGGTGTCAGGGCACGACAGGGTATCTCCTCTCCGGTATAGACGGCAATGTCTACCACGGGAGTACCTTGTTGTAGGAGTGTCTGACAGCGGGTGATATAGTCTACGATGGCCTTGGCCTCAGGAAACCATGTCTGGTCGCGCTGGAAGAAGAGTCCGATACCGTCCAGTGTCATACCCGGTTTCTTGTTCATCCAGGGGTTATGGGTATTGACATGGAAGAACAGACGGTTCATACCTAATGCGAAGTAACGGTCGAGTAGGGGTTTTACCATGGCTGGAGTCTCGTCCCATACGCCACGTACCTCTGTGAAGGCTTCTGCCTGTATGATATTCTTTCCATAGACGTGGGCACCACTGATGGCATCAAGCATATCGTTGGGCTTGTCATGGGTGGGTGAGTTCAGCCAGAACTCACCCATGGGAAGGTCTACATACTTATAATGTTCCATACCGTCGCTAACCATGGTCGGTGCTACACTTTCTGATGACAGCAGCACACCGTACTCCTTGGCTTTCTGTGCAACAGTGACAAAGAACACCTCGTTGACCAGTTCGTTGATGGTACGACGGATGTCACGTAATGTCTCTTCGCCGCCACTCATCGGCACACCGGCATAGACAGGTAGCAGTGGCAGGATGTCATAGCCCCGGCGTCGCTCAAACTCCTGTGCGAAGTTCTGGCTCCAGTTCTGTGACCCACATTCCCACGAGTCTACGTGCATATATTTAATAAGGTGATGGTTGGGACGTTTCATGAACAGTCCGAACCAGTGGTCAATCTGTTTCTCTACGGCACGTCGTGAGAATTTGTCGCATTCCAGTCCTTTCGCCCCTCCTCCTGTGGCATTGGTATGTCCTGTAGAAGTATGTCCCATACGCAGGATGCGCCACGGGCCTTGGGGCAGGTCGACATCGATGATGTCACCGATGTTATGTCCTCCGCGATTTCCTGTTGGTGGAGGAAAGACCAGGATATCTTCGGGTCGCAGGAAGTCTTCAATGGGTACGTCCTCATCGGCTGTCTCTTCAGCCAATCGCCAAACATATCCGCCTTTTCCCTCCCAGTTGTCTATGAGCGGGAAACTGGAGAAGCGGATATCCTTCAAGCGTAATACGGGTTTCCACTTGGCAGCATCCAGGTCTTCTGCACCAGGTTCTGTTCCCTCTGGTGTCCACTCAAATCGGAAATACTTGGCTGTGGTAGGTGGAATGGAAAAAGTGGACGTGTAGTCGCTGTTCTGCCAGCCTTGTCGTGGTGGAACGAGCTGTTTTACTTTATAGAAGATGACCCCGTCATCTGATGCTTTGACCAACAGTCGTTGCGATTGAATATTATTGCCTGACGGCACAATCTCTATGTTGCGTATCAGTGTGGATTTATCAAATTCATACTGCAGCCAGCAGGGGTCGTCAGCACAAAGAACTCCTTTATCATTGATGGTGACATTTTTGGAGGTCAAAGGCCGTTTCTGTATGAGATGAGGCTTTCTATAGCTGTCGTGAAGAGGAATGGCATACAAGGCAATGTCTTCATAGTAGTTGTCGTAGTGCTTAGGCCTGGGCATGAAAAAGGTGTGGTGACCACCCGTTACCACTGTGTCGCAGAACACTACTTTCTGCATCGACTCTTCAGCGGTAATCCATGGCCCACCAGCCAGGGCAAAGCCATCGCTGATATGGATGCCCATCTCCAATCCCAAGGTATTGGCCTGCCCTAAGGCGTAGTCAACCATTTTCCAGAAATTCACCGACAACTGTTCTGCTTGTCCTTTATATTCCGGCCGGTCGGCAGTGCCACGGATAGGCATCAGATAGCAACCGCCCAGTCCCACGTCCTTCATAGCCAGCAAGTCTGCTTTGATACCCTCTTCCGAGACGGCTCCGTACATCCAATACCAGAAGGTCCAAGGGCGCGTCGTGCCAAAAGCACTGACGCTAAATGAGAAATGAGCTATGAGAAATGAGAAATAAAGAAAGAGCTTCATATCTGTATAAACCGTTTAATCTGTGGTCAAAACAATTATTCGAATCTGAAGATGGCAGTTATACTTGGCTTACCCCACTTCGACCAGAAGGGTTGAGCCGATGGACCATTCAGATCGGTGGTGTTCACCTTATTGCGGACGGCAGGAATAACATTCAAGATGGCTATGCCCGTCTCAGGCAGGGTATAGAGGATGTGGTCGCGCCCGTCGCGTGGGGTATAGACGCCCACCTTCAGACTCAAGCCCTCGATGCCAAAACGGCCCTCTGTCGTGTTGAACTGCATCCACGCGACATTCGAGAAGTAGCCCTTGAACTCAGGATACTCCCACGTCTCGCCAGGAATGGGGTCGTTATAGTCGTTGCTCCACAGACCATACTGCGGACCCTCCATACGGTTCTGCCAGACACGGTAGGGACCCTTGCCGACCCACGACTTCGACTTCATCATCTGCTCAGGATAGTCGAAACAGATGCCCATCAGGTCGACCACGCCAAAGAAGTTGCTACGGGTATCCATATAGAGGCCACCATCTGCCAAGAATCGCCACGTCACCGTCTCCAACGAGCCGTGCTTGTAGTTGGCTACAAGGGTGCTATCGCTGAAGCTAAAGCCTGCAAAGGCACCTTGGTCGGCATACTCTGTATACTGCGTTTTCTTTTTGAAGGCCTCCTTGTCGTCGTGATTATAGAAGCCGTCCTGCGAACGGTCAGCACGCTTGGCAGCTATAAAGCGGGGGCCATTGGCAAACGACAGTTTTTTGCCATCAACGCTGACACCCATCAGCATACCCGTTTTCTTCGAGAAGGTATACTGACGCTTGCCGTGCTTGACCACCAGTTGGTCGTCATTCTCCGTATAGGTGTACTGCTGGGTATTCTCACGGAGGTTCCGCTTGTTCAAGAGACCTGGACGCGTCATCAGCTTATAGCCCCAAGTGAAGATTTCCTGCCCATAGGGGTCTGTAGCTGTCAATTGGAACACATCGGCATCTGTCTTGGGCATAGTAAACTGGGCTTTCTGCCCAGGAGCCGCATCAGGTGACTCGAATGTACCTTCTTTCACAACCTTCACATTCGTATCACCATAGGCAGGCATCTTCAGAAGCTTGTAGGTAAACTTGCAATCCTTCAGGTTGGTGAAGTCGTAGCAGTTCTCAATGGTTACTTTACCTGAATCGAAATATTTCCACTGCACAGGACTCCACACCTCGCGGATGGTATGGAACGACCCCTCTTTCTCCATGTGAGGTCCCACGATGCCATCAGAGCCAAAGTTGCCTACGGGGTCGAGGATGCCATTCATATCCGTGCGTACGACAGCCTGGTCCATCAGGTCCCACAGGAATCCGCCCGCACAACGCGGGTTGCTCATCATGAGTTTCCAGTAATCCTTCAGTCCTGCTCCATGTCCTCCGTCATAGAGTCCATGCAGGAACTCGGTAGGCATGAAGATTTCCTTCTGACGCATATACTCTGCCGTCTCGCCCCACGAACGATAATGCTTAGTTTCGAAGCCATTACGATTAGCCCACGGATAGAGCACCACACGCTGCTGGGGATCCAGTTTTGTAAAGACAGGCTCCAGCTCGTAGTTGAAGCCCCCTTCGTTGCCGTTGCTCCAGAAGATAATCGAGGGATGATTCACGTCGCGCGTCACCATCTCCTCTACAATCTGACTGCCAACGATGGTCTCGTGCGCCCAGTGCCAGCCAGGCTGTTCGCACTCCACATAGAGACCCAGCGAGTCGCAGGCATCCAGGAACTCCGGGTCGGCAGGATAGTGCGACAGGCGTACAGCATTCATATTCATCGACTTGATGAGCAGCACGTCCTCAATATTTTTCTGTTTAGAGAGGGTACGCCCTGTCTCTGGACGGAACGAGTGGCGATTCGCTCCCTTCATGATGACCTTCTGGCCATTGACGAAGACACCATCCTCGTCACATCCAAACACATGCGAAGCCCATTTCTCATTGCTCATTTCTCCTTTCTCATTTTGATAGCTATGGCGATACTCGATGGTGCGGAAACCAAACTTCTGACGCTCCGCGTGCAGCGGTTTACCCGCTGCATCCTTCAGTGTAAAGACGGCTGTATAGAGATGAGGCTGCTCTGCATTCCAAGTCTTGATGCCCTTCACGCTGAAGTCTACTTTGGCCCCATCGCTGGCAACAGCAAAAACGGGGCTTGTCGCCACCTTCTTCCCGTTGGCGTCGACAATATCGACGCATACTGAACTGCCAGGCACAGCCCTATTCAAGTAAACATCAGCCATGAAGTGACCATCGTGCTTGGCATCGATAGCTACACGCTGGATGTTATTAACCGGCTTGCTAATAATAAAGACGGGACGCCAGATGCCGCCGAAGTTCCAGTAGTCGGCCCTGCGCTCAGCCAAGTTCACCTGCGGTTTTGTGCTTTCTTTCAGCACCTCAACCTCCAAACGATTCTTCTTCGAACCAAAGAACACGCGGTCGGAGACATCTATCGTATGGCGGGTAAAGCCCCCCTGATAGGTGCCGTTGCCTGCCTTGCGGCCATTGATCTGCACACGGATTTCAGTAAATGCTGCTTCGAAGACAAGCTGAATCTGACGACCAGCCCACTCCTTAGGCAACGAGAACTCTGTCTTATACAATCCCTTCTCGTCGGCAATTCCCTCTGGTGTGGCCTTGCCATAGAAGCGCATGCCGTATTGGTAGGTACCGAAGCCCTGTAGTTCCCAACAGGAGGGAACTCCTATCTTCGTCCATTTTCCAGCGTTACGACCGTCTGTACACTGGAAGTCCCATTCCACCATGTTGTCACAACCGTGACCACTCAAGTATTGTCGCTCCGTCTCTATCGACGGTTGTGCCTGCATGGCCATCACGGCGAGGTTCAGCAATGCAGTGAGAAAGTGTCGTTTCATATGGTTTGCCTTTTTATTTACAATAATGACGAATGGTGGGGGGAAATGTCACCGAAAGCTATTGTTGTCCGGCAAACTGTCCGAAGTATCTGAGACAGACATCACGCCACTCACGGGCATTCTCCACCTGATGTTGCAGGCGTTCGTCCACTTCTCGCCACCGTTGTTCATCGATGAAATGGCGCATTTTGTTGTGCCAGTCGTTCTGCAATGACTCCGTCCAGATGACACCGCTGTTGTAGTGATACTGCAACGACTCCCACAGCGTTGAGCCATCCTTCATGCGATATGTCCAGGGTACATGGTGAAACCACAGCAACAACTCTTCGGGGCAGGCCTCTATATCGTTATAGGTATGTGCGAGGTGCCCCCGATACTGGCTTACGGCATCGGTGCCAGTCTCGGTGGTGCGGTCAAAGCCCACCCCGTCCTTGTCGGCTTTATGGTAGTAGACGGGGCACCACTCTATCGGGTACTCGGCCTTGAAGCCGTCGGGCTCAGGACCGTAGTGGTGGTCGAACTTGAAGATGTGGTGCAGGCCCAGCGGCATCATGTAGTTGACGCAGGCTTCGCGGCTGGTTTCCATCCAGATAGCCATGTCGTTGATGAAATTCTTATCGGTGCTGAAGGTCTGTGCTAACCACTCCTTAGCGATATCTAACGACAGCAGATTCGGATTCCATGCCAACCGTCCGAAAGCATACCAGTTGGCCTGTGAGAAGTGGTGGCCGCACCAGTTGCGGTCGAGACCGATGTTGGCAACACCAGCAATGCCCTTCAGCTGTTGGGCAGGCACAAAGGCGAAGAACTCCTGCCACATGGGGGCCAGATACACCAGATGGCGGCTCTGCCCCAGATACTCCTGGGTAATCTGCAGCTCCACCATGTTGGGCGTCTGCTTGATCTGGTCGAAGATGGGGCTGTATGGCTCACGGGGTTGGAAGTCCAGCGGCCCGTTCTTGGTCTGCAGGATGACATTGTCGCGGAATTGTCCGTCGAGAGGCTTAAACTCTGATACGGCCTGTTTTACGCGATCCTCTCCTTTGTGGTTGGCACCATACACGAAGCAACGCCACATCACGATGCCCCCATAGGGTTTCAAGGCATCGGCCAGCATGTTGGCACCGTCGGCATGGCTGCGTTGATAATCACCAGGGCCGGGTTGTCCTTCACTATTGGCCTTGACCAGGAAACCGCCGAAATCAGGTACCAGCTTATAGATTTCCTTCGCTTTTTTCTTCCACCAGGCAGCCACACTCTTGTCTAACGGGTCGGCAGTCTTGGTATCACCCAAAGCCATCGGTGTGGCAAAATTGATGCTGAGGTAGACCTTGATACCGTATGGCCGCAGCAGTTCGGCAATTCTCCTAACCTCTTTCAGGTACGGGGTGGTCAACATCTTTGGAGAGGCATTGACGTTGTTCAGTACGGTACCGTTGATGCCTATTGAGGCATTGGCACGGGCATACTCCTTCAACAGCCCTTCATCGATGTCGGCAGATTCCTCATTCCAGAAGATGCTCTTCCCAGCATAGCCACGTTCTATGCTCCCGTCCAGGTTGTCCCAGTGATTCAGCAGGCGTATGGAAAAAGCAGGATGGGAGGCACCATTTTTCTCGCCACGCAGCAATGCGTATGTGCCATAGAGCAGTCCGATGTCGTGACGGGCGGTAATCTTGTTGCCGTCAATGACATAGCCATCGTCATCGGGCAGCGTGTTTTCGAGTGTCAGTGTCACTTGTTTTCCAGGATAGTACGTTTCCAGCTCTTGCTTGGCAATGCTGATGGTGGGCGACTGTTGAGTGACTGTCACTTTTGCCCGGTTAACGGGCTGGTATCTCAGCCACAGCTGGTGTCCGTCTTCTGC
Organism: uncultured Prevotella sp.; assembly: GCA_946415755.1. Lineage (GTDB taxonomy): Bacteria > Bacteroidota > Bacteroidia > Bacteroidales > Bacteroidaceae > Prevotella. Next base: position 52,813 of record CAMKTS010000008.1, on the reverse strand, counting down.
ACTGACTGTCAGTGCAGAAGCGATGAATAGTGATAATAAAAGTTTTTTCATGTAAAAGATAGTTATTGTTGTTTTTAATGATGCAAAGGTAACGCAAAAGCTGTGAAAAACCAAATATATTTGTTTTTTGTTTCATTTTTTATGATGACAGGCTTATAATTCGAGATTTTTGCCTAATTTTGCAGCCGATTTCATCAAAAGAAAGGATATGGAGAGAACAAAAGCAGCCCTGTTTGACCTTGACGGTGTCGTCTTCGATACGGAACCCCAGTATTCTATTTTCTGGGGACAACAGTGCAGGGAGTTTCATCCCGAACATCCGGGATTGGAGAATGAGATCAAGGGGCAGACGCTGGTGCAGATTTTCGATGCGTGGTTTTCTGGGTCTTTGCAAGCCTCTCAACCGCTGATAGTGGAACGGTTAAATGCCTATGAACGTCAGATGGCCTACGAATATGTCGCTGGCTTTGAGGCGTTTGTCACCACCCTTCGCCAACAGGGTATTGCCACTGCCGTAGTGACAAGTTCTAACCGTGAGAAAATGGAGGCGGTCTACGCCAAGCATCCAGCATTCAAGGAGTTCTTCGATGCCATTCTGACCTCTGAGGATTTTGAACGCTCCAAGCCTGATCCGGATTGCTATCTGAAGGCTGCAGCACGGCTGGGGGTTCAACCATATTATTGTGTAGTCTTTGAGGACAGCTTCAATGGTTTGCGGTCGGGTAGGGCAGCCGGAATGACGGTTGTCGGTCTGGCCACTACCAATCCCGCCGATGCCATCCGTCCGTTTTGCGACCGGGTCATCAGCGACTATCATGAAATCAATTCTCTGAACTTTTAACTCAAAAAATACTTTATCTTTTAATTTTATTGCAATTATGTCAGGATATTTAGTCAGCGACACCCGAAAGGTGACTACCCATCGCTTAATGGAAATGAAGCAGAAGGGCGAGAAGATTTCCATGCTCACCTCATACGACTACACGATGGCCGGCATTGTCGACAAGGCCGGTGTGGATGCCATTCTTATTGGCGACTCTGCCTCCAACGTGATGGCTGGCAACCAGACTACGCTTCCCATGACCGTCGAGCAGATGATTTATCATGCCCGAAGCGTGGTTCGTGGTGTTCAACGCGCATTGGTGGTATGTGACATGCCCTTTGGTTCTTATCAGGTAAATGCCGCCGAGGGTGTCACCAATGCCATCCGTATCATGAAAGAAAGCGGATGTGATTCGCTCAAGCTCGAGGGTGGCGAGGAGATTCTGGATACCGTCAAACGTATTCTCGACGCCGGCATCCCGGTAATGGGTCATCTGGGACTGACTCCCCAGTCTATCAATAAGTTCGGAACCTATGCCGTTCGCGCCAAGGAGCAGGCAGAGGCCGACAAATTGATGAACGATGCCCGTCTGCTGGATGAAGTAGGCTGTTTTGGTATTGTGCTGGAGAAGGTGCCCGCCCAACTGGCTACCGAGGTTACCAAGCAGGTGAAATGCCCCACCATAGGTATCGGAGCAGGCAGTGGCACCGACGGGCAGGTACTCGTTGTGGCCGATATGCTGGGTATGACACAGGGTTTCTCACCCCGTTTTCTGCGTCGCTATGCCGACCTGAACAGTATCATTACGGATGCGGTGGGGCACTATGTCGGCGACGTGAAGAGCGGCGACTTCCCCAGTGAGGCAGAGGCCTATTGAGTGATAACGCCTCGTCGCTATCGGAAAGGTAAACAGTGATTATAGAATTGAACGAGACTCGCGTACATATTAGGTTATGGCATAAGGATTTCTGGTTGCTGGCATTGTCAAACCTGTTGCTGACGTTATCGGTCTATGTGCTGATACCGGTGCTGCCAGTATGGCTCATGGAGACGGAGAACCTCTCACCGCAGCAGGCAGGCATCGCCATGGGAGCCTTTGCTGTAGGACTTTTCCTGCCTGGCGCCTTCTGCTCATGGTTGGTACAGCACTACCGTCGTAACGTGGTATGCCTCTGGGCGATGGCGGCTGTGGCGGCCTGTGTTGTCGTGCTGTGGTATGTTGACAGCCAGCGGACAACCTTTGTAGAGTGGTGGACAGTCACGTTGTTACGGATGGCGATGGGAGCCGCCTTTGGACTGGCACAGATGGTACTGTCGTCAACGCTGGTGATTGATACCTGTGAGTCGTTCCAGCGCACGTCGGCCAATCATGCCGTGGCGTGGTTTTCACGTTTCGCCCTGTCGTTAGGACCGTTGGCAGCACTGCTGATGATTCAACCTCTAGGCTTTGGAGTGCTCATGCTATGTGCAGCCTGTCTGGCGATTGCCAGTCTGCTGACCCTCTCACTGGTCGACTTTCCTTTCCGTACGCCAGAAGAGGGTGTCCGCGTGGTATCGCTCGACCGTTTCTTCCTTCCCCGTGGCTTGGTGCTCTTTGTCAACCTCCTGCCTGTCAGCATCGTTGCCGGTCTGCTCCTTTCACTGCCTGTAGGTAGCCATTTCTATGCTCTTCTGATGGGGGGCTTCCTGTTGGCGTTGCTGGCACAGCGCTTTGTGTTCCGTGAGACGGAACCGAAGAGTGAGGTCATCAGTGGCTTTTTGCTGCTCCTCTCCTCCCTGTTGGTTCTGATGTTCCGTCCGGAGTCACCGACAGCCTCCGTACTGGCTGGTCTGGGATTGGGACTGACAGGTTCACGATTCCTGATTTTCTTTATCAAGCTCAGTCGCCATTGTCAGCGGGGAACATCGCAGAGCACCTTCTTCCTCTGTTGGGAGAGTGGCATCGTGCTGGGGCTTGCCCTTGGCTATGCTTGTTTCTTCCGGCAGCTCCACAGCCTGCTCTTGGTGGCTCTGACGCTCATAGCCGTCTCGCTGCTGATGTATCTGTTGTTTACCCACCAGTGGTTTATGCACCATAAGAACCGTTAATCAAACAAATAAACGATGAAAGAGAAACTGACGATAGTAAAAGTTGGCGGTGCCGTAGTGGAGGACGAGGCACAGCTGTCACAACTGCTGAAAGACTTCAGTGCCATCGAGGGCCGCAAGGTATTGGTACATGGTGGTGGCCGCAAGGCTACGAAGATGGCTGAACGGCTGGGCATAGAGACCCTGATGGTCAACGGGCGTCGCATTACCGATGCCAGCATGCTGGAGGTGGTGACGATGGTTTATGGCGGCTTGGTGAACAAGAACCTGGTGGCCCGTCTGCAGGCAGAAGGTGTGAATGCTCTCGGACTGACAGGAGCCGATGCCGACATCATCCTTTCCCACAAGCGCCCGCTGAAAGATGGTGTGGACTTCGGTTTTGTAGGTGATGTCGACCGGGTTTCCGGCCAGACGCTGGGTCAGCTGATAGAAGCTGGTATCGTACCCGTGGTGGCTCCGCTGACCCACGATGGGGCAGGACATATCCTGAACACCAATGCCGACACCATGGCCTCTGAAACCGCCAAGGCCCTGTCGCAGCGGTATGAGGTAACGCTGATTTTCTCTTTCGAGAAGAAAGGGGTGTTGCGCAACCCCAACGATGACGATAGTGTCATCCCCGTCATCACCCACGAAGACTTTCAGCGCTACAAGGCCGACGGCACCATCAGCGGCGGCATGTTGCCCAAGATAGAGAATGCCCTTGCCGCCGTTGATAGCGGAGTATGCCGCGTCATCATCACGCTGGCCACAGCACTCGACGGCACACAGGGCACCGTTATTGAATAGCAGTATCGTCATCATGTCCTTGCGAAAACAGTGAAAGCCATCAGTTTCCAAACCGACATACTGCCGCTGAAGAATGTGCTCTACCGGCTGGCACTCCGCATCACGATGAATCCTGCGGAGGCCGAGGATGTGGTACAGGAAACACTGATCAAAGTATGGAACCGGCGCGGCGAGTGGCAGGAGATAGACAATATGGAGGCCTTCTGTCTTACCGTCTGCCGCCATCTCTCGCTCGACAAGCTGCGGCGTATGGATAACCAGGCACAGTCGCTGGATGCTGCTATCGACCCTGCCGACCACAGCCATTTCTCCAACCCCGAAGAACAGACCGTACAGCGCGACCGCGTCCGGCTGGTCAGGCAGCTCATCGACCAACTGCCGGAGAAGCAGCGCAGCTGCATGACGCTTCGTGACTTAGAAGGCAAGAGCTACCACGACATCGCCGTCGTGCTGGGTATCACGGAAGAACAGGTGAAGGTCAGTATCTTCCGTGCCCGCCAGACCATCCGAAACCGTTTTTTGCAAATAGATCAAGAATAGTAAAAAAGAGAGAAGGCATTTTTTTAATATTTTTTTAGCCAGTTGCTGTAACTTTCCCCTTTTTCAATCGTCATCCTATCAGAGAACCCCACAAACCCATCAAAAGAATTATGGACTATAAGTACATCGAACAACTGCTGGAGCGCTACTGGAACGCAGAGACAACCCTCGAAGAGGAAAGCATCCTGCGCACCTTCTTCCGTCAGGAGAGCCTTCCGGAAGAAATGCTGCAGTGGAAGCCTTTCTTTACTTTGGAGAAAGAGGAGGCCGTGCTGGGTGATGACTTTGATGCCCGTATTTTGAAGATGATTGAGGCTGAAGAGCAAGGTGGCAGTGCTGCTGCCCCCATTGTTAAGGCCAAGGTGGTGACGCTCACCCAGCGGCTGATGCCATTGTTCAAGGTGGCTGCCGTGGTGGCCATCATCCTCACCCTCGGCGGTGCCTTGCAGGCTCCCTGGGACAGCAGCTGGAACGACTCCCGCGACTATGCCTCGCGCCAGTCCGATGCCGATACGGTGGCTGCCGTCATCCCCATTCAGGCCGAGAATATCAGCGACGCGGGAGTCGACAGTACGATGGTGCTGGCTCCCGAACAGCCGAAGAACTAAAAACGTAGAATTTCTATGCTTTCTCTATATAATAACATCATGTTTAGTTAAAACACCATGAAGCTGTGAAGTTTCATTTTTCTCTCAAATTTTTCATAACATACTAACGGAGAGAGCGGGCCGCCATCTGACGATTCAGAAGCAGCCCGCTTGATTTTTCTGTTGGCTCCCCAGACAGCCTTACCACCACTGCATCAGCGTGCGCAGGAAGGCCGTCAGCTCTGCAGCCATCAGCTCGTGCTGCCAGACGGAGGGATGCCAGTCAGCCCCATACTTGATGCTGCCGTCAGAGGGGGTGAAGTCGAATCGGTACACCTCGGCATCGCCTGCCTGTCGGGCTTCGTCCACCACCTCGTTCAGCGTCTTTCTGGCTATCTCCAACTCCTTGCCGCCCAGCATCGAGCCGCATAGGTAGACAATCTTGGCTTGTGGGTTGTGGCTGCGGACCTGTCTGAGGAACTTTTTATAGGCATCTTTCAGTCGCTTCACATCGTAGTTGTTGGTGGAGAGGTCGTTGGTGCCCAAGTTGATACACACCAGTTGAGGCTGATAGCGGTTGAAGTCCCACTTTTCCGAGCGGTCGTAGAGGTTGGTGTATTCGTACTCCGTCGTCATCACATTGTCGGGTGTCCCCGTCTTCGGACCGTCGTAGCTGCGGTATACCCCGATGCCCGACCGTGCCACCACATGAGCCATTGCCCCCAGGTTGCGGGTGGTCAGCTGTGCGTAAGACAGATAGTGGTTCTCCGTCTCATATTCAAAATGGTCGGACTTGTCGATGCTCTCGTTGCCATAGCCGCAGGTAATCGAGTTGCCGATGAATTCGATGGTTCTGGAGGGCAGGGCAGGGGGAGGGAGCAGTGTTGCCTCCTCGTCAATCACGAAGCCACGGAAGTCAGGTTTCAGCTCATAGCCCTCGATGATGTACATCAGCCTTACCTCGTGAGGCCCCTGCGGCAGTGCGGTGGCCAGCGTCACGACCGAGTCGCGCTCGCCCGTCAGAGCCACCTTGAAAGGCTCGCAGCGGTCAATCTGTGCCATGAAGTACCCGCTCTTCGGCTTGGCCCATAGCTTCAGGCTGCTGCCCGTAAAGCGGGCATTAATCTGAGTGCCGGGGAAGGTGAAGCGGGGGCGTTCCGGGTTGTCGTAGCAGATGCGCCCCACATACTGGATTAGCGGGTTGGTGGGTTTCACTACGGTTCCCTTCAGGGGCAGTGTGCTGCTGGCCTGCAGGGCGATGGCTGTCAGAGCCATGAATAAAGACGTGACGATTCGTTTCATATTAGCTTCAATCAATATTGCCTGCAAAGTTACAACAATTATCTGAAATAATTCTTCTATGGAGGTCATTTTTTTTTAGACAATCAATATAAAAAAGGGGAGAGAAATGCCAATTATTCCCATAGTTTTGTTAATTTTGCAGCAAAATTTATATGAAGGCGCATCCTGAATACTACAAGCGCATGATTGCAGCTTACGTGATAGGCTTTGCCGTTACTGAGGACTACCTCAAGGAGAACCCACACCTGAAATTTGCCGAGGGAGCCGACGATACCGGTGTCATCATCTCGTGGAATACCGAGTCGCCCGCCAACGAGGGTCAGAAGAACGGAGTCGTTCTGCCAGGTGCTATCAGCATCAATCCCATCAACTGGAAGCGAGACGAGACCTACGCTCCGGCAGTGGAGAACCTGGGCGGCTACTACTATGACGAAGAGAAAGGACAGATGGAAAAGGTTCCTCATGTTGCCGACGCAAAGGTCAACCTGAAAAGAGGCACTGTGATAACAACAGTCAAGGACGTGCCACCCGTCACCGGCACAGACTTTTTCGGACCTGGCAGTTACCACGAAGTCGACTACGAACTTTATTTCTTTAACCTCAAGGCCAATGTAGCCGCGAGAGTGGCAGCGTACATGGACTAAGAACGAAGAAAATGGGACAGACGAGAGCGTGCTCCCGCCAGCTCTTCGGCAACGGCTGGTGGGGCACGCCCCCCGCTATCGGCTGATAATGCGTCGGTCGGTCAGTAGTATCACGGCCAGCGTCATGCACTCCGTAACAGGAATGGCGAGCCACATGCCTTGCGGAGAAATGAACATCGGCATCAGCAGAAATGCCGGTACAAGGAATAGCAGCCCGCGGAACAGCATGCACAGCGTAGCCCGAGTGTTCTGCTCGGTGGCCTGATAATAGCCGATGATGGCCACATTCATCGCAAAGAAGATGGCAGAATAGGAAAACAGGGGCAGACCGCCAATAGCTATCTGGTAGGCGGGGGTGCCTGCCTGCAGAAAGAGACCGACAAGCGGTTTGGTAGCCAAGGTGAGAAAAGCGGTGGACAATACGCCGCAGATGGTGGCGGTGCTGAAGCTGACCCTGAAGGCGCGCTGCACACGGTGGCGGCGGCCTGCACCATGGTTGAAACTGATGATGGGCTGGGCCGACTGTGCCACAGAGTTGTTGACCATGAACACGATGGGGTAAAGATAGCAGGCTACGCTAAAGGCGGCCACACCGTCTTCGCCCAACTCGCGTATGAAGACGTAGTTGCCCGTGAGCAGCATCGCCGACATAGCCAGCTCGCCCAGCATAGAGGAGAAACCACTGCGCGCCATATAGCCCACATTACGCGCCGTCAACCAGAAGCTGGTGGGGCTAAGCCTGAGTCGGCAGAACTTGACGGTCTGCGCTCGGAAGAACATGTACCACAACGCCATGCCTGCGGCGGCGGCGCAGCTGACTGACGATGCGATGCCGCTACCGGCAATGCCCATCTGCATCGGAAATACCAGCAGCCAGTCAAGGAAGATGTTCAGCAGGCCGGGGAAGATCTCTAACGAGGCGGCAAAACGGGGGGAGCCGTCAAGCCGGATGACGAAGGTGCCAATCAGCTGGACGACGATGCAAACACAGCCGGGAAGAATGGTGAGCAGATACTCCTGGCATAAGGGCAACAGGGCATCGCTGCCGCCCAGAAGCCGCAGGAAGGGTATGCGGAAGAGGTAGACGCAGCCAGCCACCACCACCAGCAGCAGCGTGGCCACATGGAAGGCTTGGGTGATATTGATGTGGGCGGCCTTGTGGTTGCCGTGCGACAGGTGAATGCTGGCCACCACCGACACGCCCGCACCGAACATCAGCGCAATGCCTGTAGTGACCAGAAACAGCGGCGACACGATGTTGATGGCTGCCAGCGCATCGCTCCCCACGCCCTGACCGACGAAGATGCCGTCGGCAACCGTAAAGAGCGATGCAAACACCATCGACAACAGGGTGGGATAGAAAATGCTGTTAAACAGCGGACCTATCTTCGCCGTGCCAAAGTCTATGCTGTCTCTCTCCTTATTCTTGATCGTCCTTGCCACGGATTAGTTGTCAGCAGGCCTATACACCTCCTCGCCGTCGACGATGGTGGCTACGATATTGGCCTGTGCCACCTTCTCGATGTCATCATGCAGGAAATCGCAGTCGAACACCGTCATGTTGGCAATCTTACCGAACTCGATGGAACCCATGCGATGCTCCTGGTGCCACTGACGGGCCACGTTGATGGTCATGGCGCGCAGCGACTGCTCGCGGGTGATGGCCTCCTTCACGTTACGAGGCCTGCACAGGTCGCCGAACACTTCATGCGGATACGTGCGCTTCTCTGCCGTGTAAATGCTGTATTTCACATTCATCATCGGCGAAACGGGATAGTCGGAATGGAACACCACGTTGGCGCCGGCATCGAAGAACGACTTGATGGGATAAGCCTGTTCGGCCAACTCCTCACCGACGTAGGATACTTCCTGTTCGTAAGGGGCTCCAACAATCTTAGCGGTCCACAGGGGAGGAACAGCCGGAACGGAACCGGTTGCTGCCATGCGGCGCACGTCCTCGTCGGTCACGAAGTGCAGGTGCGCCAGCACGTTGCGCTGGTCAAGGTTGCCGGTAATCTTCTCGGCATCCTCGATGCAGCCCAACATGAAATGCGTAGCACCGCCTCCCTCAGAGTGAACATGCACGGCCATGCCCTCCTTATCGGCCTCGACGATGAGCTGTACCATCTTGTCGTGGTCGTTGAAGCGCTCGTTGCCGTGATAGCCGGGCTGGTCGAGGTAATCCTGGTTCTGCCAACCAGTATGCGCCTCGGTCACACCGTCGAGGAATGCCTTGGCACCGATGATATGGAAATACTCGCCACTCATCTCGGCACGCTGTGCGGCAATGCGGGCTATCTCTGCCTTCGGGTCAGCAATATTATCGGTCACATACATATAGGCATAGGTACGCAACTTCAGCTTGCCCTCCTTTTCCAACTCAAAATATGCCTTGGGCGAATCGCGGAAGATGACCTCTGCACCGGCATCACAGACAGCGGTAAAGCCGCTGCTGAGGGCAAAGTCCTGCCAGGCGAGCAGAAAACTCTTGGCATCCTCAAGGGTAACGGGAAGCTTGGGGACGACTTCGAACACGGGACCTTCACAGATATAGCCGTCAGGCTCGCCATTCTCATCTACGTGTACCAGGTCATAACCGTACTTCTTCGCATATTCAGCATCGATGCCGGCCCACTGCAGTGCCTTGGTGTTGAGTAGCATGGAGTGTCCGCCGCCAGTGTGAAGGAACAGTGGCTTGTCATCGCAAATCTCGTCGAGATAGGCCTTGGTGACGTGTTCCTCGTTTTCCACCCATCCTGCGGCCAGGTAGAACTGTCGGTCCGGATTCTGGGCGATGAACTCCTTGATGATTTCGCGGTATTTGACATAATCGGTCAATCCTACTTGTCCCAGATTCGCCTGTCCGATAAATCGGTCACCAGCCAAATGGCCGTGACAGTGTGACTCCAAGAAGCCGGGATAGATGAAGTTCTCGCCGTAATCTAGCACCTCGGCATCTGCGCCTGCAAGCCGTTTTGCCTCCTCTGCGCTGCCGATATAGGCAAACACGCCGTTCTTCACTAATGCAGCCTTGGCAAAGGGCCGCTTTTCGTCCATCGTAATGATGTTGCCGAGAATAAGTGTCTGTTTCATCTTATAATTTCTTCTTTAGTTATTGGGTGATTCTGTTACTTTTGGTTCGCCATGTAAGCTGCGATGCGCTTGGCCACATTGTCCTTGATGTTGTTGTAGAAGAGCGCGTAATCCTCACCGTGGCGGCCATCCGGGCCGAAGAATTCACCGGCTACTTTGATAGTCTCTTCGTCCATTTCCGTTCCTTTGGCATGTGTCACCACTACGCCACGGTCGGGCAGCACTTGGGCATCTGCGCCGATATTCGCCTGCGGCACCCTGTAGCATCTCTTCATTGTCCAATGATGCATACTCGGAAGCACCCTCCATCAGGCTGCCCATGATGTACTCTGTTGCATAGATGTAGAACGTGTCCACATCCTTGGTAATCTCTGGAATCTGATACCAGTTTTCCTTCTTGGAATAGTCAATAGTCTCTTTCATATTGTTGTCTTTTTAAATAGATGTATCGAATAATAGTTTTTTTACACTTTATTAGCAGCAGATTGTACATCATTGAATGGCGTTTGATATGTATGATGCAAAAATACAAATTCTTTTTTGATTGGCCGAGAAAAGCACTGCTTTTTCACTATTCTTTGGAAAAAAACAGCGTTTGTCCGGCTTAAAAGTTGTTTTGTTCAAAAACAATTTATAACTTTGCAGCGAAATCTTTTGAGTAAAAAACATAGGAGACCAAGCAATGAAAACCAAAACAATGAAAACCATCCAACTGTGGATGACGGCCCTCGTCCTGACCATCGGTAGCTCGGCAGCCCTGACATCTTGTAGCAACGAAGACTATGCTGTTCAACAACCCATACAGCAACCCGTCATTCTCAAAGGCAAAGCTGCCGTGGAGTGGACCAGGAACCATCTCGATTCGCTGGTAAATGTATATATGGCCGACTGCGGTAACCTGCTGGATCCCGATATGACGAGGGATTTGCTGAAGTGCATCGGCTATACACGTCTGAATGTGTTCGACTACCGGGAGGCCGGTTGGCTGATAGACAGCGTCGTGTTCATCCGTCTGATGGACCGCGCCGAAGCGGCTAACAACAGGACCATCCTCTTCACGATGGGCATGTACGGATGTGGCAAGACAACCAGCCTGAATAACAATCCCGACCTGAAGAAACTGGTCAGTGAGGTCGGCGTAGTCTCTGAGGGTGCCTACAACAATGTGAAATACTTCGACGAGATGGTGGCCAAGAGCGGGAATCGCGGCTTTGCCCCCCACCTTATCTATGTATACAACGATGCCGAGACAGGCTATACCAACTGCATGGAGCGACTGATTCACTCCAATCGTGCCGTGACTTGTGAGGCCTATATCGCCGTCTTCCCACAGTATCAGGGCCGTGTGGAATACATCGAGGAGCATTATCCCGACATGAAGTTCTACTGTCTGGACAACAGCCACAACAACGGAGGCCGGCGCGTGACCACCGAAGAGGCTAAGCAGTGGGACTACACGATGACAGAAGACTTGCAACAGAAGCTCTATGCCATCAAGCAGTCGTATATTGACTCCGGCAAGCTGACCGCCGAGCAGATTGCGGCTTTACAGTGATCTTATATAAATATCAGGGGGATGCATCCCCCTTTGTTTTTGACGCTATTTCGTCACGGCGGTGTCAGGCTTTTCGTCGATGGTTACAAATGCTGTCATGCCTGGTGCCAGATGCGGGTGGGGCTGTAGCATCGCCTCGATGTGCGCCATGCCGTTACTGTCAATGACCGGACTGATGGCAGAGATGGTTGCCGTATGCTTCTCGTCGGGGAAGGTGATGGTGGAGACCGTGATGCTGACCTCGCCCACGTACTTCGCCAGCTCGTTCTCAAGCACGTTAAAGCCCACCTTCAAATGGTCACCGTCTACGATGTAGAAGAGGGCTTCGCCGGGTTGGGCAGCCCCATAGAGCGTGTTGCGAATCTTCGAGACGTACCCGGAGACGGGGGCGGTAATGGTGCAGTAGGACAGCATGTGCTCCAGTTCGTGCAGTTCGGCCTTGACTTCGTTGTAGCCGCTGTTGATGCGTGCCAGTCGCTTGATGTTCTCCGGTGCTTCGTCTAAATGGTCGTGCTTATAGCCCTGTCCCATCAGGATGGCCTGGTATTGGAATTCGGCCTTCTCCAGTTTGGCTTGGCTGTGGAGTATCTTCTCGCGCAGAGCAGCGTCGCTCAGTCGTGCCACGACCTGCCCCTTCTTGACATACTGCCCTTCCCCCTTTATGCCGAACATGACTATCTGTTCGGCCAGACGGCTGAAGACGGGAATCTCACGTACTGTTTCTATCTTGCCCTTGGTAACCGTTGTATAGGCGTGCTGCTTCTGGAGTGCCGAGGACTCGTCGTGTTTCACCGTCAGCGTGTCAGCCGCTTCAGGGGTAAGCTGTGCATCGCGCTTCTGCTGGCAGGCAGTGAAGAGCGAAAGGGTAAAGAGACCAATAACCGATAAACGCATATTATTATTCATATTGTATGAGGGTTTGCAGGTGATAGTGTGTTGTCCAGAAGTCTTCCATGACCGTCAGGTAGTTGTTGTAAGCCGTCGCCCATCGCGACTGTGCCAGCGTAAAGGTGTTGATGTCGCAGAGGCCGTTGGCATAGTTGTCGGCGGTCTCATTGAATGCCTCTTCTGCCAACTCTACGGTCTGCCGGGTGCTTTCAAGCATCGCCCGGTATGTCTGTAGTTTCTGCAGGGTGACGGTGGCGTCTTCTGCCAACCGACGTTCTGCCTCGAGGAGCGCCGACTCCTGCCGCTCGACCCACGCCGTGGCAGCGGCATGCCGCTTCTTGGCTGCGCCATGGTCTATGAGCGGTATCGTAAACTGCACAGCGCCCAAGGCATATAAACGCTGGTCTTTATAAGCACTGCCGAGGGTATTGCTGACTTGCTGCAGTCCCAGATTGACATCGACTCCGATGTTGACACCCCGCTCTTTATTTGTCTTGTCTTCCTGGTGACGGGCTTCGGTCAGTTCGGCCAACTGCTGCTGGTAGGCGGGACTGTTGCTCACGGCACGTCCGACAACCTCGGCAGCCGTATGGTCGGTAGGCGGTGGCGTGGTGGGGATGTCAAGCAGAGGCAGGGCGGCGGGTGTCGGCTTGATGCGCAGGAATGATGACAGCTCCGTCCTGGCCTTCAACTCTTCCTGACGGGCCACAGCCAGAAGGTTGGCGGCATTCTGCTGCTGCAACTCGACAGCGTGCAGTTCGGCCAGCGTGACGATGGCAATGGTGGCCTTCTCGCGGGCAATGCTCAGCAGTGTGTCGCTCATCATCAGTTCTTCCTGACGCATTTGCAGCATCCGCTGCTGGCGGGCCAGTCGGAAATAGCGTATGGCGGCCTCCTCGGCAATGCGCCGCAGGTCGTACTCTTGCTGGCGGCGGGCAGCCAACAGCCGCTGATCCTCCACCCGTTTCTCCCAGCGGAAGGGATTATATCCCAGCAAGCTATGGCTATAGCCCACCAGCAGCGGGCTGGCTACGAACTGGCGGGGATAGCCTGAGGCACTTTCGCGGAAAAACTCGCTCCAGATGGCCTGTGTGCCGACGTAAGCCTCGCCACCGAAGGGCAGTACCTTCTGGGTGAGCCTCAGCTGAGCCGAGGTAGAGAAAATGTCGTAGTTGCGCAGGTAGACATAGTCGCGGGTCGGGTCACTGACGATGCGGGAGTAGTTGGGTACGACCTTCAGCGACAGCTGTGGCTTGCGCAAGGCCTCGAAAGCCTCGTAGGAGGCCTGTCGGCTACGGTATTCCTGTCGGCTCTGGAAAGCGGTGATGGCACTGTCTTGCGCCAGTCGTATCACCTCGTCCAGGGTCAGCGATGTCTGACCCCAGCTGCCCAATGGTAGCATACAGAGTAATGTCAGGCGTATATAGATTTTATTCTTCATCATTCGTTTCTTACTCGTTGTCACTTGGGAAATAACCTTGTGCCTGTAGCTCCTTGAAGTTGCCGTCGGCTGCCACGCGCCCGTCCTTCAGCACGATGATGCGGTTGCACTTCTGTATGGTACTCAGGCGGTGGGCAATGACGATGCGCGTACATTTCAGTTGGGCCAGGTTCTCAACCACTGTGTGCTGGCTGATATTGTCGAGGGCCGACGTCGCCTCGTCGAGGAAGAGCACCTTGGGCTTTCTGACCAGTGCGCGCGCAATGAGTATGCGCTGGCGCTGTCCGCCCGACACGCCTTTGCCATCGACGGTGATAGGCGTGTCCATGCCCAAGGGGAAATTGCGGATGTCGCCATCGAGCGCTGCCAGGCGTGCTGCCTCCCACGCGTCATCATCGGTCAGTAGCGGGTTGTTGAAGATGATGTTGTCGCGGATGGTACCCTCCACGAGCTGGCCGTCCTGCATGCAGATGCCGATGCAGTAGCGGCGCAGGCTGCGCAGGTTGATGTCTGAGATGTCGTATTGGTCGTAGAACACCGAGCCCGCCAGCGGTTTCTCCAGTCCCATCATCAGGCGCATCAGCGTACTCTTGCCGCAGCCCGAAGCTCCGACCAGCGCTACGTAGTCGCCGCTATTGATGGTCAGGTTGAGCCCGTCGAAGAGCAACGGCATGTCAGGGGCATAGCGGAACTTCAGGCTCCGGATGTCCACCCGGCCTGATATATTCTTTACCACATGGCTGCCGGCCTTGACCTCCGTCTTGGCCTCGAGGATGGGACGGCAGAGCTGTATCTCCGGCAGCAGGCGCGACACCATCTTAGTAATGCCTTGCAAGTTGGATACGGCATTGCAGACGAGTCCCAGGACGGCACAATAGGCGATATAGTCGGAGAGCGACAGCTGGTACTGCCAGGCCGCCCACATGGTCACTATCATAGGCAGGAACTTCAGGCAGTAGCTGATACCAGTGATATAGAAACTGGCCAGTGGCTGGCGGCTGCTATAGACCTCGGTGGGGGCGTAGCCTAAAGCCCACTGATGGAGAGCGCGGAACTCGGCTCCGGTGGTCTTGATTTTCTGGATGCCTGAAAACAGGGCAAACAGGGTGCCTACGAGGTGTGAACTGCCGGCATTTACGCTGAGTTGCACCTTCTTAATATAGTAATACTCCACCATGATGGCCACAATCTGTATCACGACGACGATGACACCGGTGCAGAGCAGCGCTCCGCCATAGACGAAGAACTGTACGAACATGATGGCGGAGAACAGGAAGGTCAGGAGCGTAGACAGGAAATTGGCCGTCAGACTGGAACTGACGCGCGACAGCGACAGCAAGCGGTTGGAGAGGTCGCCAGGCGTAAACTTCTTGGCAAACGTGGCCGGCAGTAGCAGCAGGCGCGACATCAGGGCGGTCTGCAGCGCATACTCCACCTTGTCCTTGATGCGCACCACCACCAGATTGCGGGCTACCTGTACCATGACCAGTCCGGCGGCAGCGCTGAAGAGCAGTGTGGCGATGGGGACAATCTGTCCGGAATCGCCGGAGGGAATGACTTCCGAGAAGATCAGCTTGCTCACGTACGGCGTACACATGGTCAGCAGCGCGACGCCCACACAGGCCAGCAGGGTGAAGAGCAAGTCGGATATGCACAGGCTGTCAGCAGCGTAGCGGAGGATGGACTTGACCGTCAGCTTTTCTTCTTCAAAAGGCACGCAGGCTATCAGTGCCTCTTGCTTCAGCAGGTCGGCATGTTTGCTCGCCGTCATGACATGGCCCGTCACCGGGTGGATAAAGGTATAGTCGGTGAAGCCGGGTTTGAGAATGACAGGGGTATGGCTGTCGGCCATGAATCCCATCATGTAGCCGGTACAGCGCGTCCACCAGCCGTCGGAGAGCGTGATGTAGCGGAAGAAAATGTTATAGCGGTCCAGTTGTGTTTCTATCTGATCCAGGTCCAACGGCAAGTCCACCGACGACTCCATCTGCTTCCACAACTTCCTGTCAATCATGGCGCGCAGGATTTCCATCGTCTGGCTCATCGCCTTACGGTCTCCATCCATACGCTGGGCTAACTGCTGAAGGAATATATTTTTCATGGCATCAGGCGTATTTTAGGAGATTACTATACAGACCGTCCCTTTGGCTCAGCTCTTCGTGGGTGCCGTGTTGGGTGATGTGTCCGTGTTCTACCACGTAGATCTGGTCGCAGTCGGCAATGGTTTCCAGGCGGTGGGCAATCATAATCAGCGTCATGCCCTGACCATAGATGTTTTCCATCACCTTGGATTCCGTCTTGGGGTCTAGCGCCGAAGTGCCCTCGTCCATCAGCAGGATAGTGGGTTCTTTGGCCAGCGCGGTGGCTATCTCGATGCGCTGCCGCTGTCCGCCGCTGAAGTTCTTGCCGCGCTCGGCCACCTCACCCTGGTAGGCTCCGGGGCGTTCCATGATTTCCTCGTGGATCTGCGCATCGTTGCTGGCCAGCATCATGGCGAAATCTTCTATCGACTCGTCCCACATCTTGATGTTGTCGGCAATGGTGCCTTCGAAGAGCGTCACGTCCTGATTGATAACGGAGACTGAGTTGACGAAGGTCATACGGTCGATTGCTTTGCGGGGCTTGCCGTCGAAGAGTACTTCACCCTCCCACGGCTCATACAGGCCAGAGACCAGGCTCAGCACCGTACTCTTGCCGCAGCCGGAGGGACCGACCAGGGCGATGCGCTCGCCGGCCTTGATCTTCAGCGAGAAGTGGCTGAGGATGGGGGGCAGCGAGCGGTCGTAGCCGAAGGTGACGTCGCGCAGCTCTATCTCACCCGTCAGCTTGGCCTCGTCGGGCAACTCGTCAGCATTGGGAAGCCGCAGGTCGGCACACTCATGATTGCAGTCTGTCACGTCCTTGAGGCGCTGGATGGATGAGTTAACCCTCAAAAGGGTCTGAACGCATTCTATCGTTCTGTTGATGGGATAAATGGTTTCGTTGATGAGTCCCTGAGAGGCCAGGAGCATGCCGGGGGTCAGCTCGCCTTGCAGGATAAGCCACGTACCCAGGCAGAGGATGACGGCGTTGGTCAGTTGCAGCACAACCTCAGGCAGAGCCTTGATATAGATGGAGGTGCTGACCGTTTTCACACGCGCATTCATAGCCTGAGCGAAAGCCTTTTCCCACTGCGCATAGAAGGCACACTCGCAACCTAAGGCCTTGATGGTCTCCAGGTTACTCATTCCCGTCATTGTGACGTTCTGAAGTCGTGCATCTGTCACCTCCAAACCCATGGCTATCTTTTTCTGCAGCTTGGAAGTCCTGCGCATCACGTAGACGAGCAACAGGATGGAGAATATTTCCAACAGTCCCAGCTTCCAGTTGAAAAGCATGACAAGATAGCTGCTGGCAATGGGCAGGATGGTGATGCTGATGACCGGCAAGGCGTAGTCCAACAGCCTGATGGTCTTCGAGATGGAGGAATAGCGGGCCACCAGGTCGCCGGGCGAAAACTGGGTGAGCTGGGTCATCGGCAGTTTCAGAACCGTCCACAGATAGTTGGCCGAAGTGGTGATATTGAGTTTGGCCTGGCTCTGCCGGCGCAGGACAGAGAACACAATCCAAATCAAGAGGTCAAGGGCGAACATCAGGATATAAATAGAGATCAGCGGCGTAAACCATTCGGGGTTCTTGTGGGTGATGATCTGGTCTGTATATACCTGCTGGAACAGTGACGGGAATATGCAGACTATGGAATCGATGGCAATGAGCACTATGGCATTGAAGGCAAATAAGATATTGCCCTTCAGGAAATAGCTGAGTGCCGACTGCATCGACAGTCCGGATTTCTTGTCTTGCGCCTCTCTCTTCATTATTCAAACATTTGCTGGAGATGACGGAAGTGGGTGCGTGACGACTCAAACAGATACTGGAACATGCTGCGCCGACGGGTCTCGGTGAGTACGGAACAGTAGGTGCCAATCTCCATGTTCACATCGTCGGGCTTGCCGAACGACCAGTCGTAGCTTGTCGGGTCGTCAGGGACTCGCTGCAAGTCGATGCGCACCTCGTAGACCAGCTCGTCGCCGTTGGACAGAAGATGCTGGGCCATGATGTCCGACCGCAGCTTCTGACGCACCTCGTCGGCAGCGGCTGGGTAGCGCACCACCTGCGTGATGCGGCCGCGCACATAGCCTATCTCGTCGCGCTTCTCGTTGGCGGGCCACACCTGCGCTTCCATTCCGACGCACAGATGGCGCTGAGCCTCGTTGTTGGCAAAGGCGATGAGATGCATCTGCGAGTTGGCAGCGCCGCTCTTCACCACGCTCACGATAGGCTCGAAGGCCTCGAACGAATCGCCCTCGCCCTTCACGTTGATTACCAGTCCGCTCACCGTGCTCGTCAGAAAGCTGTAGCCGCCGCCGACCGATACTGTAGCCACCGTCTGTCCCTCGTGGATGCTGTCGCCGTTATGTACCATGATGTTGCGCACTATGCCACTGTTGGGTAGTGTGATGTCGTTGGTGCCCCCTGCGGGGAATATCACGCCGGAGTAGTAGGCCTTGTCGCTCACATTTCCCAAAATGCCCCATACGATGAATGCTGCAATAAGCAGGGTTACTGCCATTGCCAGCAGATAGGTAGGAATGTAGGTTATCTTTAGGTGGTCGCCTATCTCCGACGGCGAGTTATAGTTATTCTTGTCTTGTTCCATCGCTACTCCTTTGTCTATTTAATATCTTTTACGAGCCTCACACAGTCGCCGTAATACAGGTCGCCGTAACTATGGGGGTGCAGATGCTTGCTGCTGCCTGAGACACCACCGGCTGTCTGGCCGTTCTGCGTGGCCAACCAGTAGTCGATAACCCTGCCGACAGAAAAGACTTGCGTGCCTTCACGATAGCCGGCAGCAGGCTGGAATACAGCTCCCGCCGACTCCATCTGTGCCCATTCTGCTTCCGTATAGGTGTTATGTGTAAAGTTGTCTGCCTGCTCGTTGAAATAGGACGTGCCATTCCATTCAAGCCCCCGGGTAGTACTGGCTGTAAAGGAGAGACCTGCTGGAATGCTCCAGTTGTCGGGCAATAGAATGATACCGTTCACACCATTCACCGAACCCAGTCCGAAAAGTGCAGCGGCATTGGCTCTGCCGTGTACAAGATAAACGTATTCATCGTTGGTCAGCGTGCGCCAGCCTGCACAGGAACTGTTCTGTATCTTGTTGTTGCCCCATTCATGGTAGGTGAGATATTGCTGTGAGTCAGTGACAGAGAGGGTTGGCGTGCTGCCAGTACCCCATCCGAAGAGGTCTATCCAGCCGTCATAATCGCTGCCAATCGCTTCGTTATTGCTCTTCACGCCGTTCTCATATACATTGCCCGTCGTCGCATCTCCCACCACGTCATACTGATGCTGGGCAAAGCGCCAAGTGTGGGTGGATGCCTGGTACTGCAGGTTGCCCTGTGAGAACTGCACCTGCCCCCCGTTGGCATTGACAGAGAAACGGCCCAGCATCACGCCGTCACGCCAGGTGATGGGTGTCGTACCTGGTTCAGAGGCAGGATTGTCATCGCTGCTGCACGACGAGAAGATGCCTGCACCGCAAACGAGGGTGGCGGCCATCACCCATTGCATCAACCTTTTCATTGTTTAACGATTGTTCTATTTTACAAAATAATGCGCAAAGATATACAAAAATATACTCATGAGGTCATTCGATGACCGCGACACGCAACTGAACTGGCGCTCCGTGAAAAGCGTCTTGTTCACCACAGAGATAAGCATCGACTTATCTACGTACTCGCTGTTTCGAGCTCGCTGGAACCCTGCATTCCCTACATTAATATATGTACCCATAACGTTTTATAGTGAAATAACACGTACAAGGCTTGTCTCGCAGCCTTCGGCTGCAAAGATACATATTTTTTCTGAGATTCATCGCCTCAAGGCGAGAAATCTTTCAAATCCTACAGATGTTCTGGCTTTATAGTGGCAAAAGTTAATCGCCTAATTCAATTGTAGTAAACGAACCTGTCACCGTCACATCGTGTGCAGGCATCGTTTCAGGTAGCTCGCTCCAACCGCTGAAAGTATAACCTTCCTTGGTGGGTTCTTCCTCAGGAGTAATAATTGCTCCTTCTTCAACTTGATATGCTTTGTACATCACATATTGTTTTATATGTGCAAGAAAAATTCTCTCTAAAAAAATGTTGAAAAATGGCTTAAGCCTACATAAATCGCGAAAACCCCTTTGTACATCGGCATTCGAGCTATGTAGGCTGCCTGCATAAGCCTACATACAGCTTATATAAAACGGACAAAAACAGGTTTTTTCGCTCTCTTCGTTAACCATTGGTTTGTTGAGATAAAGCATAGGTTCACATCGGTAAGTAGGCTCTTTATCACGGTAACCTGCATGGTTACTGACAGTAACCATGCAGGTTACTGTCAGTAACCAATAATATTGCTGTAGTGGAACAACTTGAAAACCAGTAAGATACAAATATAATACTGTTATTTTGTGGAATAAAATACGTCAAAAACGAGGATTTATGTTGGTTTCATGTAGGCTTATGCAGGCAGCCTACATAAGATAACCTATTGATAATAAACAAGATAATTAGACTTATGTAGGCATAACCTACTTTTTATCAAACTTATCATCAATAATATTTTTACTATCACACAAGGTACCTCACAAATCGCGCCATCAGTCGCAGATGAAGCTTTTTCAGAAATAATAATCAGAAATATTTGGAAGTTTCAACAGAATTGCTTAACTTTGCAACATCAATAATAACTTATTAAAACTAAAAAGGAAAAACTTATGAAAAAATTGATTACGCTAGCCCTCATGGCTATGATGAGTGTGATGGCCAATGCCGGTAGTATCGTTTTCGGGGAGTTAAGTCTTGAAAACGGCGTCCAGTACGCCGATCCGTTTGACGGCGGTGACTTCACCGTGACTTTTGGCGGTGGTGGAAATAACGGTAAGTATTATGATGCAGGTAAAGGTATCCGTGTGTATGGTGGCGGTACGATGACCATTACTGCCAAGTCGGGAAAGCTGACAAAGATTGCCATTACCTACGATGGTAACAACAAGCCGACATCTGCTGATGTGGTCAGCGTCGGCACCTACGATGCAGACAATGGGATATGGACTGGCGATGCCGAGTCGGTTGTCTTCACTCGTCCGTCGGGTAGTGGTCACTGGCGTGTAAAGAGTATCGCTACAGGAAGTGATGCCCAGGAGCCAGAAAAGCCTACAGAGGGTCAGACCCCGGAGACCGCCATTACCGTGACAAGAGCTTTGGAGCTGATCAATGCCCTTGAAGATGGCAAGTCGACAGATTTCACCTATTATGTAAAGGGTTATGCCACAAGCATCGATAGAATCACCACCAGTGGTGCCAGTTTCTATATGGGCGATGCTGCGGATGCCACAAGCACCGTAAAGATCTATAATTTGAAAGGTCTTGGTAATAAAGACATCACCAACACCGAATTTGTGAAAGCCGGTGATGTTGTTGTCGTTTATGGTGCGTTGGTGAAGTATAAGGATAAAAACAACAATATTGTTCCTGAGGTGACCAGCGGTAATGTCTATTCTGTCAACGGTAAGACAGAGGACGACACCCCCAATCCTGAGGATGCCATCACAAAGGGCGCAACAGCCGAAGATGCTATGACAGCCGACGAGGCCCTGACCTATATCGAAACCTTCAGCGACGGCTTCACCACTTCCAAGCAATACTATGTAAAGGGTACAGTGAGTGAGGTAACGGAAATCAGCACCACCAATGGTAATGCAACATTTACGATGGGCCGTCTGACCGTATATCGTATGAAAGGTCTGGAGAACAAGAGTATCACGACTGAAGACTATGTCAAGGCCAACGATGAGGTCATTGTTCTGGCCAAGCTCCAGCGCTATAAGAAGGATGATACCGTGACTCCTGAGCTCAGCAGCGGTTACATCTATTCTCTGAATGGCAAGACAAAAGAAGAGGTGGCTCCCGTAACCTTCGAGGGTGACGGTTCAGAGGCCAATCCCTACACCGTCACTGACGTGAGAAAGATGGTGGAAGAAAGCTATCCTACTGAGAGCGTTTGGGTGAAGGGTATCATCGTTGGCTCTGCAAAGAGCGCCACAGAGCTGAATACGGAAGATAAGGCATCCAATATCGCTATTGCTAAAGACGAGGATTCTTCAAGCGAGTTTGTTCCTGTCGAGTTGAAGAGTGAGAGCGATGCCCGTACACAGTTGAATGTGGTAGACAACCCCAACAATAATGGCAAGGAAGTTTGGCTGTTCGGCAAAATCCAGAAATATTTCGGCGTTGCCGGAGTCAAGAACCTGGAGGCATTCAAACTGGAAGGCCAGGAGCAGTTTGTCAAGGGTGATGCCAACGGTGACGGTGTCGTTGATGTGGCCGATGTGGTGGCTATCGTCAACTACATCCTCAACAAGCCGGGTGAGAACTTCAACGAGAAGGCTGCCGACGTGAATAATGACAGCGTGATAGACGTGGCCGACGTGGTGGCTGTTGTCAACATTATCCTCACCAGTGGTAGTGAACAATAAACAAGTCAGTACCAAGATGTAATGTTTCTCCCAAGGAAGCCCGCTTTCCTTGGGAGAAATCATCATGTCCTGCATCCTTTTATCAGCGAGAACAGAAAAGATGGCAAAGAAAGACGGCGAGCTGACTCCGATGATGAAACAGTTCTTCGACTTCAAGGCGAAATACCCTGAAGCCTTGTTGCTGTTTCGTTGCGGCGACTTCTACGAGACGTACTGCGAAGATGCCATCACGGCCTCGCGCATCCTCGGCATCACGCTGACCCATCGTAACAACGGCTACAACAAGGGCGACGAGATGGCGGGATTTCCGCATCATGCGCTGGACACCTATCTGCCCAAGCTTATCAGGGCCGGCAAGCGTGTAGCCATCTGCGACCAGCTGGAAGACCCCAAGCTGACGAAGAAACTCGTCAAGAGAGGCATTACGGAACTGGTGACACCGGGTGTGGCGATGCAGGATACCGTGCTGAACTACAAGGAGAACAATTTCCTTTGTGCAGTACACTTCGGAAAGGCGGCCTGTGGAGTGGCCTTCCTCGATATCTCGACGGGTGAGTTTCTCTGTGGTGAGGGTACCTACGACTACGTGGAGAAGCTGATAGGCAACTTCCAGCCCAAGGAGGTGCTCTACGACCGTGGGCACAAGCACGACTTCGAGCGCTACTTCGGCAACCGGCTCGTCACGTTCGAACTCGACGACTGGGTATTTACGGAGCAGACGGCCCATCAGAAGCTCTTCAAGCACTTCAACGTGAAATCGCTGAAGGGCTTCGGCATCGACCACCTGAAGAGTGGGGTGATTGCCGCCGGTGCTATCCTGCAATACCTGGAACAGACACTGCATACACAGATAGCCCATATCACCAGTATCTCGCGCATCGAGGAAGAGCGTTACGTCCGCCTGGATAAGTTTACGGTACGTTCGCTGGAGCTGATCAGTACGATGCAGGACGACGGCAAATCGCTGCTCGACGTCATCGACCGTACCGTCACCCCGATGGGAGGCCGTATGCTGCGCCGCTGGCTGGTGTTCCCCCTGAAGGACGAGAAACCCATCAACGACCGTCTGGATGTGGTGGACTACTACTACCGTGAACCGGAGTTCCGCCAGTGTATCGATGACCAGTTGCATCGCATCGGCGACCTGGAGCGTATCATCTCGAAGGTGGCGGTAGGCAGGGTGTCGCCTCGTGAGGTGGTACAGCTGAAAATGGCCCTGCAAGCTATCCAACCCATCAAGACGGCCTGCCTCTATGCCGGAAATCCCGGACAATCCGGAAATTCCGGAAATCCCGTATTGCAGCGGATTGGCGAGCAGCTGAACCTCTGCGAGTCGATTCGCGACAGGATAGAACGCGAGATACAGAACGACCCGCCGCAGCTGGTGGCCAAGGGTGGCGTGATTCGCAATGGGGTGAACAGCGAACTCGACGAGCTGCGCCATATCGCCTATAGCGGCAAGGACTACTTGTTGCAGATTCAGGAGCGAGAAGCCCAGCAGACGGGTATCGCCTCGCTGAAGGTGGGCTACAACAACGTCTTTGGCTACTATCTCGAGGTGCGCAACACCTATAAGGACAAGGTGCCACAGGAGTGGGTGCGCAAGCAGACGCTGGCGCAGGCCGAGCGTTATATCACGCAGGAGCTGAAGGAATACGAAGAGAAGATACTGGGTGCAGAAGACAAGATTCTCTCCCTGGAGCAACAGCTCTTCAACGACCTCGTGATGGCCCTGCAGGAGTTTATCCCACAGATACAGATCAATGCCAATGTGCTGGCGCATCTCGACTGTCTGCTGAGTGCCGCCAAGACTGCCGAGGAGAACCACTACGTGCGTCCGATGGTTTCCCCATCGGATGTCATCGACATCCGTCAGGGCCGCCATCCCGTCATCGAGACGCAACTGCCCATCGGCGAGCACTATGTGCCCAACGATATCAGCCTCGACTCAGAGCACCAGCAGATTATCATCATCACGGGTCCGAATATGGCGGGTAAGTCAGCCTTGCTGCGACAGACGGCCCTCATCGTGCTGCTGGCACAGATTGGTAGTTTCGTGCCGGCAGAGAGTGCGCACATCGGTCTGGTGGACAAGATCTTCACGAGGGTAGGGGCCTCAGACAATATCTCGCTGGGCGAATCGACCTTTATGGTGGAGATGACGGAGGCCTCTAATATATTAAATAATGTGACCCCACGCTCACTGGTACTCTTCGACGAGTTGGGAAGGGGCACTTCCACATACGACGGCATCTCTATTGCCTGGGCGATAGTAGAATATCTGCACGAACAGCCCAAGGCCAAGGCGCGCACCCTCTTCGCCACCCACTACCACGAGCTGAACGAGATGGAGAAGAACTTCTCACGCATCAAGAACTACAACGTCAGCGTGAAGGAAGTAGAGGGAAAGGTCATCTTCCTGCGCAAACTCGAAAAGGGTGGCAGTGAGCACTCGTTTGGTATCCACGTGGCAGAGATTTCGGGCATGCCCAAGAGCATTGTGAAGCGTGCCAACGTCATCCTGAAACAATTAGAAGGAAATCCTAATTCAGCCTCAGGGGGAGCCGATAATGGCGGCAAACCAAATCGTATTGGACATGAAGCCCCCTCAGGGGCAGTAGGAGGGGTCGGCACACAACTCTCCTTCTTCCAGCTCGACGACCCCGTGCTCTGTCAGGTGCGCGACGAGATATTGGGTCTTGATGTCAACAATCTCACCCCGCTGGAAGCCCTCAACAAACTCAACGACATCAAGAAAATCGTCTCAGGAGGTCGGTAGGCTCAGGATGAAGCGTGCTCCCGTCTTGTAGTCAGAGTCGATATACAGGCTACCGCTTAACAGAATGGCAATCTTGCGGCTCATGGTAAGTCCCAGGCCGAATCCCTGCTTGAAGCTGTCAACCTTATAGAAGCGCTCGAACACCCGTTCCTGATGCTCTTCCGGAATGCCGATGCCGGTATCGGTGATGATGAAGCGCACGATACCTCGGTCGGGACTCTTATACACATGAAGTTCTATAGAACCTTCCTTGGTGAACTTGATGGCGTTGCTATACAGCTGGCTGATAATCTTCTCCAAGGCACCACGGTTGGTATGTATGCTTTCCGCGTCATCGCATTCAGTGATGAAGTCCAGCTTCAGCTGGCGGTCGTTGATGAGCGCTGCCTTGCCTATCATCTCCCTACAGAAGTCGTTGATGGCTACTACGTCATCCTTCGGATAGTATTCCTTGCTCTCGTCCTGTGCCACCTCCAGCAGCTCATTGACGATTTCCGTAATTTCCATCGTGTTGTGCTTGATGTCGTTCAGCATGCGGTTGCGATCTTCTTCATCCAGTTGGTAGTCGTTGTTGGTGACTATCTGGGCATAGCCTGTAATAATGTTCAGCGGCGTGCGTATCTCATGGCTCACATGCTCGATGAACGAGGTCTTCATACGGTCGGACTCTTCGGCACGCGACAGGGCAATCTCCAGTTCGCGGTTCTTCTTGAGCAGTTTCTTCTGCATGCGGCGGCGCATGAGGTAACGAGAGGCAATCAGTCCCAGGGCTACCAGCAGAAGTACAATGATGGCAACCATGAGCACCTGTTGCCGGTGCATGGCGCGCTCCCTGTCTTTTCGGGCCTGTTCCTCCACCCGTTTCATGCCCATCTCAGAGTTGATCTCGTTGATGCTTTCAAAGAGCATGTCGCTGTTCAATGAGTCGCGCAGGTCGCGGCGGTATTCCACCTCATTCAGGGCCAGCTGGCGGTTGCCCATCATCTCGTAAATCACGATACGCATATCGCAGCGGTCTA
This sequence comes from uncultured Prevotella sp., assembly GCA_946415755.1. GTDB lineage: Bacteria > Bacteroidota > Bacteroidia > Bacteroidales > Bacteroidaceae > Prevotella. The sequence continues at coordinate 26,693 of CAMKTS010000008.1, read as the reverse complement.
AGGCGTCGAAGTCCGTCGAGTTGTGGCTGAGAATCTCCAGTGCCGTATCGTAGTCGCCGGAGAAGACAGCCTTGAGCATGTTCATCATGTCGGCACCATAGCCGTCAAGCAGCGGGCGCTCCTTGCAAATCTTCAGATATTCCTGGTATGCCTGTTCGAAGATATGCTTGTCCTTGAGATAGAGCGAGATCTCGCCTTTTTGTACGACATACACCTTGCGGTACTGCGGGTTATTGGCTGTCATGGCCCCGAAGTGTTCGTTCACCTCCATGGCCTTTTGCGGTTCACGGTGAGCCAGCAATGCTGCAATACGTGAGTAGATGCCTACCAGCGCACCGGTGTCTGTCGGGGCACAGGCTTTCAGGGCATCGTTGTAGTATTTCTTGGCCAGGCGGTAGTTGCCCCGCAGGTCGTAGATGTTGCCCAAAGCAGAGTAGACGATGTCGTAGCGTTTCTCCTTGCCCTGCTCCATGTCCTGCAGCATGACATTGGCCTTCTTGATAGCCCTATAGGTCTTTCCGTGTTCCATATCGTAGAGTATCTCGTTCAGGTATACCTTATAGTACGAGTCTTTGTTGTCGTGTTGCAGATAGTAGTTTTTCAGCTGTTCCGAGGCTTGGTAGAATGCCGTATCGTCAGAGTCGGAATAGAGCTGGAAGTAGCGGCGGTAAAGGTTGGAAAAGGCTGTGTCTGCCTTCTCTTCCGCAAAGGTTGCAGAAGGGAGTAGCAGCACCAGACCGAGTATCAGGGATTTATAGTTCATAGTTTATAGTTCACAGTTCATAGTTCACAGTTCAGAGTTAGTGACATTCATCTTTTTTTTCGCCCTCGCCATGCAGGCGATACCGATGATGATGAACGGGATGGACAGTATCTGTCCCATGTCGATTGGCAGCGAGGCCTCGAAGGCTTCCTGTATCTCCTTGGTATATTCTATGAAGAAACGGAACGTGAAGATATACGTCAGGCAGAAGCCGAAGTACCAGCCCGTGCCAATCTTCTCAGGCCACTTCTTATGCAATCGCCACATCAGGACAAACAGGATGCCGTAGGCGATAGCTTCGTAGAGCTGCCCGGGATGGCGAGGCAACAAATCAACGCGCTCGAAGATAAAGGCCCAGGGCACATCCGTCACCTTGCCGATAATCTCAGAGTTCATCAGATTGCCCAGGCGGATGAAGCAGGCTGTCGTTCCCGTAGCGATGGCGATGTTGTCCAGTACGCGCCAGATGCTGAGTTTTGTATGCTTCACATAGAGCCACAAGGCCAGTATCAAGCCTAACGTACCACCGTGGGAGGCCAATCCTTCATAGCCCGTGAATGCTGCAGCGCCACCAGTCAACTGAAACAGCCAGTTTCCTGCATAGTGCATGTTGCCATCCACAAATCTGATGGGCAGGAACATCTCTGCCAGTCCTCTGCCTGAGGCCAAGAAGTAGTCGGGCTCATAGAAGATGCAATGTCCCAGACGGGCACCCAACAGGATGCCGATAAAGCAGTAGAAGAACAACGGGTCGAACAGCTCGTCCTTGATCTTCTGTTCTTTATACAGCCGCTTTACCACGAAATAGGCCAGTGCCAGTCCTATCAGCCAGCACAGGGAGTACCAGCGGAACGGACCAAAACCGATATTCGGATGCCAAGTGATGAATAGAAGTGTCATCATTTTCGATGTTTCGTTATTTCGATGTTTCGATGTTTCGAACCAATTTAAACGTTAAACCTGAAGTGCATGATGTCGCCGTCCTGGACGATGTAGTCCTTACCCTCTACGCCCATCTTGCCAGCTTCACGGACAGCAGCCTCTGAGCCATACTGGATATAGTCGTCGTACTTGATGACCTCGGCGCGGATAAAGCCTTTCTCAAAGTCGGTATGGATGACACCAGCACACTGGGGAGCCTTCCAGCCCTTCTTGTACGTCCATGCCTTCACCTCCATCTCACCAGCGGTGATGAAGGTCTCGAGGTTCAGCAGGGCATAGGCCTTCTTGATGAGGCGGTTGACACCACTCTCCTCCAAACCCAACTCTTCGAGGAACAGCTGCTTGTCCTCGTAGCTTTCCAGTTCTGCGATGTCCTCTTCTGTCTTGGCGGCAATCACCATCGACTCTGCGCCTTCCTCGGAGGCCATTTTTTCAATAGTTCGCGTAAAGTCGTTTCCCGACTTCGCATCGGCCTCTCCCACATTGCAAACATACAACACGGGTTTTGATGTCAGCAGAAAGAGGTTGCGGGCACACTCCTGCTCATCCTTCGTCTCGAACGCTACGATACGGGCGTTCTTGCCCTGCTCCAACACTTCCTTATAGGCTTTCAGCACCGTCACCTCTATCTTGGCATCCTTGTTACCGGCGGCAGCAGCCTTCTCGGTCTTGGCCAGACGGCCCTCAATGGTTTCGAGGTCTTTCAGCTGAAGCTCCGTATCGATGATCTCCTTGTCGCGGATGGGGTCGATGGTGCCGTCAACATGCGTGATGTTCTCGTCTTCGAAACAGCGCAGCACATGGATGATGGCATCTGTCTCGCGGATGTTTCCAAGGAACTTGTTGCCTAAGCCCTCACCCTTCGAGGCACCTTTTACCAGTCCGGCAATATCTACGATTTCGCAGGTTGCCGGCACGATGCGGCCGGGGTGAACCAGTTCTGCCAGCTTCGTCAGTCGCTCGTCGGGAACGGTAATCACGCCCACGTTGGGTTCTATTGTACAAAAAGGAAAATTCGCTGCCTGAGCCTTGGCACTCGACAGGCAGTTAAACAAGGTAGACTTACCCACGTTGGGCAGTCCTACAATACCACATTTTAATGACATCTTTTCTAATAAACGTTTATTTTGACTGCAAAGGTAGTGCAAACCGAACGAAAAACCAAATTAATTGGTGTTTTTCTGAAATGCAGCTTACCGATATGTTTCAGTTGTCACCCTTCAGGATGATGTTTACTACTCCTACAACGTCACTCACATCTATTATGCCGTCACCGTTCACATCGGCAGTCTTTCTGTGAAAATGCTTGTCCGTCTTGTCCAGGATCTTGTTCACGATAGCCACCACGTCAGCAACGTCTACCATGCTGTCACCGTTGGCATCACCCGGCAGCAGCATGTCCAAGGGGATCACCTCCTTGAAACGGTTCCAGATGTCTGTATTCTCGTAGGCGGTTTTACATCCTGCGGGAACGTAAAGCGTGATGTCCTCATAATTGCTGAAGGAAAAATCGCCGATGGCGCATGGTTCCGTCATCAGGGCGGTCACCTCGTTCAGCTTGGGGATATCCGGTTCAAAGCATTGGAAGGCTCCCAGCTCGATATTGGTCAGCGTCGACGGTAGGGCAACCGTTTCCAGGTTGTAGCATCCGTTGAAGGCGTTGCCATCGATGCTTTTCACCCCTTCTGGGATGTTGACGGCCGTCAACCCCAGGCAACCGGAAAAGGCGTTGGGGCCGATGGTAGTTACCGACGGCGGTATGACGGTATTCATACATCCAGTTACCAGGATATTGGCCTCCTGACCAATGATGTCATTGTATGTCGAGGTGATGATGGCATTGCAGTCTCCGCGAGCGTCAAAATACGGATTCTCCTCGGCAACGGTGATCCTCTCCAACGGAGCCCTGAAGAACACGTCGCTGGGAAGATAATAAACCTTCTTCGGAATATGGATGCTGGTAAGCCCCGTTTCATAGAACGCACGGGATTCTATCTGGTCGACACACTCAGGCAGTACGATGCTCTTCAGACTGACACAACCCTCGAACAGACTGATCCATAGGTGGTTGACATTCTCAGACAATTTGGCCGATGACAGACGGTCGCAGCCCTGAAAGACATTCCACCCTAATTCCGTCACACTGTTCGGTATCTCAATAGCTCTCAGCTGGTGACAGTTCTCAAAAGCACCATCGCCGATATACTTCAGTTGGCTGGGAAGCTGAATGTACTCTATGGCCGTGTTCCAAAAGACTCCCTGCCCGATGGTCTTCAGACTCTCCGGCAGATTAATCGTCTTCAGCGAGTTGCAATTGTAAAATGCATTATTGTCCAGTAGTGTCACAGGCCCTGCGATATGCACCCGCTCTACACCAGTATGAGAGAAGGCTCCTCCATAAATCTTGGTGATATTAGCAGGAATCGTGATATCCTTCATATTCCCGCAAAGAAAGAAGATACCACCAGGGAGAGAGGTCATGCCATCCATGCGCGGCACGTCAGAAAGATTGGTAAACTCAAAGGCATTGTCGCCAATCTTCACCACGCTGGCAGGAATGGTCACCGAGGTCAGCTTCTGGCACCATGTGAATGCCTCCTTGCCGATACGGGTGACCCCATCGGGAATCACTACCGATATGAGGTTGGTCAGCGCGAAAGCTTCGTCGTCAATCGTCTTGAGTGCTGATGGCAGGGTGACACTGGTCAGCATACTGCAACACGCCAGCACACTCTTACCCGTTGATGTCATCGCATCGGAAAACTTGAACGATGTCATTTCCTGGTTCACGCCGAAAGCACCTTCTCCAACGGCTGTCACGCTATTGGGCAACTCCACGCTCAGCAGGCCGCAATTCGAAAACGCCCCCTCACCGATATAGGTTACCGTGTTGGGTATCGTCACCCCCTTCAAGACACTGATGCCATAGAATGCAAGGTTGTCGATACGTGTCACCGTATAGCCGTTGGCGGTAGCAGGTATCGTCACCGTGAAAGGGGTGTCGTCTGTCCATACCCAGCCAAGACAATTGTCGTTCATATCATTCTCGGCACCCACCTGGCAGGTCTTGTCCTTTTCGCTGAGCACCTTCATCTTCATCGTCCTGCCTTCAACGGTCTGAATGGTAAATACGTCACCATCAGCAGGATAGACGGCTACTGTCAGCATTGCTGACAATAGCCACAAAAGCAACCTCTTCATGTCGTCGTTAAATTAGTCCTCTACGGAGAAGTCGTCCTTACCAACGCCGCAGATAGGGCATACCCAGTCTTCGGGAATGTCTTCAAAAGCGGTACCGGGGGCAATGCCGCTGTCGGGGTCGCCTACTTCAGGGTCATACACATAACCGCAGGTGTCGCAAATGTACTTTTTCATAATCTTCATTTGTTTAGTTGTTAATAGGATAGGATATGTTCTGTTTTCGCTATAATAGCCTCGGGGGCGATGCGTGTCATGCAGGCATAGTCGCCGCGAAGACAGGGCTTCTGGCCGTAGATGCTGCAGGGACGGCATTCCAGGTCGGTCTGTACGGCATTCTCCTCGGTCTGTCCCCAGCCCATGAAACCGGCATAGGGATGGGTGGCTCCCCAGACACTGATGACGGGGGTTCCGGTCAGCGAGGCCAGGTGCATATTGGAGGAGTCCATGGAAATCATCACATCCAGGTGGCTCATCAGGATCAGCTCCTGGTGCAGGGAGTCCAAGTATCTCCCGGCATTGATGCATGCTTCGTATTGCTGGGACCATTCCGTGAAATAGTGCTCCTCCTGCTGTCCTCTTCCGAAAAGGAAGATGCGGCATCCGGCATGTTTCTCCACCAATTGTCCGATAACCTGTTGCATGAGGCGTGGCGGGTATGTCTTTCCCTCATGGGCGGCAAAGGGAGCGATGCCAATCCATTGTTCTGTGGCATTCTTCACATTCATCGGAGCAGGCAGCAGTCCCAAGTCTCCCCCTCCTTCGGGGAAGATGCTTTTGAACCGGATGTCTACGGGATAGCCCAGCCGCTGGAAGACATCGGCGTAGTTCTGGAACGATGTAGGCTGTTGGGTGAGTTGTTTGCTGGATGTCGAGGTGATTTTCCGGCGGCCCTTCCGGTGTTTGTTGACATGGGCCACCCGGTAATGCCCCATGTTGAAGCGCATGCGCAGATATTCGGAACGCAGCACATTATGCAGGTCGGCAATGGCTGTGAACTGTTTGGCAGCCAACCGCCGGTAAAGGGCGTTAAGCCCCTTGATGCCGTGGTATTCGTGCTTCAGGTCGGCAGCCATGAAACCGATGTTCGGTGCCAGGTCTTCGAAGAGGGGACGTGCAAAGGAACGGCTGAGCACCGTGATACGAACATTGGGATATTGTTGCGCCAACGACCATACCACCGGCACTACCATGGCAACGTCGCCCATGGCTGAGAAGCGGATGACGAGGATGTGCTCCTTTTTCACGTTTTCTTTGTTCTTGTCGTTATTTCGATGTTTCGATGTTTCGAAGTCTCGATGTTTCGAAGTTTCGAAGTTTCGATGTTTCGATGTTACTTCTTATATAGTATCGGATTGGTGCTGGGGTCGTTGTACATCTTCATCTGGCGGTACACCTTCATGTACTTTCTTCCGGCAGCAATGTCTTCCAACAGCTGGTCGATGGCTGTGGAGAGGTCGGTCTGCTGCTCCTTCAGCACGTCCAGCTTGCCCTGGCATCTGGCAATGTGCTCTGCATTGGCATCGGTGCGCTCGGTCTGTTCCTTCATGTGCCATATCTTCAGGGCCAGGATGCTCAGACGGTCTACCGCCCAGGCGGGACTCTCTGTGTTCAGACGGGCATCGGGTAGGGGAGTGACATCGCTGTACACCTTACGGAAGTAGGAGTCTATCTCCTCTACCAGGTCGGTGCGGTCTTGGTTGGAGTGGTCAATACGTCGCTTGATGCCCAGTGCGTCTTCTGGGTTGATGTGCGGGTCGCGTATGATATCCTCCAAGTGCCACTGTACGGTGTCAATCCAGCATTTCAGATAGAGGCTGTGCTCGATGGAGTCACGGTCGTAGGGATTGTTGATGTCCGTATCCACATGGTCGGTCAGGTGATAATCTCGTATCGCCTGGAGAAAGATTTTGTTGGCTTGCTCTGTAAATGTCATATTGATATGATGATATTTTCTGCAAAGATAAGCAATAATTATGAATTATGCGTTATGAATTATGAATTTTTTAGTATCTTTGCCAACGATTTATGAAGATTGTTGTTGACGATAAGATACCTTACATCCGGGAAAAGCTGTCATTGCTGGCCGACGAGGTGCGCTGTCTTCCCGGTGCAGACATCACTGCTGCCGATGTGCATGACGCTGATGCGCTCATTGTTCGTACCCGTACCCGCTGTGATGAGCAGCTGCTTGCCGGCAGTCGGGTACAGTTTGTTGCGACGGCTACGATAGGCTTTGACCATATTGACACCGCCTATATGCTGCGGGCTGGAATCAGCTGGACAAACTGCCCCGGTTGCAATTCGGGTTCGGTGGCCCAGTACGTGGAAGGGGTACTGTTGCTCCTCCAGCAATGTAAGGGTGTGAGTCTGAGAGATACCACGATTGGCATTGTGGGCTGCGGACATGTCGGTTCCAAGGTTCGCAACGTGGCCTTGCGACTGGGAATGCGTGTATTGGTGTGTGACCCGCCGTTGGGTCATGCCGATATGGTGGCACTCGACGTGATAGAACGCGAGGCCGATGTGGTGACCTTCCATGTGCCGCTGACCGATGACGGTCTATACGCCACCCGTCATCTGGCCGATGAGGATTTCTTCCATCGTCTTTCGCGCGTACCTTATATTATAAATACCAGCCGTGGCGAGGTTGTTGACAACACCAGTCTGTTAGCGGCACTCCAAAACGGTAAGGTACGTGATGCCGTGCTCGATGTCTGGGAAAACGAGCCGCATATCCTGTTGCCGTTGCTGGAACGGACGTGGATAGCCACCCCCCATATCGCCGGCTATTCTGCTGATGGCAAGGTGAATGCCGACAACATGGTGGTCGATGCGCTCTGTCATCATTTCCATCTGCCGCATCCTGGCCGCATCGTTGCGCCGCCCCTGCCTTCCGGCTTCGTGTACACGGGTAATCCCCTGGAACTGTATAACCCGATGACAGACAGTGAGCGACTCAAAGCTGACCCTTCTGGTTTTGAAAGACAGCGCAACCATTACCCTCTTCGGCGTGAACAAGTAGACGAAAAAGTGTAAAACCGCCCTTTTTTGTCTGCCAAAACTGCACAAGTGGGGGGTGGTTGTGCAAAAACGAGTGCTTTTTTTGTCATTTTATTTGCGTAACTCAAGAAAAATTCGTTACTTTGCACCCGCTTAACGACCCATTTCGTCGGTAGCAATCATTTTTGAAATCAATTATTAACATTTTAAAGAAAAAGAATTATGTCAGAAATTGAAAGCAAAGTAAAGGCAATTATTGTAGATAAGCTCGGTGTTGATGAAGCAGAGGTAAAGCCCGAGGCAAGTTTTACCAACGACCTTGGTGCTGACTCACTGGATACCGTTGAACTCATCATGGAGTTCGAGAAGGAGTTTGGTATTTCTATCCCCGACGACAAGGCTGAGAAGATTGGTACCGTTGGTGATGCTATCGCTTACATCGAGGAGAACGCAAAATAAATTAATGAGTAATTAGGAATTAGGAATTAGGAATTATGATTACTCATTTGGCGGGTTTCCTGCGCTGAATGTAATCACAATTTCTAATTCCTAATTTTTAATTTCTAATTTCAGAGACTATATGGAATTAAAAAGAGTCGTTGTAACAGGACTGGGTGCCGTTACTCCGCTGGGCAACACTCCCGAGGAGACTTGGAAGAACATGTTGGCTGGCAAGAGCGGTGCAGCTCCTATTACAAGTTTCGATACAACAAACTTCAAGACCAAGTTTGCCTGTGAGGTGAAGGGACTTGACGTGGAAGCATATCTTGACCGCAAGGAGGCCCGCAAGATGGACCGCTATACGCAGCTGGCTCTTATTGCTGCCAAGCAGGCTGTTGAAGACAGCGGCATCAACTTGGAGCAGGAAGACAAGAACCGCATCGGTGTGGTCTATGGCGTGGGTATCGGTGGTATCAAGACCTTTGAGGACGAGGTGAAGTATTATGGAGCACATGAGGCCGACGGCCCCAAGTTCAATCCTTTCTTCATCCCCAAGATGATTGCCGATATTGCTGCCGGTCAGATTTCCATCATGTATGGTTTCCACGGTCCTAACTACATCACGGCATCTGCCTGTGCCTCTTCATCCAACGCATTGGCCGATGCCTTCAACCTGATTCGTCTGGGCAAGGCCAATATCATTCTGGGCGGTGGTGCCGAGGCTGCTATCTGTGCCTGTGGCGTGGGTGGTTTCAATGCCATGAAGGCCCTCTCTACCCGCAACGACGAGCCGGAGAAGGCTTCTCGCCCGTTCAGTGCCTCTCGCGATGGTTTCATCATGGCCGAGGGTGCCGGTTGTCTGATTCTTGAGGAGTTGGAGCATGCCAAGGCCCGTGGTGCCAAGATTTATGCTGAGATGGTTGGTGCCGGCATGAGTGCCGATGCCCATCACATCACTGCTTCCCATCCCGAGGGTCTCGGTGCCAAGCTGGTGATGCAGAATGCCCTGGAGGATGCTGGTATGCAGCCCGAGGATATTGACTACATCAACGTACACGGTACTTCTACCCATGTGGGCGACATTTCTGAGGCCAAGGCCATCAAGGAGGTGTTTGGCGATGCTGCCTTCAAGTTGAATATCTCGTCGACGAAGTCGATGACGGGTCACCTGTTGGGTGCTGCCGGTGCCGTAGAGGCTATGGCCACCGTGCTGGCTGTGCAGAACGACATTGTGCCCCCCACCATCAACCACGACGAGGATGACAAGGACGAGGAGATTGACTACAACCTTAACTTCACCTTCAACAAGGCTCAGAAGCGTGAGGTTCGTGCCGGTCTCAGCAACACCTTCGGCTTCGGCGGTCACAATGCCTGCGTAGTATTCAAAAAGTACAAATGAGAAATGAGAAGTGAGAAATATATTTGCGTTTCTCATTTCTCACTTCTCATTTAAATCAACAATATGATTAGTAATATAATCGATGCGCTGCGTCTTCCTTTTCTTGACGAAAAGGAGTTGAGGCGTGCCCTATATGGTATCTTGGGTTTCTTCCCCCATGATATCAGTCTTTATAAGCAGGCCTTGCTGCACAAGAGCGTTGGTCGCCGGAACGAACGGGGCCGCCCTGTCAACAATGAGCGGCTGGAGTTTCTGGGCGATGCCATCCTCGATGCGGTGGTAGGTCATATCGTGTACTGCCATTTTGAGGGAAAGCGCGAGGGATTCCTCACCAATACCCGTTCCAAGCTGGTCAGCCGTGACACGCTGGGCAAGCTCTCCAAGGAGATGGGCATCTCCCACCTCGTCAAGTCGGCAGGCCACTCCACCTCGCATAACAGTTATATGAACGGCAACGCCTTCGAGGCGTTGGTGGGGGCCGTCTATCTTGACCGGGGCTACGATGCCTGTATGCGCTTCATGCAGAAGCGTATCCTAGCCCAGCTGATCAACATCGACAAGGTAGCCTACAAGGAGGTCAACTTCAAGTCGAAGCTTCTGGAATGGAGCCAGAAGAACCGTGTGAAAATGGAGTTCCATGAGTTGAACGAGACAAAGGACGAAAACACGGGCAGCCCGGTATTCACCACCCAGGTGCTGATTGAGGGTGTGGAAGGCGGTACGGGCACGGGTTTCTCGAAGAAGGAGAGCCAGCAAAAGGCTTCGAAGGAAACCCTGCAGCGCCTGCGTCGCGAGCCACAGTTCATCGATGCCATCTTCGCCGTCAAGGCCGATCGTACCAAGATGGAAGAAGAGCCTGTGATGGCCGCCCCCGACATCGACAAGCTTCAGGAAGAGCAGGAGCAGTTTATTATCGAGAAGGAAAAGCCCGTCGAGTTGGATGCTGCGCCACAGCATCCCACGGAGCAGGATGACTTCACCCTTGACGACATTTCCGCCACTCCTCGTGAGAAGTCCCGTGAGGAGATTATCGCTGAGGCAGAGGCTGCCGCCTTTGCCGAGAATGCCGCGAATGAATAAAAAATGTAAAATGTTGGGGGGATACAAAAGATTATTCGTATCTTTGCATGCTGAATAGCAATATTACGAATGAGTATAACAGGTTTAGTCAGACATCTGTTCACCTCGCGAATGCGGGAGCTGGAGAAGCACCAGAGTGGGGGAGAGGCACTGCAGCGTGCAGTGCTGGAACATCTGCTGACCACCGCCAAGGATACGGAATACGGTCGTGAGCACGGCTTTTCCACCATTCGGAGTTACGAAGACTTCGTGCGTCATAACCCCGTCAACACCTACGAGGAGCTGAAGGGTGCGATAGACCGTATGCGTCATGGCGAGCAGGATGTGCTGTGGCCCGGTCGTGTCAGATGGTATGCGAAGTCGAGTGGTACCACCAACGACAAGTCGAAGTTCATTCCTGTCAGCGATGAGGGTCTGCAGAAGATTCACTATGCCGGAGGACGCGACTCGGTGGCACTATATCTGCGCAACAACCCCCATTCCAGAATGTTCGACGGCAAGGGACTCATCCTTGGTGGCAGTCATGCCCCCAACTATAATGTGGCAGGTTCGCTGGTGGGCGACCTCAGTGCCATCCTCATCGAGAACATCAATCCGCTGGTCAACCTGGTGCGTGTTCCCAAGAAGAAGACGGCCCTGCTTTCCGACTTTGAGGTGAAGCGGGAGCGCATTGCCCGTGAGGCGATGACGCAGAATGTGACGAATATCTCCGGTGTGCCGTCGTGGATGCTCTCCGTGCTCAACTGCATGATGGAGCTGACGGGCAAGACCCATCTGGAGGAGGTGTGGCCCAACATTGAGGTGTTCTTCCACGGCGGTGTAGCCTTCACGCCCTATCGCAAGCAGTACGAACAGCTCATTACCTCGCCCAACATGCACTACATGGAGACGTATAATGCCTCGGAGGGTTTCTTCGGTCTGCAGGACGACCCTGCCGACAAGGCCATGCTGCTCATGCTCGACTACGGCGTGTTCTACGAATTCGAACCCATGGATGGTGGCAACATAGTGCCCCTCTGGGGCGTTGAGAAAGACAAGAACTACGCCATGCTGATATCCACCTCGTGTGGACTGTGGCGCTATATGATTGGTGATACGGTGCGCTTCACCTCTACGAATCCCTACAAGTTCGTGATTTCCGGGCGCACCAAGAGCTTTATCAATGCCTTTGGCGAGGAACTGATAGTCGATAATGCCGAGCAGGGGCTGGCCTACGCCTGTGAGCAGACGGGTGCCGAGGTGTTGGAATATACTGCAGCACCGGTGTTCATGGATGCCAATGCCAAGTGCCGTCATCAGTGGCTCATCGAGTTCTCCCGCCCACCGCAGGACCTGCAGCAGTTTGCTGCTCTCCTCGACAGCAAGCTGCAACAGCTGAACAGCGACTACGAGGCCAAGCGTTACAAGGATATCACCCTGCAGCATCTGGAACTGATTGCGGCACACCCCGGTCTGTTCAATGACTGGATGAAGCTGCGCGGTAAACTGGGCGGTCAGCACAAGGTGCCCCGTCTGAGCAACGAACGGAATGCGATGGAGCAGTTGCTCCATCTAAATGAGAAATGAGTAATGAGAAATATGAAATGGATGACCGCGATGAGGCAACGAATGGGGGCAACCCTTAAAAGTTGTGTGGGAGTGCTGTGTGCAGCATTTCTCATGGCTCATTGCTCATTACTCATTTCGAGCTGTGCCCGCATGGGAGCTCCCGACGGTGGCTGGTTTGATGAAGACCCGCCGCGCATCGTGGGCAGCACTCCCGCCGAGCAGGCTGTCAACGTGACGGACAAGAAGATCACCATCCGCTTCAACGAATTCATCAAGCTGGCCGACCCCACGCAGAATGTCATCGTGTCGCCCCCGCAGTTGGAGATGCCCGACATCAAGGCCACCGGTAAGAAAATCGTGGTGGTCCTGAAAGACTCGCTGAAGCCCAATACCACGTATACCATCGACTTCAGCGATGCCATCACCGACAACAACGAGAACAACCCGATGGGCAACTACACCTATACCTTCTCTACCGGTGAGCAGATTGATACCTTCGAGGTGGCAGGCTACGTGCTTGATGCCTCCAATCTGGAACCCGTCAAGGGTATCAGCGTAGGTCTCTACAACGAGACCGACGACTCGCTGTTCCGCACCAAGCCGCTGATGCGTATCTCACGCACCGACGGCACGGGTCACTATGTCATCAAGGGTGTGGCCCCCGGCACATACCGTGTCTATGCCCTGCAGGATGCCGATGCCAACTACATGTTTACGCAGAAAAGCGAGATGATAGCCTTTGCCCACGACACGTATACCCCCTCTGCCAAGCCCGACACCCGTCAGGATACCATCTGGCGCGACTCGCTGCATATCGACAACATCCAGCCGGTACCCTACACCCACTTCTATCCTGACGATGTCATCATGCTGGCATTCCAGGAGGTGCAGACCGACCGTTACCTCATCAAGACGGAGCGCAAGGATGCCGACCGCATCAATGTGGTCTTCAGCTATGGCAACGACCAGCTTCCCGTCATCCGTGGACTGAACTTCGATGCCGAGCATGCCTTTATCGTTGAGGCTACCCCCAAGAAAGACAGCATCACCTACTGGCTCCGTGACACGCTGCTGGTCAACCAAGATACGCTAACCTTCTCCATGGAATACCTGATGACCGACACCCTCGGTCAGCTGGTGAGCCAGACGGATACCGTCGAGTCGGTGGCCAAGGTACCCTACGCCAAGCGTCTGAAGGCTCTGGAGAAAGACAAAGAAGACTGGCAGAAGGAGCAAGACAAGAAGCGCAAGCGGGAAGAGCCTTACGACAGCATCTATCCTGCCAAGCCATTGGAGCCGCGCTATATGATTTCGCAGCCGATGGACCCCAACCGTTCCATCTTTATCGAGATGCCGTCGCCGCTGGCCAGTCTCGATACGGCAGCCATCCACCTCTATTCCAAGATCGACTCGCTATGGTACCGCGCACCCTTTGAGTTCCAGCAGAGCGACTCCGTGCTGCGGCTCTACGAGGTGCTGGCTGAATGGCGTCCCGATGTGGAGTATAGTTTCGAGGTCGACTCTGCCGCCTTCACCGATATCTACGGGCTGGTGTCGAGAGAGTACAAGCAGGGCATCCGTGTGAGGGCACTCGACGAGTATGCCTCCCTGCTGTTCAATATCAGCGGTATCCCGGAGAAAGACCTCGTCGTGCAGCTGCTCGACAAGAGCGATAGGGTGGTGATGGAGGCCGCGATGGAGGCTGACGGCAGCGCGCAGTTCTTCTATGTGAACCCCGACACCTACTATGCACGGGCCTTCGTCGACCGCAACAAGAACGGCATCTGGGATACGGGAAGCTACGACGATGACGTGCAGCCGGAGGATGTCTACTACTATACGCGTGAGATAGAGGCCAAGGCCAAGTGGGACCTCACCCTGCAGTGGAACCTGACGGAGCGTCCGCGCCACAGGCAGAAGCCGGCGGCCATCATCAAGCAGAAGGAAAGCAAGGAGAAGCGGCAGCTGCGCAACCGCAATGCCGAACGTGCCCGCCAGTTAGGCATCGAGTACGTGAAGAAATAAAGAACTGAACCAAGAAGATTGACGACGATGAAAAAAGCTTTTGGAAATACGACCTGGAGACTGATACTGCTTACGTTGGGCTTGCAGTGTGCTATGTTCAACGCGCCGTCTTCCATGTCCTACGCACAGTGTGGTATAGAGAACACCGCCTTCAAGGGAGGAGAGTTTGTGAGCTATGACCTCTACTTCAACTGGAAGTTCGTATGGCTGAAGGTGGGCACCGCCTCGATGTCTACCGTGATGTCCAACTATCAGGGTGTACCGGCTTTCCGCAGCAGCCTCATCACCCGTGGCAACGAGAAGCTTGACAACATGTTCGTGATGCGCGACACCCTGCTCTGCTATACCAACGAAGACCTGTCACCGCTTTACTACCGCAAGGGGGCCCGCGAGGGCAAGCGCTACTACGTGGACGAGTTGTGGTACAACTATCCCAAGGGCAACTGTCACGTCAAGATGCACGAGATTACCAACAGTGGCGACCACCTCTGGAAGGAGGCCGAATACAAGGACTGCATCTACGACATGATGAGTATTTATCTGCGTGCCCGCAATTTCGACAGTTCCTCACTCAAGGAGGGCGACAAGATACCCCTTCCCATTGCCTCCGGTCTGAAGATTACCAACTCCTGGCTGAAATACAACGGTACCACCACGCTGAAGATGAAGAACAACAACAGCAAGTACCGCTGTCTGGTCTTCTCGTTCATCGAGCGCGAAGACGGTAAGAACCACGAGCTGATCCGCTTCTATATCACCGACGATAAGAACCACCTTCCCGTACGCCTTGACATGTTCCTGAGTTTCGGTTCTGCCAAGGCCTATCTGACGGGCTACAAGGGATTGCGCAACCCGATGGAGTCAAAGGAGGACTAAGGGCGCGTAGCGGGCTGTCCGCACCTTCTTGCTGCTGTTCAGAAGCTGCGCAGCCACGCCTTCAGTTCGAGCATCATCTCAAAATGATAGGCAAACGACTGCAGGATGCCGAATCCGTGGCCTCCTGAGGGATAGATGTGCATGGTGGCCGGTACCTTGTTGGCATACAGCTCCTCATAGTAGTTCAGACTGTTTGTCGGCGGTACGCCACGGTCGTCGTGCGCCAGTGCGATGAAGGCCCTGGGTGTATTTTTCGTCACATGCTGCTCGTTGGAGTATTCGTTCACCAGTTTCCGCTTGGGGTTCTTTCCCAAGAGGTTGTCGCGCGACCCCTGGTGCGTGGTACCCTGTTCCATGGAGATGACGGGATAGAACAGGATCTGGAAGTTAGGAGCGGCATCCCCTGTGGCATGTGTTGCCACGGTAGATGCCAGGTGGCCGCCCGCCGAGAATCCCATGATGCCCACGTCCTGTGTGTTGATGTTCCACTCCGCAGCATGTCGGCGCACCAGCCGTATGGCCTCCTCAGCATCCTCTGCCGGTACGGTATAGTGTCCGTGGGGCATGCGGTATTTCAGCACGATGAGAGCGATGCCCTGCTGGTTGAAGAACGGTGCCCACTGTGTGCCCTCCTTTTCCCAGGCCAGGTGGGTATAGCCCCCTCCGGGGCAGCACACGATGGCACGGCCGGTAGCCACCTTCTTGTCGGGCAGGAATATGGTGACCTTCGCCATGTCCTGCGGGTCGCCGTTACTGGTTTTCGGCCCTTCCGGCCACAGGTTCATCTCGGTGCCTTTTTGGGCAAATGTCAGTACCGACATCATGGTCAGGAAAATAATCGTCAGCAGCTTTTTCATATTGTTTTGTTTCGTTCGTTCAATCCGTTGTCGTGAGATAGTCCGATGGCACGATGCCCGTTTCCTGTTTGAAGACTTTTTGGAAGTAGGCACGGCTGAATCCGCAGTGGTCGGCCACGGCCTCGTTGGTCCAGTCGCGGTGTTCCTGTAGCACGCGCTTGGCCTCTTCGATGCGCAGCGAGGTAATCCAGCGGGTGAAGGAGCTATGCCCCGAAGCTTTCACCCATGCCCTCAGCTGGTAGCGGGGGATATTCATCGCATCGGCAGCGATTGGACTGGTGATGCCTGCCTTCAGGTGGGCACCGGTGGCCAGCCAGCGTTCTACGGCATGGCTGATGTGCTGCATGGTGTCTGCCGATAGTCCTTCACCCTCTGACATCTGATATCTGCTCTCCGACATCTCCTCACGGGCATTTTCCTCCGCTTCACGCACCCGCTTCAAGTCGTTGCTGGTAAAGTAGCGTACGAAGCAGAACCACATCATGAAGATGCCCCAGAAGAAGGTGAGGGAAAAGATGACGATGACGATGTTGGGACCGAATATCAGCAGGGGCACGAAGATGGCCAGGAGTCCGTTGATGCCAATGCTGTGTTTCATCCATCTCGTCAGTTCCTGGCGTTCGCGGTCGAAGTAGTCTTCGAAGATGGCCTTCATACGTTCCAGTTCACGAAACTGCAAGAAGCAGTAGTAGGTCTGCATGATGGCATAGGCGAAACTCATGGCAATCTCTGTCCATAGCACGCGGTGCGACAGCTGTTCCAGCGGGTTGCCGTCCGTAGCCACCGCTATGGCCAGGGCGGCAATCACCACCAGTGTCACCGCCGTCCATACCCACCACTCAAGGTGCGACAACCGTCCCTGCCGTTGCAGGTTCAGAATCGTCAGGTTCATCAGCGATGAGGCCGGTATGAAGAATGCGAGGTTGGCCAGCACTGCTTGCGTGATGCCCATCGCACGCAATTCCATCATGTATTGCACGACGAACTGCACCCCGATCAGTCCCAGTGCCCCCACCATGAGCCATCGCGACCGGTTGATCACCTTGTCGCGCTTCACCCGTCCGGGCATCAGCAAGATGAGTGCCGAGCACATCATCACCATCATGACGATGGTAGAGAACTGCATTTCTTTCATATCGCTTGCAAAAATAAAAAAAAAACGACAAACAACCAAATTTTAGGGCAACGAAAGCGGAAAAAGTGTCAATTTGACAAATCGACACACCTTTTTTCACGTTTCGACACACCTTTTCGCGTTTCGACACACCCTGTTACGCATTTTTTTCCTAATTTTGTGCCACAAACCAAATAAGATATCCAGCCATTAACCTTTAACCATTGATTTTAATCATACCAATATGAGCATCATCGATTTCTTCCATGAGGCACCTGTACTTGCCATCCTCCTCACGCTGGGCTATGCCAGTCTTTGGGGAGTATTCATCTATATGTTCGTCCGGCTCTATCGCCGATAGTTGTTGTCAGAAGAATTTTCTTAAATAACGTCATCAAACAGTTCTAAATAAAACTATTATCCGTATATTTGCACCATAAAAGTTTAATTCAAAGCTATTATGAATAACATCTACATGCTTACGGACATGGCTATCCTCACAAGAATCGAGGAGAAGCTGAAGACTGTCAGGTTGAAGCAGAACATCACTCAGCAGAGTTTGGCTGAAGCAGCAATCGTGTCTCTTTCCACTGTCAAGAAGATAGAGAAAGGAGAGATTCGTTCGTTCGATGCCTTTCTTAGGATACTTCGCACGTTAGGTCAATTAGACGTGCTCCAGCAACTGGTGGAAGAGGAACAGCTCAGTCCGAGCGAATACTACACATGGTGCAGACATCGAAGACCAATCAGCGTAAACGCGCTGTTGGTAAGCTTAAAACTGAAAAGCAGGAGGAGTCGGCATGGTAGACGTAGCAATGTGATGTCGGGGGACTGTCCCCTGGTATCCTCAAGAAATAAATGATTCATAATGAATAGCCCTGTCACGATACATACGCAAAAGAGGATGTGCCTATTTTGACACACCCTCTTTACGTGACGAATAAAGTGCTGTTTTTTACTTGACGTACTCCGAGAAGTCGGTCAGCTTCATGTCGCCCTTGCGAGCCAGCGTGTCGTGCATGGCGAAGGCGGCAGTGAGGCAGTGGCGTGTATGTCCGCCGGTGCCCAGCTTCAGGTAGTCCCACAGCAGCTGCTTGTAGTCGGGGTGGGCACAGTTCTCGATGATGCACTGTGCGCGCTGCATGGGCGACTTGCCGCGCAGGTCGGCAACTCCCTGCTCGGTGACGATGACGTTGACATCGTGCTCCGACGAGTCCTGGTGGGTGACGAAGGGAACCACGCTGCTGATGCAGCCGCCCTTGGCTACCGACGGGCAGGTGAAGATAGAAAGGTACGCGTTGCGGATGAAGTCGCCCGAACCACCGATACCGTTCATCATCTTCGTACCGCTGATATGTGTCGAGTTGGCATTGCCATAGATGTCTACCTCGATGGCCGTGTTGATGGCGATGACACCGAGGCGGCGGATGACGGCGGGATGGTTGGAGATCTCGCTCTGGCGCAGCGTCAGGTGGTCACGGAAGTAGTCCATGTTGTCGTACACCTGCTTCAGGCATTCGTTCGAGACGGTCAGCGAGCAGGCCGAGGCATCCTTCACACGGCCGTTGAGCATCATGCCGACCACGGCATCCTGCAGCACCTCGGTATAGATGTTGAAGTCGGGCACGTGCTTGTCGGCACCCAGTGCTCCGAGGATGGCGTTGGCCGTGCTGCCCACACCGCTCTGCAGGGGCAGGAACTCCTTGGGGATACGGCCGGCGTGCAGCTCGTCAACTAGGAACTCTGCGGTCAGGTAGCCAATCTTGTCGGTCACGGGGTCGCTGTCCTTGAAGGCACGGGCCTCGTCGGGGATGTTACACTCTACGACACCCACCACCTTCGACTTGGGAATCGAGACGTAGGGCACGCCGATGCGGTCGCTGACGCTGAAGATGGGGATGGGCTTGCGGTAGGGGGGATCCAGCGGCTCGTAGACATCGTGGATGTACTTGGCATCGGGGCTGTGGAAGGCGTTCAGCTCGAGAATCACCTTCTTGGCCAGACGGGCTGCCGTGGGAGAGATGCCACCGGCGGCAGTGAGATAGACGCGCCAGTCGTCGCCGGCATCCTCTATGTCACAGATTTCGAGGATGGCCCAGTCCACCTCTCCGTAGAAACCGTAGCGCAGCTCCTGTGCCATGTGACTCAGGTGCAGGTCGTTGTAGGGTATCTCACCCATGTTCACATGCTTGCGGAAGTCGGGGTTCGTCGTGTAGGGGGCACGGTACTTGATGGCCTGTGCATTGGCCAGGTCGCCGTCGGTCGACTGTCCCGTCGAGGCTCCCGTGAAGATGCCTACCTTGAACTCGCGGCCGGCCTCGTGTTCCTTGATGGCCAACTTGGCCAGTTCCTTGGTTGTTGCCTTGGCCACACCGGCAGGTGTGAAGCCACTCATGGCAATGTTCTCACCATTCTTGATGAGTGCTGCTGCCTCGGCAGCTGTCATACGTGCATACATAAAACGATTGTTTTTACTGTTTGTTGGATAATTTGGGCACAAAGATACAAAGTTTTTTTGATTTCTCCATCAAAATGTGTGGTTTAATACTTTTTTTTGCATAATCATTTGGCAGTATGCGCTTTTTTGTATAATTTTGCAGCCGCGTTTGAATAAATATACCAATATGAAAGTTAAGAACGACCGTTTGGAAGCCCTCCGCATGATTATCTCCAGTCGCGAACTGGGTAATCAGGATGAGCTGTTGGCCGCCTTGCAGCAAGAGGGGTTTAAACTGACACAGGCCACGTTGAGCCGCGACCTGAAACAGTTGAAGGTGGCCAAGGCTGCCACCATGCGCGGCAACTATGTCTATGTGTTGCCCAACGATACGATGTACAAGCGTATCTCTACCCCTCACACTGTTCGCGAGATGCTGCAGGTGCCTGGTTTCCAGAGCATTCACTTCTCTGGCAATATGGGTGTCATCAAGACGCGCCCCGGCTATGCCAGCAGCATAGCATACAATATCGACAACAACCATATCGATGAGATCTTGGGAACCATCGCCGGTGACGACACCATTTTCATCGTCATCAAGCAGGGCGTGACAAAGGATGAGGTGATAGAGGCACTGAGCGAGGTGGTGCCGAATATGAGGTGAAACCCCCACCCCGACCCTCCCCGAGGGGAGGGAGATAGGCCACCCCGGCTCTCCGGAGGGGAGGGGGAACTTAAAAAGTAAGAATAAAGACATAAAAAATGGAAGAGATAAACAAGACGATGGAAGATCCTTCATCCCCCCTGCGGGGGGAACGAGAGGGGGTTCAAATATTTGTTGCTGGCCCGGAGCATGAGGTCTATGTAGACACCATCCTGCAGACCATTGCCGATGCCGCCAAGGTGCGCGGAACGGGTATTGCCAAGCGTACCCATGAGTATCTGGCCACGAAGATGAAGGAGGCCAAGGCCGTGATAGCACTGAGTGGCCACCGCTTTGCGGGTTTCAGCTACATCGAGACATGGGGCAACAAACAGTATGTGACGACCAGCGGTCTTATCGTACACCCCGACTTCCGGGGCTTGGGTGTTGCCAAGAAAATCAAGGACATGACCTTCTCGCTGGCCCGTACCCGTTGGCCGCATGCCAAGATTTTTTCCTTGACGAGTGGCGCTGCCGTGATGAAGATGAACACGGAACTGGGTTACCAGCCCGTCACCTTTGCGGACTTGACCGACGATGAGGCTTTCTGGCGCGGTTGCGAGGGATGCGTCAACGTTGATGTGCTCCACCGCACAGGTCGTAAATACTGTATCTGCACGGCCATGCTCTACGACCCTGAGGAGCATCTGCCCGCCAAGATTCCCGAAGACGTCATCTCCCGCATCAAGATTCTTGATGGGGGAGAAGGGGAAAGGTAACCACAGGTTGCTTCACACTGGCTAATTTGTGCCATCCATCAGGAATCTGCGAAATGCATTGGCACCGCGCAGCCAAAATCTGTGAAATCTGTGGTAGAAAAAAGAAATTGAAAAACTTGAATGATAGATTATGAGCAAGAAGAAAGTAGTAGTAGCATTCAGTGGTGGACTTGACACCAGCTACAATGTGATGTATCTGACCAAGGAGTTAGGTTATGAGGTGTATGCCGCCTGTGCCAATACCGGCGGCTTCTCGGCCGAGCAGCTGAAGAGGAACGAAGAGAACGCCTATAAGCTGGGTGCCGTGAAGTATGTAACCCTCGACGTGACGCAGGAGTATTATGAGAAGTCGCTGAAATATATGATTTTCGGCAATGTGCTGCGTAATAACTGCTACCCCATCTCGGTCAGCAGCGAGCGTATCTTCCAGGCCATCGCCATCGCGCGCTACGCGAAAGAAATCGGTGCCGATGCCATCGCCCACGGCAGTACGGGTGCCGGCAACGACCAGATCCGTTTCGACATGACCTTCCTCGTAATGGCTCCCGGTGTGGAAATCATCACCCTGACACGCGACCGTAACCTGACGCGCAAGGAGGAGGTGGACTACCTGAATGCCAATGGCTACTTTGCCGACTTCACCAAGCTGAAGTACAGCTACAACGTCGGCATCTGGGGAACCTCCATCTGCGGCGGTGAGCTGCTCGACCCCACACAGGGTCTGCCTGAGGAGGCTTATCTGAAGCATGTGACGAACCCGGAGAAGGAGTCGCTGCTGAAGATTCAGTTCGAGAAGGGTGAGATTGTCGCCGTGAACGGTGAGCAGTTTACCGACCACATCAAGGCCATCCAGAAGATTGAGGAGATTGGTGCCTCGTATGCCATCGGCCGTGATGCCAACGTGGGCGACACGATTATCGGTATCAAGGGTCGTGTGGGTTTTGAGGCTGCAGCACCCAAACTGATCATCGAGGCCCACCGCCTGCTGGAGAAGTCGACCCTCTCGAAGTGGCAGCAGTATTGGAAGGACCAGGTATCCAACTGGTACGGCATGTTCCTGCATGAGAGCCAGTACCTGGAGCCTGTCATGCCCGACATCGAGGCCATGCTCACCTCCAGTCAGCGCAACGTCAGCGGTACCGCTATCCTGAAGCTGCGCCCCTACGGTTTCGAGACCGTGGGTATCGACTCTGCCAACGACCTCACGAAGTCGAAGCTCGGCGAGTACGGTGAGACGCAGACTGGCTGGACTGCCGACGAAGCCAAAGGCTTCATCAAGGTCAGCAGTACACCCCTCCGCGTCTACTACGGTATTCACAAAGACGAGAAAAGATAACCCCCACCCCGACCCTCTCCGAGGGGAGGGGGATGAGACAGCCTAATGGGAAGGAATAACGAAAATTACAATACGGCGGCACCTGACAGGTATTTGCTGCTTAAGGATTTCGCCCATAAAAACAAACAATTCCCAACAGATGCTGAGAAACTCCTTTGGGAGCATATTCGGGCAAAACAGTTATTTGTTAAATTCAACAGACAACACATCATCGGGGATTATATTGTAGACTAGCGTACTGAAAATTATAAAAGAGAATTTGAACAATGGAAATGAGTAATAAACTATCCTCCCCTCGGGGAGGAATAAAGGTGGGGGTTTTAGGTGCGGCAGGTTATACGGGCGGAGAACTCATCCGGGTGCTGCTGAACCACCCAGAGGCCGAA
Organism: uncultured Prevotella sp.; assembly: GCA_946415755.1. Taxonomy (GTDB): domain Bacteria; phylum Bacteroidota; class Bacteroidia; order Bacteroidales; family Bacteroidaceae; genus Prevotella. Next base: position 3,866 of record CAMKTS010000008.1, on the reverse strand, counting down.
ATCGTGTTCGCCAATTCGGAGAGCAATGCAGGCAATCTGGTCAGTGACGTACATGAGGGCCTCATTGGCGAAACAGACCTGAAGTTCACTGACGAGATGCCCTTCGACCAGGTGGATGTCATCTTCTTCTGCTTCGGTCACGGCAAGAGCGAGGCATTCCTCAGGGAGCACACCATCCCTGAGAACGTGAAGATCATCGACTTGGCGCAGGACTTTAGGGTAACCCCCTCCAAACCTCCCCGTGGGGAGGCTTCTGTTCTCCCCCTCGGGGGAGTTAGTGGGGGGTCCTTCGTCTATGGACTCCCTGAAATTAATAGGTCTGACATTGCCAACGCACAGTATGTGGCCAATCCCGGCTGCTTTGCCACCGCCATACAGGTGGCCTTGCTGCCCGCTGCCCATCTGAACCTGCTGAAGGAGGATGTGAGCGTCAATGCCATTACGGGCAGCACCGGAGCCGGACAGAAGCCCGGTGCCACCACCCATTTCTCGTGGCGCTCCGACAACCTGAGCATCTACAAGCCTTTTACCCACCAGCACATCGCTGAGATTCGGCAGTCACTGGCTCAGGTGCAGGGCTATCTCGATGCCGATATCGACTTCATCCCCTATCGCGGCAACTTCGCCCGTGGCATCTTCTGTACTGCCGTGGTCAAAACGCCTGCCCCCATTGAGGATATTATTGAGGCCTACAAGGAGTTTTATGCTGACGCCGCCTTCACTCACTATAGTGACAAGCCCATCGACCTGAAGCAGGTGGTGAACACCAACAAGGCATTGGTCCACTGCGAGAAGCACGGCAACAAACTGCTCGTCACTTCCTGTATCGACAACCTTCTGAAAGGTGCTGTCGGTCAGGCTGTGCAGAACATGAACATCATGTTCGGCATCGACGAGACAGCAGGTCTGCGCCTCAAGGCCAGCGCCTTCTAAAAGAGCCTTTCTCAGGCCCTTTTACAGGTATTTTATTGAAAATGAAGGATTTTAGAACTATTTTCTACGGAAAGATAGTGCTACTTTCATTTTTTTTCCTTATCTTTGTGGTCGAATTACAATTGTGTGTTCAATAACTAAAAATAATACCATTATGAGAAGACTATCATTACTATTATTGATGCTGTTGGCAATGCCGATAGGATTGTTGGCTGCTGGAATGTCGTGGGAGAGTGCCACGTTGTTGGAAAACGCAGTGCCTGCGAGAGGTGTGCTCTCGGAGAACCGCACTGAGGACTGGTATAAGATAGAGGTGCCGGAGAATGGTGAGGTGACGGTAACGGTCACTCCGTATGGAACGCTGGATCTCTATTTCATCGATCTGTATGCCCTAGATGCCGAGAATGGCCTGCGGTCGAGAGGTGCCGAATGGAAAGGAAAAGAACCAACCGTATTTACGGTGAAAGAATGTGCAAAGGGTATCTACTATCTGGTGGTGCGACGGAATACCGGTGAAGGAGAATACGCAGTCCAATACAACTTCAAGGCCACTGCCGAGGAATATGCCAACGACAACGAGCCGAACAACAGTTGGGAGACGGCACAGTTCTTGCCCTTGGCTACCAATGTGACTGGTCATCTGGGCTATTTCTACTGGGACGACATGGATATCGAAGACTGGTTCAGAATAGAGGTGCCGGAGAATGGCGAGACGACCTTTACGGTTATTCCGAACGGAGATCTGGATCTCTATTTCATTGAGCTGTATGCCCTGGATGCCGAGAATGAATTGCGGTCGAGAGGTGCTGAATGGAAAGGGAAAGAACCAACTGTATTTACGGTAAAGGAGTGCGCCAAGGGAACGTACTACCTGGTGGTGCGGCGAAATGGCGGCCAGGGAGCCTATACCCTTCGCTGCGACTTCAAGGCCACGTCTGAGGAGTATGCCGATGACATGGAGCCGAACAACAGTTGGGAGACGGCCCAGCCCTTGGAGCGTGGGGGTACGGTGACCGGTCATCTGGGCTATTTCTACTGGGACGACAGGGATACCGAAGACTGGTTCAGGATAGAGGTACCCAGGGATGGAACCATTCAGCTGAACTACGGGCCGTATAATGACCTGGACCTCTATTTCACTGAAGTATATGCGCTGGATGCAGAAAACGTGTTACGTTCCCGTGCCAATAATTGGAAGGGGAAAGAGCCGGGTGAGATAGTCATCCCCAATGCAGCTCCAGGAACCTATTATGTGGTGATGAGACGGAATGGCGGCCAGGGAGCCTACTCGCTGCAGTACCGGTTTATACAGAACGAATATGCATCAGACAGCGAACCCAACAACGTCATGGAGCAGGCCATCCCCATAGAAACGGGCGTTACCGTAGCCGGGCACCTGGGCTACTGGTATTACAACGATGTTGATGATTTAGACTGGTATCAGGTGGTCATCAAGTCATACGGTACTGTCACCGTCAGTGTCAAACCGACGGAAGAGCTTGATATGTATTTCACCTCCTTACATGACAGTGAAGGCAGGGAACTGGGCAGTAAATGGATTGGCAGAGAAGCGGGAGGCTTTGCTGTCGACGATTTGGGGGCTGGTGTCTATTATATCTGTGTACGGCGCAACAGTACCCAAGGCACCTACTTCCTCTGCTGCAACGGTTCCATTGGTGAGGTGGATAAACTCGACCCGCTGCCCGACGAGTCGGCTACGCTGGCCGTCAAGGCCCTGCAGTATGAGGTGCTGCCCAATATGAATGTGGCACGAAAGAGTCATGGCAGCTTTGCCACTGCTGACGGTGATATCGTGGTGGTTGGCGGCCATACCGTCAACTTCAGGCTGACATCAACGGCCGAGCGGCTGCACAATGGCCAGTGGGAGTCGGTGGCCATCGGCAATCCTCACGACTGTCCTTCGGTCACCACGCTGTCCGACGGCCGTGTGCTGGTCTGCGGCGGTTTTAGCAGTGCCTCTGGTGTGGGTCAGAGTACGGTCAGCGATGTCTACGACCCCACCACCCATACCTTCGCCTCTACGGGTGGCATGACGGTAAGCCGCGCATCATGTGCGGGTGCCGCTACCGGTATCGACAACAATGTGCTCATCAGCGGCAACTGGTACAACAGCGACAATGTCTTCGAGCTGTGGAACGGCACTTCGTTCACCTCCTTCGGTGAGAAGACAAGTCAGATGCACAGCCCGTTCGTGGTCAGCAACGGCAAGGGCATCGTGTATGTCTTCGGCTGCTGGGGTACGCGGGGCAGCAAGCAGAACGTGACCGTCTATAAGGTGAATACCATCGACCAGACCGTTGAGACGCTGACGGAGACGGGCCTGGAGAGCTATGTGCTGTGGGACAAGCACGGCTTGAATGGTGTCGAGGCTGCTGCTTCCACGACCAGCAACGGCAAGTTCCTCTTCCTGGCCAAGCCGACGAATGACGATGCTGCCCCCAACTGGTATCTGATGCAGTTTGACCTGTCTACCGAGAAGGCTTCCAAGCTCGTAGAGCTGCCTGCCACGCTGCCTGATGTCACCAACACCATCTACTACAGCTCTGGCGTACTGGTCAACAAGAGCCGCAAGGAGGCTTACGTCATCGGCCAATGTGGTGTGAAGGGCGACTATCCGCTGCTGGTATACAACTACAACCTCGTCACAGGGCAGCAGACCCTTTACAAGGGTGGCCACTTCGAGGGTAACCTGGCGGCAGGCTCCTGGACGCTACAGCCCACTACGGGCAATATCATCCTCACGGGTGGCTGCCTGTCGTCGAACTTCGACATCATCAACACCGCCATTGCCATCAAGCCCTTCTCAAAGGGCGGCATCGTCCTCGGCGATGCCAACGGTGACGGTGTGGTCGACGTAGCCGACGTGGTGGCCATCGTCAACTACATCCTGGAGAAGCCGGGCGACTCGTTCG
>CAMKTS010000007.1 GCA_946415755.1 uncultured Prevotella sp. | reverse complement strand
ATCCTGTACATCTTCTTCGGCATCCATACAGCGAACGTAGTCCATCTGGCAGAGCGGCTGGCTGAACAAGAACAAGCAAAGGCTGCATAGAAGTAATCAGACAATCCAAAAAGTGGAGTCCTCCGAAGAGAACTCCCTATCAATGGTCGCCCAAAGTGGTAAAAACATGCCCGAAAGTACTGGCGAACCAGCAGAATAGGCAATAACAGCAAGGCTAATGCCAGACATTATCAAGGGCAAAGCATCATGCTGGTCTATACAAGAAGAATTAAACGACAGTCCCTAAATAAGGATTATGGCTCAGAATAATAAGAAAAAGAACTTCCACCGTCACTTTGCGACTCCAGGATTGAATCTCTATTGGATCATCATCGCATACATCATCATCGGATGGTTTTATCCCGTTATCGGACTTATCGCACTTATCTGCATGATTGGTCCTGTACTGACCTCGATATGGAGAGGCCGCTTCTGGTGTGGCAATGTATGTCCGCGAGGCAACCTATACGACCGCTTGCTGTCGAAGTACTCACCCCACAAGCCAATACCTCAGTTTGTGCGTACCTTCGGCTTCCGCCTGTTTATGGTGTTCTTCATTTTCGGCATGTTCGGCACACAGCTGACACTTACCGTTCCCTGGAGCGAAGGAGGCTTGGCTATGTGGAGCGGTATCGGTCGCGTATTCTGGACGATTATCGTGATGACCACCATCGTCGGTATTACTTTATCATTCATTTATGCCCCTCGCACCTGGTGTTCGTTCTGCCCCATGGGAACCATCTCGTCATGGGTAGCCCCTCGTAAGCAGCCACTGCCCAAACCCTATACCGCTGTGCATGTAGCAGCATCGTGTCAGATGAAGTGCAAAAGTTGTGCTCGTGTTTGCCCTATGCAGCTTATGCCCTACGACAGCCGAGGTCAGGAGTCAGGCTATCTGCATCCCGACTGCTTGAAGTGTGGAAAGTGTACCTTAGCCTGCCCAACAAAAATTATGTCACTAAATAATTAGCGAATGAATTCTTTTCCGTTCACAAACAATCGGTGACCATTAGCCTTGATGTGTGATACATCACCTTTTTTGAAGATGGTATGTTGGGTGACGCAGCAGTTTGTGTATACAAGAAATTTTGTGTTTGAGGTTGTCAGGTTGTCATAACGCCCTGCCACAGGGCGTTATGACAACCTGACAACCTTTTCTTGAAAAATATGTTGTATCATATCAAGAAGCCAGAAAGTATTAACATACTAAACTGTCCAGGTCCTGACAGGAGTATCTCAATGGAATCTATCGCGAAAGGCGATATGCTGAAGAGCCGTCGTTATCGCAACCGCTACTTGGGCGATTTCCTGAAAGAACTGGATCTTACAGAAGGGCGTTCAACTGGTGTACTGAGTATATCAATCATAAAGGGATGAATGTATTTGGATTTTTATGGTTCTTTGTGAACACAAGCCCTATTACGTTGATGGAACAATCTGAAAATGTTCCATCAATGTTCCATCAAAATTTAAGGTGTTTGAAAACAAAAACCCCTGCAAGTTCTTGACTTACAGGAGTTTGTCTTGAAGGGTGCCCGGTGGGACTCGAACCCACGACATTCAGAACCACAATCTGACGCTCTAACCAACTGAACTACGGGCACCATGTGAATGATCACTGCAATCTTCGCAAGGCATTTTTCTGCAAGCGAAGCGCCTTTTTGCGATTTGCGGGTGCAAAGGTACACAAATTCTGCGATACTACCAAATATTTGCCTCACTTTTTTATTAAAATGCCGTTTTGGCATACAGATGTGACAGTTTGGCATACTTTTGTACGTTGGCATTGTTGTTGCAAGTAGATAAGTGAAAGCCGGAAGGCAATCAAAAGAAAAAACAACATGTATTACTTAAAAAAATAGAATTAGGAGGTAACGATTATGATGCCAATGATGAGAACAAACAGTTGGATTCCGACAGTGTTTAACGATCTGTTTTACAACGACTTCATGCCGAAGGCTAACGCCACGGCTCCGGCCATCAACGTTAAAGAGAGCGACAGGGGCTACACCGTAGAACTGGCTGCTCCGGGAATGAAAAAGGAGGACTTCGATGTACATATCAACGACGACGGCAACCTGGTTGTCAAGTTGGAGAGCAAGCAGGAGAAGAAGGAGGAAGATAAGAACACGCGCTACCTGCGCCGCGAGTTCAGCTACTCGAAGTACGAGCAGACGCTGATTCTGCCTGACGATGTCGACAAGAATAAGATCAGTGCCAAGGTGGACAACGGTGTGCTGACCGTGGAGCTGCCGAAAGAGGAGGAGACAAAAGTAAAGGTGGCCCGTCAGATTGATGTCTGCTAAGGTAAAAAGAAGGAAACACACTTGATTGTCCGAGCCTGACGATTTCAGGTTCGGACGTTTTTTTTTCTGTGCTGCTCTTGTCTGAACGAAAAAAAATGCCTACCTTTGCAGGCAATAACATTTCAATCATTATGAGTAACAGAAAGACTTTCATCTTCCGGCGCTTCCTGTTGACGGCAACGCTATTGCTGACAACGGTAGTGGCCAGTGCCGACTTTGAGGACGGCTCGATCAATGTGTTCCGTTATACTGTCAACAGTGACGGCGAGTCCGTTACGATGCACTCCAACGGTACGAAGTACAGTGGCTATGTCGTCATACCTGAGGTGGCTTACGACAAGAAGAATGACAAATGGTACAACGTGACGGCCATTGGAGCCGGCACTTTCCAGAACTGCGATGGCCTCACCGAAGTCGACATGGAGAGCAAAACCCTAAAAATCAAGTCTATAGGAAATAATGCTTTCGCAGGGTGTGTATCGCTTAAGAAAATACTCATTCACGGGAATATTGAGACTGTGGGGGCGTCTGTATTCAAGGGATGTACATCATTGGAGGATGTCAAGTTCGGATTTGGAGTCGTGAATCTCGGCTCGCCTAATTACACTTCAAGTGGATGGGGCGTATTTGAAGGATGTGTGTCGCTGAAGACGATAGAGATTCCTTATACAATAAAAAATATGTACTCCAGCACTTTTAGAGGATGTACCTCCTTGGAAAACGTGAAACTGAATAATGGTCTGGAGACGATAGGTGTCTATGCGTTCGATGGCTGTACATCACTTGTATCGGTAGAGATTCCCAATACCGTTACGTCAATCGGCGAAAACTGTTTTAATAATTGCTCTAAACTCTCTGAGGTCGTGCTTGGCAGCGGTATAACCTATATGGGTCCTGAACTCTTTAGCGGTTGTAAAATGCTAAACGATGTAACCATTAGTGATGGATGTAGTGAAATTTCCAGACATGCCTTCTTCGGATGTATATCATTAAAGAATATCGTCATTCCCGGTTCGGTCAAGAATATCTACAGGTGTGCTTTCAAGGACTGTACCGCCTTGGAGTCTGTGGCTCTGGGCGAGGGTGTGCTCTATCTGGGTACGAGTGATTACAATTCTAGTGGCTGGGGAGTCTTTCTTGGCTGCTCTGCCTTGAAGTCCATCAAATTGCCGAGCACTGTCCAGCGTATGTATTCTAACACTTTTTCCGGCTGTTCTTCCTTGGAGAGTGTGGAGTTGAACGAGGGGCTGCTGTCCGTGGGTCCTTATGCGTTCAACAATTGTTCTTCGCTCGCCTCTATCGTCATTCCCAATACCGTTATCTCAATTGGAGACGGTGGTTTCCAGGGCTGCTCGAAGTTGTCGAAAGTTGTTATGGGCAGCAAACTCTCTGATATGGGTGCGGAGATGTTCTATAACTGTAAGGCTTTGACAGACGTGACCATCAACGAAGGTTGCGGTCCGATTTCCCGGTATGCTTTTGCTGGTTGCACAGCCTTGAAGACGATTACGATTCCTGGGTCTGTAACCGATATCTACAGGTGTGCCTTCAAGGACTGTACCGCCTTGGAGACTGTTACCCTGGGTGAGGGTGTGCTCTATCTGGGTACGAGTGATTACAATTCCAGTGGCTGGGGAGTCTTTGTTGGCTGTTCTGCCCTGAAGTCCATCAAATTGCCGAGTACCCTTTTACGCATGTATTCGAACACTTTTTCTGGTTGTTCTTCCTTAGGGAGCGTTGAGTTGAACGAAGGGCTGTTGTCCATGGGTCCTTATGCTTTCAACAATTGCTTTTCGCTCACCTCTATCGTCATTCCCAATACCGTTACCTCAATTGGAGACGGTGGTTTCCAGGGCTGCTCGAAGTTGTCGAAAGTAGTTTTGGGCAGCAAGCTCTCTGATATGGGTGCGGAGATGTTCTATAACTGTAAGGCTTTGACAGACGTGACCATCAACGAAGGTTGCGGTCCGATTTCCCGGTATGCTTTTGCTGGTTGCACAGCCTTGAAGACGATTACGATTCCTGGGTCTGTAACCGATATCTACAGGTGTGCCTTCAAGGACTGTACCGCCTTGGAGACTGTTACCCTGGGTGAGGGTGTGCTCTATCTGGGTACGAGTGATTACAATTCCAGTGGCTGGGGAGTCTTTGTTGGCTGTTCTGCCCTGAAGTCCATCAAATTGCCGAGTACCCTTTTACGCATGTATTCGAACACTTTTTCTGGTTGTTCTTCCTTAGGGAGCGTTGAGTTGAACGAAGGGCTGTTGTCCATGGGTCCTTATGCTTTCAACAATTGCTTTTCGCTCACCTCTATCGTCATTCCCAATACCGTTACCTCAATTGGAGACGGTGGTTTCCAGGGCTGCTCGAAGTTGTCGAAAGTAGTTTTGGGCAGCAAGCTCTCTGATATGGGTGCGGAGATGTTCTATAACTGTAAGGCTTTGACAGACGTGACCATCAACGAAGGTTGCGGTCCGATTTCCCGGTATGCTTTTGCTGGTTGCACAGCCTTGAAGACGATTACGATTCCTGGGTCTGTAACCGATATCTACAGGTGTGCCTTCAAGGACTGTACCGCCTTGGAGACTGTTACCCTGGGTGAGGGTGTGCTCTATCTGGGTACGAGTGATTACACTTCGAGTGGCTGGGGAGTCTTCCAAAATTGCACGAATCTTTGGAAAATCAATATCCCCAGTACCGTGTTAAACATGTATAGCACTACTTTTGGCGGTTGTACCAATCTTCGCCGTGTTACTTGTAGTGCTACCATCCTTCCCGCTTTGAACAATGGGACCTGGACCAACTCCGCCCAGGCCAAGGCTACGCTGTATGTTCCCGAGAGCGCTTTGGCAGATTACCAGAACTCTTCGGCCTGGCAAGGGTTCAAGAATATCTGGCCCATCGGGCAGACGGGCGGAGAAGACATGTACGGTACTTGCGACCTGGTCGATGTGCCGTCGAACAGTGCCTACTTCGATGCGGCAGCCTTCCTTTGCGACCGCGGCGTGCTGAACGGTTCGAGCGTTGACGGCAGGGTGGCTGTTGACGACAATATCTCGCGCGCCCAGCTGGCCAAGGCAGCCTTCAACGGTCTCTATGCCTTGGAGGGCGTAAAGATTCCCGGTATATTTGTGTCGAGACTGTTCCCGACGGTCTACCAGGACCTCAACGTGCCGACGGCCGACAACGAATACTACTATGAGCCGGCTCGCGCACTGCTCTATCTGGACTATGGCGACGGCGTGACTCCGTTCGACCGTAACAGGCTGAACTTCAACCCTGAGGGTGAGATAGAGCGCATACACGTGTTGAAGGTGCTGATGGAGGCTTTCGACATCCAGCCTGACGTGACGGGTACCAACAACCCGTTCCCCAACGACGAGTGGGCCAAACACCTGTTGGAGAACCAGCCGCGCAAGTTCGGATACCTGCGCAAGGCTGTATCATTAGGTATAGTTGACAAGGCTACGACAGAAAGACCTGAGTTCCGCCCCTATGAGAACTGCAAGCGCGGCGAGGCATTCCTCATGCTCTACCGTATCATGCAACAGGTAGAGGCAGGCAAGATTACCATGCCAGTACCCGACGAGACTGCCTACTTCGAGCCGCTGAACATGACACTGGAGACGCTGGCACTGGGCTTGAGCCTGCAGATGGGTAACTTCAACCACTACACCAAGTCGAGCTTCAATATCAGCGGTGTGGTGCCTCTTACTTTCGCGCACACGTACAATTCTTATCATACTGCCATCGACGACGTGTTCTTCGGACAGCGCAGGATGGAGAATGTCGACGTGACCTGCCGTCCGCTCGGTGCGGGATGGAGCCATAGCTACGACTGCTACGTGACACTGGTGGGTACGGGCATCTACCAGCGGGCTATCGTACACTGGGGCAGCGGCAGCATCCATGTCTACAAGAAGTCGGGCGGGAAGTATGTGCCGGAGTCGAAGGGTGTCTACGACACGCTGACCATCGACGGCTCCGTGGCTACCATCAAGACCAAGGGACAGTCGGTGTACCGCTTCGAACTCTTAGAGGGTGACCAGTCTACATTGTACTATATGACAGAGGTCACCGATCGCAACGACAATACTCTGACCGTGAAGTATGTCGACGGACAGCGTGGCATGAAGGTGGTGACCTCCGTGTCTGACGGCACTCGCCAGCTCAGCTTCCAGTACAAGGCCAATACCAACTTGCTGGAAAGTGTCACCGACCCCTTAAACCGACAGATCAAGTTCGGCTATACTTACAACAAGAACACCGACGAGTGGCTGCTCACCTCGTTTACCGACGCCAAGAGCCAGGTGACGAAGTACACCTATGGCGACCAGTCGAAGCTCTCAACCTCGCGCCTGCTGGCCCGTGTCCAGCTGCCGAAGGGCAACTATATCGAGAACCAGTACGACGTGAACCGTAGACTGACGCAGTCGGTGAGCGGCTATAACAACACGCCCAAGACAAAGACCAGTCTTTCCGTCATCGCACAGTATCAGGATGGCGTCAGCACCACCTCGCAGATGCAGGTGGAGCGCGATGACAATACTTCGATGACCTTCAACTACGAGATGAACGGCTATAATGCCGTGACGCGCCTGACGGGCGACATGGATCTGGAGTGTGTCACCACCTACGACAATACGGAGCATCCCCACCTGCCGACGGCTGTGCAGAGTAATAAGACTTCGGTGGAAGACATCAAGTACGACAGCCGTGGCAACGTGCTCAGCGTCACCGTCAGGGCCAACGACGGGACAGGTACGCTGACGCGCCGGATGACTTACGACGACATGAACAACCTGACCAGTGTCACCGATGCCAAGGGCAACGTCACGCGTTATACCTACGACGGCAAAGGCAACCTGACCAAGGTGGAAGCCCCGGAAGATGTGACCAGCACGATGGAGGTGGACAGCCGTGGACTGACCACCAAGTCCGTCGACCCGATGGGTATTGAGTCAACCTTCGACTATAACGGCTATGGCAACCTGATACACTCCATGGTGCCTGCACTCGGCGTGAAGACCACGATGGAGTACGATGCCGCGAGCCGTCTGACGTCGGCTTACGATGCCCTCGACCGCAAGACGAGCTACGTCTACGACAACAACGACAACTTGATGACCGAAACGGATGCCATGGGTAACAACACCAAGTATGGCTACGACAAGAACGACAACCTGACCAGCATTACCAATGCTGCCGGGCGTGCCACCACCATGACCTACGACAACACCACCGACTGGCTGTTGAGCATGGCTTTCGGCGATTCTAAGACGACCTACGAATACAACAACGATGGTACCACGAAGGCCTTCACCAAGCCCGACGGCACCCGTCTGGAGAACAGTTACGATAAGCTGGGCCGCATCTTCAGCGACGGTGTCAACCAGTATACCTACGACGACCACATGAACCTGGAGAGCATCAAGTCGGAGAGCGGCAAGCTGACCTTCTTCTACGACGGCTTCAACCGCCCGACGATGGTCGACTACGATGGCAAGACAACATCGAATACGGTGCGCTACGCCTACGATGACAACAGCAACGTCACCGCAATCACCTATCCGAACGGCCAGCAGGTGAAGTATCAGTACGACAAGCTGAACCGTCTGACGCAGCTTACCGACTGGAAGGGCAACACCGTGAAGTATACCTACCGCAAGGACAGCAAACTGAGCAGTGTGACCTATCAGAACGGCATGCGTACCGACTATGAGTACGATGTGACTGGCCGCCTGGTGAACAAGAAGACCACGCTGGCCAACGGTACCGTGGTGGCTGGATACAGCTTCGAACTGGACAATGCCGGTAACATCGTCTCGCAGGAGACCACTGAGCCGTACAAGGACATGCCCGGTGAGGAGGGTACCACTACTACCATCTACAAGTACGACCGCTACAACCACATCACCAGTGCCGGCAATGTCAACTTCACCTTCGATGCCAACGGCAACCTCACCAAGCGCGGTGACCAGCAGCTCACGTGGGACAAGAGCGACCGCCTGGTGAACGACGACGGCACGGAGCTGACGTACGACCCGCTGGGACTCATCCGCAGCTATGGCGACACGGAGTACACCGTCAGTGTGTTGGGCAACGGCGACGTGCTGGGCGACTCGAAGACGGGCTGCAGCTACATTTACGGCAATGGCCTGGAGGCTCGCATTGCCGGTAACGGCAGCGTCAGCTACTATGTCACTGATGTCCGTGGCTCGGTGGTGGCCATAGTCGACGCTACAGGCAAGATTACCCACCGCTACCAGTACGATGAGTTTGGTGCCGTCATGCAGCAGCAGGAGGCCGACTTCAACCCCTTCCGCTACGTGGGCAAGTACGGTGTGATGTACAATACCGACACCCGCTACTATATGCGGGCCCGCCACTACGACCCCACCATCGGCCGATTCCTCAGCGAAGATCCGATATGGAGCACCAACCTCTATCCCTATGCGGATAACAACCCGATTATGCGAATTGACCCGAGGGGAGAGATTGCAAAACGTACGGTTGATTTGAGATATCAACTAAGCATCTTGGGCATGTTCTCCAAATATGAGATACATTTAACTACCAGTGGCAATGTAAAATACTATTCAAAGTCTTCGTGGAGTGGCGAACTGACAGAGGTTTCTGAAGACAAGCTTCCCTGGTGGGTGAAAAGAAAGAAAGACAATGTGGTAAAGCTTCTAAGAGATATTGACTACGAAGTGGAAAGTGCATACTATGGTGGTTTTTTGCATCTTACACCATACTATAAAAAATACAATGATTACAAATACTATAAAGTTTCTTCATTGTCTTCTGATTGGGAAGAAGTTCTTACTAACTATGTAGACGATTTGGGACACTAATACGATAGGGTTGTAAGTATAATAAAAAATGACAGCAATGAATAATTCAAAAAGGATACAAGGTAATTACACGCCACTATTTTGGCAATTACTATTAATAGCACTACTGACATTATGTACAACAACAGCTCATGCCCAGCAGTACACCTACGATGCCAACAACCGGCTGGCCAAGGTAGTGTATGACAGCGGAATGACCGTGGAGTACGGCTATGATGTGATGGGCAACCGCACGTCGAAGACCGTGACCATTGTGAAGCGAGTGGTGATAGGCGATGCCAACGGCGACGGCATGGTGGACGTGGCCGACGTGGTGGCTATTGTCAACAAGATTCTGGACAAGGCCAGTGACAGCTTTGTGTTCGAGGCTGCCGACGTGAACAACGACAGCGTGATCGATGTCAGTGACGTAGTAGGTGTGGTGAACATCATCCTGAAGGGTGGCACACAGAACAGCCCAGAGGCACGCTCACGGGCCAGGGCTTACCTCCGAGCGCACGGCTTCATTGTCTGCGACTAATTATTAAGGCCCCGGCAAATGAATGTCGGGGCCTTAAAATGAATATGCCGGTGCCAGGAAACCTTATTGGTCAAGCTCGGCAAGGTTCTTGGCAATCATCTCGTCGGTAACGGTGTAGTTCTGCAGGTCGCCGTTGATGTACTGCTCGTAGCTGGGCATGTCGATCAGTCCGTGGCCGGAGAGATTGAAGAGGATGACCTTCTCCTCGCCCGCCTCCTTACATTTCTTGGCCTCGCGGATGGTGGCTGCGATGGCGTGGGTGCTCTCAGGAGCGGGGATGATGCCCTCGGTGCGTGCGAAGAGCATGCCAGCCTCGAAGGTCTCAAGCTGAGGAATGTCGACACCATGCATCAGTCCGTCCTTAATCAACTGGCTGATAATCATACCTGCACCGTGGTAGCGCAGTCCGCCAGCGTGGATGTTGGAGGGCTTGAAGTTATGTCCCAGCGTGTACATGGGCAGTAGGGGCGTGTAGCCAGCCTCGTCGCCAAAGTCGTAGCGGAACTGTCCGCGCGTGAGCTTCGGACAACTGTCTGGTTCGGCAGCAATGAATTCCGTGTGGCGCTCACCACTCAGGTTGTGGCGCATGAAGGGGAACGAGATGCCACCGAAGTTCGAACCGCCACCGAAGCATCCGATGACGATGTCAGGATATTCGCCAGCCATCTGCATCTGCTTCTCAGCCTCCAGTCCGATGATGGTCTGGTGCAGACCCACGTGGTTGAGCACAGAACCCAGCGTGTATTTACAGTTGGGCGTGGTAGTGGCCAGCTCGACAGCTTCAGAGATGGCGGTGCCTAATGAACCGGGATGGAGGGGGTCTTTGGTAATGATATCCTTACCAGCACGGGTGGACATGGAGGGGGAACCTGTAACAGCTGCGCCGAAGGTGCGCATAACACTAGAGCGGTAGGGCTTCTGCTGCATGGTGATCTTCACCTGATAGACGGCGCACTCCAGACCGTAGAGCTTGGCGGCATAGCTGAGGGCCATTCCCCACTGTCCGGCACCTGTCTCAGTAGTCACATTCGTCGTACCCTCCTGTTTGGCATAGTAGCACTGGGGTAGGGCAGAATTGATCTTGTGAGAACCCAGCGGATTGGTGCTCTCGTTCTTGAAATAGATGTGGGCAGGAGTGCCGAGGGCCTCTTCAAGGGCGTAGGCACGCACCAGTGGGGTGGAACGGTAATATTTGTACTTCTCTAGCACATCCTCAGGAATGTCAATCCAGCGGTGCTCCGTGTCCAGTTCCTGCACACAGCACTCGCGAGGGAAGATGTGTGCCAGATCGTCAACACCCAGAGGCTGCTTGGTAGCAGGGTGGATGGGAGGCATGGGCTTGTTGGGCATGTCGGCCTGGATGTTGTACCACTGTGTGGGAATTTCACTCTCCTGAAGGATGAATTTCTTCTGTTTTGCCATAGTTTATTTGTTGTTGGTGAATGATTACCGCTTGCAAAGGTACGAATAAGTGGGAACAAAACCAAACAAAATGGAATTTTTATTTTGTTTGGTCGAACGAAAATTTGTAATTTTGCACGCGATTATGATTGTTATAGCTGTTGTATTGATATATTTCACACTGCTTTTCGCCTTCAGCAGGTGGACAGGCAGACTGGCTACCAACGAGACGTTCTACCGCGCCGACCGCCAGTCGCCGTGGTATATGGTGGCCTTCGGCATGGTGGGCGCATCGATATCCGGCATCACCTTTGTCAGCGTGCCGGGCATGGTGCTGACGTCACAGATGAACTATCTGCAGACCTGCATGGGATTCATACTGGGCTATGTGGTGGTGGCTTTTTTCCTGCTGCCACTGTATTACCGGCTGAACCTGACGAGCATCTATGCCTATCTGGGCCAGCGACTGGGGGAACGTTCACACCTGACAGGGTCGTGGTTCTTCCTGCTGTCGAAGATGACGGGGGCGGCAGTACGTTTTTATGTGGTGTGCATCATTCTGCAGTGCTTCGTGTTTGAGCCGCTGGGGATGCCTTTCGCGCTGACCACTGTATTGCTGGTGATGTTGATATGGCTGTACACCCGAAAGGGGGGTATCAAGACACTGGTATGGACCGACTCGCTACAGACACTCTGTCTGTTTGCAGCCCTTCTCCTTATTATATATAAGGTGTCGACAGACCTGAACCTCTCGATGGGGGAGACAGTGGCGGCCGTCAGTCATAGCGAGTTGTCAAAGGTCTTTGTTTTTGATGACTGGGTGTCGAAGCAGAACTTCTGGAAACAGTTTCTGAGTGGCGTGTTCATCGTGCTTGTGATGACGGGTGTGGATCAGGATATGATGCAGAAAAACCTGACGTGCAAGACGTTACGTGGTGCCCAGAAGGACATGTGTACATACGGTGTGGCCTTTCTGCCTGCCAATCTGCTGTTTCTCTCGTTGGGCGTGTTGCTGACGATGTGGTATCAGCAGCAGGGTATGGCGCTGCCAGAGATGGGCGATGACCTGCTGCCCACCTACATCGCAACGTCAGCCAGCTCTTCACATTCCGCTTTCCACTCTTCATTTCTCGTCATCCTCTTCGTACTGGGTATCGTGGCAGCATCGTTCTCCAGTGCCGACTCTGCGCTGACATCGCTGACGACCATCTATTGTGTGGATATCAAGAAACAAAAGGACGATGAAAGGCTGCGCAAACGGACGCATCTGACGGTGTGCGCCATCTTCGTGTGCTTCATCCTGCTTTTCAAGGTGGTTAATTCTACCAGTCTGATTGATGCTGTCTACATCATTTGCGGATATACATACGGACCGTTGCTGGGACTGTTTGCCTTCGGACTGCTGACGCGGCGGGAGGTGAACGACCGTGCGGTACCCTATATCGCGCTGGCTTCACCCGTGATGTGCTATCTGATCGACTGCGCCGCAGGAAGTCTGGCTGGCTATCATTTCGGCTATGAGTTGCTGCTGCTCAACGGGGCACTCTCGTTCTGTGCGTTCCGTATCATGTCGCGGAAGAGTCGCTCTGCACTTTCCTGATTATATCGAAATACTCCTTGGGCTGATGTCCCATCTCCTTCTTGAATGTGGTGGCAAAGTATTTGGGATCCTTGAAACCTACGCGGTAGGCGATGTCGCTCACGCGAAGGTCGGGATAGTCCTTGGCCATCTGACAGGCTGTGCTGATGCGGTGCCTGCGGATGAAGGCCGTCACGTTCATGCCGGTCAACGAGCGCAGCTTGTTATACAGGGTACTGGCACTGGCTCCCATGTCGGCAGCAAAGGCATCGCGGTCGTAGTCGGAGTCGGTGATATGCTCGTTGAGACATTCGGTGGCGCGCTTGAGGAACTCCTGGTCGAGGGTGGTGTAGGTGCTGTCTGACTCATTTTCTTCTTCCTGCTCGACAGGGGAATCGCGATGGATGCGCTGGCGATTGGCAATGATGTTGTCGATGCGTAGCTGCAGGTCGCCCAGGCGGAATGGCTTGGTGATGTATTCGTCGGCTCCTACGGTTAGGGCTTCTAAACGGTCGCTCTCCTGAGTCTTGGCGGTGAGCAGGATGATAGGCAAGTGACTGAGCGCATCGTCTTCCTTGATTTGCTTGGTCAGTTCGTAGCCGTCCATCTCGGGCATCATCACGTCGGAGACAATCAGGTCAATCTTGTTGTTGCGAATTACGTCGAGGGCCTCGACACCATTGGTAGCCGTCATAATGCGGTATTTGCTCTGCAGCAACTGCCGCATCAGCAACAGTAGTTCTATGTTGTCTTCAACAATGAGTATGCGGTGGGAACCTTCAGCAGCCAGGGGTTCTACCGGGATGTTGGCACTCTCTACGGGGGAGAGGGTGTCTGGCAGTACGGGATGGCTGGGGTGCTGGATGTCTGCCATGATGCGGTTTTTCTCATCGATCTGCGTGGGGGTGAATGCTTCCTTGTTGATGGGCAGGTCTACGATGAAGGTGGTTCCCTGGCCTTCAATGCTGTCGCAGTGGATGTTGCCGCCATGCAGATAGACCAGGTCGCGCGTGAGCGAAAGACCGAGACCTGTTCCTGTGGTCTGGCTGCGGCGGTAGTCACCATCGTAGAACCGCGTGAAGAGGTTTTTCATCTTATCCTTGGGAATGCCGTTGCCGTTGTCGCTAACGCGAATAATAATGTGGTCGTAGCGCTTATTGGTGGTGACATCCAATGCCACCCTTCCATTGGGATTGGTATATTTTGCAGCGTTCGACAGCAGGTTGAAGATGATTTTGTCCAGTTTGTCGGTGTCAATCCATCCCATCATGCTTTCTGGGTGGCAACTGATGGTGAACACATGGTTCTTGCTGCTCATCAGCGGTTCGATGCAGCGCGCAGTCTCCATGATATAGCGCATTACGTCGCCGTTGCTGACCAGTAGCTTCAGTTCACCGGCCTGTGACTTGCTGGTTTCCAGAATCTGTTGCAGCAGTCTGACGGTGCGCTGGATGTTCAGATCCATCAGGTCGTACTCCTGCTTGCCTTCGGGACGGATGGCCCGCAAGCGCTCTACGGAGGCAGACAGAATGGTAAGTGGGGTAAGCAGCTCATGGGTGATGTTGGTAAAGAGATAGCTCATCTGTACCCGGTTCTTGATGCGCATGCTGCGGATATACAGCCATCTTGCAGTCGTAAAAATGGCTATCAGCATGAAGGTGAAGATGATGAGCTGTAGTTCTAATGATCCCATGATCGTTCGTTTTCTGATTGCGAAAGTAGTGTTTTTCTTCTAAAAAACAGCAAGAACACCCCTTAAAGAGTGTTAAATAGGGTGGTTTTAGTTTGAAAAACGTGATTAAAGGTTTGAAAATCGCCACATTCACGAATTTTAAACCATAATTGACGTTATGTGAACTTGAAAAAACGAGAATTGTTTTAACTTTGCATCAGTCAAATGAAACGAGCGCGTTTCTTTGAAATTTTTCTAAAGAGATTTTAATGGTTAAAGGTTTATGGTTGATTAATTTAGTTTTTTAATGAAAAGCCTCGCTGGGAAGCGAGGCTTTTTTTAGTGAGTCTATAGATAGGTGTCCTAAATGGTCTGGCACCTATGGTCTTTGATTTATCTGCTCAGTAGGTAGCGTTCGGCTTCGATGGCGGCCTGGCATCCAGTACCAGCAGCGGTGATAGCCTGACGGTAGACAGGGTCGGCGCAGTCGCCAGCCACAAAGATGCCGGGCAGTTTGGTGCGTGGCGTACCTTCAATCTTCTTCAGGTAGCCAGTTTCGTCGGTGTCTAACCATTCGCGGAACATGTTGGTGTTGGGTTTGTGACCGATAGCCAGGAAAAAACCGTCAATGATGATGTCGACAGCCTCCTCATCTGGTTCTCCTTTGCGCTTGACGAGATGGGCACCCTCTACGCCGTTGTCGCCGAAGAGTCCCACCGTGTTATGCTCAAATAGAATCTCGATGTTCGGGGCATCAAAGACACGCTGCTGCATCACCTTTGAGGCACGGAGGAAGGGTTTGCGCACGATGAGGTATACCTGTTTGGCCAGGCCAGCCAGGTAGAGGGCATCTTCGCAGGCCGTGTCGCCGCCGCCCACCACCGCTACAGTTTTCTTCCGATAGAAGAAACCGTCGCAGGTGGCACAGGCCGATACGCCCATGCCGTTGTATTTCTCTTCATCGGGCAGTCCGAGATACTTTGCCGAGGCTCCCGTGGCTATGATGACGGTGTCGGCTTCTATCTCTGTGCCGTCGTCGGCCCACAACCGATAGGGTTGCTGCGAGAAGTCCACCTTTTCTATATATCCGTCGCGGATGTCAGTACCGAAACGCTCGGCCTGTTCGCGGAGATCCATCATCATCTGGTTGCCGTCGACTCCCTGCGGATAGCCGGGAAAGTTTTCTACCTCAGTGGTCTGCGTCAGTTGGCCGCCAGGTTGCAGCCCGCAATACTCAACAGGACTGAGGTTGGCACGGCTGGCATAGATGGCTGCCGTGTAGCCTGCCGGACCGCTACCGATAATCAGACATTTCGTTTTCATTACTTTTATTTTAAGAGTTCCTCAATCTGCTTGGCAATCGTCTCAATCTTCTCTGTCGGTTCGAAGCGGGCAACGACAACTCCCTTTTTGTTGACGAGGAACTTGGTGAAGTTCCACTTGATGTCGGGCTTCTGCTTGTAGTCGGGATCAGCCTTCGACAGCATGTCATCCAAGATGTGGGCTATGGGGTGTTCCATGTCCCAGCCGGCAAAGCCCTGCTGCTCCTTGAGGAACTTGTAAAGTGGTTCGGCATCGTCGCCGTTCACCTTGATTTTCTTGAAACGTGGGAACTCGGTGCCGAAGTTGAGCTTGCAGAACTCGTGGATGCTCTCGTCGGTGCCAGGTGCCTGCTGGCCAAACTGGTTGCAGGGAAAGTCGAGAATCTCGAAGCCCTGACTGTGGTATTGCTCGTAGAGCTTCTCCAGTTCGTCGTACTGTGGAGTGAAACCACACTTGGTAGCGGTGTTGACAATGAGCAGCACCTCGTTGGCATACTCCTTGAGTGAGACATCCTTTCCCTTTCTGTCCTTGACAGAGAAATCATAAACTGTTTTCATTGTTTGTTGGTGTTGTTTTTGTATATAATGAAATCGTATCTTGCTTGGAGAGCAAAGATACGAAAATCATTTCTTATTACCAAAGTTTTTACATTTTTTTAGATGTATTCATGCCGTATATGGCTTCTTTGGCTGCAATGTCAGTTGAGTTTCCAGAAACTATAGTCTACCGTAGCCTCCATGGCATTCTCCACATCATCGGGCAGGTTGCAGAAGAAGTCGATGCCTGTCATCTGCTCTAACTGGTCGATGGTGAATACGCAGTTCTTATAGTTGGAGGCAGGGTTGCTATGCTCTAGGATGAAGGCCATACCATTGTATTTTCCTCCCTTGAGACTGACTACTGCCATAAAGAAGTAGGCCGGAACGGTGAGCTGCGACCTGCTCTCGACACTGCTATGGGCATCGTCGATGGTGCCACCCTTGACCACATAGAGTGTCTCGCGGAATTGGTCGGCGTTCCATGTTCGCACCTTGTTCTCCATATCTTCCCAGGTGCCTGTGTTCAGCCTGCTGCTTTGCGGTAGGATATTGCTCAGATAGAAGGTCTGCTCGTTGGCTTCTTTGGAGTTGAGACGGTCGGCAGAGGCACAGATATGGCCGCGTGAATAGCTCGAATTCTTGTATTGGCTCAGCTCGGTGCGTACGCTTTGCGGCAGGTCAGGATCAGGTTGGAACGGGTCGGCATAGCCATACTCGGCCAAGTTCTTCTTCACCCATTCGTTCGTCTCGGCTTCATCTGCCCAGTTGTTGCGGTTCCAGGACTTGTTGCTATTGCCCTTGTACATCTGGAAGGCCGTCCATCGCTGGGCCTTCTTGGTGTTGTTCCACTCGATGATATAGTTGATGCCGTAGCTCGGTACGGTACGGATGAGCAGGTAGTTGTCGTTGCCTCCCACAATGCGCGGTACTTCTATGCGGCTGTCGAGGTTGCCGTTGCCTGTCGCATTCTTGTTGGTGTTGGCACCATCGGTAGGCTGTCCTTGGTTGACGACCAGTGCGTTACCCGTCAGACCGGGTGGTGGCGGTGTTGTCTGACCAGAGGGAATCTTGTCGTCATCGCTGGCTTCGCAGGCGGCGAAGAGGAGGATGACTGTCGATAATGCTGTTAGTAAGAATGTTTTCTTCATAGTTATGGTCTTTTAGTGGCTTTTCGTTGAAAAAAGGCGCGACCACAGGCATATGCAACTACCTTGGACGCGCCTTAGATGTTTTGTGGCTTCTGAAATGTATTTATTTCTTCGCAGCCTTACCGTAGCGGCTCATGAACTTGTCGACGCGACCGGCGGTGTCGACGAGCTTGCTCTTACCAGTATAGAACGGGTGAGAAGTGCTCGAAATTTCAATCTTTACCACGGGGTAAGTTTCGCCTTCGAATTCTACGGTGTCATTAGTCTTTGCGGTAGAACGCGAAAGGAACATATCGCCGTTGGACATGTCCTTGAACACGACGGGGCGATAGTTGTCTGGATGAATACCTTTTTTCATTTTTCTTGTTAATTATTATATGTTACTTGTCTATTGCGAATAAAAGCGGGTGCAAAGGTACGTATTTTTTTCTGACTGGCCAAATCTTTCTCGAATTTTCTTTTCCTCATTTGGTTACTTTTGTGTTTTTCTATGGATTCTGACTAAAAAAACTCCGCAGCATCATGCGGTGCTGCGGAGCGTATGACGAGATGTCGATGCGATTGCTTACTTCTTTGTCAGTGTGGCATCGTCGATAATGACATCCTTGCCGGACGAGTAGCTGGACTTCTTGGGATTCATCACTACCAAGCAGACGGTTGTCTCGGCAGAGAGGGTGAAGTCATAGCTGATCTGCTGCCAACCGGAACTCAAAGTGGCATAATCGCCATACTGGTAGGAACCGTTGACTTTATTGTCGACTACAACCACGTAGGCAGGACGAACTTGGGACACATCTGTCGTTGTGGGCTTTACCCAGAACGAGAAGTTGTAAGAACCGGCAGCCAGCGTAATCTCCTGACTGGCGAGACGCTTGTTACTGCCCTCGTCGCCCTTCACTAGGACGGCATAGCTGCCACCGTGGGCATCGGTGCTCTGCTCCAATGTTGCCGAGCTGGCCGTGCTGGCCGACTGCCAACCGGTGGGCAGACCGTTTGCCCATGTCTCGAAGTCACCGTTGACAAGTGATGTAGCGGTCTCACCGCCACCACCAGGCTCATTACCGCCGCCTCCGCCGCCTTCGGACTCGGTCTTGCCATTAAGTGAGTAAATATAGGCTTGTTTGCTGGCAGTCTCAAGGGTTCCTTCCCAGTTTGTAATCTTACCACAGATAATCACTTCATCACCAACGGCGACTTGCGTGTTGCCATCAACCCAAGGCTGATTCCCCAAGGTATATACACTGTAGCAGGTAAACTCTGTACCACCAGTCTTTCCATCGTCAGAGATGTTAAAGGTGGCAGTTCCATAATTGGCATTGAAAGTAAATTTTACAGAGCAAATCCTTCCTTTTATATAGTAATCATTCGTACTTACCTCCTTATTTTCTAATTTTGCTGCTTCCTGTGCAATTGCTACTACATTGTAAGGGTCTGCCAGTGTACCGCTACCTGTGGCTTCACCGCTTGGGGTCTCACTACCACCACCAGAGCCTTTGACAAGTGATACGAGGTAGTTGCCCGAATCGATTTCCGGAGTTACCTGATTACTTATGTTCACATACTTGTACAGATTGCCAAAGACAATCACTTCGTCACCTGTAGCCAAATCCGTGATGGAGGTGAATTTTGCTCCATCAAGGCCGTCGCCGGAATATACGGTGATGGTATTTGTTTCTTTTCCATCATCGGAAATTAGGTAGTTCAGATTGCCGTATTCCTCAAAGTTTGCTTGGTTGGTGGTAACCTTTACAACCTTACCCTTTACATAAGCTTTACTCTCAGACTTTCCTTTATCGGGCAATGCATTGATTTTCTCTAAGGCTTGAGCTACAGTTATGGGATTTTCCTTTGTTCCGATGGTCTCGGCAGGAGGATTCTCATTGTTGGTGGCTTCCCCTTCGGCGATGCTGAGTGCCTCTACCTCCCACGTACCGGCCTTGCTGCTGGTACTGGTGTACTTGAGGGCTACATAGACCTTCGGCTTGCCGGCATATTTCGACATGTCGGCAGTGGCTTCGATGTAGGTGAAACTGGTGGGCCACTGGCTGAGTGTCAGTTCATCCCATGTGGCGGTAGCAGGGGAGGCACCCTCGGAATAGTCGGTGCTGACCATCACGCCGCAGGCCTTGTTGACGGGAACTGACGTGCTGAAGTAGTTGGCGGCATGCTTGATGGTCAGTACGGCCTTCTCAACGCTGCTAAGGTCGGCGGCGGGACCGATGAGCCAGCTCTCCGATTCATAGTTCACATTGTCGCTATATGCTGTGGCCACCATACCGTACTTGGAGTTGTAGCTCCAGATGGCTGTTAGCTGACTGGGGAGGTTGACATCCTGTGTATTCCAGTCTCCCTGTCCTTTCTTGAAGTTAGCCGACAGGATGCCGGTGGTTGGGTCTGGTCCGTTGTTGATGCTGGGCAGGTCATAGGGAGCCGGCACATCGGAACATGCTGTGAATGTGAATGCTGCTACAGCGATTGCGAGCATTGATCTGAATAGCTTTTTCATATTGTAAGTTGTTTTTTATTATCGGTAATGATGTTAATTGATGACTTCTATGTCGCTGGTCTTGCGAATCAGAATCTGCCACGTGGTATTGAAACGGGTGGCAATGCCCGTCAGGTTGCAGGCGGCAGGACTGGTAATGCCGTTCACTTGCTTGTAAGGCAGCTTCATGGCGGCAAAGTCAGCGTAGGTACTGGTGCGGATGACCACGTTGGAACCCAAACCCGTCAGTTCGCGGTTGGCACAGTTGTTCGTGAGTGCCACGCTGCCGTCCTTTGGTGCAAAGGTGGCCGTTCCGTCGGCATCCTTGAAGGTGACGTTCTTCAGGGTCACCAGTTTGGAGCAGTTGTTGTTCATGTCGCTCTGGATAGTCGTGAAGTCGGTGGGCAGGATGGCCGTAGGATTAATGTCACGGTAGTTGCCGATAATCTTGAAGTGCTGCATCCAGATGTCTGCCGACATACGTCCGATACCGTTGCCGTTGTAGGGCATGCCAATCTGCGGCTGTTTGCGGTAGCCACCAATATAGAGTCCCTTCAGGTCTATCAGGATCTGCTGACCTTCTGCCAGATATCCGCATAGTCCGTTCTTGTTGATACTGACGATGATGGCTCCCGAGGCATCTTGTATGGCAATCTGCTTGTAGAGGTTGCCGCCGATGTCGTTGCCTGTCACGTAGGCCTTGATTTGGATGTCCTCGTCAATCAGTGCATTCTGGTCGGTGCTGGCAAATACGTTAGGATATTTGGCTATCAGCTGCGCTATTGTGATGACGTTATGTTCAACGATGTTGTTGTTGCCGTAAGGGGCTAACGTTAGGTCGGGTTCGTCCCATCGGTTGTCCAGTTTACCGTCTTGGCAGGCTGCAAAGAGGATGCAGATGGCAGCGATGATGATATATTTCATGTTCTTCATTTTCATGTCCTCCTTTTCTTTAGAACTTATAGCTGATAATCAGCATGGCATTGAAACCATTGACATAGAACTTCTTCGGATTGTTCAGGAACGAGTAGGTGCGGATTTCCTCTCCAGTGTCCTTCAGGTCGCGGCGGTTCTGTTCCATACCGCCGGTGCATATCCGCTGGTTGTTCAGGATGTTGGTCAGCATGAGGTTGAGGCTAAGCATGCCGCGCTTCAGGTAGATGCTCTTGCCGATAGAGGCATCAAGCATGAAGCCGCCCTTTCCCTTGGCCTGCGACTCTGGCAGATACGACCTGCCTGTGGTCTCGTCGAAGTATTCGCGGACACCATCGCCGTTCTTGTCGGGCAGCATGCCGTAGTAACGGGTGACGGGCGAGTAATAGAGGTAGATACGGTCGTAGTAGTTGCCTATCAGGTCGATATACCATCCACCGGCATGGTAGCTCAGGTCGAGGCTCAGTGCCGTGAGTGGTGTGCCGCCCTCGCGCATACCTTTATTAATACATACGTCTCTGTGGTAGAGACTGCCGTCATCGGCTCTGGTGGCATCCGACAGCAGGTAGCTGACGTGGGCGTTGTTCACGTACTTGGCCTCGCTGACGGTGGCCAGTGCCTTGATATTGAATGAGTTGCTGATTTTAAAGTTCATGCCAAGCTCAAAACCGTAGTATTCCTTGTTGATACCGGTGAGCGACACGTACGAGAACGAGTTGTTGACATCGTCGTAGTACATCGAAGCCTCTGTGACGTCCATCAGACGGCTGTAGAAGCCGTTCAGGTTGGCATGTAGCCATGAGGTGTTCAGCATCACTCCTGCCTCGGTGCTGAAGTTGCGCTCCACCTTCAGGTTCATGGCGAAATCGTTGTTGATCTGTGCTGCGGTAAATGCGGTGCGTGGGGTGGGGGCTTTCCATTCAAAGCCGGCACCGAGTATGGCTGTCAGGTGCGACCCCAGATTGATGTGGGCACCCATCTTTCCGCCTCCGTCCAGGAACTTGGCCGTTCCGCTCTTTCCATAAGAGTTGTAGGGAGCCAAGCCGTTGCGCATCTTACCGTCACGCTGGATGGTGGTTCCGGAGATGCGACCGTTGACAAAGATGTGTGTTGACTTCAGGTTGACGGAATAGCCTGCCCAGGCACTAGCCTTGTTGACCAGGATGTTGTAGTCGTAGCCGAAGCGGTCGCCTGGCTTAATCAGTTTACCGGCAGGCTCATTCATGTCGTAGCGGGCTTCGGGGGCATCCTCGGCATAGGTTCCGATGACAAAGTTGTTGATGTTGTGGAAGGTGGCGGCACCCAGCAGGTCTACCATGGTCTGGTAGTGCATGCCCTTGTTGGTCGACAGGGTAATACCTGCGTTCAGTGTCGAGTTCTTCGAGAGCTTGGTGCTCAGGTTGCTCGACAGGCTGAACGACAGCTGGTCATCGTGATAGGCCTGTAGGTAGTACATGGCATCCATTCCCTGTGCTGCAGCCGCCTTGTTGGCGTAGTACAGCGCGTTCCAGTCTATCTGTCTGTTGGCCTTCGAGGCTCCCAGATAGTTGTATGCTGCCTGCCAGTTTTGCAGGGCCGTTGCATCATTGTCTTCATCGTAGCGGTTCCATACGTTGAACCAGTAGGAGGGCATCAGGCTGTAGTAGTCGGGAGCCGGGTTGGTGGCATTGTTGTACTGCAGGCGTGAACTGCTGTACATGGTGTACTTGGTCAGCAGGCTCGTGGTGAGCTTGGCGTTGTCATTGATCTTGAAGTCCCATGTCAGCAAGGCGGCGGGAGCGAAACTGTTGATGATGCGCGAGTTGCGCTTCTTGCCGTCCTGGTAGCCCCAGTTGGGGTTGTAATGGAAGTTGTTGGCTATCCAGTACATCTCGTCCGTTGATGCGGCCTGTGCGGCGCGCTCGGTGGGGTTGCCCCAGGTTACCAGCGACAGCGAGTGCTTGTCGTTGAAAATCTTCTCGATTCCCAGGAAGTAGGAGAGGGCGTTGTAGAAGGTGCCTTGTACGTTGGCCGTCTCCATGTTGGCCCAGCGGTAGGTGATGCTGGCCGAGTAGGCCCATCCCTTGGGAGTCACGCCAGAGTTGTAGGTGTACATGCCTCGTAACGTGTAGTTGCGGTTACCACCGGCCAGCGACAGACGGCTGCCGGTGGCCATGGCACTGGGGCGGAAATTGTAGTTGTTCGACCCTCCCATGGCCGTCATTGAGAAGCTGTTGTCCTCGAAGGGCAGTGCCGACTCTGCATTGCGTGTCTGGTTGTTCAGACCTCCCACGAAGGAGAAGTTGAACTCGCCGCGCTCAATGTCGTTGGCAGGGTTGCCGTTGATGTAGGTCTCGTTGTACTTGGCATTGAAAGCCCTGTACTTGAACCTTACCGGACTGAATCTGTATCCCACTTCTTTGGCATACACATTGTTGTTGGAACCCACGACGGTGATGTTTTGCGACACATTGTCATCCTCACCAAGCTGGGCTTCCGTAAAGGTAAAAGCCTGTTCGTTCTGTTCGCTGGTGATCGTCCCTTGTATCTCATTATTGGTCTGAGCAAAGGCTGTCGAGGCAAAACAGAGAATCGTTGCGGCTAATTTCAGCTTTTTTTGCATAGGTGTAGTTTTATTGGTTTTTGATTATTATGCTGCAAAGATAATAAATAAAATGTAAAAAATAGTATTTTTTCGAATGTTTTTTTTAAAAAAGTAGATATTCTCAAAAAAAATGACTATCTTCGCAACATCAATTCTAAAGATTATGAAAAAACTATTATCCTTAACCGCTGTTTTGTTCCTGATAGGGACTATGAACGCACAGGCTCAGCAGAAGATATTTTCTGTCTATGCCATCGGTTTCTACAACCTTGAGAATCTTTTCGATACCTGCCACGATGTGGGTAAGAACGACTACGAGTACCTGCCTGACGGCAAGAACAAATGGTCGGGCATGAAGTACCGTAACAAATTGCGCAACATGTCGAAGGTGCTGGCAGAGATGGGCACCGACATGCTGCCTACCGTAGGCTGTGCCGCCATCGGCGTGTCGGAGGTGGAGAATGCCAACTGTCTGACCGACCTTTGCAACCAGAAGCCGCTGAAGAAGCGTAATTTCCAGTTCTGCCATATTGAGGGTCCCGACCGTCGCGGTGTAGACTGCGGCCTGCTCTATAACCCGTCGCTCTTCACGGTGCGCGATGTCAAGCTGGTACCATATATATATGAACGCGAGGAAGACCAGAACCGTGCCACCCGTGGATTCCTGGTGGTCAGCGGTACGCTGGCCGACGAGCATGTCACCATCATCGTCAATCACCTGCCGTCACGCTTCTCCGCCAGCTACTATCGTGAGCTGGGCGGCAAGCAGATTCGTGCGGTGAAAGACTCGCTGCTAAAGGACGATCCCAACGTGAAGCTCTTTATCATGGGTGATATGAACGACGACCCTGCCGACCCGTCAATGTCGAAAGCCCTGGGGGCACGACGTGATATCAAGGATGTGGAGGATGACGGTCTGTTCAACCCCTTCTGGAATATTCATGCCAGTGGTACGGGTACCTTAATGTATGATGGGTCGTGGAACCTGTTCGACCAGATCATCGTCTCTTCGTCGCTGCTTAACCGTGACGGCAAGAAAGACTATGCCACGCTGAAGTATCTGAAACCTCAGATTTTCCGCCGCGACTACCTGTTCCAGCAGGAGGGCAAGTATAAGGGCGGCACCAAGCGCACCCATGCCGGAGGCGTGTGGCTCAACGGCTATAGCGACCACCTGCCGACGCTGGTCTACTTGGTCAAGGAGCAGAAATAAGAACCGAATTAATTAATAATTAGTAATGAGTAATTAGTAATTATGATTTGTTCTAAAGACTGAAATGTTGCAGAAGACTTGTCTTAACAATTTGGTAATCATCATTACTCATTACTCATTACTCATTACTCATTTCTCAATATTCATTATGACTATCATAGGAATTGCAGGCGGTACGGGTTCGGGAAAGACTACCGTCGTCAAGAAAATCGCCAGTGTGCTGCCCCCCCACTGTGCAGCCGTTGTTCCCCTCGACTCGTACTATAACGATACGACGGGGCTGACCGACGAAGAGCGAAAGGCCATCAACTTCGACCATCCCGATGCCTTCGACTGGAAGTTGCTGACGGAGCACATCTCCATGCTTAAGAGCGGGAAGGCTATTGAGCAGCCCACCTATTCGTATGTGCTATCCAACCGTCTTTCAGAAACCATCCATGTGGAGCCGAAGCCCGTCATCATCCTGGAGGGCATTATGACCCTGCACTACAAGAAGTTGCGTGACATGATGGACTTGAAGATTTTCGTAGATACCGACGATGATGTACGCCTGATTCGTAACATCCGCCGCGACGTGGTAGAGCGCGGACGTACCGTCGACATGGTGCTCGACCGCTACGAGAAGGTGCTCAAGCCCATGCATCAGCAGTTCATTGAACCCACCAAGAAGTTTGCCGACCTCATCATTCCCTGGGGCCATGAGAACAAGACCGGTATCCACATCCTGAAGGCATACATTGAGGGTATTGTTACCAATGTATAAAGTGATGAATCGAATTGCATTAGTCTTTATTGCATTGTTCTGCGCTCTGCTTCTGCCGGCGCAGAACATCTCGGTTGCCAGTTTCCAGATGGACATTACCGACCTCACGGCTAATACCGCTGGAACTATCGTGTTGGATAAGAACGGCGAAAAGTGCGCGCTCATCAAGGTGGAGACCACCGAGCAGGGCTTTTTGTTCGATGCCGGTTCGTTAGGTGTGATGAAGGTGGAGCAGAAGGCTGGCGAGATATGGGTCTATGTGCCGGCAGGCGTGAAGTACATCACCATCTCCCACCAACAGTTAGGTGTTCTGCGCAAGCACTATTTAGGGCAGACATTGCAAGCTGCCAGGACATACGTTCTAAAGCTCAATGTGAAGAAACGTGCTGACGGCCCGAAGACTCAGAAAGTTATTATTGACTACACGCCATCCAATGCAATGGTGTTGGTAGACTCAAAGCCTTATAAGGGAAATGGTCACATTGAGACGACACTGCCTGTAGGCAGTCATAACTATATTATTGCCGCAGAAGGCTATGAAAGCATTGAAGGTTCGTTTAAATTAACAGAGTCTGCTCCAAGAACTATTACAGAACATCTGGTGGCTGAGATACAGACAGCCAACAACCACCCTTTTCCTG
Source organism: uncultured Prevotella sp. (assembly GCA_946415755.1). GTDB lineage: Bacteria > Bacteroidota > Bacteroidia > Bacteroidales > Bacteroidaceae > Prevotella. Next base: position 77,455 of record CAMKTS010000007.1, on the reverse strand, counting down.
TTCAGCCAGTGGATCAAACCTCGTTGGCTGCTTCTCCTTCAGCTCCTGCAGTTAAGACTATTACGGTAAATGGTGTGTCGTTCAATATGATTCGTGTGGATGGAGGCACCTTCCTTATGGGAGCAACAAGCGAGCAACAGAAACCCAGAAAAGAAGAACAACCTGTTCATGAGGTGACCCTCTCACATTATTATATTGGTGAGACGGAGGTTACGCAGGAGTTGTGGCAGGCAGTAATTGGAAATAACCCGTCTAAATTTAAAGGAAATATACTTCCTGTAGAGCAGGTTTCTTGGAGTGATTGCCAGGAATTTATCTACAAGTTGAGTCAGCAAACTGGCATGAAATTCAGCTTGCCCACAGAGGCTCAATGGGAGTATGCAGCTCGTGGAGGAAGCAAAAGTAAAGGTTATCAATATAGTGGCAGTAATAATATTGATGATGTAGCATGGTATTCTAAGAGTAAAGGAAAGACTCATGATGTAAAGACGAAGCAACCGAATGAGTTGGGCATATATGATATGAGTGGCAATGTGTGGGAGTGGTGTCAGGACTGCTATGGCGATTATAGTGCTGGTTCACAAACGAATCCTACTGGCGCTTCTTCAGGTTCTTTCCGCGTGGATCGTGGCGGCAGTTTTAACTACACAGCTGAATGCTGCCGTGTAGCGATTAGGAGCGGCCTCACGCCCGACAATCGCAGAATTGACACCGGCCTGCGCCTTGTCCTCCAGTGACTTCCCTGCAAACAGAGAGTCGTTCCGCCGTTCCGTCGAGTGCATAGCGGAACCGACCCTACTGTGCACTTTTCCCGTTTTATTCTTTGCTGTTAATAAAATTATTCGTACATTTGCCGGTGAAAATGGAAACTGATATATGCCCAGAAAGCAAAGAGAGAAAAGCGGAACCGGTATATACCACGTCATGATGCGCGGTATCAATCACCAAGACATCTTTGAAGACAGGGGTGACTACTGGAAGTTCTTGAAACTGCTGCGTATGCAAGCATTCCCTGAGGATAAGAGTGGTAAGCCTCTACCGTCGCATATCATCATATATGCCTACTGCCTGATGTCGAACCATGTACACCTACTGGTACGTGAACGGGAAGACGGCGTTGTGCCTCCCATCAAGAGCATTGCCATTTCTTATGCGCAGTATTTCAACAACAAATACGAGCATTCTGGTCAGGTATTTCAGGATCGTTTCAAGAGTGAGCCGGTGAACGATATGGCCTACTTTGTTACACTACTGAGGTATATTCACCAAAATCCTGTGGCTGTAGGCATTGTTACAACGGTCGACGTATATACATGGAGCAGCTGGTGTGAGTTTGACGACACGAAGGCTTGTTCTGTACCAGTTTGCACTACCCAACACGTGCTTAACCGCATAGGCAGGGAAGAACTTCTGGAACTGATTAAAGATCCTCTGCCCAAGGCACTCAATATCCTTGATCTTAACAATGAGACGGAACAACGCGTAAGTGACGAGAAACTGCGCCAATATATGGCAGAAATTACTGGAGGTGCCAGTGCATCAAGTATCCAACATTATGACAGGGAAACTCGCAACGAGTTTGTCCGCCAATTGAAAACCTATGGTGGCAGCATCCGCCAGATAAGTCGTTTGACGGGCATCAGCTTCGGCATCATCCGCAATGCCTAAAAAGTGCACAGTAGGGTCGGTTCCGCTGTGCACTTTAGATGTTTAGTCTGCCGAGAATTCGTCGTATTCGTCAGGTTCGTCAGGCGTGGTAGTGCTGGCCTTGTTTTCCAGGGCTGTCGAGCCATCGGGTTCTGTATTGGTCTCTGAACTGATTTCCTCGGCCATGCCCGACTCCTCGGCTTCGCGCTGGTGTGCCAGCTCCTCGGCCCTGCGGTCGGCAGCCTTGTGAATGGTGTAAATCTTGATGGCATTAATCAGCTCTGCCATTCCAAAGAGCAGCGAGCACCACCCCAGGATAAGCAGTGGCAGTTCAGCACTCTCCATGGGTTTCAGAATGACAAACAGTCCAGTGAGCAGGATGAGCGACGGGGCTATCCAGAATGCAAAGGGAATTGGTCCCAGACGGCGTGCCGAGATGAGACTCATCAGCATGTTAATGCCACCCAGTATCATAATGATGCTGAGGATATACATCAGTCCGTTGACGAAGACGCCAGGTGTGACAACCAGTGTCAGACCCAGTATGACGCTGCCTGCACCGACAATGGGGAAGGTGGGCTGTGAACCGCTGATAATACGCCCCTGCTGGTCGGTAATGGTATATTCTCCGGCATGTCTGCGGGCACTGATATAAGCAATGAAGGCTATCACGCCCGACAGTAGGAAGATAGCGCCGATGGCTACGGTGAGCCATGTAACTCCGTCTTGTGGAAACTTGATAAGCAGTACACCAACAACGATGGCGCATAGTCCTCGGAAAATGGAACTCTGAAATATCTTCATAGTCGTAAAAGTTTGAATTTTGCTGCAAAAATACAAAAAATCCGTGTAATACGTATCATCTGCGGTGAAAAATTTGTAACTTTGCCAACAAAGATGCCAATGATGACAACGATATACTTGATACGGCATGGTGAGACCTACGACAATGTGAGGCAGATTATGCAAGGACAGACGCAGGGAGAACTGAACGAACGGGGTAGGGAACAGGCCCGGCAGGTAGCTCGCCGTATGGCTTCGGAGCAGGTGGATGCCGTGGTGAGCAGTGACCTGCGGCGGGCGGTGCAGACGGCAGAGATCATTGCCGCGAGCCATCATCTGCCTGTGGTGACCACTCCCTTGCTCAGGGAGCGTGACTGGGGGGCGTTTACAGGACGCTTCATCCCCGACCTGCGTGGTGAGCCGTGGCCCGACGACATTGAGAGCGAAGAGAAGCTGCTTGGCCGTGCCCGTGAATTGCTGAAATATCTAACGGCCACATACCCTGGCAAGCGGGTAGTGGCCGTCGGACATGGTATCCTGAATAAAGCTGTTCTTGCGGTCTATGCCGGTTGTATGATGCGAGAAGTACAGCGGATGATGAATGCCGAGGTACGCGTCTTAACGGCTTCTGCCGAATCCGTGGCTGCCACCGCCGTTGCTTCTGGCAGCTCCGCCGAAGTTGCCTCCGCTCCTGGCAGCTCCGCCGAAGTTTCTACCACTACGGCCTCCGCTGAATGAACCTCCGTTGCTGCTGCGGCTTCCACTGAACGAACCTCCGCTGCTGCTGCGGCTTCCACCGAACGAACCGCTGTTGCGGCTGTTGCCCAATGAGCCATGGTTTACGGTAGTTCTGGTTGAACTGCTGCGCGTACCGCCGAAACCGCTGTGGCCATTGCGGTTGCTGACACCTCCCAGATGACTGTTGTCAGCGTTTCCTCTGTTGCCATGGTCGACTGTTCCTCTGTTGCTGTGGTCAATACGGTTGCCATTGCCGAACCGTCCGTGGGCATTGCTGCCGCCATTACCGCGATGTACATTGCCGAATCTGCCGTGATGGTTGTGACTGTGGTGGAAGTCGCCACGATTCCAGCGGTCTAGCATTCCGAAGTGTTCGCGTCCTCTTATGGGGCGGAAGTGGTCACGCCTGCCATAGTAGTAGCCTCGTCCACCTACGGCATGCCAGGCATGGCCTCCCCGGTAGCTGGCGTAGAATACGGGTCGTCCGAAGTAGAAATAGTCGCGGTGCGGATAGCGTCCGTAAACGGCAAAGTGCCATAGCCCGTCGGCCCAATACAGCGGGCGGAAGAAATAGGATGCTGCACAGAAGGCGTTCCACTGCCAGTCCAGCAGCACGTAGCTGAGATCCAGGTTGCGGCGCTCCCAGTAGGTGCCGTACACATCATCGTAGCTGGTAACCCCCATCAGGTAGTCGAGGTTGATTTCATAGGCAGCCTCGTACTGCTCGTCGGTGAGATTCAGCTCGTAGGCCATCTTGTCCGTTAGGAAGAGCGCCTCGTTGCGTGCCTGCTCATAGCTCATCGCATTACCCGTGGCAGCCATTGCCAGCATCATTGTCAGGGCTATCATCATCTTCTTGGTCTTCATCGTCGTATGTTTTTTTAATTGTTAGACATCGTTTTTCTTTGTTTCTCGGTGCAAAATTATGAAGAAATAAAGTGGGAAACAAAGGATTTTCCCTATACACTAAGGGGAATTTCCCTAAAAAAGTATTTAGATATTTGTATTTTTGCTCGCTTATTCGTACCTTTGAGCTTCGCTCTTAGGTACTGCCGCTCGGAAAATTGCAAATTTATTTGCATTTTCGCTCACTTATTCGTACCTTTGCATCCGAAAATGAGGCATTTTGCCATGATGCTATCCCTTGGCTGCAGTCTCGCGATGAGTGCGCAGCCTAGAAGGTCGCTCTTGGACAGTCTGCACTACCATGTAGAGATGCAGGCCACACTGTCGAACGGTGACCATACTCCGTTGTGGCTTAATGCCAACCGTTACGGACTCAGTTCGCTGAAGACCTCCAATGGCTACCTGCGTGGTAGTGTGGAGCGTCCTCTTTCAGCTGACAAGGGGCGTCGCTGGGGTATCGGCTACGGTGTTGACGTTGCCGTTCCTATGGGCTTCACCAGTCATTTCGTGCTCCATCAGGCCTACGCCGAAGTCCGTTGGTTGAAGGGTGTGCTGACCGTCGGTGCCAAGGAGTATCCCATGGAACTGAAGAACCAGCATTTGAGCAGCGGATCGCAAACCTTCGGCATCAATGCACGTCCCATCCCGCAGATACGCCTGGCACTGCCCGACTACTGGAAGGTGCCCCTCACCAAGGGCTGGCTGGCCATCAAGGGCCATCTTGCCTACGGCATGATGACTGATGGCAAATGGCAGAAGGACTTCACCGCCCGCCGGAGCAAGTATGTGGAGCATGGCCTCTACCACAGCAAGGCCGGCTATCTGCGCATCGGTCCGAAGAACATCACGCTGGAACTGGGCTTGGAGATGGCCTGCCAGTTTGGAGGTACGACGTATAACTTTTATAATAGTGACCATACTGTTAAGATCGAAAATGCTTCCAACTTATCTTCTTTTATCCATGCGCTGATTCCTAGTGGTGGAGAGAAGGTGGAAGACCAATACCGCAATACGGAGGGAAACAATCTCGGCAGTTGGGTGGCCAGGCTGAATTTCGACTATCCCGCATGGAGGCTGGGCGTGTATGCCGACCATTTCTTCGAAGACCATTCTGCCATGTTCCTTCTCGACTATGACGGCTATGGCGAGGGTGCCGACTGGAATAAGAAGAAAAAGTCTCGCTATCTGTTGTATGACCTGAAGGATATGATGTGTGGCATAGAGCTGAATCTGAAGCGGTTCAAGTATCTGGAAAACATCGTGTTGGAGTACATTTATACCAAGTACCAGAGTGGTGCAGTCTATCACGACCATACCCGTTCGATATCCGACCATATCGGTGGCCTTGACGATTATTATAATCACTATGTGCTGACAGGCTGGCAACACTGGGGCATGGTGATGGGCAATCCGCTTTACACCTCGCCACTCTATAATGCCGATGGTGAGGTCTATGTTCACAACAACCGCTTTGCTGCCGTCCACCTAGGACTGAGTGGCACTCCGGTTCCCGGTTTTCACTACCGTCTGCTGGGTACGTGGCAGAGCAGTCTTGGAACCTACAAACGTCCTTTTGCCAAGGAACATGAGCATGGCAGCATCCTGCTGGAGACTACCTACCGTTTCCAGCATGTTCTGGAAGGCTGGAGCATTACTGGTGCCTTCGGAGCCGACTTCGGAGAACTTCTTGGACATAATTATGGTTGTCAGTTTACTGTTAGGAAAGAGGGAGTGTTGAGTTTTAAAAAGAAGAAAAGTCAGAAATGATGCGTAGATTCTTATATATAATAATAGGTGTATGTCTGTGTGGCATGTCGTCGTGCGAGTTGCATCGCTCCAATAATGGCGACCTTGACGGCTATTGGCATCTCATAAGGGTTGACACCTTGTCTACTGGCGGATGGTACGACATGTCCGAGCGACTGGTATTCTGGGGCATCCAGGCTAATCTGATAGAGGCCGTTGACCATGAAAACGACCCGGTGCATTACGGCTATCTCTTCTATTTTGAGAAGACCGAGACTTCCTTGCGCGTTTTTAATGCATACAAACACGACCGTGCAAATGGCGATATCAAGGTGACTGATGTTGCTGATATTGCCTCCCTTGGCATCAATTCCTTAGACGATGTTTTTCAGATTCTGAGTCTTAACAGTGACAAGATGATTCTTGCCGACAATCAGTTACGGCTTGTTTTCCGGAAACATTAGCTCTTATATCTTCTTTCCTGTCAAGATGTTCAGTGCCGTGGCGAAGAGGATTTTCAAGTCTGTTGCCAACGAGATATGCTGCAGATAGTCCAGATCCATGTCCAGCCTTCTGATCATCTTCTCCATGTTGTTGGTATAGCCATTATAGATAGTAGCCATCGAGGTAATGCCCGGACGGATGGCGTATAGCTGTTGGTAGTCAGGCCTTATTTCCATGATTTTCTCTATAAAGTATTTTCTTTCAGGCCGGTAGCCAACAAACGACATGTCTCCTATCAGCACATTCCATAGCTGTGGCAGCTCGTCAAGATGATGATTGCGCAGCACCTTTCCGATGCCGGTGAGTCGGTCGTCGTTAGGTTCTGCCAATTGTGGCATTCCCTCTTCTTCGCTATTTTCCACCATTGTTCGGAATTTGTAGATGGTAAACGGTCTTCCCTTGTAGCCGATGCGTTCCTGTTTGAAGATGACACCCCCCCTGTAAGTGACTTTCAGGCAAATGAAGATGATGGCGATAACGGGAGCGAGCAATACAATTCCTGCAACAGCCGCCAGTATGTCAAATAGTCTCTTCATGCCCAATGGAAAACCTCTCATACCGTCTGCTTATCCAATGCTGAGTAGATGGAATTGTTACTGATATATTCTGGCACTATCTCTTTCATCTTCTTGACAGTCTGCATGTCGTTAAAGCGCTGGCTGACGGATATCAGGCTGTCAATTTCGCTGCATACGTGGTGGTAGTCGTATTCTCGCACGGTTGCTATACGTATCTTTTTGTGGAACGACGGCTTGGTGGTCTCTTTCGCGTTCAACACCTCTTCGTAGAGTTTCTCTCCAGGCCTCAACCCGGTAAACTCAATGCTCACGTTCTGTGCATCGCTCAGCATAATCATTCTTTTTGCCAAGTCGGCAATCTTGACGGGCTTGCCCATGTCGAAGACGAATATCTCGCCGCCTTTTCCTTTCGTACCCGCTTCGAGCACCAATTTACAGGCCTCTGGTATCAGCATGAAGTAGCGGATGATGTTGGGGTCGGTCACGGTGACGGGGCCTCCGTTCTTGATTTGTTCCTTGAACAGGGGGATGACCGAGCCGTTCGAACCTAATACGTTTCCGAAGCGTGTCGTGACAAACTGCGTGATGCCCAACACCCTGCCGTCCTTGATGGCCTTGTCCAGGCTCTGCACGTAGATTTCGCAGATGCGCTTCGAGCAACCCATGACATTGGTAGGATTGACGGCCTTGTCGGTCGACACCATGACAAACTTCTTGACAAAGTATTTGACTGACAGGTCGGCTATCACCTTTGTGCCGAAGATGTTGTTATACACACTCTCACTGGGGTTGTCCTCCATCATCGGCACGTGCTTGTAAGCTGCTGCGTGGAATACGTATTCCGGCTTGTATTTGCGGAAGATGGCATCCATTTGTTTTTGCTGACAGATGCTGGTCACGATGGTGTGGGCCTTGATGCCTGGCCAGTGCTTCTTCAGCATCAGCCTGATGTCGTGCATAGGAGTCTCTGCCTGGTCTATCAGTATCAGTTCCTTGGGTTCCAGCAGTGCTATCTGTCTCACCATCTCGCTGCCGATGCTGCCTGCCGCACCTGTAATCATAATGGTATAGCCCTTGATATGGCTGGCCAGCGACTCTATGTCTACCTGTATCTCGTCACGCGGCAGCAAGTCCTCAATACTGATTTCCTTCAGCTGCGGTGTCTGCAACTCGTCGGTGCCGTCCCATTCCTTGGCTTGTTGGGTCATATAGATATGGATACCGGCCTTCATCAGCTGGTCTTGCAGTTCTTCATTATTGCGGAAAGCATCGGCACGGGCTGGCGAGACAATCAGTGCCTCTATTCCTTCCTCTGTCATGGTCTGTATCAGACGTTTGTCCAGCTTATGCACCCTGACTCCCATCAGTATCTTGTCTTCTTCCTGCTTGTCGTCCGAAATGAAACCTTTCAGGTCGAAGCGTGTCGGTTTCTCGTTTCTGATGTGCTTGGCTATTCCGATACCACCGTTCTTCACGCCGTAGATATAGGCATACTTTGAGTCGATGCTCACCAGCGAAACGTCGTATATGTTTTTCACGGCAATACGTATCATCCAAAGCAAACAAGTTGCCAGCACCGTTGCAATGATGATGCAGAGGGTGGAGATGTACGAGAGCATCGGGAACCCACACAGCAGATATTCAGCACATAGCGAGAGAGCCATTCCCAACAGCATGGCAAATCCGACCTTCTTCAGGTCTACGAACGACGAATAGCGCAAGATACCCGAATAAGTACGGAACATCTTGAAGCCGATGGCATAGAAGAATAGGTAGAACAGGATGTTGACCGTGAGGTGCTCAATGACCGATAGGGTGTCTTTTCCGCTGTATATCTGTTGGTAGCATAACAGGAAGGAAAGGAATACAATGGCACAGTCCATTAGGAAGATGCACCAGAAAGGCAGCGACTTCTTGTTGAAGTACCAGTTGGCTATCTTCCTCAATGTGCCCAGGTTGCCGATGCTGCCAAAGGTAAGGAATATGATCTTGAAATACTCCGTGATGCTTTGGTTCCTGATATACTTCATGTTAAGCTTGATTTTGTCAGGCATCACTTGCTCGATGTATACCTTGTCAGGGTCGGCGGCATTTCCCAGAATCTCGTTCTCGTTCACATATTCTATAGAGGCATAGTCGGTGATGCCCGGTTTGACGCTCAACACCTCACGTTGCTCTTCGGTGTACATGTCCACATATTTCCTGACTTCCGGCCTGGGACCTACCAGACTCATGTCACCCTTCAGCACGTTCCATAGCTGGGGCAGCTCGTCCAGCTTATAGCGACGGATGAAGTATCCCAGTCGCGTAATGCGGTCGTCGCGTTCACCGATGGTAATCAGACCTTTCTTGTCGGAACCGGTACGCATAGACCTGAATTTGTAGAGTCCGAACGGTACGCCGTCTTTGCCGATGCGCTCTTGAACATAAAACCCTCCTCCTCTGCTCTCTAACCTTATTAATATATAGAGAATCAGGAAAACCGGTGATAATATCAGCAGTCCGATGGAAGAGAATAATATGTCAAAAACCCGTATCAACGTATGACTTCTTTAAAGTTGGTGATGATATAGTCTATCTGTTCGTCAGTCAGCTTCGTATGCAGGGGCAGCGTAATCTCGTTGGCAAACTGGGCATAGGCATTGGGATAGTCCTTGATGTCGAAGCCCAGGTTCCTGTATGCCGTCATCATGGGCAGCGGCTTGAAGTGGACGTTGGTGGCAATGTCCCTGCGTGCCATCTCGGTGATGACATCGTTGCGGTAGGCGGCATCTTTCCCTAACAGTCGTACCTGATAGAGGTGGCCCGATGAGACGTACGTGTCATTATAGTGGTCGCGCACCTGTATGTTGCAGTCCTTCAGAGCCTCGTCATAGTGTGCTATCATCTCGCGGCGTCTGGTCAGGATGGCGGGGTAGCGCTTCATCTGGATCAGTCCGATGGCAGCCATGATGTCGGTCATGTTGCATTTGTAGGCAGGATAGACGACATCATATTCCCATGCTCCCAGCTGCGTCTTGGCCAGTGCATCCTTGCTCTGTCCGTGCAGCGACATCAGTTGGAACTCCTTGTAGGTCTGTTCGTCATCCATGCCGTCGATATGTCGCCAGGTCAGTGCTCCGCCCTCTGCTGTGGTGAAGTTCTTCACGGCATGAAAGCTGAACGATGTGAAGTCGGCTATTGAGCCAACCATCTGTCCTTTCCACTTCGCACCGAAGGCGTGGGCGGAATCTGCCGTCACGGCCACACGGCCGATGGCCTTCTGCAGGTCGTTGGAGGGCCGGAACAAGTGACGCTTGCTCTCTACGGCTGCCATCACCTTGTCGTAGTCGCACGGAATGCCTCCCAGGTCTACGGGAATCACCGCTTTCGTATGCTCGTTGATGGTGTCGGCCAGTTGGTCGTAGTCCATCTCGTATGAGTCCTTCTGGGTATCCACCAGCCTCAGGGTAGCTCCAACGTGGCATACTACGCTGGCCGATGCTGTATAGGTATAGGCTGATGTGATAACTTCATCGCCCGGCCCAATACCCAGCAGTCGCAGGATTGACTCCAGACATGCCGTTGCGGAATTCAGGCATACGGCCTTGCCTACGCCGCAGTATTCTGCTATTTCACGCTCCAGCTGCTTGGTGCGGGGGCCGGTGGTGATCCATCCGGAAAGCATGGCCGCACGTACCTCGTCGGCTTCCTGCTCTGTTATATCGGGGGGTGAGAATGGTATCTTCATAATTATCGATTTGATTTCACATTGAATGATTTCTTGCCAAGTATTTTGATGATGCCAACCAAGTATCCAAATCCATAGCTGAGGTGGATGTTCAGAAATACGTAGGGCATCAATATCGTCAATAAAGGTCTGTTGAGTTTGATGGCACTTCTGCAGCCGATGTAAAGGCCTATAAGCAGATAAAGTGCTAGGACTGCTATGTAGATGTAAAATATCCAGTTCGAGAATAGGCTGACGATGCCTCCGACAATGATTCCTAACAGAAACAGCAGCGGAAAAAATTGACGAACGGTGGCGGGTGCTCCTAATTTCTTGTTTACCAGAGGTTTGTAGAGACCGTATTGGTAAAACATCTTCCTGACCTTTGAAATCTTGTCCCGGGCAAAATATTTGATTTTGACAGACGGTATCAGGTATATTTTGCCTCCGTTATTCGTGATGCGTCCGTTGAATTCATCATCTTGGTTGCGAATCAGGTCTGGGTCAAAATATCCGATTTTGTCGAACAGGTCCTTTTTGAAACATCCAAAAGGTACGGTGTCGACAAGCCGGATTTTGTCTGTTCCCACTCTGAAATAGGAATTCCCCATGCCAAATGTGCAGCTAAGTGCTTCAGCAATGGCAACAGCCGTATTTGATTCGTTCGTGGGTAAGGTAATGCATACCCCTCCCACGTTCTGCGCTTCGGGTAATTCTTTGCTGTAGTGTATAACGGATTTGAGATAGTCATTGGGATATTCGGCATGTGCGTCAAGTCTGACGATATAGTCTCCGTTTGCCGCCTTTATACCAATGTTCAGTGCGTGTGGCGTAGTGTGATGCGGATTGTCTATAAGACGTATGAATGGGTATTTGTCAGAATGGCTTTTGATGATATTACGGGTGTTGTCGGTACTCATGCCGTCTACAAACAAGACTTCCATTTCCTCTTTTGGAAAATCTTGCTGTATAATCGATTCGATGAATCCGGCAATATACTTCTCTTCGTTGAATATAGGACAAACCAGTGATATCATAACTCTTACAGTCTTCCGTCAATGTATTGCCTGTCTAAAACACCTTTTACGTCGTAAACCACACCATTTTCAGCTTTAAGGAACGAACGTATGTCCAACTTCTTGAACTCACGGTGGGCTACTGCTAGGATAACGGCATCGTATTTTCCCCGATGTGATTCTATATCGCTGTTGGCGATGTTGATTCCATATTCACGGGCAACTTTCTTCGAGTCGGCCCAGGGGTCGAATACCGTGATGTTGCCAGTGTATTCCAATAGGGTGTGGTAGATGTCAACCACCTTGGTGTTGCGCACGTCGGGGCAGTTCTCCTTGAATGTAATTCCTAATATGAGTATATTGGCATCTTTCACCAGGACACCCTTCTTGTTCATCATCTTGATGGTCTGGTTGGCCACGTAGTCACCCATGCCGTCGTTCAGCCGTCGTGCGGACATCATTACCCTTGGCATAACTCCGTAGACCTGGGCTTTCTGTATCAGATAATAGGGGTCTACGCTGATGCAGTGACCGCCAACCAGTCCTGGGGTTAGCTTGATGAAGTTCCATTTTGAGGCAGCAGCGTCCAGGGCATCATGGGTGTCAATTCCCATTGCATTGAAGATCTTGGCCAACTCGTTCATAAAGGCAATGTTTACGTCGCGCTGACTATTTTCAATGATTTTCGATGCTTCTGCCACTTTAATGCTCGGAGCCTTGTGGGTGCCGTTCACCAATACGGAGTTGTACACCTGGTCAACTAATTCGGCTACTTCCGGGGTGGAGCCAGATGTCACTTTTTTGATTTTCTCAACGGTGTGCTCCTTGTCTCCTGGGTTGATACGTTCCGGCGAATAACCGGCAAAGAAGTCGGTGTTGAATTTCATGCCTGAAACGCGTTCCACCACCGGCAGGCACTCTTCTTCTGTCACTCCGGGATATACGGTTGATTCATACACGACGATGTCTCCTTTGGAGATAACCTTTCCCACCGTCTCACTGGCACCCCATAGCGGCTTAAGGTCAGGCCGGTTATTGGCATCTACAGGAGTGGGAACAGCCACCACATAGAAATTGGCATCACGAATCTCTTCCAGGTTCGTGGTACAACGGAATCCGTGAGAAATGGCCTGCTTAAGCAGGGTGTCCGCAACCTCTAACGTGGAGTCGTGCCCTTCGTTCAATGCTTTTACACGCTCTGCGTTCATGTCAAAGCCTATAGTCTTGAACTTTGTTGAAAACAGGCGCGCCAGCGGGAGTCCTACGTATCCCAAACCGATGACAGCGATTTTTATGTTATTCATGTTCTGTTCCATGCGCGTTCATATTTTATAAAATAACGTATATTTTTCTGTAAAAGTATATAATCTTTGCAAAAATCGTGCAAAGTTACACATTTTATTTGATTTGTGCAAATTTTACGTGAAAGTATTTGCCTTTCACCTTGTTTTTACCCAGTACATGGTGCCGTTTGTGGTGCGCTTGCTCTTGAACTTGTGCTCCGGGCGGTTCAGGAAGGTGCCGATTTTCTGGAGTGAGTTGGCCTCTTCCTTGTAGCCTTTGAAGTGGGTTTTGATGAGTTCTGAGATCTCGCTCAGCGACATCCAGCGGGCTTCGCCGTCGTTGGCGTTGGGGCGCGTGATGAGTGCCATCACCATCTCGCCCAGTCCGTTCAGCTTCTGGTACTGCAGGTTGTGCGCCATCAGGGCGGCCTCTTCGTCCTTGGTCAGCCAGTAGCGCTCGCCGTCGTGAATCTCCTGTAGCAGCTGTGCGTAGAGCTGGTCGTGGTAGACGGGCGTCTGGAAGTCGATGTTGCCGGTAATGCTGATGCAGATGAAGCGCCGCGAGCCGCTGGGGTCGGTCAGTGGTGTCTGTTCGTTGGTGGTACCGATGAACGAGGCATAGCGGCGGTGGGCGGAGTAGGCCTTGCCGTAGGGTGGGCGGTACTTCAGCTCGGCGGTTGAGAGGAGGTACTTCAGCACAATCTGCTGCCGCTGGGTGATTTTGTCGAACTCGTCGAGATTGATGAGTCCGAACGAGGTGAGGCCGAGGTTGAGGTCGCTCTCGTTCTTGAAGTTGATGCGGTCGTTGTAATAGTCGGTCAGCTCCTTCGGCAGCAGGATGCGGCAGAAGCTGGACTTTCCGCAGCCCTGCCTTCCTATTAATAATGGTACGAGTGCGTTGCCTGTCAGTTGTCCCTTGCCGAGCCACATAGCCACCATCGAGCGCATCCAGATGCGGAACATGTGCGGCCACTCTTCGTAGTCGGTTGGTATTCTTTCGGCCAGCTCGCCGACGCGGTCTTCGCCGTCCCACGGTGTCAGCCTGTCGAGGTATTCGTTCAGCGGGTCGTAGAGTGTGATGTCGTCAGAGTTGACGTAGCGCCGTATGTCCTTGTCCCAGCACTTGATGCCCAGTTCCAGGGCGCGCATGGTGATGGAGTTGCGGGCCTCCTCCGTCAGGTCGCGGAAGGCGAATCCCAGTCCTGTGCGGCTGCGGAACTCTGCCACGCCGCGCATCACGTTCTTGCGCACCTCGTAGTTCTCGTTCAGGAAGATGTTGATCTTCTGTGTCAGCAGAGCCTCTGCCGGCACGAACCTCGTGGCTGACAGCGCCCTCCGCTCCTGGTATTTCTGTGTGTGTTGGCGACGGTAGGCGTTCTCGAACACCTTGCGTACCAGCAGCTGATCCTTGCCCAGCCACGACTGTATCAGCGTGAACCGTTGGGCGATGGCCATCGGTATGCCCGTTTTCTCGCACATGTCGGCCAGTCGGGTGAGCACCACGTGACATTTCTCGTCCTCGTCGGCGATGCCTTCTGCCTCGTCGTATGCCTTCGTCAGGTTGAACTCGTATGCCGTATGCAGCGTGTGATAGCGCAGCATTCCCTCCTCGCCCTGTGTCTGCTCAAAGGTTGACGGTCTGTATACCATCTCCCCCGTGGGCTGTTCGGCCTTGGCGTAGATGGGCATCGCCAGCGGGTTGTAGTACACCTGCGCGTCGGCGGCCATGTAGCAGATGCGCTCTGGCAGCGGCTCCAGCTTCTCAATGGTCACGCCCAGCTGTCCGTTGTATATCAGCCGCGCCCGTTCGTATAGGTTTTGGTGGAACAGGCGGGTGCTTTCCTCGTCGTTGGGCAGTCGCTGCTCCTCTTTTGGGAACAGCTCGCCTCGGCAGACGATTTTCACCGACTGCCCGCTGGCTCCCACAAAGGCCAGCAGCGTTTGGGGCATCTCTGCTGCTGCACGCCTGATGGCTGCCGCCTCGTCCTGGCCCGTCAGGTTGTTCACCTCTAAGAGCACCAACCCTGTGTAGTCTTTTACCAGGCGGTTTTTATGGTGTGTGCTCATCACGAGGGCGAAGCAGATGCGCGGCAGACCTTTCACCTCGTTCAGCCATACGGTGAGTGAGCCGTCGGCGGCGCGCTTTCCGATGGTGAGCGGATAGATGCGGCGCAGCTGGTTCACCTGGGTGGTGTACTGGCACGAGCGGATGCTTTCCACCAGTGTTTCAAGGTCAGTGAGACTGAGTGTCTCCTTGTTGCGGTAGTCTTTTATCAGTGTGATCTTTTTCATAGGTTTTGTTGTTTTTGTTACTATGCTGCAAAGGTACGAATTAAATTTGATTTGTGCAAGTAAAATTCACATGAAATTTTTATTGAAAAATTGATTCAGCCTACATATTTGGAATTAAGTTGCGTAATTCCAGTCAGTTAGCTTATGTAGGCTGCCTGCATAAGCCTACATATAGCCCACATAAGATGAGTAAAAACAGGTTTGTTCGCCCTCTTCGCCAACCATCGGTTTATTGAAATAAAGCATACGTTCACATCAGTAAGTAGGCTCTTTATCATGGTAACCTGCATGGTTACTGACAGTAACCCCGATGGTTACAGTTAGTAACCTCTAAATTTGCTTTTATGGAACTGTCTGAAAATCAATTTGATATAGATAAAAATACTAAAAGCTGTGGTAAATAATTCGTCAAAAATAGTAATTTTGTAGGCTGCATGCAGGCTTATGCAGGCAGCCTACATCAATTAACGATTTGATAATAAGAAAGATAGCTTGTCTTATGTAGGCTTAACCTAATTTTTTATTATTTTCTCTGAAATTTATTTTGTACTATCACATAAAATGACTACCTTTGTACCGAAAAAATGAAAAAAGCATGAAGAAGAACATCCCGACAGTCAACCAAGAAGAGCAGCTGCGAGAGAAGGCTGCCCGTTACTTAGTGTGTTTCATCGACCATTGTACACATCGTGAAGACTGCCTGCGCTGGCTTGCTGGGCAGTATGTCGACAGTCGCCTGATCTGCTGTGAGGCTGTCAATCCGAGAAACGAACTGGTGAAGAGCGGCCAGTGCCCGCTCCACCGTCCTGCCGTCCGTGTCTTGTGCCAACGCGGCATGCTCCACTTCTACGACCAGATGACTGGCCGGCAGGAGCATGCCATCCGCGCCCAACTTATCCAGCTCTTCAACCGCAAGTATTACTACCAGATGCGTAACGGCAAGCACCTCATCGACCCAGAGGCCCAACAGACCATCGAGCGCATCTGTCGCCAGTACGGCTACGAGGGTCCCTTCGTCTACGATGGTGAGCAAGAAGAATGGGATTGGTAAGACACTTGCGAAATTTTTCGCTAAAAAATTTGCTGGTCTCAATGGTTTTTCGTACCTTTGCAACAGATAAGATATTATTCTTTTGTTGGATTGTTTATATGGAAACGACTAATATGTTGTCAGTTCTTGACAACTATACGTTAGAGTCTGTTGACGATGTGTCGCAGAAAATGGCCGCAGATTTCAGGCGTAGAAGGATTGAGAAGAATCTGACGCGTGAACAGTTGGCTGAGATGGCAGATGTGGCTGTCAGTAATGTAGTGAGATTTGAACAGAAAGGGCTTATCTCGCTAAAAAACCTGATAGCACTTGCCCTTGCTTTGGGATATGCCGCAGAAGTGAAGAACTTGTTTGCAGCACCTAAGTATTCCACTATGGAAGAACTGACACAAATCAGAAAGAATACAAACAAAAAGAAAGCCTATCGGAAAGAATGAAAGAGACAGATATACTGACGGTAAAATATCATGATAGGATAGTCGGCATTCTGTCGCTGACACCTGATGACAAACTCTGTGCCTTTGAATACGACAAGGCATGGATTGTGGACGGTTTCAGCATCTCGCCCTTGGAACTGCCATTGAGGCAGGGCGTGTTCATAGCTAAACCCCAGCCGTTCTATGGCAATTTTGGCATCTTCGAAGACAGCATGCCTGATGGCTACGGACGCTATCTGCTGCATAAGACCCTGATGCGTGAAGGGATTAACGATGCAAACATGTCTTCGCTAGATAGATTGAGCATTGTCGGCAGTGAAGGTATGGGTGCTTTGACATACCATCCACAGACAACTATCCAACGGGGAGGCGAAGTTTCCGACCTCGATATGCTGCAGGAGAAGGCGTTGGAGGTTTTGAAGGAACGGCAGGACGAAGATGCCGGACTGTTGCTGTATAATAGCGGAAATAGCGGAGGGGCCCGTCCCAAGGCTATATTCCACGATTCCGAAGGTCATTGGCTGGTGAAGTTCCGTCATACCTACGACCCAAAGGACATCGGTCAGCAGGAGTACCATTATAATAAGGTGGCAAGGGAATGCGGCATCGAGGTGCCTGACTTCAAGTTGATGAACGGACGCTATTTTGCTACACGTCGTTTTGATATGACTGCCGACGGGCAGCGTGTACATACTGCTACGGCAGGTGGACTGCTGGGACTTTCGCTGGCCAATCCTGTTCTTGATTACGGCAATCTGCTGGCATTGACTGGATTTCTGACTCAAAGTGCCCGTGAGGTTGAAGAAATGTATCGCCGGATGGTGTTTAACTACCTGACAGAGAACAAAGATGACCATTGCAAGAACTTCAGCTATTATGTCCGCGAGGAAGGGCAAGGTCGCTATAGCTGGCATCTGGCACCGGCCTACGACTTGACGCTTTGCACCGAAGGATATAACGGCGAGCATGCTACTTCTGTCAACGGAACTGGTCATCCTTCGTTATCGGACATGATTGCTGTTGGTATGAAGATAAAAATGAAAGAACAACGTTGTCGTGAAATCTTCGATGAAGTAGAGTCGGCCTGTGGCGATCTGCTGCTACACCGTGTCAGGGAGAAAGACGCTTGAACATAATCGGCAAATTATTTGCTCATTCATAAAATAGTTCGTATCTTTGTGGAAGAATTGTAAGATGACTTGGAGGATGTGAAGATGAAATATGTATTTTGTTTGATACTGTCAGCTTTTCTAATGGCCGGTGTGTCGTATGTTCGATCACAGCAGCAGGACGAGAAGTGGCAGTTGGTGTTCAGTGACGAGTTCAACCAAAAGGATGGCAGCAGGCCAGACACCACGAAGTGGGTAACCTCAAAACGATATGCAACGGGGTGGCCCCGTTGGGTGAGCAATTCCAGACATGCCATATTCATCAAGAAAGGCCAGCTGGTATGCAGGGCACTACCCAACAACGGCCTTGAGGATGATACAGCCCGTGTCTTGACTTCTGCCATAGAGACTTCAGGCAAGTTCTCCTTCCAGTATGGAAAGGTAGAGGTGCGAATGAAGACGAACAACTTGAGGGGTAACCAATCTGCTGTATGGATGAAACCCTCTATAGACTACCCCAAGATATATGGTGAGATAGATATTGCTGAGACGTGCGGTGATCTGGGTGTGATACAGCAAACCGTGCATAGCCAGCAGACGGTGGTGCTTAAAAAGAAGACCACACAAAATTCCTTCCGTACCAAATTAGCTCTTGAGAAGTGGCATGTCTATGGAGTGGAGTGGTCGCCCGACAAACTGACCTATACCATCGACGGAAAGGTAACGGCTGTATACAGGAAGTCGAAGGACAAGCAGGACTTGGCCGATGGTCAGTGGACTTTCGACCGTCCTTTCTTTCTTATCCTGAGTCAGAGCCTTGGCAGTGGCAAGTATGAGTGTATGGTTCCTGACTTGAAGAAGACCTACGAAACACGAATAGACTGGATCAGGGTGTATCAGAAAGGTGCGGCAGAATAGGGAAGGCTTATGGATTGAGCAGCTTTTTTAGGTCATGGGCAAAGACAGAAGAATACAATCTTGCACCTTTATCCCATAGATGGAGCTCGTCTCTGAAATAATCAGGATGGTCTTGGTATAAGCCCTTGGAGTGATAATCCAGGAATGTGATGCCATTCTGGGATGCAATGTCTTTTAATACGGAATAAAGGTCATCGTCAGCGCGCATGAATTTGGGTGAAGCTACAAATATCAGCTGGATGTCTTTCTCCTTACATTTGTTGATAAACTTATGGAGATAGCTTATTTTAAGACTGTCGCACTCTTTGGGAGTGTACTCATCCCTCATGTTTTGGGGAGTATGGGGTGGACGTGGAATGGGAATATATCCGTTGTCGCTATGGTCTTGTTTGTTGACGAGCAGGCCGGCAATGTTTGATACAGCTTTCGCATTGAATCTATACAGGTGGGAAATTTGATAGCTCCAATAGGTGCCGGCATCCATAAATACGGAGTCGGCAGCAGCATTCTTTCCGAAATAGGGAGCAAAGAAACTGATGGTGTTAAAGGCATCGTCTTTGTCTTTGGCATAGTCGCTGGGCATTACGTCTAAACAGATTACTTTCGGTGTGTGCAGAGAGAGGATATGATTCAGCATGAGATAGTGTGCATAGATGCAGTAGGAAGCGTCGATACCACCATTGTACACGCTTAATTTGATGGAGTCGCTGATAATGGAAGGGACATAATGGCCGTTGCAGCGTGAAGTACCCATGAGGATGACATCTTCGTGAACGTTGCTGACCAGGTATTTTATCTTTGGTCCGGCAACGTCATGCGTATGCTGGTTGACCCACCACATGGCTGCTCCGCCAATCCGGTCGACAACCCAGAGGGCCGTTATAATGAATATGCAGCTAAGAAAGAATTTTCTCATTGTTGATGATATTAGAATTGGAAATAGATAAATTGGTCACCGTTAAGTACGCCGAAAAGGATGATGTATGCTATCATGATGACGATGTAAAGATGGCTTGTTAACCAGTTGCCTGGAGCGACAAGACGGCTTTTCCACTGGTATTCCTCTTGGCATTCTTTCAGTAGCATGATAAATAGGGCCAATGCAATGGCCAGGAAATCTGCAATGGCTAAGTATGGGATACCGAAATGCGTAAAGATACCAGTGATAATGGTATAAGCGTCCGACAGATTGTTGGCACGGAAGAAGATCCATGCAAAGCATACTAATGTGAAGGTAATGAACCAGTGGGAGAACTTTTCTAATCCGGAGAATCGTTTTTTAGAGATACCCAGCCACCGCTCCAAACATAAGAGTATGCCATGAAGTGTACCCCATGAAAGAAACGTCCAGTTTGCCCCATGCCAGATTCCTGATACAACAAATGTTACCATCAGATTGAAGTAGCATCTCATACTGCTGACACGATTGCCGCCCAAGGGGATATACAAATAGTCTTTAAACCATGTGGAAAGGGAAATGTGCCAACGGTGCCAAAAATCGGAAATGGTACATGCGAAGTAAGGATGTCGGAAATTCTGCATGAGGTGAAAGCCCATCACCTGGGCTGCACCTATTGCTATGAGCGAATAACCGGCAAAGTCGCCATAGATCTGAAATGGAAACAGAAGGGATGCTATCAGGTATGACCCGCCATTATGCTGGCTGATATGGTTGAAAATGGCATCGACATAGATGGCGCAACGGTCGGCAAGTGCTAATTTCATAAAATAGCCCCATACCATCAGCCTGATGCCACCCATTGCCTGGCTATAGTCGAAATGGTGTTCGTGCTTAAATTGCGGTAGCAACCGGTTGGAACGCTCGATGGGACCAGCCACCAACTGAGGAAAGAATGAAACAAAAAGAGCGTATGTAAAAAAGTTTTTCTCGATAGGAACATTTCCCCTGTAGACATCAATGGAATAGCCAAGGGCTTGGAAGGTGTAGAAGGAAATTCCTACGGGTAGCAGGAGGGTGAATTCTGGCATGGGAATGGCAATCCCAAGTTGTTGGAAAAGTAATGACAGGTTGCTTGCAAGGAAATTGTAATATTTGAACAGAAACAAGATGCCCAAATTCAGGACGAGACTTGCTACAAGACAGGTCTTTTTATGGCTCTTTTTTGTAGCAGAAGCGATGCCTATAGCCGCCAGGTACGTTACTACTGTGCTGGTAAGGAGCAGCAATGCGTAGGCTGGTTGCCAGTTCATGTAGAAATAGTAGCTGACAACAAGGAGGAACAGATTCCTGGTTTTTATCTTGTCTGAAGGGATAGCAAAATAAAAAATACAAACGAGAGGGAAGAAAAGCAGAAAAGCAACAGAATTGAAAAGCATGTGAGCGTGTGTTTGAAAGATCCGAATGAGATGTGTGTCTATACAAGACGGTCAGTAAGAGTCTTGATGATTTTCTCTGGAAGAAACTCTTTGGCCCTATGAATACAAGAGTGGCGCATTCCGATGGTTTGATCTGGATGGTTTGCCAGGCCAGTCAAAATATCAGTTAAGCTGTTGAGGTCATGGACGGGAAAGATGATGCCCGTTTGCCCGTCAATAACGATATTGGCGTTCTCGTGCCAGTCGGAAGCAATAGTCGGTATCCCAGAAGCCATGGCATCAATAAGTGTTCCGGCAAAACACTCTCCCTCATAATAGGTGGGAAAAAGCAGTGCAAAGTAATCCTTGAGGGTCTCCGTACTCTTATCAAAAGGAACAATCCCTTTGTACTGTATTTCGTCGGGTTGTTGGCTCATCAGTTCTTTAAACCACGCCTCCTGTTGTCTGTCTGCTTGTCCAAAAATGTCAAGGGTATAAATTGTCCTTCCCATTATCCTGTTGCATTCATTTACTGCAAGTATGGCATCTTCAATACCTTTTTCTTTGATTATCCTTGAGAAGGTGCATACCTTAAGTGGAAACTGAAAGGAATGGGGAATGTCATTCTCTGTCACAATATGAAGAGGCTTGCTATTGGGCATTAATATGGCATTTGTGAAAGATAATTCTTGCAGTTGTCGGCGCATGGTATCTGATTCGACGTAAATACCATCGAACTGACGAATAAAGAATCTGAACAGAGGATATCTTTTTGCAAACACTGCTAACCAACCGCCAATGACCACATAATGGATACTTCGATGGAAGAACAAATTGCCAATGACCAACAACGGTGAAATAATACGGATACCATTGTGGGCAGGCATGATAATGATGTTTTTGTATTTGATGAGAAGTTGCAACAATACAACGGGCAGCCGAAAAAGGAATCTCCAACCTCCATAAGTGTCGATAAAATCAACTTCGTCAGGATAGATACGTCGCAGTTCTTCACCAACAACCCTCGTCTTGATGGTTTGGCCGTCACTCATGTTGGTGCCAATGGCAAAATGACCTAATACCCCTATTTTCTTCATAAAGCCTTGCAGTTTTCTATGGCGTTGTGAATGGCATCCAGATATCCGTGCCCGTATTTCTGGTCTGGCTCGACATAATTGCCTTCTCCCCATTCATTCCATGCTTTCAGGAATAGGATCTGATGTTCCGGCTGTTTCTTCTGTATGATATGGAGTGCGCGCTCTACTGATGCCTGGAACTTCTCAGGGGTGCTGTTTACCAACGGGTCGGTCTTGATGCCGGCACGCGGGGTGCGGTCCCATTGGGGAAGCAGGGTGGGATACACGTTTTCCCATGCATCCTCCGGCACGTAGTAGTGCTGCATGGCTTTTGCATAGTCGGTGCGTAGGGTGGAGTGGAGGAATGTCTGGTTTTTCAGGTGGAACCACAGCATGCTCCACTTGCCGTGGCAGAGAGACTGGGCACGCCCTAATCCTGCCGACATGACGGCATCGAAGCCTCGCTCTGTCAAGTCGTTGTATAGTTCTGCAGCTTGGTTCTCGGCCCAGAGCGTCCAATGGCCGTCTTTTACGGAACGTCCAGATGCATTTTGTGTATATCCCACGAAATGAATACCAGGCAGACCGTTTTCCTTGGCCAGTTGATGCCAAAGTTCAATGAACTTCTCTACCTCGGGAATGTCGCGTGGTGCCCAGACGGCAAACAGAGGTTTCCCGTCGACCTTCATATAGCGCTTGTCCTTGAAAGCGGGCAACAGGGCCATGAAATGCTGGCGATGGTCGTCCATGGAATAGTGCATCTGCATAATCATGGAGTCCTTGCGCATGCTACTGCCTTTCTTCCAGGTCTTGTTCGTCCAGTCGTGATTGGCCCAGCAGAGACAGAAGGGGAAATCGGGCTTGCCAGAGGCCAATACCTCGTTGAAGGGTCGTTCCAACAGCTGTTTGCCGTTGCCGAACCAATAGTGGTAATAGCAGAAGCCCTCCAAGCCGGCTTCGCGGGCCAGCTCTGCCTGCTGTTCTCTTACTTCTGGCAGACGTAGGTCATAAAAGCCTAAGTCGGCAGGGATACGTGGCTGATAATGCCCTCTGAATAGTGGTTTGGCCTTGGCAACATTCGTCCACTCGGTGAATCCTTTTCCCCACCATTCATCGTTTTCGGGGATAGGGTGGTATTGTGGAAGGTATAATCCTATGATTCTTGGTTTCATACTTTATGTTTTTCAATCTTCAAATCGGCAAACAGTGCTCGTGAGTCACACGACTGGTCGTAGTAGGCACACAGCATCTTGGCAGCCATCGACTTCCCCAAACGGCGGCAGCGCGTTACGCAACTGAAGCAATGTTCTGTAAATAACGTGCTGTTAACAACGGAAATAAGTCCGGACTTATCGACATATTCCCCATTTCTTGCTCTCTGAAAACCTGCATTGCCAGTATTGATATAACTACCCATATCTTTCAATTTGTGTGCAAAGATAACAATAATGTTGAAAATATCCAAATTTGCATGGATTATTTTATTGGTGCTATATCCCTACAGTTGTTTAATAAGCTTGGCAGGGATACCAGCAGCAACGGAGTAAGCTGGGATGTCATAGGTTACTGGTTACTATATTCTTTAATGTCTTTGTAAAATTGAAATGTGTTCTGTGCGCAGGATTCCGCAGAATATAATTGATTGACAGTATGGAATGCCCTGTTTGCATACTCTGAATACTCAGTAGGCTGTGAGTATATATTGTTCATGGCTTCAAATAATTCTCTAATAGTGTTGAAACGAAGTGCAATCTCTTTGTTCTCAAGTTTGAGTCCATTGTCGAACTGTTCCTTGATTCCACTACAATCCCTGCCAATTACAATGCATCCATTAAACATGGCTTCTGCTACTAAACGTCCAAATCCTTCAAAGAAGGAAGGGACAATAATTGCTATGGCATGTTGCATGAATATATCTATATCTTCTCTGTATCCAAATTCTACAATGCTGTCATTAATGTCATTGTCAGAAATAGTTTTTTTTATTTCATGGTGATATATGTTGTCGTTGCTTTCTCCGATAATATAGAGTTTTGTATTCGCTTTAGATTGCTTCTTGAACAAAATGAAACTTTTAATTAGGTCATCAAGCCCCTTATTAGGTTCTATTCTTCCTGCAAACAAGAAGTAATCTTTTTTTGTCGCAATAGGTAGTTCACTCCTTTTATTATAGATGCCATTATATATAACTCGAGAACAAGGCTTTTCTGATTGCCTATAATATTTTTGTATGTCTTTAGTAATACAAATATTATAAGTTCCTTTTTGTGACAGCTTTTTCAAGAAACTGTTAAAGGTTGGAATATAATGCAAGTTAGAAACTTCCAAATGCTCTCTAAGATGGTATATGTGAGGTATGCCCATCTTTTTTGCGGCGCGCTCTCCAACATTGACAGTGCTTGAGTTTGTGTGTATAATATCAACACGAGGTAGTTTTCTTAGGTGTTGCTCTATTTTTATGGCTGCTATCATGTTGACAAGTAGTCTCCCGGCTAGGCGTGGAAGAAACAACAACTTGTCGGACACTGATTTTCTTGGAGGCAGAGTGTTTGTCCTGTATGGTGTAGTAAAGACTGGGATGTTATTCTTACATAGGTCTTCATATATTCCATTCTTGTCGGGAAGGACTGCAGAAAATGTCACCTCATTATATTTCATGTAGTGTGTGAGCATGAAAAAAGATTTAGACGATCCTGTGTATTTCCCTGTCGAATGAAGAATGTAAACAATATGCATGTTTTGTATTTGGAATTTAAATAGTGCCTAAATTATTATTCTCTTGTTTTGTCGGCATGGTATCAATCATCGCTGTACAATATATTGGAAGATAGAAAGAATACCATAGGGGAAAATCACGGGCATAAAAGTTCATGAGAGCAACCAATAAGGCTGCAATTTGTCTTCGCCTGTTAACAGAATCCATGACCGAGATGTAATAGAAAGTAAACAAAAGAATGATTCCCATAAGACCATAGTCATAGAAAAACACTTTGTATCCAGCACTTCCCCAAACACGCTCGAGGTCTTTTCCCAATATTATGTCAGATGATTCCAAGAAATTCTCGTAGTCTGCTTTGAAACTGTCGTTTACTCTGTTGTCGCCAGCCATCTGCCCATCTTCAACCTCCATACGAATTATTATTAAATCATGTATGAGATTGTATCCTTGATTATAATAGAAAGAAGAAACCACTACAGTGGAAATAATTGCGATGGTGATGATGAGCTTCTTAAAAAAATCTTGCCCTTGAATCCAGAGACTCAAAAAAATGACAGCAAACAGAAGAATATAGGCTGCAAGAGAAAAGGACATAACTGTTGCAGCAAATAAAATGATATTGTACCACTTCTTCCACTTCCCAATCTGTGTCAGAAGCAGAAGTGTTGTCGCAGTACCCATCTGCCCAGGCTCCAAGAATACAGAATGAAATCTTGGAATGAAGGAAAACATAGAACGGTCATCAATAAGAAAAAAGAAGTAGTTGGAGTAGGAGTACATGTCATTAAATCCACCGTTTGTTGAAGGTAGGGGGAAACCAACGAGATACAGCAAAAAGAATGGGATGGAAACAGAGAGAATAATTGCCATCGTTTTTGCCAAAACAGTCGCTAAGACTTCTATCTTTTCAATATTAAAGCGGAAAAGAGCGAGAAAGATGCTTATATGAAAAAGGTTGAATATGAGGCTTGTAACATTTTGATGATTGATGAGAGACTGGTAATAGATTAAGATGGTGTATGAAAGTATTGGTAGTAGAAACTCATTTTTTGAAAAAATTGATTTTTGCATTGTGGCCGATATTGCCATCGCGCTGAGAACGAGAAAACTTGAAATAATTGTATAAACCTTAGCAATTGGCCATAGAAACCAAGGATTTAGCGTGCCGAAAAACGCTAATATCATTCCAGAATAGAATAATGCGTAAGCGGTCTTCTCTTTAGATATCGAGAGGATGTCATGCGGTAGTTCTATGATGAAGAGGCGCTCTATATTGAACATGGCTATTTCCTTCTTATAAAATGAATGATAAAATTACGCTCCTCTTTATTTAAAGAAATGAACCATGAAACTGCGATTCCACTAATAATAGTAATAGGGATGGAAAAAATGAAACTGAAAGGCATCCTGATGATATGGTTGCAGATTGTTCCAGTAAAAATAAGTATGAGGCAAGCGGGAATTAAAGGAATAATGACTTCGCTAATATATTTTTGTCCATTGAGATTTGCAATGTGACTGAGGTAGGGAATCCTTATGAGTGCAACGGTTAACTCAACTGCTATATACGCAATCATGATATGGATGACGGTGAACCCTTTTGACAATAGCAACCATACAAGGAGAACGAAGAGTAGTTTTGGTGTGTAAATGATTATCGAATAATTTCGGATGTTGCCAATAGCTTGGTTGGCAGAATGAAGTCCCAGCGTCACTTGATCAAACAAAAAGCCAATAAGAATAAATCGGCAGAAAGTGGAAGTGTAGGGCGGGACGTTATGGTTGAGCCACATTTCCAAGATGGAAGGCATTTCAATGATAATGGGTATTGTCGCAATGGCCAATAGAAGAGTGGAGTATTTACTTTCCATACAGGCTAGTTTTAGCATCCCTTCTCTGTCACCTTTGCCTTCGGCTTTCATTATCTGAGGATTCATGGCATTTATCACGGAAGTCACAACAAATGCAATAGCACCATATATCTGGAAGGCAATACCGTATGAGGCATTGATGGCTGTCCCCATAAAATGGTTGAGAGCTATGGCTGTACCTTGATTTCGTCCGGCAATGGCCCCCATCCCATAAGTTGTCCATCCGGCAAAGCCGATTAATTGTCTTAGGCTGGTTTTGTTAATGTGTTGAAAATGTATTGAGATAGAACATTCTTTGAAGCGGAAGAG
Organism: uncultured Prevotella sp.; assembly: GCA_946415755.1. Lineage (GTDB taxonomy): Bacteria > Bacteroidota > Bacteroidia > Bacteroidales > Bacteroidaceae > Prevotella. The sequence goes on along the minus strand of CAMKTS010000007.1, from coordinate 50,507 downwards.
AGCATATATGGCAAATGCGAACAAATTTAACAATATAATCCCGGTAGTCATTATTGTATATGTTAACAGCTTGTCGGATTGCACATATATTAAGGACAAAGCTAACAAAAACTTTACAATAGCGTCTATAGTTTCCACAATTGATATGTATATGATGTTTTCGTGGGCAATAAATAGAGCTTTGAATGGAGAAGAAAGAATTGTTAAAAAGAGCATGACAACCACAAGTACATATACTTCTGCTGCAGTTTCTTTTCGGTCAAGTGGAATGTTTAGTATGTCATACGTTAGCCATTTTGTTAAACTTAACAATATGATGCATAGAATAATGCTAATAATCCAATGGAGAAAGTAGCTATTAGTAAAGACTTGTTTAAGTTCCTCCAAATTACCTTTTCCACAATAAAAAGAGATGTATCGTTGTGTGGTAATGATGAGTGCATTGGTTATAAAACCAAGCATGGATACCACGCCGCCTACTAAACTATATATGCCATAATCTGATACTTGTAATGCTTCTAAAACAAGGCGTGTAGAATACAAAGCAAGGACGATATTGATAATCGCCTTAATGTATTGTGCAATTGTATTATAAACGATGCGCCTTGAAGGTTCCATTTTGTCATCATTATGGTTTTGCAGAGGCTTTGAATGGACTGAGCAGGTCGTCTTTTATAATATACGCAGATGTAAAAATAACTGCAAGGAACAGCATTGCTGCCACGAAAATCACACGCTTCGGACCAGCAGGCTTGATGGGTACTGCTGCCCCCTTGATAACGGTGAAGGCGGGGGTCTTCTCCTGCACCTTTGCCTTGGCTGCCTGCAATTGGGTATTAATGGTAGTATAGGCGTTGAGCTTAAGCTGCATGTCGTTCTCCACATCTTCCATCTTCAGTTCCACACTGCGTAGTGTAACATTGGTGCTGGCATCAGCCATGCTGGCATAATAGCGGCGGACTTTCTCGTAGTCCTGCTTCGCATCAGCGGCAAGCCGCTTGTAGTATTCGTAGTCGGTACGAGCCTTATTGGTGCGGTAGTCAGTGATGAAGACTTGTAATTTCTCCTTAATGGAGTCTGCCAGTGTCCTACAAATGAGGGGATCTTGAGCTTCTGTGTTAATGGTGATGACACCCGTCTTCTTGTCAATAGTAATGCCGATTTTACTCCTTGCACTACTATAAACACCATCTTCATCCAAGGAGATGTTATAGGGGTCATAGCCATTCTTGCTTCCTCCTTTGTCTTGCTTTTTGGGTAGCAGGTTTTTCAGCCAGCCGATGGGATAGTTCCACCATGCCTTCTTTTGGTTCTTTTTCAGATAGTCGTGATAGTTGGTGTTGATTTCTCCGTCTTGGCTGACAACCTTGATGCCCATGAGCTTGGAAACAAAGCCATTGTCTTCCATCAGGTCGGGATAGAGTAGGGGGGTGATGGCATCGGATGTCTGCATCTCGCTGATGTCAAAACCGAAAGAGGAAGCAAGAGCTCCTAAAGTACCCCCTGCTCCGGAATTCTCCATCTCTGGTGCCAACTTGGTGTCGCTGGTGTAGTATCTGGGCAGACTGAAGATGTAGATGCACGACAGCACAAAGACTATCGGCAATACCTTATAGAACAGCCGTTTGTTGTCCCATATCTTCTTAAAGACGACACGCAGGTCGATAACTTCCGGATTCTTCTTTGTCTTGTTTTCTTCCATAATGCTCTTTTACTTCGTCAGATTAGCAATGGTGGCTATCATGGTGCCGAGGGAGGCGGCGGTAGTGCCAAGGCTGAGCCACTGCTGCAGGCCGAAGCTCTGGCGCGGCTTCCTGGTAGGTACCACGATCTGGCAGCCGGGTTTGGGCTTGTGCTTGGCACTGGCACGGGCTACCATGCCGTTCTGATAGATGATGATGGTCTTCGACTTCTTGGCGGTAGAGGTGACACCACCAGCCAGCTCGATATAATAGTCGGCACTTTTGCCGCTCATGTAGCGGACTGTGTTGGGATAGAGCACCTCGCCATTAATTTTGACGGTGCCGTCGTATCTCGGTACGATGATGCGGTCGCCTTCGCGCAGGATGGGGTCGTCGTCGCTGCCGGGATTCTGGAGGGCTTTCTCCAACTCACAGCCTACGGGATAGTTGTTGAGGGTCATCAGCTTGCTGATATCGATAGAGTCCTTTCCTGAGTTGCGCTGTGCGGTACGGAGCATGGATGCCATCATGTCACGGTCTTCATCGGTCATCCTGCGTAACAGCTTGGCGCCTTCTGGATAGGCACGGTTGGTGAGGCCGCCGGCCTGCTTGATGGCATCGCTCAGTCGCTGTCCCTTGCTGCCCAGGGCGTAGGTGCCCTCAAACTGCACCTCACCTTCGATGATGATGTTCTGCTGCTCGTTATAGTTGGGGCTGCGGCGTACGTACACCTCGTCGAACGGTTGCAGGGTGAAGTTGTCCTGACTGTTGATGGTAAGGTCGGGATTGAACTTGAAGCTATAGGTCTTAGAGAGCATGTCGTTGGCTTCGGTGGAGTTGGGGTCATTGATGCGACGGGCCACGTCGACCTTGGCCAGAGAGGCAGCATCCGTAGGACCGCCTGCCTGTATAATCAGGTCTTCGATGGTCTCGTTGTCGGCATATTTGTAGATACCCGGATAGAGTACCTCACCGCTGATGGTGACAGTCTTCTCCTCTTCTTTCTCCTGACGGGAGGCGATGTAGATGACATCCTCGTTACGCAGGGGGACATCGGGAACGATGCCCTCCAGAATGCCTTTTACATCAACTCTCAGGACCTCCAGGGTGCGGTCGGCTTTCATGCGGTGCATGACAGCATGCTGTGAGATGGCTCCCTCGGTAAGTCCTGCAGCAGCCTCTACCAGTGTCTTGACGGTGCTGATGTCACCGCCAATCTGATACATGCCGGGACGGAACACGGCTCCCTTAATCTCCACCATGTTCTGGTAACGGTTCAGTGTGGAGTCGACGCTGACAGAGTCTTCGTCCATCAGCTTAAAGTTGTTGAGGTCGAACTCGCCAACGCTGAATACGGAGTATTGTTGACCGGCCTTACGGTTGATGCGCACGGCCTTGGTATAGGCATCGCCAGTGAATCCGCCGGCATAGCGGATGAGGGTGGCGGCACTCTCCGACTTCTTCATCTCGTAGTACATCGGACGCTTTACCTTACCAGTGATATTGACCAGTGCCTCGTAGGGGCTGACGGTGATGACATCGTTGTCTTGCAGACGGACATCGCCGCTGAGCTTGCCGTTGAGCAGGAAATCGTAGACATCGACGTTTGACAGTAGCTTGCCCCTGCGGTAGACCTTGACGTTACGCAGCGTGCCGATGTCATTGGGGCCACCAGCCATGTAGAGGGCGTTGTAGACGGTGGCAAAGGCTGACAGCGTGTAGGTGCCGGGCATCTTCACCTCGCCCATCACACTGATGGTGATAGTACGCGTCTGACCAAGCGTCAGCTCAATCTGCGAACCTTGGTAGCGGGGACCTAGCACCTTCTTCAGACGAGCCTTGGCCTGACTGACGGATAGACCGCCCAGTGAGATGACACCAATGCCGTCGACGGTAATGGTGCCGTCGGGCGAGATGGTCTCAGTGACACTCTCCTGCGAGGCTCCCCAGATGTCGATGTTTACGGCATCGCCAGGGCCGAGACGGTAGTTCTGCGGCGTGGCCAGATTCATGCTGCTCTCAAAAGTGAGGTTCTTGTTGTTGAACACGTCATGGCCGAAAATCTTGCGCCAGCTGGGCTGCTCGGACTGGTAGTATTTCAGCGAGTCGGGCATCATAAAGTCTACCGCCTCGTCCATCTCCACGTAGTCGGCATCATTGTCGTTGTAGGTGTGGCGACGTATCTGGTTCGACGGCTTGGTGTCCTTTACCCTGAACTGCGAGGCGTTGCTCTTGTCGCGGGCGGCCTGCTCCTCACGCTTCTCGCCGTTGGCCTCGCGCATACGGTTCTTTACGGCCTGGGTACCTGCCGTAATGTCATCGGCTCCCAACGCTCCGTTGTTAATCTGCTTCTGGTATTTCCGCTGGATACGACGTATCTGGTCGATGGTGACACCACGCTGCATCAGCTGGGTAACGATATGCTGGCGCGACACACCCTTGGCATTTTGCTCTATCACATAGTCCATCACCTGATTGTCGGTCATGCCCGATTGGGCCCAGGCTATCGTGGTGGCCATCAATAGGGCCGCCAAGAAAGATATTGTCCTTTTCATGTTAGTCTCTTATACCTTATTATAATATGAGAACACTTTCTATATCGAAATATTGTGCAAAATTACACATTTTTTTGTTAAAACAATGGCATTGTTGAAAAAAATGTGTAATTTTGCAGGCGAATTACAATATTCTTCTCGGGGTTAACTGGATTTGACAGCAGGCTGAGATGGTATGTAAGCATGCGGAGCGACGGCTGTGGGCTCCATAATCTCGTCGGTCGGAAAATTAATTGGCGAAACAAAGTACGCTCTCGCTGCCTAAACGAAGTACAGTAGTTTACTGGCTTTATTCCTCTACCAGGTAGGGGAACGAGACATCGCTCCAAGGATGTGGTTCCGAATCTGAGGATCAAGCGGTGCAGGAAAATCGGAAATAGCCTGTGCAGGCCTCGATGTACTGGTGAAACTCAGAGGATAAGGTGGCAGTTGGTGGCCCAGGTCTTGCTGACACTCGAAAACCGAAGGCTGGGATAAGCATGTAGAAAGCGTATGGTTTCCCTGTTTGGACGAGGGTTCGATTCCCTCTAACTCCACTTGATGACATATAAAAACCATGAGATGAGAAAACTATTTCTTTTTTTTACTCTCAGTGTGGTGGCAACAGTCGTGATGGCTGTTCCGGCAAAGAGAGGACTATGGAGAACAATACAGTTAAGTGATGGGACGGAAGTAAAGGTACAGCTGGTGGGCGACGAACACGGTCACTGGCTGCAGGCTGCCGATGGAGCGACTTATCAACGGATGGCAGATTCGGAATTCTACCAGCAGGTGGATGCCAAGGCAGGCAAAGAGCGTGCCAAAGTGCGCCGCTCACAGGTGAATGCCAAGCGCGCCATGCGGCTGGCATCACGCCGCGTGGGCGAGGTGGGCAGCTATACGGGCAAGAAGAAGGGCATCATCATCCTGGTCAACTTTTCTGACCTTTCATTCAAGTCGTCGAATAACAACGCACTCTATCAGCGCATCGCCAATGAAGAGAACTTCCAGCAGGGAAACTTCAAGGGTTCTATGGCCGACTATTTCAAGGCACAGAGCCGTGGAAAGTTCGAACTGGACTTCGATGTGGTAGGCCCTGTCAAGGTGTCGAAAAAATATTCCTACTATGGTGAGAACGATCCGGATGCTGACGACCAGGACAAACATCCTGGCGAGATGGTCTGCGAGGCTGTTGCGCTGGCCAAAGATATGGTCAGCGACTGGAAGCAGTACGACTGGGATGGCGACGGCTATGTAGACCAGGTGTATCTGATCTATGCCGGCAAGGGCGAGGCTGACGGCGGAGGCGATGACACCATCTGGCCGCATGCTTACGACCTGTATTCTTCCAAATACTATGGTGACGGCTCTGGACCGGTGAAGGTGGGAACCAACCTGATGGTTAATACCTACGCCTGCGGCCCCGAACTGAGCAGTTCCGGCCGCATAGAGGGCATCGGCACCATGTGCCACGAGTTCAGCCATTGTCTGGGCTATCCCGACTTCTACGATACCGACTATAGCGGTGGTCCGGGAATGGGACCTTGGGACCTGATGGATCAGGGCAGCTACAATGGGGGAGGCTATCGGCCGGCGGGCTTTACCAGCTATGAACGGTGGGTGGCCGGATGGCAGGAACCCATCGTGCTGGAAGATGAGGATGTGACTGTCGAGAACATGAAGTCGCTGCAGAATGGGGGAGAGAGCTACATTATTTATAATAAGGGCAACCGTAATGAATACTATCTCTTGGAAAACCGCCAACTGGAGGGATGGGATGCATCGCTTCCCGATGCGGGACTGCTGATCATCCATGTAGACTACAATGAGAAATCATGGGCAGAAAATACGCCCAACGACGACCCCGATCATCAGCGTATGGTCGTGGTGCCTGCCGATGGAAAATATCAGTCATCATACTATCAGGGACAGAAGTATTATACGGATGAGGGTATCGCTACCGATCCGTTCCCCTATAATACGGTAACGGCATTCAACAAGGACTTCAAGACTTCAGACAATGTAGCCAAAAAGGCTTCCCAGTTGTTTACCCGCAATACCAACGGCACCTACTGGATAGACTCGTCGGTGGAGGATATCAAGCAGAACAGCAATAATATCGTCAGCTTCAAGTTTGTAGCCGCCGGTGGTGGCAGCAATCCCGGTGGTGATGAAGATGACCCTGTCACTCCAGTGGTGGTAGACGGTGCCCTGTTCTATGAGTCGTTCGACCAGTGTGATGGTGCAGGCGGCAATGACGGCAAATGGAATAATATTGTTGGTGGTACCGCTGCCTTGACCCCCGACAATGAGGGGTGGGTGTCACCGAAAGCATATAATGCTTCCAAGTGTGCCCGTTTCGGTACGGGAAGTGTGAATGGCTTGGCTACCACTCCTGCCATCAAACTTGACGGTACTACCCAGATGTCTTTCAAAGCAGGTGCTTGGAATACCGAGAGCGATGCCACCACGCTGAAACTGACGGCTAACGGAGGAACGGTCAGCCCATCATCGGTCACCATGACCAAGGGCCAGTTCAAAGACTATGTGGTAGAGCTGACGGGTGCGGGTAGTGTGACGGTTACCTTTGAGACCACGAAGGGACGCTTCTTCCTGGACGAGGTAGTGGTTGCCGATAACAAGACTGTGCTGAAAGGTGATGCCAACGGCGACGGCAAGGTGGATGTGGCTGATGTGGTGGCTATCGTGAACAAGATTCTCGAAAATCCATCTGACAACTTCAACGAAAAGGCTGCCGATATCAATGGCGACGGCAACATCGATGTCGGCGATGTCGTCTCGGTAGTCAACATTATCCTTCAGGGAGAATAGTCTCAGGCGTTTCGGTATGGCTCAATAGTGTACGACAACCTCCTTATCCGTACTGACAGCCACTTGCTGACCAGCGACATAGAGCGTGCCACGGCCTTCTGTGGCACGTATTTTTATCGTATTCCTGTCCATATATACATGTATCATACCATGTGGAGTGGGTACGTCGCCCTCCATCCATTCGAGACCGCCCAGCGAGGGGTGTATCTCGAATTCTTCGTAGCCGGGCTTCGTGGGGCGCACGCCGAGGTAATACTTGCCCAACAGGTAGACGGGTGAGGCCCCCCAGGCGTGACAGAGCGACTTGCCGTAGGGGCGTCCGTACATAGCCAGATGCTGCGTGCCACGCTCTGTGGGCACGTATTTCTCCCAGAACGAGGTGGCCCCTTCTCGAATCATACCGCCCCAGTAGTCCTTCATTTCCTGTAGCACCTGCTGTTGCAGGCCGTCGATGCAGAGCGTTTCGAGTTCATAAAAGCGCATATAGGGAGTAGTGATGGGGGCGATGTCGGGGTTGAGCATCACCGACTGCATAATCTCCTTACGTTCCTCCTCATAGGCCAGTCCGTATAGAATGGCAAACATATTCGGGAACTTGGTAATCTGCGGATTCATCTTCCCATCCTCGATGGCATGCAGATAGGCACGCTGGTCGTAGCTCCAGAAGGTCTGCTTGATTTTGTTGCGCAGCTCTTCCGCCTTCACGCGGTAGTCGCTCTTGTTGATACCCAGGAGTTTGGCACAAAGAGCCATCGTCTCCATCGCCTTCATCAGCAGGATTTGCTCGAAACACAGCGTGCCGCGCTTGTGCATGGGAAAGTCCACCCAATCTACAAAAATCCAGTCATCGGACTTTCCTTCGGCCATACCGTCCTGATTCAGACGTCCTTCCACGTAGTTCATCAGCGTCACCATGCGTGGCCACATCTCCCTCACAAAGTCAGCATCGCCCGTATACTGGTAGTAGTCGAGAATGGACTTGAACCAGTAGAACGTGTAATCCATGATGGTGTTGACATGTGCCGTCATAGGATCTTTACCACGCAACTGGCGGATGGTACGCTTGACGCACTCCGTATCGAAGCGCAGATAGTAGTTCATCAGGTACGACTGGATGGCATCGCCCGACCACGTCCAGCGGTCGCGCTTGATGCCGTCCATGAAAAACTCGCGGGTGGTGAGATCCATGGTGTAAGCACCCACTTCCCATATCCGATTGATTTCCTCGTCAGAACAACGGAATGAACCGCTATGGGTCATGTCGTGGGGCGCATATTCGTAGTCCATCAGCACCTCGTCGTAGCTCGCCCCTTCCTCCTTTTCTATATAGACGTAACGGAAGGCCTTGGAACATTGAACGTTGAACAATGAACATTGAACATTAAACGTCGGACGTTGAACATCAATGACATCGAGGGTTTCGCAGTGCTCCTTGTCGAGCGCTTCCTCTGGACTCTCTCCGTAATAGATGTGGAGGATGCCTTTCAGGTTCCTGACTTTCAGGTAGCCAAAGGTCTCCTTGCCGAAATCGTAGAGGATGCCCGACGGAGAACCGGCGGGAACGGTGGCACATACAGGGCGGCGCTCCTCACGCTCCAATTGGTAAGTAGAGGGTGGGGTGTCAATGCTGTCGAAGTTCCAATGGGCAGCAGGCACGTAGATACCTGAACCGTGAGCCACGCCGTTCTCGTCAATCCACAGTTTGTCCTCATAGGTCGCCAGCCAACTGGAATCCGTCTTGATAGTCTTACCATCGATGAAGAGGGCAGGGGGCGTTGCTTGGTTCCATACCTTCAGGTTGAGTTTGTGCCCACCCTTGGGAACGGTAAAAGAGAAGGTGTTGTTCTCTTTGCGACGGACGGCCCCTGTGGCAACCGACTGCAACTTCCCGTCGAGGGCAATGTTGAACTGTCCCTCGCAGGCGATGGTGATGTCCTCTTCCGCCGCCACATCGAAAGTCTTCGAGAATTCCACTGTCACATAGTGCGAGTCCTGTTTCCAGAACGGGGGAAACATGGCTCCACGCTCCGTTCTGCGATTATTGAAGATGTTGCCGAGCCACACTTCGAAGTCGCCAGGGTACCATATCCATGTTGCTTTATTATTTGCCTGCATTGCGCTTGATATTTTCGTTAACTTGCGGACCGTTGTTCTCCCAAATGTTGCCAGGTCCGTTGGCATTCTTCAGAAATTTCTCGCTGGGTGTCCAGTTGTCCTTTATCGTGATGTTGCTGGAGCCTTCATCGGTATAAAGGTAGAACCAATGGTTTGGGTCGTGTACGTAACTGGGTGTGGCGATGTCTTTTACCACATTCTCTGAGATGACAGTTCCCGGCTGATTGCCCAACGTATAGATGCCTGCGCAGTCGTACATGTGCTGTGCATAATTATAAATAAGGTTCGCGTGAACTTTATTGTCTTTCATACAGACCATGTCGCGGTTCCAGCCCCATCCCAGTGAGATGCCCGTGTACGAGACGTCGTGGATGGTGTTGTGCTCGATGTTGATACCGCTGACATAGCCTGCACAGATGGCCACACAGCCCCAGTCCTCGTTAGTCACGTCGTAGAACTCACAGTTGTTCACCACTTGTCCTGTACACACCTCGCGGAAGTCGGTGGGCTGGTAGGGTAGGTGGGTCTCCAGTCCTTCCGGCGAGAACGAGCCACATACGTAGCCGTTCATGGCGATGTCTGTGAAGATACAGTTCGTCGTTGTGCCACGACGACATGCGATAGCGTAGTCCAATCCTGAACCGCCGAGGTGCTCAAAGCGGCATTCGTCGAAGTTGATGTCTTCTGTATAGCGCAGTTCTATAGCAGCAGCGGCACGTCCTAACCAACCTTGATTGTCGAGTTTGTGGTTATTGGGGCGGTCTATCTGTGGGCGCAACTTATAAGCCTCCTTCAGATACATGCCAGCCTGTAAAGGTACATGTCCCTTTTCGCTGGGTCGCATCCAGGTGGTGTGGCTGAAGGTCACACCCTCAATGGTGATGTTGCGCACAGGATGTTCGGCACTACCAATTACCTCCACCAGCGTCTCTAACACCGGCACCACCGCCGTCCATTTCTCATTCCTCATTTCTAATTTCTCATTTATCCGAGGCATATAGTATAACTTATGCTCTCGGATGTCATGGTACCATTCGCCCGGCTCGTCAATAAGTTCCTTGGCGTTGGTCAGATAGAAGGGAGACGGATGCTTCGTATCAGGTGTCATGGGCGAGGGCCACGGGTGCTCGAACTGGAGCTTTGCCTCTGGGTTGTGGAAACGCACAGCGGCAGAGTCGCCCTGAATCTCGACACTCTTGATGCGCAGGTTGCTCGTACACCACATCTCGTGCAGCACCATCTCTGCATAGGATGCCTTTATGATTTTCTCCACCGCCTTCTTTGGCACCCACAATATATGGTTCTTTTTGTCGTAGGTGCGGATACAATGCATCTGTTCGAAGTCACTGACATCGCGGGCTCGTATAGCCTTCTGCCCATTGACCCACAACTGGCGGAAATCAATAGGACGTCCGTTGAAATCAGGTACATCAGCTATCAGCAGCTTGCCCTGTTTCTTCCACCCCGTTATCTTTATTCCGCCGCTGATCACGGCATCCTTGCCTACCAGTTTCAGACCGCTGTCTTCAGGGCGCAGTCGCAAGGGTTCATACAGGAAATACGTACCAGCCCCTAGGTGGATGGTCACCTGGGTAGCCTTCCCCAGTCGTTTCATCTCGCGTGCCTTACGAATGGCATCGGTGAGCGACGAGTCGGGGGTGATGTTAATCTCTGCAGCCTGTATGCCTAAGGCGTAGAACAGACAGACGAAAAGAAGGTTCTGTTTCATAGAATGCCATATCTGCTTTCTCTATTTCCTTTATCGCAGAAGGGGTAGCCAGAGCGACATGTCATCGATGCCGCGGTTGTCCCAAGCATAGTAGGGGATGAGACGTATCTTCACCTGTCTCTTGCTGATGGAACGAAGCTCGCGATAGAGTTGCTCGTTGCTCCAGGAGTCTTGGTTGACCAACTGCGCATAGCCCTCAAGGACTATCATCTCATGACCGCTGATGGTCATCTTCTTCTCTGTGAACTGGATGTCGGCAGGCAGGGCAATATCGTTGATGCGATGGCCTCCCTCGATGTCCTGTCCTTCCAGACAATAGACAATCGGTCCGCGCATGACGGCAATTTGGTTCTTGGCTTCCTCGACCAGTGGGTTGGCTTCTATCAGACGGGCTTTCATGGGAAGGTCGAGTTCGATGACATCGCCCTTCTTCCATTTGCGGGACTGGCGCAGGTCTTCGGCAAGAATGGGTTCGCCATTCAGTTTGAGCGTTATGTCAGTAGACCAGCCGGGGATGTGCATGCGAATGCTACGCAGCGTCTTGGCCTTCTTGACAGTCAGCTTGATATGGCCATCCCACGGATAGTTGGTCTCTTGCTCTATCTCCAGATCTTTCGTCTTCAGGCTGTTCTGTCCGTAGAGGTTCACCCAGAGCGTGTCCTTATTAATGCTGTATGCGTATTCCTGGGCCTCGCAGAGTGTGCGCAGAGTGTTGGGAGGACAGCAGAAACAGGAAATGTAGTGCTGGCGGTGCTTGGGCCAGCGCATGACATAGGGGAACTCCTTGGTGCGGCGCAGGGCCTCGGTATAGAAAAAGCTCTTTCCGTCGAGCGAGATACCGCTGAGAATACCATTGTAGAGTTCATTCTCGATGTTGTCGACATACTTGGGATCAACGGTAGTCTGGAACATGCGCCACGAGTAGAGCATCATTCCTATCTGCGCACAGATCTCGTTGTGGGCAGCCTCCTGAGGCAACTGGAACTGGCGTCCATAGGCCTGGTGAATCTGCTGAATACTGGGCTGGTTGTAGGTGGTACCGTCGGGCGATACACCATCGTAAAGGGCTCCGCATCCCCCCATGATGTATATCTTATGGTTCACAATGTCATCCCAAATGGCCGATAGGTTCTTCATGAGTTGTTCTTCGCCAGTCTCGGCATAAAGGTCGGCTACTCCGGCATAGAGATAGTTGGCACGAACGGCGTGGCCCATAGCCTCGTACTGGTCACGGAATTTATGGCGATCCTGGTTGTGGTCTTCGCCGTTGGTCACGCTGTCACGGATGGCGATAAGACCCTTGGCCAGCGTGAGGTACTTCTCGTCGCCCGTCTCACGATACATCTCAGCAGCCCCCATGTAGTGGCTTGGACAGATGGCGTTGCGAGAGAGTTCGGCAGCATCGTTGGTCAAGAAATTATAAAGGAAGTCGGCAGCCTTCTTGCCACAATCGAAGAGGCTGGTCTTGCCTGTGGCACGCTTGTGGATGATACCTGCCGTCATGAGATGGCCGAGGTTGTAGGTCTCGAAATTCAGGCGCGAGGCAAAGGCATGCTTCTGATCCTTGCCGATCTCGATGCCTGCCGCGTTCTCTCCAGTTGCATGCGAGTCGATGCCCTGGTTGCGCTCGCTGATGACCACAGGGGTGTGGATATAGCCGTCAGCACGCTGGGCAAGGGCTACCTGCTCGATGAACTTGTCCATGAGGGCATCTACCTTCGGGTCTTTTGTTACGGCATAGACGGCGGCGCAGGCCTCCAGCCATTTGTACATGTCACCATCGTGGAAAGGAGGACCGTGATGTTTCCCCTTCACCGTGCCTGCTGCCACTTCAAAGTTGCGGAAGCCGTTGCTCCCGTGCTTGCCTTCTGCATCGAGTGTCTCCCACGGGGTGTTCCACGTCTTCCACATATCCCAGATGCCTGTAGTGGAGAGCATCGAGAAACGGTCGCTCCAAAAGCCGCCCGTCCACTGAGTAGCCCCCATGGGTAGGTTCTGCATCTTGGCTTGCTTGCTACGGCTCATGTCGGATAGTCCCTGAGCGCTTATGCTTGTTGCAGTGGCAATGCAACATACGATACATACGGTGATGATTCTTTTCATAATACCTTATTCTATTTATAGAAAAGACGCACCACTGCTGTTTTTGTCACAGAAAAAACAGCTTTTCCTTTTTTTTTCTTTGCTTTTTTCTCTTTTTTTCGTACCTTTGCGCTCATAAAATCTAAAACAATGAGAATAAAGGGTAATGTTTTCAGAGGGCTGGCCGTGTTGTGCGGACTATGGCTGTATGTGGCAGCCTACGCTCAGCAGGAATCGGTCGACTCGGTTGCGGCAGTTTCCAACGATTCGCTGATAGAGGCTTTGCGACATCAGGTGCAGGAGCTGGAACTGCAGGGTATTATGATGCGCGAACAGCTGGAAATCACTGGCAAGAGTGCTAAAGAAGACTCGCTTCGCAAGGCAGAACGCAAGGCTCGAATCGACTCACTGCGCCAGATTACGAAGGGTGCTCCGCTCGTAATAGACGGTGATACACTGCTGACACTCTATGCTCGAAAAGGCGGCAGGTTGCCTGAGAAACGTGTTGAACAGGCTGAAGAGGCCATCATCGAGAAAGGCATGCAGCTGACACTGAAGCTCGATTCCATTTATGTCTTCGATGGTGATGTGTCTTCTGATGTGATGGCGGGCGATGCCGTATTGCTGAGTGTGACAGACGAGGATGCGATATGGCAGAACACTACTAGGCAGGAGTTGGTGGCACAGTATGCCGTGATAGTAGGCAACAAGGTGAGGCAGCTGCACGAAGAGTATGGCCTTCGCCAGAAACTCAAGGGAGTGATGCTGGTGCTGGGCATCGTGATAGGCCAGATGGTGCTTATCTGGCTGACCAACCGCCTACATAAACGCTACCGTCTGCGCCTGCTGCGCAAGTTGCTGCGCCGCATGCATCTCCTGAACATCAAAGACTATGAGGTGCTCAATCTGCGCAGAATGGGCATCGTGTTCCTTGCCAGCCTCAACGTGCTGCGCATCGTCTTTATTCTGCTGCAGCTGCTCGTCAGCATTCCCCTGCTGTTCTCAGCATTCCCTGAGACCAAGTCGCTTACCTATACCGTGTTCGGATATATATTGAATCCTGTTACCGACATCTTCCAATCGGTGGTAGATTTCCTGCCTGACCTGTTCAAGATCATCGTCATCATTCTCTGCTTCCGCTATTTGGTGAAAGGCTTCCGCTACCTGCTCAACGAGGTGGCCGTAGGCAATCTCAAGATTACAGGATTCTATGCCGACTGGGCGCAGCCCACCTATCTGATTATCCGTCTGCTGTGCTACTCGTTTATGTTGGTGATGATATGGCCCCTGCTGCCCAGCTCCAATTCTGAGGTGTTCCAGGGCGTGTCGGTGTTCATCGGTGTCATCGTGTCGCTGGGATCCTCGACTATTATCGGTAATGTGATGGCTGGAATGGTGATGACATACATGCGTCCGTTCCGCATTGGCGACTTCATCAGCTATGGCAGTACGGAGGGGTTCGTCATTGAGAAGACGATGCTAGTGACGCGCATCCGTACCCGTAAGAATGAGATAATTACGATACCTAATTCAAGTCTGATGACATCGCAGACTTCCAACTTCACCATTGCCGCTAAGAACTACGGTGTCATTGTTCATACCAAGGTTACCATTGGCTATGACATGAAGTGGCAGCTCATCCGTGACCTGCTTCTCGAAGCCGCCCGTTCCACTCCCTACATTCAGAAAAAGCCTGAGCCGTTTGTGCGAGTCACCAATCTTGACGACTTCTATGTGGAGTATGAGATTAATGCCTATACCCACCGTGCGGATGCCCTGTCCGAGATTTATTCCACACTCCATCAGAACATTCTCGACAGTTTCCATACCAATGGTGTTGAAATCATGTCGCCTCATATCTTTGCCCACCGACAGAATCTGGAGGTACAGATTCCCAAGGAATGAACCAACCCATGCAAACGAAGTGAGATGAAGAGAGCAATACTTACGATGTGTCTGTGTAGCGGCCTTATGGCAGCTGTGGCACAGGTGGCGGCAACCAGAGAGCATGCACGCCTTATCCGTGAGCACATCTGTGCCGACTACAAACAGATGTACAGGCAACCGGAGGGTGGGGCACTCATCTACCCCTACCTGACACCTGGCAGCAAGTCGTATGCCGCCGTGCTGTGGGACTGGGACTCATGGCTCTCCGACGTGGCACTGCGGCAGATACTGGCCGATGTCGGTACCTTCGAAGACCGTCAAGAGGCACTGGCATATGAGCAAGGATGTGTGCTGAACTACCTGGCTTATACTTCAGATGCTGACGGCTACATGCCAATGGTGGTGGATGCGCAGAGTGACCCTGAGAGAATCAGGCCTAAGGATATCTATTCTACCAACATGCACAAGCCCGTCATTGCGCAACATGCAGCCTTCATCGCCAGTCAGAACGGTGGCGATGTCTCATGGCTGCGTGAGGGGTTCGGCCGTATGCAGGCTTTTGTGCGTAACTATCAGGAACATCATCGCCATGCCGCCACAGGCCTGTTTTATTGGCAGGATGACCTGGCCATCGGTGTCGACAACGACCCTTCTACCTTTTTCCGACCTAAGGGTAGCTCGGCCAGTATATTTCTCAACTGTCTGATGTACAAGGAACTGCGTGCCATGTCTTGGCTTGCCGAGAAGATGGGCTTGACAAAAGCAGCCCAATGCTATGAGCAGGATGCCGACAGTCTGTGCGAGGCTGTGCGCCGTTATTGCTGGGACGAGAAAGACGGCATGTACTACAGCGTCGACCTGAACCTGTTGCCTTATACTGGCCAGCCGCAGATTATCTTCGGAAAACCCTTCGTGCTCCACGAGGGGGCTCCGCGCCAATACCCCTGTCTCATCCAGCGACTCGGCTCTTGGTCGGGGTTTATGGCACTATGGGCAGGCATTGCCACCCAGCACCATGCGCAGCGCATGGTTCGCGAGAACCTGTTGGACGGGCGTACCTTCTGTGCCCCCTACGGTATACGCACGCTCTCCAAGCTGGAGCAGATGTACAACTTGCGAGCCACTCACAACCCGTCAAACTGGCAGGGGCCTATTTGGGGCATTTCCAACTACTTGGTGTTCCGAGGCCTGGTCGACTATGGCTTCGATGCCGAGGCACGCCAATTGGCAGAAAAGACTTGTGTCCTCTTTGGCGAAGACCTGCGCAAGAACCGTACCCTGCACGAATACTACAACCCCGATACCGGCGAGGGCATCATCAACCCCGGCTTCCAGAACTGGAACTACCTGGTGCTCAACATGCTGGCGTGGCTTGAAGGCCGCACCGTAGTCAGAGAATTCTGACAGGAAGTAAATACAATTTAATAATTAAAGATTCAATAACGCCATGTTTGAAATTATGAGAAAAACATTATTATGCATCACACTCATCGGTGCAGTACAGGGATTAGCGCAGACCAGTGATGGTGGTATCTCGCCCGACATGCTGCAGCAGCTGCAACAACAGAACGCACCCTCGGTTTCCGACCGCGCCTTGCGCAACGCACTGGCTGCCAATGCTATCGACCAGCTGGCACAGAACCGTGCCAACGCTGGGACTATCGACACCTACTTTAGCGTAGAGACCAAGAAACAGAGTATTACTAACCAGCGATCCAGCGGACGCTGCTGGATGTTCAGCGGACTCAACGTACTGCGCTCAAACTTTGCCAAGCGCACCGACTCACTCAGTGTGGAACTCTCGCACGACTACCTGTTCTTCTACGACCAACTGGAAAAGTCGAACCTCTTCTTGCAGGGAGTCATCGACACCGGCAAGAAACCTATTGATGATTTGCGCGTGCAGTTCTTTTTCCAGCACCCCATCAGTGATGGAGGTACTTTCTGCGGCGTTGCCGACTTGGCGGAGAAGTACGGACTGGTGCCCGCCGACATCCAACCCGAAACTTTCTCGGCCGACAATACATCGAAAATGGCTGCCATCATCAAGTCGAAGTTGCGCGAGCAGGGACTGGAGTTGCGCCGCATGGTGGCCGATGGCAAGAGACCTGCCGATATCCGTAAGCGTAAGACACAGATGCTCAGTGAAATCTATCATATACTGGTCATCACTTTAGGGGAACCTGTCAAGGAGTTTACCTATGCCTTCAAGGATAAGAGCGGAAAGCCACTCACTCCGGTACGTAAGTACACCCCTAAGAGTTTCTATGACGAGGTGGTGGGACAGCCCCTCAACGGTAGCTTTATCATGGTGATGAACGACCCACGCCGTCCCTATTACAAGACTTACGAGGTGGAGTACGACCGTCACGTTTATGACGGACACAACTGGAAATACCTTAATCTGCCCATGGAAGACATTGAAACACTGGCCATCGCCTCGCTGAAGGACGGCCGCAAACTCTACAGCTCGTACGATGTGGGCAAGCAGCTCGACCGCAAGCGTGGCTACTGCGACCTCGACAACTATGACTACGCCTCACTCTTCGGCACCACGTTCACCATGAATAAGGCCGACCGCATCTCTACTTTCGACAGCGGCTCTACTCATGCCATGACGCTTACTGCCGTGGACCTTACCCCGCAGGGCGAGCCTATCAAGTGGAAGGTGGAAAACTCTTGGGGTGGAGACTGGGGCCAGCAGGGCTGTCTCATCATGTCGGCACCGTGGTTCCGCGAGTATATGTTCCGCCTCGTAGTAGACAAACAGTATGTCAGCGAAAAACTCCTCAGAGATTTCGAACAGCAGCCTGTTATGGTCATGCCTGAAGATCCCCTGTTCCAGATGGACGAGTGACCTTTTTTGAGGGAAAAGCAAAAATTTCTGTCAAAATGTTTGCGTATTTGCTAGAAAAGTTATACTTTTGCAACCGAAAAGTAAAAAAACAGAGAATATGAATATGTTGAATAAATATTTTTACGGCTATTACTTTTACTTTGCAAGCAATTGCGAAGCGGGTCGTTGCGTATAAGGTTCAACGAAAAGGATAAGAAGAAAAACAACCCCGCTTCACGTATGTGAAAGTGGGGTTTTTATTTAAAAAGTAATGAAGAGAATCGCAATACAGGGACTGGAGGGGTCATTCCACGACATAGCAGCCCACCTTTACTACCAGGGAGAGCAGATTCAGCTGATCTGCTGCAACACCTTCGAACAAGTGTTTCAGCAGATTAAGCAGGATCCGACAGCGATAGGCATGTTGGCTATCGAAAATACCATTGCCGGTTCGCTATTGCACAACTACGAACTATTGAGGGACAGTGGTACCACCATAGTCGGCGAGCATAAGCTCCACATCACACATTGTGTCTGCTGTCTGCCTGACGATGACTGGGACAGCATTACTGAGGTTCATTCCCATCCTGTAGCACTCATGCAGTGCCGTCAATTCCTGGCACAACATCCGCAGCTGAAGAATGTGGAGGCTGAAGATACTGCAGGAAGTGCCAAGATGATTGGCGAGGGACAGAAAAAGGGCTGGGCAGCTATCTGTCATGCAGAGGCAGCCAGACTCTATGGTCTGAAAGTGCTCGAAGACCATATCGAGGACAACAAGCACAACTTCACCCGTTTCCTGGTGGTGTCCAGCCCCAATAAAGCCGACTTGTTGCGTCCCCTGACAGAAGCCAACAAGGCCAGCGTTGTCTTTTCGCTGCCTCATGAGGAGGGGTCACTCAGTCATGTGCTGGCCATCCTTTCGTTCTATAAGATTAATCTGACAAAGATCCAGTCGTTGCCCATCATTGGACGTGAATGGGAGTATCTGTTCTATGTTGACGTGATGTATGATGATTTGACGCGCTATAGGCAGTCGATAGATGCAATCATTCCATTAACCAAGGATTTTAAAATTTTAGGAGAATATAAAGACGGAAGACAGACTAATTGAGATTAAAAATTAAAGATTAAGGATTAAAGATTAAATATTTAATATGATACAGCCAGCAGACAGATTAAGTTTGGTACAGGAGTACTATTTCAGTAGGAAATTGAAAGAAGTGGCCCAACTGAATGCCGAGGGCAAGGATATTATCAGCCTCGCTATTGGCAGTCCTGACATGCCACCATCTGAACAGACCATCGAGAAATTGTGTGAGGTGGCTCGACTACCCAATGCACATGGCTATCAGCCCACACAGGGTACACCGGAATTGCGTGAGGCGATGAGTGGCTTTTACAAACGTTGGTACAACGTAGACCTCGATGCAAAGAGTGAGGTATTGCCATTGATCGGTTCTAAGGAGGGTATTCTGCATGTTACGCTGGCTTTCGTCAATCCTGGCGATGAGGTGTTGGTGCCTAATCCTGGCTATCCTACTTATACCTCTTTAAGTAAGATACTGGGTGCAAAGATAGTGAATTACAATCTTCGTGAGGATAATGAATGGCAACCCGATTTCGAGGAACTTGAGAAGATGGACTTGTCGCGTGTGAAACTGATGTGGACCAATTATCCCAACATGCCTACTGGTGGTAGGGCACAGCGTAAGACTTACGAACGTCTTGTGGCGTTTGCCCAAGAGCATGGTATCGTCGTGGTGAACGACAATCCCTATAGCTTTATCCTCAGTGAGGAACACCTGAGCATCCTACAGATTCCCGGTGCCAAGGACTGCTGCATTGAGTTCAACTCTATGTCGAAAAGCCATAATATGCCAGGTTGGCGTGTGGGACTCTGTGCCTCGAATGCACAGTTTATCCAGTGGATCTTGAAGGTGCAGTCGAACATAGAAAGCGGCACCTTCCGAGGTGTCCAGCTCGCTGCTGCCGAAGCCTACAAGAACGATGAGGGCTGGCATCGTGAGTTTAACATCAATACGTACGCCCGTCGTCGTAAGTATGCTGAACAGATTATGGATGTGCTGGGGTGTGCCTACGACAAGAACCAGGTCGGTATGTTCCTATGGGGTAGGATTCCTGAGGGTATCCAGCATGTGGAGGATTTGACGGAGCGCGTGCTCCACGAGGCACGTGTATTCATCACGCCAGGCTTTATTTTCGGCTCGAATGGTGAAAGATATATCAGGATTTCTTTATGTGCCAAAGAAGATAAGATGCGAGCAGCACTTGAAAGAATTAAAAGCATCAAGCCCACCCAAGCCCTCTCAAAGGGAGGGATGTCTGAATAGTGGGCTGCCATGGACAATTAGTAAGAATAATAAAGGTATTAACTTAATAAATGGAGCACCCTATATGTTATTAAACATCCCTCCAATGGGGAGGGCTTGGGTGGGCTTTATATGGAATTAGAATTACAACCATTGAATTTACCAAGTGACAATGAACGCCCCTTCGTCATTGCCGGTCCATGCAGTGCCGAGACAGAGGAGCAAGTGATGGAAACTGC
Source organism: uncultured Prevotella sp. (assembly GCA_946415755.1). Lineage (GTDB taxonomy): Bacteria > Bacteroidota > Bacteroidia > Bacteroidales > Bacteroidaceae > Prevotella. Next base: position 30,238 of record CAMKTS010000007.1, on the reverse strand, counting down.
CCGCCAATTGGCCATGAAGGGCTGCCACAACTTCCGTGCCGGTGTGTGGAAGCCGCGCACGAAGCCTGGTGGATTCGAGGGCAACGGTGAAAAGGCACTGCCATGGATGAAGCAGGTGAAGGAAGAAACGCACATGCTCATCTCCACTGAAGTGGCTACTCCAGAACATGTGGAACTGGCTCTGAAGTATGGTATTGACATTCTGTGGATAGGAGCACGCACCAGTGCCAATCCCTTTGCCGTTCAGGCGTTGGCTGATGCCTTGAAAGGAGTCGATGTACCGGTGTTTGTGAAGAATCCTGTCAATCCCGACCTGGAGTTGTGGATAGGGGCATTGGAGCGTATCAATCAGGCAGGGGTTAAGCGGTTGGGTGCCATTCATCGTGGTTTTTCAAGCTATGAACAGAAGATTTATCGGAATGCTCCTATGTGGCAGATTCCCATCGAGTTACATCGTCGGATACCCTGTCTTCCCATTATCAGTGACCCTAGTCATATCGGTGGCCGTCGTGAGCTGATAGCCCCGCTGTGTCAGCAAGCTATGGACTTGGGCTTTGACGGTCTGATTGTTGAGAGCCACTGCGATCCTGACAAGGCGTGGAGTGATGCCAAGCAGCAAGTGACTCCTGATGTGCTCGACTACATTCTCTCGTTGCTGGTTATCCGCGACGAGCATGTCAGCACCGAAGGCATCCAGCAGTTACGTAAGCAGATTGATGAACTGGACAACCAGCTGATGGAGCTGTTGGCCAAGCGCATGGGAGTGTGTCGTGAGATTGGTCATTACAAGAAGGAGCATAACATGACTGTGCTGCAGGCCTCGCGTTACAACGAGATTCTGGAGAAACGTGGCGTTCAGGGTTCGCTGAACGGTATGGCTCCTGAGTTCGTTGCCAAAGTGTTCGAGAGCATCCACGAAGAATCAGTACGACAGCAGATTGAAATAGTTAATAAGTAAAAACCAGATGAAGATATTAGTATTAGGGGCAGGCAAGATGGGCAGTTTCTTCATCGACCTGCTGAGTTTCGACCATGAGGTGGCTGTATTCGAAAAAGACCCGAAGCGAATGCGCTTCACATATAATTGTCAGCGCTTTACCGAGCTGGAGGAGATTCGCTGTTTTAAGCCGGAACTCCTTATCAATGCCGTCACGCTGAAGTATACCATTCCTGTGTTCAAAGAGGTGATCCCATACCTTCCCAAGGAATGTATCATCAGCGACATCGCCAGCGTCAAGACCGACTTGAAGGAATTCTATGAGCAGTCGGGTATGCGCTATGTCTCTACGCACCCTATGTTCGGCCCGACGTTTGCCAACCTGCAACAGCTTAGTGAGGAGAACGCCATCATTATCAGCGAGGGCGACTACATGGGGCGCATCTTCTTCAAGGATCTCTATCAGAAGCTGGGCCTCAACATCTACGAGTACACCTTCGAGGAGCACGACAAGACGGTGGCTTACTCACTGTCGATTCCTTTCGTGTCTACCTTTGTTTTTGCGGCTGTCATGAAGCATCAGGATGCACCTGGTACCACCTTTAAGCGGCACATGCGCATTGCCAAGGGTGTGTTGAACGAGGATGACTACTTGTTGCAGGAGATTCTGTTCAACCCCTATACCCATGACCAGGTGTCGCAGATTCGTACGGAACTCAAGGATCTGCTGGAGATTATTGACACGAAGGATGCCGAGGGTATGAAGGGCTATTTGACAAAAATCCGTAACAACGTCAAGCGAGATATTGAAATTAAAAATTAAGAATTATGATTTGCGAAAGCGCGGAAAGAGAGCTTGAGAAGGTGAAAGATGAAAAATGAAGAATTAAAAATTAAAAAATAGAGAAACATTCTTGGGCAAGAACTGGATATATCATTTTGTGGCCTTTATCGTGGTGGCCATCTGGGGCAGTACCTTTGTCTTTACGAAGATGCTGCTACAGGCTGGTTTATCGCCCGCGCAGATTTTCACGCTGCGCTTCATCATTGCCTACGTACTGCTCCTGGCCTATCAGTTGTTTGCCCGCTTTTCCTCCCTTGCCTCTCATCGCTATGACAGCAGTGTCACCCGATTTTCTCCTGCTTTCAGTCTTTTCTGTACTTCGTGGCGTGATGAGTTGCTGATGGTGGCACTGGGCATTACTGGTGGTTCTGTGTATTTTCTGGCTGAGAATGCCGCGATGCTCTATACCACCGCCACCAATACGTCGCTGATAGTGTGTATGTGCCCTTTATTTACGATGCTGTTGGTGGCACTTTTCTATCGGCATAGCGAACGGTTCTCGCCGCTGCAGGTCTTTGGCTCTGTGATGGCTTGTGCCGGTATGTCGGTAGTGGTGTTGAACGGCCACTTCGTATTGCATCTCTCACCGCTTGGTGATGTGCTGGCTTTCTGTGCCTGTCTGTGCTGGGCGTTCTACTCATTGCTGCTGAAGGCCGTGTCCGGGCGATACGGTTCGCTGTTCGTCACGCGCAAGGTGTTCTTCTATGGCCTGCTCACCATCCTTCCTTATTATATATGGGTGCCGGGCTTCCCTTCGTTTGGAGTGCTCTCAAGTCCTCCGGTGCTGTGGAATCTGTTGTTTCTGGGTGTTGTGGCTTCTATGGTATGCTTCCTGGTGTGGAACTGGGTCATCAAGAAATTGGGTGCCGTAGCCGTCACCAATTGGGTTTACTTCAATCCCCTCACCACCACGCTTTTTGCTGCCTGGCTGTTGGGCGAGCATGTTACGCCTTGGCAGATGGTGGGGACGGTGCTGATTCTGTCGGGGATGTACCTCTGCTCCCCACGTTCTACTGCTGGTGTTGCTCGATATAGTCGTAGAGGTCGGCAAAGGTCTTGATGCCGGGTAGTTCCTCTTTTTCAATCTTGATGCCGAAGTTGACGTGGACGATGCTGACAAGGTCGATGAGGCTGATGCTGTCGAGCTCCAGTGTGTCGAAGATGGTGCCTTCTGGCTGTATCTTGCTCTCGTCAATCTCGAATTCTTCGGCCATTCTGGCGTTTATCTCTGTAATGATTTCTTCTCTTGTTTTCATTTGTCAGATAGTGATTGTTGTGTTTACTTAAAGTCTTTGATAAGCAGTGTCGAGTTGGTTCCTCCGAATCCGAACGAGTTGCTGAGGAATGTGTCGAACTTGATTTCCTTGGTTTCCGGAAGGATGTTCAGGCATGCCGTCTCCTCATCGGGAGCCTCAAAGTTGATGTTGCCACCAATAAATCCGTTCTTCATCATCAGTATGGAGTAGATGATTTCGCTGGCTCCAGCCATCCACATTTCATGGCCTGTCTGGCTCTTGGTCGAGGTGACGGGTACCTTGTAGTCGCCAAACACCTGTGCGATGGCCTGTGCCTCGCGCTTGTCGCCGATAATGGTGCTGGTGGCATGTGCGTTGACATACCCGATGTTGCGCACATCGATGTTGGCAGCCTTGATGCAGTTCTCCAGCGAGCGTGCCGGCCCCTCGATGTTGGGAGTCGAGATATGGTCGCCATTGCCTGAGAATCCCCAGCCGATAATCTCGGCCAGTATCTTGGCCCCACGGCGTATTGCATGGTCGTAGCTCTCGACGATGACCGTGGCGCCGCCACCGCTGGGTACCAGTCCGTCGCGCGAACGGTCAAACGGGCGGCTGGCTTTCTCAGGTGTGTCCTCGCGGATAGAGAAGGCCTGGATGCCGTCGAAGGAGGCGATGCCATACATGTTGTTTTCTTCAGCTCCTCCACAGACGATGCATTCCTGCAGTCCCTGGCTGATTAGCAGTGCGGCCAGTCCTATGCTCTGCGATCCGGAGGCACAGGCGGCAGATGCCGTCAGGTTGATACCTTTCAGTTTGAAGAGGCATGCCAAATTCATCGTGATGGTCGAGTTCATCGACTGGAAGATGGCACTGCTGCCGCATGCCACGCTGTCCTTCTGCAGTCTGAATTTGTCGAGCGATGTCATCGTGGCTTCCGCTACCGAGTCGTTGCCGTAGATGACTCCCACCTCGTTTTTCTCCAGGAAGTCCATGTCGATACCAGCCTGCTGTAGTGCCTGCAATGTGGCCATATAGGCGTATTGTGCCTCTTCGGGCATAAAGCTGCGCAGGTTACGCGACAGCAGTGGTTTCAGGTCCACCTTAGGCACATTGCCGACGAGTGCCGACCGGAAGCCGGCATCTTTTCTCTCCTGACTGAAGACGATGCCGCTCTTCCCCTGGTATAGCGAATTGCGTACCTCATCCAGCGTCGTGCCGATGCACGACCATATTCCCATTCCTGTAATAACTACTCTGTTCATATACGATTCTTTATTTTGTAATCTTTAATTCTTAATTCTTAATTTTCTCAAGCCCTCTATCCGCGCTTTCGCAAATCATAATTTTTATTTCTTAATTATTATTATTTCTCTGAGCCTCTCAATTTCCCTCATCCGTTGCGGCTGCATCAGTCGGCAGCAGGTCCTCTTCATCCGCCTTGACTTCTGGTAGTACCACCAGCAGAATCGTCCCAGCGGAATCCACAGCAGCAGCCATATCAGCGTCTGCCACCACCATCCTGCTGCTATTCCTGTCGCCAGCGTGATGATGGCCGCCAGCGGATAGAGCAGCAATGCCGACATCACGTAGCGGTAGCTGTTGGTGAACATCTTGTCCGTGCGGATCAGTCGTGGTGGCAGCGCATAGCAGACGGCGTGGGGCCACAGGCTGACCATCCATAGCGGTAGCAAGGCGATGAGTAGCAGCGTCCATGCGATGACCGTCAGTATACCGGTTCTTTTCTCTACGGTGATGTCATCCACCCCCGCACGCTCTTCGGCCGTTTTCAGTTCTTTTGCCGTTGCCAGTATCTCGTTGTACGATGTGCTGCTGCGCAGTTGCTGCATAAAGGCCTTGTCGCGCTGCAGCCGTTCTGGCAGTGCCATCTCCTGTAGTGTGGCGGGATTGAGTGCCGAGCGTCGTATGAAGTCTTTCACATCATAGTCGTCCTCGCCCTCGTCCAGCATCATCTGCTGTATGCTTTCGTGCAGCCGTTGGGTGATGTCGCGCATCACGCTGTTGGGATGCTCCTGAAACTGTTCGTAGTAGGGCTGTAGCGATACGGGCTGCCCCACCATCCATAGGAATTCCGTCTGCACGTCGAAGAAGTCGCTGTAGTGGTGAGCCGTGGGCACTATCTTGATGTCCTCCTGCCAGCCGTTGGCCTTGGCGGCATAGAAGGCCATGCGCACCGTTCCCGTTGTGAAGTTGCCCAGGTAGTGTCCCTGCGTATGTCCTGCTTCTGGGAAGACGATGGTTGGGAAGGCACTGTTCACCCGCTCTGCCAGTTTGTCGAACGACTCGAAGTTCTGTTCTAGTCCCTTGCCCCCTTCCCATCCGAATCGGAAGGCCGGAGTCAGTCCTATCCAGTTTAGGAAGCGTGTCACCAGAGGGTGTACCTGGAAGACGTTGGCCCTGGCCATGGCACACACGTGCCAGTGCTGTGGCAGCGAGAAGATGATGTTCAGCGGGTCGTTGGCGGTATTCTGGTGGTTGCATACGATGATGAACCGCTCGCCTTCCTTAGGCAACCGCTCACTGCCGACGACATATCGTCGCCGGAACAGCAGTGTATCGTTTATCAGGCGCAGGTATCTCTTGAACGCCCTGTATCGCCATGTAACGATTTCTTCGCGCGTCTTTCCGCAGTTATTTTTCACCGTTCTTCGTTTTTGGGCTACAAAATTACGTTAAAATGGGGAAATAACAAAATAAAAAGTGTATTTTGTGCATTTTTCCGTCAATTATTCCTTGTTACAAGTGGCGTTTTTGTTTTGTCCGACTCCTCCATGAACAGGTAGGAGGGCTTGTAGCCGCCATAGTCTACCACCACTTTCTCGAACACGATGCCTGGATGTCGTGGTTGCAGCGTCAGTTCGTGCATGATACACTTTGCAGCGTCTAGTTCCACCACTTTCTCGATGATGCGGCGGGCCACGGTGGGATAATATTCTGAGTACATATACGGTTGGTGGTCGACGAGTGTCTTGTTAAGGTTGACTGTCTGCGGCTCTTGGCCGTCGAGCCTTACCTTGTATTCATGACCTCCTATGTTCAGGAAGTCGAGGGTCGACTTGACGATGATGTGTACCTTGACCTTCTGTGTGTTTTCGGGCAGGGTGAAACGGTAGGTCAGCGAGGCGTTGCCTACGGGCTGCGTATAGGGTGTGAGTGCCACGCCGCTACGCGTGCGTCCATAGTACGGATAGACGCTCCAATGTGTTCCTTCTGCCGCCTCGGCACGATAGTAGTTCTCGGCCTCCATGGCAACGTAGCCATTGCTGTGTTGGAAGGTGTAGCCTCCATATAACTTTGAACTATGAGCTATGAACTTTGAACTATCTATGCGGGTGGTCTTGGGCAGCATGTCGTGTGGGAAGTCATCGTTCCAACTGGTATAGCCGATATGCTTCTGCGTCATCATGCCATTCCATTTGCCGTTGGCTATTTCGTGGTTGTAGGCAGCACACAGCAATGAGTCACGCCTGAAGCAGTGTCTCACCCGCTCTGCCCACTCGTTGGCATCGAGATTGCCTTGGGCTGCCAGACGGCGGTTCATAGCCTGTGCATAGTACATGTCATACAGGTTGGCCATCGCCTGCACGGGGAAGAGCACCAGTTGGCGGTAGAAGTCGCGGGCCTCAGCAGGGATGTCTTGGTACAGTCGCATGGCGCGCAGTTCCAGTCGCTGGTAGTCATTGGCCACCTGCCGCCATTCGCCCGTCTCTATGTTATAGGTATCCGCATCGAGCATCTCCGGGGTGACGCGCGCCATATACTGGCAGTTGCGGTTGTAGATGGAGGCGGCTTCGTCAGCCATTGAACATTGAACATTGAACATTGAACATTTGCCAAGCGTGTTCTCAAAGAAGCGGCGGGTATGGTCGGTAATGTTCTGCTGGGTGTATTCCTTGGGATTCCAGGCCATGTCCATGAAGAGCTGTATAGGGTATTCCATCGGTTTCAGGTCGCCCACGTTGAGTATCCACATACGCTGGATGCCGAAGTCGTAGGCCAGCGACAGTTGCTCAAACATCTGCTGCGTCTGTGTCACGTTGAGCCATTTCGTATTACGCGGTGCTCCTACATAGTCCACGTGATAGTAGATGCCCCATCCGCCTTTGTGGCTGCGCTCTTCGTTGCTGACGGGTACGCGCCTGATGTTGCCCCAGTTGTCGTCGCATACCAGCATGATGACATCGTCGGGTACACGGAATCCCGCATCATAGTAGTCCTGTACCTCTTTATAGAGTGCCCACACCTGCGTGGTCTTGCTGGCAGGCTTTCCCGTCACCTCTTTGATTATCTGTCGCTGGTTTCTGACGATACGCTCCATCAGCTCAGTGTCGGTCTTGTCGCCCATTGCCTCGTCGCCGTCGCCGCGCATGCCGATGGTCACGATGTCCTCGGTATCCTTCATGCGCTCGATGCCCTCACGGAAAAACCGGTCCAGCTTCTTCTGGTTCGTCTGGTAGTTCCAGGCTCCCCATTCCTTGCGGTGGCGGGCATACTCCTGATGGTTGCGTGCCATCGGCTCGTGGTGCGACGTTCCCACCATCACGCCCATCCTGTCGGCCAGCCTGCCGTTCTCCGCATCGTCGGCATAGAAGGCCCATCCCCACATGGCGGGCCACATCATGTTGCCTTTCAGCCGGAGGATGAGTTCGAACACGCGCTCGTAGAACTCATGGCCGCCATAGTCGGTGCCGTAGGTATTCCTCACCCACGATGTCAGGCAGGGAGCCTCGTCGTTCAGGAAGATACCCCTGAACTCTACGGCAGGTTCTCCATCGGTGTACATACCCCTGATGACATACGCCTCGTCGTGTCTGGCTACGGGCGCATCAGCCCACCAGTACCACGGCGACACCCCCAGTTGTCTGCTCAGCTCGTAGATGCCGTAGATGGTGCCCCGGCGGTCGCTGCCCGCTATCACCAGCTGCTGTCCTATGGTGGTGATAATGTATTTCTCGCGCTTGCCCTTCAGGTCGGCCAGCTTCATCCTGTCTATCACTTTGTTCTTGCCCAGGGTGCCTATCAGGATGGTGGGAGCATTGTCCGACAGGGCAGGAGCCTGGCCCGTCACCCGCCTCATGTCCTCGCAGAGGTTGCGGATGGCCATCTTCACCCCCTCGTCGTCCTGCTGGCTGTAGCCGATGGTAGCCCCCTTCAGTGGCAGTGCATCGTCTTGTGGTGTGAAGGTGACGAAGTTCTGGGCGGCCAGTGCCTCCTTGCAGAGGGTCAGGCCAATGAATAGTGCTGTTGTAATGATTTTGCGTATCATGGTGTTGACGATTATTTTTTTTGAGAAAAGTCTGTTTTTAGCTCATTTTGCTGCAAAGGTACAACATTTTTCCCGTTCTTGCAAGAAAATCGGAAAATTGTCGTATCTTTACATCATGCCTGCTTTCCACATGTGCTTTGAGGGTGTTAACTAAACATCTTCGTTAGTAACTAAAAAAAGAGTTTAATAACCGTTAAAAACTAAGCCTTTTAGTTGTATATAACGAAAAGATTTAGTTACTTTGCGCTCAGATATTGATTTGAGACGCAGAATTATTAACGACAACTAAGACAACAAAGACAACTTATATGAAGAAATTGACCAACAAGGAAAAGGAAATCATGGACCTCTACTGGAAGCATGGTCCTATGTTCGTTCGCGAGTTGCTGGAGCATTATGACGAGCCCCGTCCACACTTCAATACGCTGTCAACCATCGTGCGTATCCTGGAGCGTGAGGGATTCCTTGGCCATAAGCAGTTTGGTAATACCTTTCAGTACTATCCGCTGATTACGGAGGATGAGTACGGACGCAAGTCGATAGCTGGTATCATCAAGAACTACTTTGGCGACTCCTACCTCTCTGCCGTCTCCTCGTTTGTCAAGGAAGAGAAGATCAGCGTAGAAGAACTGCGCGAACTCATCGACGAGATAGAATCAAATAGTAAATAGTAAATTGTCAAATAGCAAATTATGATTGACTTTCTCGTATACGACCTCAAGGTAGCGGTGCTCATCATCGTGTTTTACATGTTCTACCGCCTGCTGCTCTCACGCGAGACGTTCCACAGGGTGAACCGCGTGGTGCTACTCTTGACGGCATTAGCCTCGTTTGTGCTACCCCTGTGTGTCATTACCCTGCACGAGACGGTGACCATTCAGGCTGTGTCTGAGGTAAGCATTGGCGATGTGCAGATGGCCGTAGCGGAAGAACCTGCAATGCCCCTGTGGCAAATCGTCCTGCCCATCCTTTATATAACAGGTATGCTGGCAACGCTAGGTCATACCCTGTTGGCCATACTGAAAGTCATGCGCTTGGTACGACAAAGCGAACAGCATCCTCAGTCTGATGGCACCATCGTCTACGTGACCGGTAACGCTGATGTGGCTCCTTTCAGTTGGATGCACTATATTGTGATGAATCGTGGCGACTATGAAGCCAACGATGCCGCTATTCTCGCTCACGAACGGGGACATATCCGTTTGCGTCATTCCTACGACGTTGTCCTCGTGGATCTGCTCACCGCCCTCCAGTGGTTCAACCCTGCCATGTGGATGCTGCGCCAGGATTTGCGCGCCATTCACGAATACGAGGCCGACGGTGCAGTACTCTCTCAAGGGATTAACGCGCGTCAATATCAATATCTGTTAATCTCGAAGGCCACAAGCATTGGCGGGTACTCCATTGCTAATGGCATCAGTCACAGTACCCTCAAAAATCGTATTCATATGATGACAAATAAGAAAACCCGTAGCAGCCACCTGTTGAAGCTGCTCGCCCTCGTGCCCATTATCGGCACAGCCCTCGCCCTCAACGCCCGTACCGTCACCGACTATGTCTATGACGAGCCCCAGAAGAAGCAAATTATCAAGAAAGGCAAAGCGAATGCCAAAATCAATGCTGGTACCGCTGGCGAAGTCGTAGTCGTCGAACAGGCTCCAGCCGTTCAGCAAGACGCTAAGACATACACCATTCGTGGTGTTGTGAAGGACAAAGACAAGAAAGAACCTGTTGTTGGTGCTGTTATCAGAGTCAATGGCTCTAAGAAAGGTACCGTAACGGATAGTAACGGTGAGTTCTCGCTGGAAGCGAAGAAAGGCGATCGGATAGAAGTGATGTATGTGGGTTATGCCAGCGGATCAATAGTTGTCAATGACCCACAGGTCAAGTATGACCTTCGTTTGCAGAAGGATGATAGTGATGAGTCGAATACTAGTGGCAAGCCATTCGATGTTGTAGAACAGATGCCTCAATTCCCTGGCGGTCCTGCAGCATTGATGGAGTTCCTGTCCAAGAACGTCAAGTATCCTCAAGAAGCGTATAAAAACGGAATCCAAGGCCGCGTCATTGTTACATTCGTCGTCAACAAAGATGGCAGTATCTCGGATGCTAAAGTTGTGAAGTCCGTCGATCCGCAATTAGATGAGGAGGCCCTGAGGGTTGCCTGTTCCATGCCCAACTGGATACCTGGCAGGCAGAATGGTGAGCCTGTTTGCGTCAAGTACACCGTTCCCATTACCTTCCGTCTGCAGGGTGGCAGCAAAGAGACTGCTAACAACCCCGTTGCAAATGTTGCCAACAAAGACGTAGACGTTGAAGTGGATGGCAAACTTATAGACCCTGAACTGTTGCAGCAGTTGAAGAGTGGCGAGATAGACCGCATCACCATCGAGAAAGCCAAATCTAATGGTGAACGCTCGAAGATAGTCATCACCACCAAGAAAAAGAAATAAACACTCTCTTGTATAAATGAACAGAATAGCAAGCATGTTCATCCTCGCCCTACTGATGGTTTTCCCCGTCAAGGGCGAGGTTTTGGACTCTCTACAGATATTGATGCAGCAAGGCGACAGCTGCATGCAGCAGTATAACACCTTCGAGGCATTGAAGCATTATCAGCGAGCCTTTGATATCGCATCGAAACAGGGCATTGTCCGTTTCTCGATGGACGATGATTTCAGCCATTCACGACCATACGTCCCTGAAGACGTAGTACCAAGAGCGATTCGTCTGAAACTTGCCGACTGTCACTACAAACGCGCTAACTATCACCTGTGTGCCGAGCTGTTGAAGAATATGTCCGAGGACAGCCTCACGCATGATGCTTTCCGCCATATTACCTATAGTTACAAGCATCAGGGCGATAACGGAGCGTTTATGTATTGGGCCAGTCAGCTGTTGAAGCGTTATCCGATGGATGGTGAGATTGTGGCAGGTCTTACCCTCGCCTATGCTCGAGATAATCAGCCCCAGAAAGGCATTGTTTGTGCAGGAGAATATACGCTGAAGGACTCTACGAATATTCTGGTGAACCGCGCGCTGGCTGATGCCTGGTTCATGAATCGCGACTTCTCTGCAGCAAGCGAGCTGTATGAGAAGCTGCTCGCTCAAGGCGACTCCACCTTCAACACCCTCTATTCGGCTGGCATGTGTTACACCCGCCTCGATAGCCTCGAACGTGCCTACAAGTATTTGCAACTTGCTTTCCTTATCAGTGGCATGCAGCATCCGGGCTGTGCCTATCGCCTCGGTGTGGTCTGTGTCGATACCAAGCGCTATGAGGAAGGACTGGGCTATCTCAACCTTTCCCTCGAACTGATGCAGCCCGACACAACCGCGATGAAAGCCATTACCCTCTCGCAGGGCGAGGGTTACTATCTGACGGAGCGTTATCCAGAGGCAATCGGTGCGTGGAAGCGGCACCTGACCTACAATCCCAGTTCCATAGCCACCTATTATAATATTGCCAATGCGCTGGCCTACCTCATCGAGGATGACAAGCAGGCTTACGAGTATTACCGGAAGTTTCTGGAAATGGCTCGACAGGAGGAGAAACCTACCCTGCAACTCACCGACATGATACGTCAGGCTGAACACATGGTGGCGTATTACGAGAAGAAAAAGAAGTAGGAAATATTTGTATGTTTCCGTGTAATTCGCTAACTTTGCACCCCTATATGAAAAGAATACTCAATCTAACGCTGGTCGCGCTTTTGTCGCCGACAGCGAATGCTCAGACCAAAGCAGACTCGCTTCGTGCCGACAGTATCTATAAGTCGATGGAGTTGCAGGGTGTAGAGGTGGTCAAGCAGAAGTCGCTCGTGAAGGCTGATATTGACAAGATAAGCTATGACATCGAGAGCGATCCTGACTCGAAGACCAACTCCGTCATGGAGATGTTGCGTAAGGTGCCGATGGTGACGGTAGACGGCGAGGATAACATCCAGGTGAACGGCTCGTCATCGTTTAAGGTGTATGTCAACGGTAAGCCCAATAACCTGATGACGAATAATCCGAAAGAAGTGCTGAAGTCGATGCCTGCCAACTCAATCAAGAAGATAGAGGTTATTACCAACCCCGGTCCGAAGTACGATGCCGAAGGCGTTGGTGGCATCCTGAACATTGTTACGCATGGTTCAGGATTGGAGGGCTATACCGTCACGCTGAGTGGCAATGTGAGCAATCAGGGTGCCGGCGGTGGAGTTAACGGCACGGTCAAAGCTGGCAAGCTGACCGTCAGTGGCAACTACAATCTGACCTACAACGACCAACCGCGTGGCTATTCAGGCGGCAGTCGTAAGACTATCGGGACAGTTGGCTCGTCATCATCAGACCTTAGCTACAACGGCAGCTCGAAGAGTCATGGCACCTTCCAGTACGGCTCGTTGGAAGCCAGCTACGAGATTGATACCCTGCGTCTGGTCACTGTCTCGCTGGGACTTTGGGGCGGAGCCAATAAGAGCAACTCCGATATGTTGACACTGGCAAACCATCCGTCCACGCTTGCACAGCTATACCGCTATCAGACGGCAGGTCGTTCCAACAGTTCATGGTACAGTATTGACGGCGGTATAGACTATCAGCGCTCCTCCCATGTGAAAGGCCGTCTTCTAACGCTCTCCTATAAGATAGACACCAATCCTAATTCGTCAGACTCCTATACCGACTATCTTGACAAGCAGTCGGACGCTGCATGGGACGACTTCCTAGAGCGCCTGCGTAACCAGCGCACCGATGGTAGCCAAAGTACCACAGAGCAAACCTTTCAGGCAGACTACACAACGCCCTTTGCCAAGCTGCATACCATAGAAGCCGGTCTGAAATACATCCTGCGTAACAACCGTTCAGAAAACGACCGCTACGAGATGGGAGTGTTCGACCAAGACCACTCGTCGCACTACAAGCACCGCAACGACATACTGGCAGCCTATATGGGCTATGGCATCAAGGTGAAAAGATGGTCGGGGCGTATGGGACTGCGCTATGAACATACCCTGCAGGATGTTGACTACCAGCTGGGACGCGGACAGGACTTCACCAAGCATTTCAACGACTGGGTGCCATCGGCCAGCATCGGATGGAAACCGACGCAGATGTCGAACTTGCAGCTGAACTACTATATGCGCATCCATAGACCGGGTATCTGGTATCTGAATCCCTATCTCAACGACGCCAACCCTACCAGTATCTCGCAAGGCAATTCGCAGCTTGACAACGAGAAAAGTCACTCGTTTGTGCTGTCCTATAGCAACTTCACCCCGAAGTTGAACTTCAACACATCGCTTCGCTACGGCACGACCAACAACAGCATTGAGCGAGTGGCGCGTCTGGTGCGCGATACGGACATTCCTGGTCTGCAGAACCCTACAGGCAAGGACGTGCTCTATGCGACCTATGAGAACATAGGCCATAGCAAGTATGTGAACCTCACGGCCTACGTCAACTGGAATGCCACTCGCAATACCCGAATCTATGTGAACAGCCGGCTGACCTATACAGACATGAACGATGGCGGATCGGTGCACAACTACGGCTGGGATTTCTTTGCCTATGGCGGCGCCCAGCAGACGCTGCCCAAGGACTTTCGCATCAGTCTGAACTTCTTTGGAATGACACCGCGAACCACTCTTCAGGGGCGTGGCAGCAGCTATGCCAGCTATACACTCAGCCTGAACAAGTCGTGGTTTAAAAATCGTCTGAACGTCGGTCTGTCAGCCACCAACTTCCTGAAGAAATATCGAACGAACGAGACTTCCCTACAGGATGTCAGTTTCCTGCAAGAGAACTGGTCGCGCTTCACCCAGCAGCGCTTCTCACTCAGCATCAGCTATCGTTTCGGCGAACTGAAGGCCAGTGTGCGTAAGGCCGAGCGCACCATCTCTAACGATGACGTGAAGGGAGGAGAAGGCCGAGGGGGGGCTGGTGGAGATAGCGAATGACGTTTTATTTACCACATTTTAACTCTTGGCAGGACGGATATCAGGAAAAATATTGCTAAATTTGTGCCGATTAAAGCATATACTCATCAATGGAACGGAAGAAAATACTGACGGAATGGCGCTGCAGAAAATGGGCTGCGGCCATGCTGGCGGCCATGCTCTCACTGACGGCAACGGCACAGAACGGCGAGGTTGGATTCAGCGCCGACAGACCGGGAGCCACAACGGGTACGGACGTGGTGGAGAAAGGACGGCTGCAATGGGAAACAGGCGTGGGCTACGAACGCTCGAGGCTGGAGGAGACGGCCTCTACGACATGGATGCTGAACGAGACGCTGCTGCGATGGGGCATCTCGAAGCAGGCCGAGCTGCGACTGCAGGCTGACTACCTGACCTGCAGCATGGAGGGATACCACGTCATCGGATTGGCTAACGTGGCTGTAGGCACAAAGGTGAGACTGTATGACGGATGGAAGGCCATGCCTGCCGTGGCGCTGCTGGGCAATGTGGTGATACCCGGCGGCAGCAGTGCCGAATTCATGCCAGAAGAGTGGGGCGCGCAGATGGGACTGCTCTTCCAGAACGAGCTGGCATCGTGGCTCACGCTGAACTATGAGGCCGACCTCGTATGGCTCGACAGCGCAAAGCCCATAGCGTTCTGGGGGGCGTGCCTTACCTTCCAGCTGAACGACAAACTGGCGCTGATGGCCGAGCAGTACAACTACAACTCGACATATGGCCACCAGAACTGGCTGGATCTGGGGGCATCGTATATGCTCACACCGCGACTACAGGCAGACATCGCTACCGACATCAGCCTAAACTACACGAAACGCTACTTTAACCTGTTGGTGGGCGTGGCAAATCACAAAATAGGACAGAAGGTGGGGGGAGGGGCGACTAACGGCCGTCGAGCTTCTCGTAAATGGAATTGTTCGACTTGTACTCCGGCACAATCTCCTTCATCTTGGCTACGGTGGCCATATCGTCGTAACGCTGGGAGATGGCTATCAGCTCGTCGATTTGACGGCATACGGCATCGTAGTCGTACGCGCGAACCTCGGCAATGCGAATCTTCTCATGGAAGGTGGGCTTGGTGCCCTCCAGCTCGTTGAGCACCTCCTCATAGAGCTTCTCGCCAGGGCGCAGACCGGTGAACTTGACTTCGACATTCTTGGCTCCCGACAGCTTGATCATACGGGTGGCAAGGTCGACTATCCTGACGGGCTTGCCCATGTCGAACACGAAGATTTCGCCGCCGTTGCCCTTCGTACCGGCTTCGAGCACCAGCTTGCAGGCCTCGGGGATGAGCATGAAGAAGCGCACGATGCGCTCGTCGGTGACGGTGACGGGGCCGCCGTTCTTGATCTGCTCGCGGAACAGGGGGATGACGGAGCCGTTAGAGCCCAGCACATTGCCGAAGCGCGTGGTGACGAACTGCGTGCGCGCCGTGGGGCCGCTAAGCTGAGAGGCGGTGATGAAGCTCTCCTTGTTGGTGAGCGATTGCAGGTGGTTGATGACACGGCGCTCCTTGATGGCCTGGTCGAGGCTCTGCACGTAGATCTCACAGATGCGCTTCGAGCAGCCCATGACATTGGTGGGGTTGACGGCCTTGTCGGTGGATACCATGACGAACTTCTTGACACCGTACTTCACGGAGAGGTCAGCCAAGACTTTCGTGCCGTAGACGTTGTTCTGAACGGCCTCGCTGGGGTTGTCCTCCATCATCGGCACGTGCTTGTAGGCGGCGGCGTGGAACACGTAGTCGGGCTTGAAGGTGGAGAAGATCTGCTCCATGCGGTCTTGCTTGCAGATGCTGGTCACCACCGTCTGGGCATCGATGTCGCCGAACTCGCGCTGCATCATCAGACGGATGTCGTGCTCGGGGGTCTCGGCCTGATCGATGAGCATCATGGCAGCGGGCTTGAACAGGGCCACCTGGCGCACTATCTCGGAGCCGATGGAGCCTGCGCTGCCCGTGATGAGCACACGCTGGCCGGTGAGCACCTCTTCGAGCGACTTAATGTCGACACGAATCTCAGAGCGCGGCAGCAGCTCCTCGACCGACACCTCGCGGATGTGGAGGTCGGTGTAGTCGACGGCCTCCTCAGGGTCGTCGCTGGGATTGATTTCAATGGCACTCTGCGCCATCAGGATCTTGGCACCGGCACCGATAATCTTGTCTTGTATCTCCTGGTTGTTACGGAACTCCTTGGTGCGGTAGGGCGTTACGATGACGGCATCGATGTCGTTCTTGTGGATGATGTCGGCAATATCGTCGTCGACGGAGTAGACCTTCTCGCCCATCAGCTCGTGCTGCCGGTTCTTGGGGTTGTGGGAGATGAAACCCTTGACCACATACTTGCGCGGACGCTGGGCGATGATGCTCTTGGCCAGCCCGATGCCGCCGGTCATGGCTCCGTAGATGAGGATGCGCATGGCCCTGGAATTGGAGAACGCCACGTCGTAGAGCGTCTTGACAAACACGCGGAGGGCCCACATCGACAGCGTGGCCAGTATGTAGGTGAGGAAGATGGCGGTGGTGCTGAATTTGGCAAACCACTCGCTGGGAAGGTAGCAGAAGGCGTAGTCGGCGATGAGCACCAGGACGAGCGAAAGGGCATTGCCATAGACCACACGCATCAGGTCGACAAAGCTGGAATAGCGCATGAAGCCCGAATAGGTGTGGAACAGCTTGAAGCCCGGCAGGCTCAGGAGGACAAAGACGATGAGCGAGTTGACAACGGGGAACAGGTTGTGGGCCAGCAGACGGGCATTGTTGAACAACCAGTAGGTCAGCAGTCCGCTGAAGACGATAGAGATACAGTCAATGAACAGTATACACCAATAAGGTAGTGAGTTTTTTGAAAAATACCAATTCAGTAATTTGTCAAACGGATTCCTCAAACGCTTGGTATGTTGCACTTTTCCGGCCATCTTTTCCTTTTTTTCTTTCCTTCTAATCAGCTCTTTAAAAGAGCAATCTCCTGTTTTGCGCGACAAAAGTACGCATTTCTTTCCATACTTCCAAAAAAAAACGTCAAAAAATGCTACCAATCCAGATTTTCTTCGTAACTTTGCCGACTAACGAAGATGAAACTGACAGTCATCATACCCGTCTATCGCGTCGAGGCTACGCTGGAGCGTTGCATCGGTAGTGTTGTCAACCAGAAGGTTGACGACATGGAGGTGATATTGGTAGATGACGGCTCGCCCGACCGCTGCGGGCTGCTGTGCGACGAATGGGCGGAGAGAGACCACCGCATCCGGGTGATTCACAAGCAGAACGGTGGACTGAGCGATGCCCGCAATGCGGGACTCGACGTGGCACGGGGCGAGTATGTCACCTTTGTAGACAGCGACGACTATCTGGCAGAAGGCACCTACGCCCCGCTGCTGGAAAGGATAGGGGAGGCCGACCTGCTGGAATATGCCATCGACGGCAGGCTGACACCCGGGGAGCGGACGTATGAACGCTATGAGGACTACTGGCTCAAGGAGCGGGCCTACTGCCACACCTATGCCTGGAACAAGATTTACCGGCGGGGGCTGTTTGATGGCATCCGCTATCCGAAAGGCAAGATTTTCGAGGATGTGTATACGCTGCCGCAGCTGCTGAAGAAGGCACGCCGCATCGGAACTACCAGCCACGGAGCCTACCACTATTGCTATAATCCGGAAGGCATCACGGCGACGGCCGACGGCAACGGCCTGGCACAGCTGCTGGAGGCCCACCTGTGTAGCGGGATGCCCGTCAGCGACGATTACTATCTGTATCTGCTGAACATCCAGATGGATGTCTGCGAACTGACGGGAAGGCCCGCCGTGCTGTCGACAAGAAGGGTGGATGCGGCGGCTTTCAGTGGGCGCAAAAAACTTAAGGCATTGGCTAATAACATATTGGGTATAAATATATTATGCAAAACGAACAAACTCTTGCATCGATTCAAAAATCCCAGCCGCTGGTAAGCTTTGTCATCACCTATTACAACCTGCCGGTGCAGATGCTGTGTGAGTGTATCAACAGCATCAGGGCACTCTCGTTGGATCCTGGGGGGAGGGAGATCATCGTGGTGGACGATGGCTCGGAGGTAAGCCCCATGAACGGACTGATGCAGTATGGCGAGGAAATCATCTACGTGCGACAGAAGAATGCCGGGGTGAGCGTGGCGCGCAACACAGGGCTGCAGATGGCTACGGGAAGGTATGTGCAGATTGTGGACGGCGACGACTATCTGCTGAAGATTCCCTACGAG
This sequence comes from uncultured Prevotella sp., assembly GCA_946415755.1. Lineage (GTDB taxonomy): Bacteria > Bacteroidota > Bacteroidia > Bacteroidales > Bacteroidaceae > Prevotella. The sequence goes on along the minus strand of CAMKTS010000007.1, from coordinate 11,740 downwards.
CATTGTCTTGACATGGTGAGGCGTGACGCAGACATCGACCTGGTGCTCTTCGACTTCACCCGCGCCGGCAGTCACCGGCAGAACTCGTTCAGTGACGGCGGGAAGATGAGCGGCACGGACTATCTGCGCAACCATAACCTGCGGGGGGCGGTGTGGTGCTGCCTGTTTCGGAGAAGCATCAGGGGACAGCTTGCCTTTACGCCCGACATCTGCTACGGCGAGGATGAGGAGTTTACGCCGCAGCTGCTGCTCAGGGCCGAGGTGGTATGCTCCACGGATGCCAGGGCCTACTATTACCGCCAGCGCCCAACATCGGCCGTACATCAGAGCGACGATGCCAGCAAGGAGAAACGGTTGGGAGATACCATCAGCGTCATCAGGCACCTGAACCAGTTGACAGACCGGCTGCCTGCTGCCGACAAGGTGGCCATGCAGCGACGGGTGGCACAACTGACGATGGACTACCTATACAATACCATTGTGCTGACACGCTCGCGCAAGGTACTGGACGAACGCATCGAGGAGCTGTACAACGAGGGACTCTTCCCTTTGCCCGACCGTGACTATTCGGCCAAATACCGCTGGTTCAGGAAGATGACGGCTACCAGCTTCGGACGCTCCGTACTGTTGCATACCCTGCCACTGTTGAAGAAGGAACGATGAGGATACTGCTCGTAGGAGAATACAGCAACGTGCATGCCACCCTGGCAGAGGGACTGAGGATGCTGGGACATGAGGTGACCGTGATGTCGAACGGAGACTTCTGGAAAGACTATCCGCGCGACATCAACGTAGCACGCATACCAGGAAAGGCAGGGGGCATCCGGCTCATGCTGCGCCTGCTGGCACTGTTGCCCAGCATGCGGGGATATGATGTGGTACAGCTCATCAATCCCATGTTCTTCGAGCTGAAGGCAGAGCGGCTGGGATTCTTCTACCGCTGGCTGCGGCGGCACAACCGTCACGTGGTGCTTGGCGGCTTCGGCATGGACTGGTATTGGGTGAATACCTGTGTGACAGACAAGCCCTTGCGATACAGCGACTTCAATATAGGTAGCGAGCTGCGCACAGACGAGGAGGCCATGAAAGAGCGGCGCGACTGGCTACACACCGCCAAGGAGAGGCTGAACAAGATGATAGCAGCTGACTGTGATGCCATCGTGACGGGACTCTACGAGTATCACGTATGCTATGCACCGTGCTTTCCGCAGAAGACGCACTTCATCCCATTCCCTGTCAGGCAGGCAACGACGGCACCTGTCCGGCAGGCAGCGACAACTTCCTCCCAGGCTCTTCGTCCTTCAGAGACAGTGCCTCCACAGACTCCTTCGGGGAAACTTCGCATCTTTATCGGCATCAGCAAGGGGCGCAGTGCCTATAAGGGCACCGACATCATGCTGAGGGCTGCCCAGGCCATTGCCGGGAGGTATGCCGACCGTGTGGAACTGAGGATGGCCGAGGGGTTGCCCTTTGCCGTCTATCAGCAGCTGTTGGATTCGAGCGATGTGCTGTTAGACCAGTTGTACAGTTATACCCCGGCCATGAATGCCCTGCTGGCTATGTCGAAGGGACTGGTTGTCGTGGGGGGCGGCGAAGAGGAACAGTACGAACTGATGGGGGAACCGGAACTCCGTCCTATCGTCAACGTGCTGCCCGACTATGAGCATGTCTGCGAGGCTTTGGAGCAGCTGGTGCTGCATCCGGAGCGGGTACCCGAACTGAAGTGGCAGGGCATGGAGTATATCCGTCGCCACCATGACTACCTGAAAGTGGCGCGGCAATACGAAGATTTGTATGCTGCACTGCCTTGATGAGCAGAGGGTGTGCTGCCGTTTGTGAGAAGAATATGACTTGAAAGTAATAAAACGCGATACTTTGCGTTCTTTACTATAAGAACAATGAAGGAACAGAAGGAAGAGGGCTACGGACATGTGCTGAAATACACAGGCATTTTCGGGAGCGTACAGGGGATTATCATCGTGATAGGCCTTGTGCGCAACAAGTTCATGGCCTTGCTCCTGGGGGTCGGAGGTATGGGGTTTGCATCGCTGATGTCTTCTGTGCAGAACTTCTCAGCCCTCAGCACCAACCTCGGCATATCGTTTGGTGCCGTCCCACGTCTTTCTGAAATCTACGAGCAGCCCGACAAGCTGGCCTACAACATCCAGATTATCCGTATGTGGAGCCTGATTGCTGCTGTCTTGGGATTTGTGTTTTGTGTTGTTGTCAGTCCGCTTTTGAACGACATCACGTTTACGTGGGGTAACCACACGGTACACTATGCCATGTTGGGCGTCTCGGTGGCCCTGCTGGCCATTACGGGGGGGGAGACGGCCATCCTGAAGGCCACCCGTCGCCTTGGCTCGCTGGCTAAGATACAGGTGATGGGTGCCCTGATCTCGTTGGGCATCTCTGTGCCGCTCTATTATTATTTTCAACATTCGGGCGTGGTGCCGGCCTTGGTGCTGGTGGCCTTGGCTAACATGTTACTGACCATCGGCTACTCCTACCGTTGCTATCCGTTGCGGCTGGTGTTCGACCGTGCCAAGTTGCGCGACGGTGCAGGCATGATTCGGCTGGGCGTGGCCTTTGTGGTGGCTGCAGCCATCGGCAGTGCTGCCGAGATGCTGATACGTGCCTTCCTGAACGTTGACGACGGCTTGGACGCTGTAGGCTTCTACAATACTGGCTACATGATTACGCTAACCTATGCCGGGCTGGTGTTTACGGCTATGGAGAGCGACTATTTCCCCCGTCTGTCCGCTGTCAATCAGGATATCCAGGCTTCCAACGATACCGTCAACCGACAGATAGAGGTGTCGCTGCTGCTGTTGTCGCCTATGCTGGCGGCTCTGCTGACAATGCTGCCTGTGCTTATCCCGATGTTGTTCAGCCGGGAGTTCCTGCCCGTGGTGTCGATGACGCAGGTGGCTGTGTTGGCCATGTATTTCAAGGTGCTGACGCTCCCCGTGGCGTATATCACGCTGGCTCGCGGCTACTCCATGTCGTACCTGCTGTTGGAGACGACCTACTATGTGGTGCTTGTCGGCTGTGTCGTCTTTGGCTTCAGGCAGTGGGGCATCTTCGGTACGGGTGTTGCCCTTGTTGCTGCCCATGTGTTTGACCTTCTGATGATTTACGGCTATGCCTACAGGAAGTATAGCTACCGTAGTACCTCTGCCGTCGCGCGCTATGGGGTGGTGCAGACCTCCATCGGTTTCATGGCATTGGGTGTGTCGGTAATGGCTTCTGGATTGCTCTATTGGATAACAGAAGCCGCGCTGACCATTGCCAGCACGGCTTATTCCGTTTATGTCCTGCGCCAGAAGACGCATCTGTGGGAGTCGCTGGTGCGCCGCTTCAGAACCTAAAGGCTAGCTCAATGTCTCCCATGTTATAGTTGTGTTTGTCGGGGTTGGTGATGGTCTTGTCGTTGACACGGGCATACTCCAGATTCAGCTGTAAGTTCTTGTTGAAGAAGTAGTTCACGCCCACCTCGTACATGGTCTGTGCCGATGACCATTCCTTCGACTGGCGATAGGTTTGGTAACGAGCCTTGGCATGCAGCTTCGACTTGATGATGGGTACGATGCCGAAGACATACCAACCGTCGGCCTTGTCTTTCTTGGCGTAGTCTACCACGCTCGAGGTGGTGCTGACAGTTCCCCATCCCTGGCTGTGGATGTACTCTGCACGGAACGTCCATTCGTTTTTGTCGTATTCGGCTGAGATACAGTAGCGGTTTTTCTCTATGCTGCCTGTAATGGGCACACCGTTGTTGTAGCCGAGCGTTATCTTTCCCTTGCTACCCGTCCATCCGAAGGCACCGATGCGTACCCCCTCTATGGGCATCACCCACAGACCGCCGATGATATCCTTGCGGTTGTCCTTGTCGCCGGTGTTGATGCCCTCACCGTTGTACACACCCAACTGGTAGTGCAGCAGGTTGCGGCCGTTGCCGTTCTTCAGGAAGTCACCCTGTACCTGGATACCGATGTCGCGGCCTCCCGACGATTTTTCACCGGCTCTGTCGGTGAATCCTGACAGGTTGTTGATGACCATGGCATACGAGTACCATCCCTGAGTGATGGGGTGGGTGGGGTTTTCGAAGGTGAAGGCCCTTTTGAACTGTCCGACCCTGATTTTCAGGAAGTCGTATTTCTGCCATTCAGCGTAGAGGTCTACCAGTTGGAGCGTTGAGTTTCCAGAACCGGCGGCCAGTGTTCCCTGTATCTGTGCCCTCCAGGCAAAGTCGCCGATTTTTCCGTCGAGGATCATACGCATCAGTCGCAGTTTGAACTCGTTGGTCTTGTCTTCGTATCTGTCCTTGGCCTGATACTGCAGGATGCCGTAACCGCTGAACTTGATGTTCTTCACCCACTGGGGCAGTTGGATGGTGCGTTTCTTGTTACAGTCTTTGCACTCTCCCTCGTGCTGGTGCTTGTCGCAGGAGCGGTTCTGTGCAGTGCATTCACTGCCATGTGTTGTGCATTGTGCATTGGCTGTGAGCAATGTTCCCGTCATGCACAGGGCAATCATCATGAATCTTTTCATACTCGTTCTTGTTTTAGGTTAGTAAATATTGGTCATTGTCTCTGTTCTATGCTCTCTTCTTCAGCAGTACCACATTCTCTACGTGGGGGGTATGCGGGAACATATCCACTGGCTGTACTTCTTCCACGCTGTAGGCAACATCGAGTTCCATAAGGTCGCGCGCCTGAGTGGCAGGGTTGCACGACACATAGACGATGCGCTGTGGTGCTGCCCTCAGGATGGCCTTCACCACGTCGGGGTGCATGCCGGCCCTTGGTGGGTCGGTGATGATGATGTCAGGCCGTCCGTGCTTGGCAATGAAGTCGTCGTTCAGTACGTCTTTCATGTCGCCGGCATAGAACAGTGTGTTGGTGATGCCATTGATTTCGCTGTTGATTCTGGCATCCTCGATAGCCTCCGGCACGTACTCGATACCAATCACCTTCCTGGCTTTCTTCGCCACAAAGTTGGCAATGGTTCCTGTGCCTGTATAGAGGTCGTAAACTAGTGGTTTCTCGCTAGTATTACTAGTCTCACTAGATAGACTAGAAAAAGCAAACTCTCTAGCTATTGAGTAGAGGTGGTACGCCTGCTCAGTATTTGTCTGGTAGAATGACTTCGGCCCCACCTTGAACTTCAGGTCTTCCATCAGCTCGAAGATGTGGTCGTTACCCTTGAAGACCAGAATTTCTTGGTCACCGATAGTGTCGTTGCATTTCTGGTTGTCCAGATAGAGAAGGGAGGTGATCTGTGGGAACTTGTCGGCGATGTGCTGCAATAAGCCATTGGCCATTGACCATTGACCATTGACCGATTCTTTTTCTCGTTCTTCATAATGTTCAATGTTCAATGGTAAATGGTCAATGTGTATTTGTAAAATCACCATCCACTCGCCGCTGTTGCTGTTGCGGATAATGACATCGCGCAGCAGTCCCACCTGTGCCCTGAGGTCGAAGAACGAGAACCCGTGCTCCACGGCATAGTCGCGCACTTCATTGCGAATCTGGTTCTGAAGGTCGTCCATCAGCCAGCATTTCTCGATGGGCAGTATCTTGTCGAAGGCTCCCGTGATGTGGAATCCGATGGCGGGATGGTCTTTGAGAGAATGTTTGTGAGGAATGTCTGCCGCGTCATTTCTCATTTCCAATTCCTCATTTCTCATCTCATCACGTGTAATGTACCGCTTGTTGGCACATCCGAAGTCAAGCTTGTTGCGGTATTCCTGCGTCTTGACAGAGCCGAGGATGGGGTGGAAGGGCGGTAGTGCAATTTTTCCGATGCGCGTCAGCTGGTCGTACACCTGCTGCTGCTTCATCTTCAGCTGCTCCTCGTAGGGTATCTGCTGCCACTTGCAGCCTCCGCATATGCCGAAGTGCTGGCAGAAGGGTTGCGTGCGTACCTTACTATATTGTCGGAAGCTGATGATCTCAGCCTCCATGAACGAGTGTTTCTTCCGGCGTACCAGCAGGTCGACCACGTCTCCAGGCACCGCCCACGGCACGAATACCACTATGTCGTTGACGCGCGCTAGGGCCTTTCCCTCTGCGGCATAGTCGGTAATGGTGACATTCTCCAGGATAGTCGGTTGTTTCTTTTTCCGCCCCATTGCTTTGTTGCTTCCTAATTGTTTCAGTTGCAAAGATAGTGAAAAACGGGCAAATTGCAAAATAAAATCACATTTATTTTCATTTCAGGGTTGTCGCTTATCCCTCTGATGCCGTTATTTTGCAAAAAAAATGTAATATATTTGCGGGGATGAAAAAAAACACGTATCTTTGCGGGACTATTCGAGAACATTCTAAATTTTTAATTGTTAACAGTAATAATACACTTAACGTATGAGTCAAAAGCGAGTTTACCTCTTCGGCAATGGTAAGGCCGAAGGTAATGCAAAAATGCGTGAGGAACTGGGTGGCAAGGGTGCAAACCTTGCTGAGATGAACCACATTGGTGTTCCCGTTCCTCCAGGTTTCACAATCACCACCGATTGCTGTAACGAGTACTATCAGGTTGGTCAGCAGAAGATTATGGAACTGCTGAACGACGACGTGATGGCTGCCGTGAAGCACATCGAGGACTTGATGAACTGCAAGTTCGGCGATGCCCAGAATCCGCTGCTGGTATCAGTCCGTTCTGGTGCCCGTGCATCAATGCCTGGTATGATGGATACCATCCTGAACCTCGGTCTGAACGATGAGGTGGCTGAGGGTATGGCTAAGAAGACTAACAACCCACACTTCGTTTACGACTCTTATCGTCGTTTCGTACAGATGTACGGTGACGTGGTGCTCGAGATGAAGCCCGTCAACAAGACCGACATCGACCCGTTTGAGGAGATTATCGAGAAGGTGAAGAAGGAGAGCGGCGTGGTGCTCGACAAGGACCTCTCTGTTGAGGACCTGAAGAAGTTGGTGAAGCTGTTCAAGGCTGCCATTAAGGAGCGCACTGGTAAGGACTTCCCCAACGATCCTATCGAGCAGCTCTGGGGCGCTATCTGCGCTGTGTTCCGCAGCTGGATGAACGAGCGCGCCATCCTCTATCGTAAGATGGAAGGAATTCCCGACGAGTGGGGTACAGCCGTCAGCGTTATGGCAATGGTATTCGGTAACATGGGCGACACATCAGCTACTGGTGTATGCTTCAGCCGCGATGCTGCTAATGGTGAGAACCTGTTCAACGGTGAGTATCTCGTTAACGCACAGGGTGAGGACGTTGTGGCTGGTATCCGTACTCCACAGCAGATCACGAAGATTGGTTCTCAGCGCTGGGCTGAGCGCGCTGGTATCTCTGAAGAGGAGCGCGTGGCCAAGTATCCTTCTATGGAGGAGGCCATGCCTGAGATCTATGCTGAGCTGAATGGTATCCAGGAGAAGCTGGAGAACCACTACCACGACATGCAGGATATGGAGTTCACCGTTCAGGAGGGCAAGCTGTGGTTCTTGCAGACACGTAACGGTAAGCGCACCGGTGCTGCCATGGTAAAAATTGCAATCGACCTGCTGCACGAGGGTATGATTGACGAGAAGACCGCCATCATGCGCTGCGAGCCTCAGAAGCTCGACGAGCTGCTGCACCCCGTATTCGACAAGAAGGCCCTCTCTCAGGCCAAGGTCATTGCACAGGGTCTGCCTGCATCTCCCGGTGCTGCCTGCGGTCAGATCGTGTTCCACGCTGACGATGCAGAGGCTTGGCACAACGATGGTCACAAGGTGGTGCTCGTTCGTATCGAGACCTCTCCTGAAGACCTTGCCGGTATGGCTTCTGCCGAGGGTATCCTCACCGCTCGTGGTGGTATGACCTCTCACGCTGCCGTGGTGGCTCGTGGTATGGGTAAGTGCTGCGTATCGGGTGTAGGTTCGCTGAACGTCAGCTATAAGGACAAGACTGTCGAAATCGACGGCAAGGTATATAAGGAGGGTGACTACATCTCTCTGAACGGTACCACTGGTCAGGTTTACGCTGGCGAGGTGCCCACCAAGGCTGCTGAGCTCTCTGGTGACTTCAAGGAGCTGATGGACCTCTGCGACAAGTACACCAAGCTGCAGGTTCGTACCAATGCCGACACACCGCGCGACGCTCAGCTGGCTCGCGAGTTTGGTGCCAAGGGTATCGGTCTGACTCGTACTGAGCACATGTTCTTCGAGGACAAGAAGATCATCGCTATGCGTGAGATGATTCTCGCCGACAGCGTTGCCGGACGTGAGAAGGCTCTGGCTAAGCTGCTGCCTTACCAGAAGGCTGACTTCAAGGGCATCCTCGAGGCTATGGACGGACTGCCCGTGAACATCCGTCTGCTCGATCCCCCTCTCCACGAGTTCGTACCCCACGATCTGGCTGGTCAGGAGACGATGGCAAGGGAAATGGGTGTCAGCGTAGAGGATATCAAGCGCCGTGTTGACTCACTGGCTGAGAACAACCCCATGCTGGGTCACCGTGGTTGCCGTCTGGGCATCACCTTCCCCGAGATTACCGCTATGCAGACCAAGGCCATCCTCGGCGCTGCCTGCGAGCTGAAGAAGGAAGGCAAGAATCCTATGCCGGAGATCATGGTTCCGCTGATTGGTACCATGTATGAGCTGAAGCAGCAGAAGGAGGTCATCCAGTATGCCGCTAAGGAGGTATTCAACGAGTATGGCATCGAGGTAGAGTTCGAGATCGGTACCATGATCGAGATTCCTCGTGCTGCCCTGACTGCCGACCGTATCGCTGAGGAGGCTCAGTACTTCTCATTCGGTACCAACGACCTGACTCAGATGACCTTCGGTTACAGCCGCGACGATATCGCTTCGTTCCTGCCTGTATACCTCGACAAGAAGATTCTGAAGGTTGACCCGTTCCAGGTGCTCGACCAGAAGGGTGTTGGCCGTCTCATCAAGTTTGCCGTCAAGGAAGGCCGCGAGGTACGTCCTGACCTCCGTTGCGGTATCTGTGGTGAGCATGGTGGTGAACCCAGCTCTGTGAAGTTCTGCGCTAAGATTGGCATGAACTACGCCAGCTGCTCGCCCTTCCGTGTGCCCATCGCACGTCTGGCTGCCGCCCAGGCAGCCGTCGAAGAGTGATATTTAATCTATTGAAAATCAAATAATTAATTATGAGAGGTTAAAGTGTTACTTCAATACTTTAACCTCTCGTTTTTTCTATAATAAGCCTATTAAAAATAGCCGCTATTCCGTGTGCCAATCGCAAATAATAGCAAACGGGATAACTTTTTTAAGAGCAACTGTTTTACATTATAAGAGTATATAAGAGTTATTTCTTATAAAAATTATAATTATGAAAACAGTATCAATGAAACCCGTAGTTCAGAAACCTCGTAAGGATGGTTTCTGGGCAGTGTACATCCGATTCACGTTTGATGGTCGGTGTCAATTTTGGAAGACCTCAAAGGTCGTCTCATCACAAAATGTCAAGTCAAAATCTGAGATTACAGATCCCCACGTTCTGAGTTTTTGCAGTTCGCTAATTCTTCAATGGATGGAGAAACTCAACCATGTAGACCTGTTGGATGAATTAAATTCGTAAAATATTTATGCTTAAAAAGTTGCACATATCGTTGATTTTTAGTAACTTAGTGGTGTCTAAGCAACTAAGTACTATTATCGTAGATATGCGCAACTTCGTCACAAAGTTCGGAAAAATTCTTGAGATCTGCAAGAAATTTGCAGGAAATCAAGTAAATGAGAAGGGAAATGTCCCTCGCCGCGGTGTTGTTCCCACTTTCTCCGATTTGGAGGTGGTGGCTCTTTCCATCACAGCAGAGGCATTGAGTATTGACAGCGAGAACTACCTCTTCAAGAGGTTGAACTCGGAATGTCCTGGAGCCATTCCCAACCTGATTACGCGCCGGCAATACAACCAGCGTCGCAAGAAAACCATGATGCTTGGTGAGAACATTCGTCAAGCCATAGCCAAGGCGATAGATGGAGGAGAGACCGTATTCAGTATTGACTCCATGCCCGTAAAGGTTTGTCAAAATGCACGCGCCAACAGGTGTCAGATGGGAAAGGACGATATAGAGCACGCACCCTCTTGGGGCTACTGTGCCTCGCAAAACATGTACTATTACGGCTACAAGTTCCATGCTTTGTGTGGCATCGCTGGAGTCATACACTCCTTCGACATGACCGCTGCAAACGTGCATGACCTGCAGTATCTTAAAGATGTGCAGTGGGAGTACAGCGACTGCATGATACTTGGAGACAAGGGCTACCTGAGTGCTCCCATACAGTTGGATTTGTTTGAAACCGCAAACATTACACTTGATGTCCCATACAGGCTGAACCAGAAAAACTGGACTCCACCGACATGGGCATACAAACGCTTCAGAAAGAGAATCGAGACCGTCTTTTCTCAACTGAATGACCACCTCATGATGATACGCAACTATGCCAAGAAGCCAAGTGGACTCTTCGCCAGAATGGAAGCAAAGGTGGCTGCCTTCACCGTGTTGCAATACATCAATCTTCTCAATCATAAGCCTATAGGGCAAGTTAAGTATGCATTATTTTAATTCATCCAACAGGTTATTATTTGGCAAATGTTAAGCATAGGATGACGTTGCGAAAACTTATAAACAAAGATATAAAAAAGAAGCCCGACTTGCAACTGCAGGTCGGGTTTTGATTAGTTATTTGAGCCATCTTTAATTCACGAGACCTCAATGGCTTTGGTGGCCTTCTGCTTCGGCTCCATCTTCGGCATGGTGACGGTCAGAATGCCGTCCTCTACCTTGGCAGAGATCTGGTCTTTCACGACATCATCAGGCAGCGTGTAGCTCTGCTCGTAGTTCGAGTAGCTGAACTCGCGGCGCAGATAGTGATGATGCTTGTCCTCATGCTTGTGTTCGGCCTTGTTCTCGATGGCGATGGTGAGGTTGCCCTCGTCGTTGATGCTGACTCGGCAATATTCTTTCTTAATGCCTGGAGCTGCAAGTTCCATCGTGTAGGCCTTCTCACTCTCCTTGACATTGACTGCGGGTGCTGTACTGTTGGCACGAGGCATAAAATCAGTGTTCAGGAAATCGTCAAATACTGTTGGGAACCAACTGTTTTTAAACATTACTGGTAACATAATCAATACCTCCTAATTATACTTTTAGTTTAACGTATGTTCTGAGTGCTTTTGCCTTTGTGGCTCCGGCTCTCACTATGCTAAAAGCAATATACGTGCCGAATGACAAAGTGGCACGCAGAAGAGGTCATTATGGCATCGAATTTAAATCAGCTTAAACTATGCTGACAATTTCTTAAACTTGTTTAAACATTGGCAGTATTATCCAATAGTACATAGTTATTGCTTCGGCGGCAGACTTTGAAAATGGCGAGTTGTCCAAACCTGAACGAGGAAGACGAAACAGAGCAGAATGGCTACCTTGTAAGGAGCAGTGAGGTCGGCCCCAAACAGGCTGTGCGACAGCGGCATGACCACAAGGGGCGAGACGAACTGCCCCAGATAGAGGGCTGCGGAGAGCAGGGGCATGACGGTGGTGGCAGAGTTCTTGCCTCCCTTGATGCTGGCGATAGTGTTCAAGTAAGGTACGCCCACGCCGTTGGCTATACCGATAAACACAGAGCCAAGCAGTATCATCGTGACGCTGAGAACGAGATAGGCAGCATAGCCCAAAAGAAAGAATAGCGGGGCGAAGTATTTGATGGGCTGGCGGAACCAGTTCATCAGAGGGCCAAAGACAAGTCCCACGAAGAAGGCC
>CAMKTS010000006.1 GCA_946415755.1 uncultured Prevotella sp. | reverse complement strand
TGGAACACGATGCCGCCTCACACCCACGGTCGCCGCATTGAGGCCTACTACTACTTCAACCTGCCTGAGGGTCAGACCATTGCCCATATCATGGGTGAGCCGAAGGAGAGCCGCGTGGTTTGGCTGCATAACGAGCAGGCCATCATGTCGCCTGAGTGGAGCATGCACGCTGCTGCCGGCACTTACTACTATACCTTCATCTGGGGTATGGCCGGTGAGAACCTCTACTACAACGATAAGGACAATATTCCCGTTATTGACATTAAATAGTAAATTGTAAACAGTAAAATAGTAAATAGTAATGGCTCCAATTCAAACCACTAAAATGTCCAACTTCCGTTGGGTCATCTGTGCGCTGCTGTTTTTGGCAACCACAATCAACTACATGGACCGTCAGGTCTTGTCATTAACTTGGAAGGACTTTATTGCTCCTGAGTTCCACTGGACGGATGGCGACTATGGTACGATTACCGGTATGTTCTCGCTGTTCTATGCCATCGCCAACCTCTTTGCCGGTAAGTTCATCGACTGGATGGGTACCAAGAAGGGTTATCTCATCGCCATCTTCGTATGGTCGCTGGGTGCTGTGTTGCACGCTGGTTGCGGCTGGGTGGCTATGACCTACGAGGGCTACGACTCCATTGAGGCACTGCGCATGGTGCAGGCAGGAACTGATGCTGCTCTGGCCATTGCCACTATCTCTGTATGGCTCTTCCTCTCTTGCCGTCTGATTCTTGCTGTCGGTGAGGCTGGTAACTTCCCCGCTGCCATCAAGGCCACGGCTGAGTATTTCCCCAAGAAAGACCGTGCTTTCTCTACCTCTATCTTTAACAGCGGTGCCTCTGTGGGTGCGCTGGCAGCTCCTGCCACCATTCCCCTGCTGGCCCGTGCTTGGGGCTGGGAGATGGCCTTCATCATCATCGGTGCCCTTGGCTTTGTGTGGATGGGTCTGTGGATGTGGCTCTATGAGAAGCCTGCCAAGAACAAGCGTGTCAACCAGGCAGAGCTTAACTATATTGAGCAGGACAACGACATTGCCGAGGCTCAGGACCGCGACAACATGAAGGAAGAGAAGGCTATTCCTTTCTTCAAGTGCTTCACCTACAAGCAGACCTGGTCGTTCCTCGTGGGTAAGTTCATGACCGATGGCGTGTGGTGGTTCTTCCTCTTCTGGGCTCCTGCCTACTTCTCCGACCAGTATGGCTACACCTCCGACTCCGCTATGGGAATCATGCTCATCTTCACGCTTTATCTTATTGTGACGGTGCTCAGTATCGGTGGTGGCTATCTGCCTAAATACTTTGTTGAGAACAAGGGTATGAATCCCTATGCAGGTCGTATGCGTGCCATGTTCATCTTTGCCTGCTTCCCCCTGTTAGGCCTCTTTGCACAGCCTCTGGGTACCTATAGCCCCTGGTGGCCCGCCATCCTTATCGGTCTCTTAGGTGCCGGCCATCAGGCTTGGAGTGCCAATATCTTCTCTACTGTGGGCGACATGTTCCCCAAGAGCACCATCGGTACCATCGTCGGTTTGGGTACGATGGCCGGAGGTCTCGGTTCTATGGCTATCAACAAGGGGTCTGGTGCTTTCTTCGACTGGGCTGCCTGGCAGGGTGCTTCCTTCCAGTTCTTCGGCTTCGACGGCAAACCCGCCGCCTACATGGTGGTGTTCTGTATTTGCGCCGTGGCTTACCTCATCGGCTGGTGCATCATGAAGACCCTCGTTCCTAAGTACAAGCCCATCGTTCTGGAGGACTAATCGTTTTCCAGCGGTTCGGGTGACCATCCCGCCAGTAAAAACCACAGAGCAGACTGTTTTGGTCTGCCCTGTGGTTTTTAAAAAGTTAATATCAGTTATCATCAAAGACAATGGCTGGCGACAGAATGGCAGCTACGGCTGTCATTTTGTCGTTCTGTGCTCCTTCGGCACAGAGTTTGAGCCTCGTTAGGCAGAAACAATAATAATTATAGGAGGACAAAACAATGACATTAGACAAGTTTACCATCAAAGCACAGGAGGCGGTACAAGAGGCCGTCAACACCGCGCAGCGCAACGGGCAGCAGACGATAGAACCCGTACACCTGCTGGCCGGTATTTTGAATAAGGCCAGGGATATTACCAACTTCCTGTTCCAGAAGCTGGGTGTCAACGGTCAGCAGATAGACCTGCTAGTCAAGACGGAACTGCAGCACATGCCGCGTGTGCAGGGCGGCGAGCCGTATCTTAGCTCAGCTACCAACGGCGTACTGCTCAAATCGCAAGACTATGCCCAGAAGATGGGCGACGAGTTCGTCAGCGTTGAGCCGCTACTGCTGGCACTGTTGACCGACGGACAGACGGCAGGGCGCATCCTGAAAGATGCCGGTATCAACGAGAAGGATCTGCGCAGGGCCATCGACGAGCTGCGCCAGGGACAGAAGGTGCAGAGCCAGAGTGCCGACGACAACTACCAGTCGCTGGAGAAGTATGCCAAGAACCTGGTGGACCTGGCCCGAAAAGGCAAGTTGGACCCCGTGATTGGCCGCGACGATGAGATTCGCCGTGTGTTGCAGATCCTGAGTCGGCGTACCAAGAACAATCCCGTACTGATCGGTGAGCCGGGTACGGGTAAGACGGCTATTGTGGAAGGGTTGGCACAGCGTATCATGCGTGGCGATGTGCCTGAGAATCTGAAGGATAAGCAGCTCTACTCCCTTGACATGGGTGCGCTGGTAGCCGGTGCGAAGTATAAAGGAGAGTTTGAGGAGCGACTGAAGAGCGTTATCAACGAGGTGACGAAGTCGGAAGGCCGCATCATCCTGTTCATCGATGAGATCCATACGCTTGTAGGAGCGGGTGGGGGAGAAGGAGCCATGGATGCTGCCAACATCCTCAAGCCTGCATTGGCCCGTGGTGAGCTGCGCTCCATCGGTGCCACCACACTGAATGAATACCAGAAGTATTTTGAGAAGGACAAGGCCCTGGAGCGTCGTTTCCAGACGGTCATGGTGGATGAGCCTGACGAGTTGTCGGCTATCAGCATCCTGCGTGGTCTGAAGGAGCGTTATGAGAACCATCATAAGGTACGCATACAGGATGATGCCTGTATCGCCGCCGTGCAACTCTCGGAGCGCTATATCAGCGAGCGGTTCCTGCCCGACAAGGCCATCGACTTGATGGACGAGGCAGCAGCCAAGCTGCGCATGGAGCGCGATAGCGTACCGGAAGAGCTGGATGAAATCATGCGACGTCTGGCACAGTTGGAAATAGAGCGTGAGAGCATCAAACGCGAAACTGGAAGTTCTGGAGATTCCGGACAGTCCGGGAAACTCGCAGATCTCGACCGCGACATCGCTGAGCTCAAGGAGCAAGAAACGGTATTCCGTGCCAAGTGGGAGGGCGAGCGTCAGCTGGTGAACAAAATTCAGCAGGACAAACAGGAAATGGAAAATCTGAAGTACGAGGCAGAGCGTGCCGAACGTGAAGGAGACTATGGCAGGGTTGCTGAAATCCGTTACTCGAAGATGAAGTCGCTGGAGGATGACATCGCCGCCATTCAGCATCAGTTGGATAGCGCTTCCGGAGATTCCGGACAATCTGGAAAGTCCGGACAAGCTGGTTCTCGCCTCGTTCGTGAGGAGGTTACCGCCGACGATATCGCCGAGGTGGTGAGCCGCTGGACGGGTATCCCCGTCACCCGAATGATGCAAAGTGAACGCGAGAAGCTGCTGCATCTGGAGGAAGAGCTGCACAAGCGCGTCATTGGCCAGGACGAAGCCATCGTGGCGGTGTCGGATGCCGTGCGCCGCTCAAGGGCAGGGTTGCAAGACCCGAAGCGTCCTATTGCCTCGTTCATCTTCTTAGGTACCACGGGTGTTGGTAAGACCGAGCTGGCCAAGGCACTGGCAGAATACCTGTTCAACGATGAGACGATGATGACCCGTATCGACATGTCGGAGTATCAGGAGAAGCATACCGTCAGCCGACTGGTGGGTGCCCCTCCGGGTTACGTGGGATACGACGAAGGAGGACAACTGACGGAGGCCGTGCGCCGTAAACCGTACCAAGTGGTGTTGTTCGACGAGGTAGAAAAGGCCCATCCCGATGTCTTCAATATCCTGTTGCAGGTGTTGGACGATGGAAGACTGACGGACAACAAGGGACGGACGGCCAACTTCAAGAACACCATCATCATCATGACATCGAATGCCACTCGCGAACAGCTGCGGATGACGATGCGGCCGGAGTTCTTGAACCGAATCGACGAAATCATCACTTTCCAGCAGCTGACTCAGGCACAGATAGCCGATGTGGTGCGCCTGCAGATGAAGAAGGTGGCTGATATGCTGGAATCGCAGGGTATCCGGCTGGAGATGACCGACCAGGCCATACAGTATCTTGCTCAGGAGGGCTACGACCCCGATTTCGGGGCACGTCCTGTGAAGCGCGCCATCCAGCACTTAGTGCTCAACGAGCTGTCGCGAAAAATCCTGGCCGACCAGGTGGATCGCACCAAGCCTATCATCGTCGACGAATTCGGTGAAGGCCTGATATTCAGGAATTAACAGAAAAGGAGTTCAGGGGGATGCTTCCTGAACTCCTTTTATTAGTATTCTTGGCGTTACTTCTTGAACAAGTGGGGTACGAACTGACGGAAGCTTCGACGCCAAGTGAGCCATTCATGATGCGTGCCAGGCGAGACGTAGTAGTCGACGTTGATGCCGCTGTCACGCAAGTTCTTTGCCAGTGTTTCGGTACCGAAGTTCTCCTCAGAGCCACAGCTGAGGAAGAGGTAGTGAATCTGGCGGTTGAAAGCTTCGGAACGAGTGAAGACACCATCGTAAGCCTCACGGACGTTAAGACCGAAGATAGCTCCACTGAAAGCACCCATCCACGCGAACTTGTCCATATTAGACAATACGATGTCGAACGTCTGATGCCCTCCCCACGACAGACCGGCCATCGCACGATGGTCGCGGTCTGTCAAGGTTCGGAACTGAGTGTCAATATATGGTATCAGATCGTTCATCATCACTTTGTAGAACGTTGCTCCATACTCGCTGAATCCCTGACGGTTGTCACCGCCTTGGAAGGGAGCCTTCACGTCGCCGCTCTCCATGACGACAATCATGGGAACAGCTTCGCCGGAAGCGATGAGGTTGTCCATGATGTGCTGCATGCGGCCTTGCTTAGACCAGCCCGTCTCGTCTTCGCCCATGCCGTGCTGCAGGTAGAGCACAGGGTAGCGTTTCTTGCCTTTCTCATATTCTGCAGGGGTGTAGACCATAGCATGACGCCATTCTTCTGTGGATTTTGCATAATAATATAAGGAACGCACATGCCCGCGAGGAGTGCCCTGCTGCGGACGGTAGTAGTCGCCCTCCTGACCTTCGGGGATTTCGATGCCACCAGCCTGACGGCAGCATCCGAAGAAGGTCTCCGTGGCAGGATCGATGAAGTTCTGGCCACCGATATGGATAAAGTAGTAGTGGAAGCCCACCACCAAGGGGTCGGTAACTGCACACCACAACCCCTGTTCGTTACGGCGCATGTCGTATTTCTTGCCGCAGATGTCTACCTGTACACGGTTGGCCTCCGGGGCATTGACGCGGAAGTAGGCACGCCGTTCACTGTCAACCTTGGGGAATTCATTGCCAGGTATCGTGGTCTCTGCCGTCACGGCATCGTTACTCACCGCAAAGGGTGTACGCGGTATGTAGCCCAGCAGCGACAGCATCTTCTCGCCGTAGCGACGACCCAGTTCGCGATAGCCCGCAGCATCGAAATGCAGCTTGTCGGGACCGTTGGAACAGCCAGTGGAGGAGATGACGCATGAGGTGTGCAGTGTTTTCGGCAGTTCATCAATCTGGCGGTTCATGGCGATGCACTGTCCTTCACCGTTGGCCTGTACAACTTCACCAGCCAACAGGGGGACCTCTTCGGGCTTTAGTTGGAGGTCGCCAAGCAGGTGGTCGTACACTTGCTGTACTTTGTCGGCCCATTGCGGGTCGCCAGTGTTCGACTCTCCCTGATGCATCAGCACCCCTTTGATGACACCGTCTTTCTGGGCCTTCTTGGCCAGGGTCACCAGTCGTTCGTAGGGATTGTTACCGTAGGCTGCCAGCATGGGAATCATCCAGCCGGGGGCTGTCTTTGCATATTCGGCAATCTGGTCGGGCATGAAGCCTTCTATCCTGATGCCGCCGATAGCTACGTGGATGACTCCCACGCGGATATGCTCGGGCAGCGTCTCAATCATGGTACGTCCGAAGTAGTCGACAGGAGTCAGTCCGGTATTCGGACGACAGAGTGGGGGGATGGCCTCACACCATTCTCCCATCTTGCGTGCTGGCTTGGCATCGGGGTAGTCGACGGCAGGCATCAGCAGGAATCTCGACCCAGGGCTTTGCAGGTCTTCGGCTTCCGGGCGTGCCGCTCCTTCCATGTTGGACTGTCCGAAACAGAGGAAGATGTAGAAATTCGGGTCTGCCTGTGCAGATGTCCTTATCAGGGGAACTGCCAGCAGCAAGCTTGCAATAATCATTTGTCTCATCATGTTTGTTATGGTCTTTTATGAGTTATGTTTTTTTCTAATATTTTCTTCAAAGGTACGGAGAATCGGCTGAAATGACCTTTTTCGATGTAACACAGGGTTGATTTATGGTAAAGCGGCCCGTTGTGTGTTACGTGTGAAAAAGTCCATGTTACATTACAACACGTCGTTGCCACTTTATATACCTATCTTTGCATCGTGTAAAGACTAAAAATAAAATAATCTCATGAATGACAATTTGAAAAAGACTTTTCGCATTTCGGTTTTGGCCCTGGCCTTGACCGTTGTCGGTGGTATGCAGACAATGGCACAGTCAACCCTGTCGCCTCTTCATGTGGAAGGGCGCTTCCTGGTGGATGCCGAGGGAGTGCGTCACAACCTGCATGGCTTTTGTGAAACCTATAGCCCTTGGTTCAACGAGCAGAACACCAAATGGACCGGGCTGGATGTCAACGGTTGCCTGTCGTACCACAAGAATCTCATTAACCGCATCCAGTATGCTGGCTGGAAGATGACTTTTGTACGACAGCACATGGATCCCCACTGGACGAATGTCCTTCCCGACGGTGTCTACTATGTCAGCGAGAACGACATCAGGTACTTCAATTTCGACCGTTTCAAGAAGTATTTGGACGAGGTGTATGTGCCGATGGCAGAATATGCCATCTCCAAAGGACTGTATGTGGTGATGCGTCCGCCCGGTGTGTGCCCTGACAACATCTGTATCGGTGATGCCTACCATCAGTACCTGTTGAAGGTGTGGGAGTACGTGGCACAGCATCCGAAGTTGTGTAACAACGGCTGTGTGATGTTTGAACTGGCAAACGAACCGATCAATATTATAAATAATAATGGTACGCGCGCGGGAGACAAGGAGATGACCGAGTATTTCCAGGCTATTGTCGACGTGATGCGTAAATATTGCAATAATGTGCTGCTTGTTCCTGGACTCGGCTGGCAGTCGCGTTATTCGGGCTTTGCCGAGTATCCCATCCAGGGTGAGAATATCGGCTATGCCGTACACTGCTATCCCGGCTGGTACAATGGTGGTACTTCCGATGGTCAGAATGTGCAGGTGGAATACCATAACTTCAAGGCAGGCTGGGAGTCTGAAATCTGTCCGGTGGCCGACTTTGCTCCTGTGGTGGTGACAGAGATGGACTGGGGACCTATCAAGTATAGTCCGAACTACCAGCAGAACGGTCAGACCATTTTTACCGAGCGTTGTTCCTTCGGTTTCTCCACCACGGGAGAGGCTGGAGGCTGGGGCTTTGGAGCCAACTTCCACAAATTGTGTGATGACACGGAGAACGTCAGCTGGGTGCTGTTCACCGATATGCACCGGTTGGCTAACTACAACGACGCACTTCCCGATGGCGAGACCTTCCTTACCGACCCAGAGGCTTGTCCACGCCCCTGTTTCCGCTGGTTCCAGTATTATGCTTCCCAAGAGTATACCGACCTGATCAACGGTGAGGACTATGGCAAGAAGAAACCGGAGTCTACCGACCTCTTCCCGCTGACCATTGAGGGCTTCAACCCCAATATCTATGCATCCGGTACCTTCAATGAGGAGACCGGGATGCTGAAGACCGGCCAGTGGGGATTCGGCGGCTGGAGGTATCCTGAAGGTCTCGACCTTTCTGGCTACAACTATCTGGTGGTAGAGCTGAAATATGCTCAGAACGTGGGTGCCTCGTTCCGTCTCTTCGACATTAACAACTATTGGAGCAAACCCTATAAGGCCGACTTCACCGGCAATACGACCCGTGTGGTCATCGACCTGCACCAGATGAAGGCATATAATGACGAGGGTGGCTTCGATCATAATGTGGATCCCTCGCATATCTACTATGCAGGCTTCTGGACGACTGGTGGCGGGCCGATCTATATCAAGAGTGTATTTGTCAGCGACGATGGTGAGCATCCTTCCGGAATCGGTGAGCTGCTGATGGATGGCGAGGGTGTTGCCCGTCGTGAATACTTTACGATCGACGGTCGCCGTATTACTACTCCGCAGCGTGGAATCAACCTTGTAAAAGAAACAGAAAGTAGTGGTAAAGTACGGATATTCAAGGCTTGTTACAAATGAAAAAATTCGTGTTACACGCTGTAAAGTCACTCATGTATTTTAAGACTACCTTTGCAGTCGGAACCGTAAAAACAGCAATTATTAACGTAAAAAATCATAAATAACTAACAAAAGGTGAAACAAAATCTGTCAAAATGAAGAATCTAAAACAACTGTTCAGACAGACCATTCCCATGATGTTAATGTTGATGGCATACAGCACCACGCTGCATGCCCAAGACATTACGGTCAAGGGTACGGTCACGGACGCTACTGAAGAGCCGCTGATTGGTGCTTCGGTAGTTGTGAAGGGAAAGACTTCCCAGGGTACAGTGACTGACTTCGACGGAAACTTCACACTGAAGGTTCCATCGGAGCAGAGCGTGTTAGTGATTTCCTATGTGGGTATGACCACCAAGGAAATGAAGGTTGGCAAGCAGCGTTCTTTCAAGGTGACGCTGTCTGACGACACCCAGTTGGAGGAAGTCGTAGTAGTAGGCTACGGCCAGCAGAAGAAAGCCTCAGTGGTGGGTGCTATCACCCAGACCACGGGAGCAGTGCTGGAGCGTGCAGCCGGTATTTCTGATGTCGGTGCAGCCCTGACGGGTAACCTGCCCGGTGTCGTTACCACTCAGGGTAACGGTCAGCCTGGTGAGGAAGAGCCGGACATCGTCATCCGTAGTGCTTCCTCATGGAACAACAGCTCACCGCTCATCCTCGTGGATGGTATCGAGCGTCCCATGAGTTCTGTAGACATTGCCTCTGTGCAGAGCATCTCCGTACTGAAGGATGCCTCGGCAACGGCTGTGTATGGTGTGAAGGGTGCTAACGGTGTGATCCTGATTACCACCAAGCGTGGTCAGGAAGGCCGTGCCAAGATTTCCGCCTCTGCCAATGTCATCATGAAGATTCCTTCCAAGCTTCCCGGCAAGTACGACTCTTACGATGCCTTGATGTATCGCAACAAGGCTATCGAGAATCAGCTGCCGCTGAATCCCGGTTCTTGGAGTGACATCCGTTCTCAGGAGTTTATCAATAACTTCCGCAACCAGACCACGCTGGAGCAGCGTGAGCGTTATCCGAACATTGACTGGCAGGACGAGCTGTTCAAGGACTACTGTATGTCGTACAATGCTAATGTCAACGTCAGTGGTGGTACCAAGTTCGTGAAGTATTTCGCCAGCATCGACTTCGTGCATGAGGGCGACCTCTTTAAGATCATGGATAGCGGCCGTGGCTACAAGGGCGGTTTCGGCTATAATAGAATTAATGTACGTAGTAACTTGGACTTCCAGATTACCAAGACTACTGTCTTGAAGGTCAACCTCGCCGGTTCTAACGGACAGCGCAAGCACCCGTTGGCCAACAGCGGTGATCTATGGCAGGAGCAGCAGCGTTGGGCTGGTGCCTACAATATTGCTCCTGACGTGTTTATGCCTCAGTACAGCGACGGCTCTTGGGGCTTCTATCCTGCTGGTACTAACATCTCCAACTCTGCTGAGAATATTGCCCTGGCCGGTTATCAGACCGACACTCACACCCGCATCAATACCGACTTCGTATTGGAGCAGGATCTGAGCTTTATCACCAAGGGTCTGAACTTCCATGGAATGATTTCGTGGGATAATAACTTCGTTGAGACCGGCCGTGGTGTCAACGACCTGTACAACGATGCTCAGCGCAAGTGGATTGACCCGTTGACTGGTGAGGTAACCACCAAGCAGTCGTATGAGACGAACAACCAGTTCGACTTCCAGCAGCCCGTTAAGTGGACAACGCAGAATGGTACTGTCGACAACAAGCAGACCGTCCGTAACCTGACTTATCAGCTGCAGCTCAACTGGGCGCGCAAGTTCGGACAGCACGACGTTTCGGCCATGGGTCTGTTCTCTCGTCAGGAGTATGCATACGGTAGTGAGATTCCCCACTATCGTGAGGACTGGGCCTTCCGTGCCACCTATAACTATGCAGGCCGCTACTTCCTGGAGTACAACGGTGCCTACAACGGTTCGGAGAAGTTCTCTAAGGACAACCGCTTCGCATTCTTCAACTCAGGGGCTATCGGCTGGCTCGTCAGCGAGGAGAAGTTCTTCCAGCCCATCAAGAAGTGGGTGGATATGCTGAAGTTCCGTGTGTCATACGGTGAGATTGGTGACGATAACGTTGGTGGCCGCTGGCTGTATGCCACTCAGTGGGCATTCGGTGGCAAGGCAAAGATGGATACCGACCCCAACTATGAGAGCACGTATGAATGGTACCGTGAGGCTACCCTGGGTAATCTCGATGTACACTGGGAGAAAGTGAAGAAATGGAACTACGGTGTCGACTTCGGTATTCTTGGTGGTTTGTTCACCGGTAGTCTTGACTTCTTCAACGACAAGCGTACCGACATTCTGATCAATGGTGCCGACCGTGCCACTCCTGCTTATTTCGGTGCTACCCCCGCCACCATCAACAAGGGTATTGTGAAGACTCATGGTTATGAGTTGACACTGCGCTTCAACAAGGTGCTGAAGAACAAGATGCGCTTCTGGGCTGACTTGAACATGACGCATGCCGTCAACAAGATTGAGGTTCGCGACGACCAGCCGCTGTTGCCCGCATACCGCAAGCAGGCAGGCTTCTCCATCAACCAGGTTCGTTCTTATCTTGATGCCGGCTATCTGAATACCTTCGATGATATCTATGGTGCTCCCCGTTTCGATGCCAGTGACAACCAGCGTCTGCCTGGCGACTACTATATCATCGACTTCAACGGCGACGGTGTCGTAGACTCTAACGATAGTGCTCCCTACGGCTACTCTTCTACGCCTCAGAACACCTACAATGCCACCATCGGATGGGAATGGAAAGGCTTCAGCTGCTTCGTTCAGTTCTATGGTGTAACCAACGTGACCCGTGAGGTTACCATGACCAACTTTGGCAACAATATTGATACGGTATATGATCAGGGTACTTGGTGGAGCAAGGAGAATCCTGATGCCGATATGCCGCCTTCTCGTTGGAACCTGCCGCAGGCACCCTATGTAAATGGTACCCGTTACTATTATGACGGCAGCTTTATCCGTCTGAAGAACGCCGAGGTGGCTTACACCTTCACACAGCCTTGGGTTCGTAAGTTCGGTATGGAGAGCATCCGCCTCTATGTAAGCGGTAACAACCTGTGGCTCTGGACACGCATGCCTGACGACCGTGAGAGCAACCTCGGTGGCTACTCTGGTGGCGGTGGTGCTTATCCTACTGTACGTCGTATTAATTTCGGTATCAAGTTAGGTTTCTAAACGACATCAAGCAATGAAAAAGATTCAATTATTATATGGTATATTTGCTGCTGCCCTGTGTGGGGGAATGACTTCTTGTACCTCCTATCTGGACCAGGAGCCTGACTCTGCCGTTAATCCGGAGACAGCATTTATGAACTTCCACAACTTCGAGGGATTTGTGGAGGAAATGTACAACTGTATCCCAGACAAGGAGAAATGCTATTGGTGCGTTACCTTCAACTGGGGTGAGGACGAGATTATGAACTCTGGTGTCGGTGACAGCCACTTTACACGTGACGTCGACCTGGGTAACTTCCGTAACTGGTATACCAACGGTCAGCTGTGGCTGAACCGTTCTGGCAGTGACCCCACGAGTACGGATAAGTTCAAACACTCTCTGTGGCCCCATGCTTGGTATTGCATCCGTAAGGCCAATACCGGTATTGCCAATCTTGACAAGATGAAGGCTGCCACCAAGGAAGAGAAGAACATCATTGCCGGTGAACTCTATTTCTTCCGTGCCTGGTGGTATGAGGAGCTGATGCAGTGGTTCGGTGGTCTGCCTTACGTGACAGTACCCCTTACGGGTGAGGGTGACCTTACACAACCCCGTATGTCTTATAAGGAGTGTGCTCTGAAGTGTGCCGAGGACTTCCGCAAGGCTGCCGACTTGCTGCCCCTTAACTGGGATAACACCAGCGTTGGCCAGCAGACACCTGGCAAGAACAACCTGCGCATCAATAAGATTACCGCTCTCGGCTATCTGGGAAAAGTGCTGTTGTGGGCCTCTTCTCCTCTGATGAAGAACGGTGCACAGACGGGTGCCTCGCTGAATGGCAAGACATACGATTATGACACCGACCTGGCCCGTCAGGCTGCTGAGGTGTTTGGTGAATTGCTCGAATTGGTGGAAACCAACCAGACCGAGATCCAGTTGGCTAAGTTTGACTACAAGAACGTGTATGACCACGAGAAGGCTGCCAGCGTAGAGAACGACAGTTTCTACTCCTTCCTTTTCTATACCACTGGTTGGGGATGGAGACAGCCCGGTGTCTGTGAGGCCATCATGCGTGGTCCGTCATCAGACTATAACGGCTCGAACTGGAACTTCACCAAGACCTGGGGTACGAAGATTGGCTCACTTGTAGAGCACGATAACGTGATTCACCAGCCGACCGCCAACTACGTCAACTATGCTTACGGTATGGCCGACGGTACACCTGCCTATATTATCAAGAATGGTGAACTGGTGCCCAATACTCCTGCTGAGGGTGGTAGCTTCGATCCTGCTCATCCTTTCAAGGACCGTGACCCGCGTTTCTATCACGACATCATCTTCGACGGTTTCCAGTATGTGAATACCACCATCAAGGATGACGACCCCCTGAAGAATCAGAAATACTGCGGACTGTTTACTGGTGGTCAGACCCGCGACGAGGCCAGTGGCAGCCGTACCGGCTACTACACCCAGAAGCTGGTGCCCCATCAGGCCAACAAGTTCGATGGTATGTACAACTGGGGTTCTGCCCTCCACGTTTATCTTCCCTACATGCGTCTGGCCGACATCTATCTGATGTATGCTGAGGCTTGTGCTGCCGTAGGTGGTTCCTCCTACAAGGCTACTACTTTTGCCAAGACTGCCGAGGGTGCCATCAACACCCTGCGCGACCGTGTTGGTGCCGGTAATGTCACCAGCGGACTCAGTGCCCAGAAGTTCATGGACGAGGTTCGCCGTGAGCGTGCCTGTGAGCTGGCCTTTGAGGGCTTCCGCTTCAACGACCTTCAGCGCTGGCTGCTGCTGACCGAGGCTCCCTATACCGAAAAGTATTCACAGGAGTTCTATCGCAAGGATCCCAACTACGATTTCTCCAAGAATGATCCTAAGGATGCCGAGGTGACAGGCTGGTCGATGAAGCTCATCCGCAAGCGTGCCTTCTCGCCGAAGCACTACTGGTTCCCATTGCCCGAAAGCGATGTGTATCTGTATCCGGAGTTTAAACAGAATGAGGGATGGTAATAATCTTTAAACGATTCATGCATTATGAAATATAACCATAAAATGATATTACTGGCCGCTTTTGCAGCAACCACGCTGCAGGTGTCTGCACAAGAGGAGGCAGACTCCGTGGCATCCGAGCTGGTTCCTGTAGCTTTCGGTGCCAAGCAGGCCAATGAGACACTGGGTGGAGTGTCGACCGTGAACGTGAAACAACTCACGGAGAAGAACTACAACACCTATGCCCTTGACAATATGCAGGGATACATCGGTGGTTTCAACGGTAACTCTCTGTGGGGATATACGGACTATCTGGTTCTGGTCGATGGCACACCTCGTGACATCAACAATGTGAAGCCCGATGAGATTGAGCAAATCTCCTTCCTGAAGGGTGCCCAGGCCATCGTGCTCTATGGTAGCCGTGCCGCCAATGGTGTGGTGCTGATTACTACCAAGCGTGGTCAGGAGTCGCCCCTGCGAATTGATGTCCGTATCAATACTGGCTGGGATGTTGCCAAGAGCTATCCTGAGTATCTGAGCTCTGCTGAGTACATGACGCTCTACAATGAAGCCCGCAGAAACGATGGTCTGTCGCCCTTGTATTCTGCCCAGGACATCTATAATTATGGTAGCGGCCAGAATCCTTACCGCTATCCGAACGTAGACTTCTATTCTTCAGACTATGTGAAGAAGACGCGCAACCGTACCGAGGCAACTGCCGAGATCAGCGGTGGTGGTCACTTCGCCAAGTTCTATACCAATATCGGTTACTACCGTACTGGCGACTATCTGAAGTTTGGCGAGGCTGAGAATAACTTTACCCAGCGTTTCAACGTCCGTGGTAATGTAGACCTCCGTCTGAACGACATCATCTCTGCTTTTGTCAATGCCAACGTCTCGTTCTACGATTCCAAGAGTCCCGTGGGCGACAACTATTGGGAGAAGGCTACCAGTCTGCGACCCAACCGTGTGGCCCCGCTGATTCCTGCAAGCTATCTTGACGTCAATGCTATTGCTGCCCAGGACATGCTGGCAACGACCACCCTGTACGACGGCAGTTTCCTCGCCGCTACTCAGGCCGACCGTTCCAATGTCTTCGCCCAGTATTATGCTGCTGGTTCCAACAAGTACACCAGCCGTCAGTTCCAGTTTGATGCCGGTATCAACTTCGACTTGAGCGGTCTGCTGAAGGGCTTGTCGCTGCACACGCAGTTCTCTGTCGACTATTCAACGTCGTACAGCACCTCGTTCAAGGATGAGTTTGCCACCTGGTCACCCACTTGGAGCAACTACAATGGCGAGGACAAGATTGTGGCTCTTACCAAGTTCAACGAGGATAAGCACTCTGGCGTACAGAACGTCAGCGGCTCTACCGACAATCAGGTGATGAGCTTCAATGCCCACTTCGACTATGTTCGTACTTTCAAGGATGTTCACAACGTGGATGCCAAGTTCGTTGTCAACGGTTTCCAGCTGACCAACTCCGGTGAGTACCACAAGAAGAGCAATGCCAACCTTGGCCTGATGCTGGCTTATAACTACAACCACAAGTATTTCGCCAACTTCTCGGCTGCTGTCGTTCACTCTTCCCGTCTGGCAGAAGGACACCGTGAGGCCTTCTCACCGTCGTTCTCGCTCGGTTGGAACCTGGCCCGTGAGAAGTTCCTCGAGGGCGGCATCTTCGACGACCTGATGCTCAGTGCCAGCTACAGTGTGCTGAATACCGACCTGGGTATCGATGACTATTACATGTACAAGGGCTACTATACGCAGGATGGCGCATGGTGGGGCTGGTACGACGGACAGTCTATCCAGTCGGTCAACGTGAAGCGCGGCTGGAACGAGGATCTTACCTTCCTCAAGCGTAAGGAGTTCTCGGTGAACCTGAAGGCTTCGCTGTTCAAGAAGATGATTACCCTAGATGCCTCGTTCTTCCACAGCAAGAAGGAGGGTGGTATCATCCGTGCCGACGGTTCCTACCCCAGCTACTTCTTCACCTACTATCCTGAGGCAACCTTCCTGCCGAATATCAACTACAATGATGACAGCCGCACAGGTTTCGACTTCGCCATCAACTTCAACAAGAAGATTGGCCAGGTGGAACTGCAGGCTGGTCTGACGGGTACCTACTATACTACTAAGGCCACCAAGCGTGACGATATCAACTATGTGGATGCCTATCAGCACCGTGAGGGCAAGCCCCTGGATGCTATCTGGGGCTATGAGTGCCTGGGTTACTTCGACAAGAAGGACTTCAAGTGGGATGCCGATGGCAATATTGCCGGTTTTGCTGATGGCGTGCCCAACCAGTCGAAGCTGAGTGGTAACATCCGTCCGGGCGACCTGAAGTACAAGGATCAGAACGGCGACGGTCTGGTAGACGAGAAAGACCAGGTCAACCTTGCCAAGGGTGGCTGGTATGGCAATCCCTTCACGATGGGTATCAACCTGACTGCCAAGTACAAGGGCTTCACGCTCTTCATCCTCGGCACCGGTGGCTTTGGTGCCAAGGCTGTCAAGGGTAATATCGGTACCAAGTCTGGCAATGACAATATGAAGAGCTACTATTGGATTTCTGGTGAGGATAAGTATTCTGCCGTTGTTCGCGACCGCGTGCAGTATGCCTACGATGCCAATGGCGAGTTCATTGGTCTGGCCAACCCCAATGCCGCCTATCCTCGTCTGACCACACAGAGTGGTGCCAACAACAACACGACGTCCGACTTCTGGCTCTATTCTACCGATGCCTTCCGTCTGGCCAAGGTTCAGCTCTCCTACGACTTCCCGCAGAAGTGGTTCCAGCGCACCATTATCCGTGGCCTCTCTGCCTACGTGAGTGGTTCTAACCTGCTGACGATTGCCAAGGAGAGAGAGCTGCTGGAGCTGAACGTGGGCAGTGCGCCTCAGACTCGCTTCTATAATTTAGGTGTAAAAGTGTCATTCTAAACAGCGAACACAATGAAAAAGATATTTTATATTTCCATATTAGCGGCATCGACTGTTCTTACCGGCTGCGACGACTTGTTTGAACCGGCTACCGAGAACCATCGTCAGTTAGAGTCGATGTGGAGCGAGCCTTCGTTTGCACAGGGTATTCTGGCCAACGCCTATATCCTGCTGCCCTACCAGACGGCTCCTCAGAGTGACTTGGCTACCGATGATGCGGTCACTAACGAACTGACGAGTAACTATCTTCGCATGGCTACAGGTTCCTGGGCTGCCGAGAATAACCCCATCGACCAGTGGCGCGACCGCTTCAATGCCATCAACTACTGTAACATCATGATTGCCAACTGCGACAAGGTGAAGTGGGCAGAGTCCGAGGTGCTGAGTTCCATGTATAGGGATCACTTCCTGGGTGAGAGCTATGCACTCCGTGCGCTGAACTACTACTACCTGTTACGCGCTCATGCCGGTTATACCGATGACGGACAGCTGATGGGTGTTCCCCTCATCCTGACTCCGCTGGATGCCACGATGGATAAGGCAGCGTTCAATATTCCGCGTAGCACGTTCAGAGACTGTGTCGCTCAGATTAACAACGATATTGCCAATGCCCTCTCGTTGCTCCAGTACGAGGACGGCAGCATCAAGAACGAGTCTGACGTACCTGCCAAGTACAAGGCCATCGGTGCTACGATGAGCGACTACAACCGTGCCTTCGGCGACCACATGAAGGGTAAGATCAACGGCCGTATCGTGGAGGGCATCCGTGCCCAGGTGGCTTTCCTGGCCTCCAGTAGCGCATACGCCGCCAACTCTGGTGTCACCGTGGCTGATGCCGCCAACCTGCTGGCCGTTGCCCTCGACCGTATCAATGGTGTGGCCGGTGTGTCGGCAGACGGTTATAAGTGGTTTGCCGACAATTCGGGCATTGACAACCTGAAGGCCGGTCAGAACCCCGATGAGATCATGTGGCGTGCCGGCCGTGGCGGTTCTAACGACCACAATCTGGAAGACGACCACTTCCCCCCGTCCATGTACGGCAAGGGACGCTGCAATCCCACGCAGAACCTGGTGGATGCCTTCCCGATGGCCAACGGCTATCCCATCGACCATCCCAACAGCGGCTACAATGCCCAGGATCCTTACGCTGGCCGTGACCCGCGTCTGGCTGCCAACATCCTTTATAACGAGGGTCAGATGGGTAACACTACCGTGGTGACCGGTCTCTATGGTACCACCCGCGACGTCATCAACAAGGATAACGGTTCTTCTACCCGTACCGGTTACTATCTCCGCAAGTGGCTGCGCAGCGATGTCAACCTCAATCCCAGCAGCGTAACGGGTAAGTATCACTACACGCCGTACATCCGCTACACCGAGCTGTTCCTCGACTATGCCGAGGCTGCCAACGCAGCCTGGGGACCGAAGAACGGAGGCACACATGCCTACTCTGCCTACGATGTCATCAAGGCCATTCGCCAGCGTGCTGGTGTGGGTGGTGCTACCGACCCCTATCTGGAAGAGTGCGCCCAGAGCCAGTCTAAGATGGAAGAGCTGATTCGCAACGAGCGCCGTCTGGAACTCTGCTTCGAGAACCACCGCTTCTTCGACCTGCGCCGCTGGATGGTCACGCTTCCCAAGCTCAACGAAACCGTTCGCGGCATGGAGATTGACAAGCTGGCCGATGGTACGCTGACCTACACCGTACTGCCCAATGTGGAAATCCGCAACTATAAGGACTACATGTATTATGGCCCGATTCCCTTCAGCGAGATCCGTAAGTATGACGCGCTGAAGCAGAACAGGGGCTGGTAAAGACAACAATGTAAAATTCTAAAATAAAACGTGATTATGAAAATGAAAACATTATATGCATTTGGCCTGCTGACAGCAGCAGTGTTGCTGACAGGCTGTAAGAATGGCGACAACGAGTTCCCCGACTACGAGGGTGGCGTATCGGTATATTTCGCCAACCAGACTCCGGTGCGTACACTGGTGATGGGTGAGGACAAGTATGATACGACGCTCGACAACGCCCATAAGTGCCAGATCCAGGCTACGCAGGGCGGCAGCTATGGTAGCAGGGCTGTTACGTTGAGCATTGTTGTCGACAATACGTTGTGCAACAACCTCTATTTCGACCAGTCTTACACGCAGCCGGTGCTGCCCATGCCCTCCGACTACTATACGCTGTCGAGCAACACCATGACCTACACCGGCTTCCGTGGTGCCGTAGAGGTTCAGCTCACCGACAAGTTCTTCCAAGACCCCAAGGCCCTGGAGGTCAACTACGTGATTCCTGTGGTGATTACCGGTCAGGTGGGTGCCGACCGCATCCTCTCGGGTACTCCCTGGGATGAGTTTGCTGCTGCCCCCATCCGTACCAACCCCGTCCACTGGAAGGTGGCTCCGCAGGACTACACGCTGTATTGCGTGAAGTATATCTGCAAGTACGATGCCAAGTACCTGCGCTATGGTGAAGACCGTATCACCAAGGGCGGCACCACCACTACCGTTACTCGCGCAAAGACTGCCGAGCCTAAGGACATGGAGGTGAAGAGCGACATCAAGACGCTGGCCCTCAACAAGATCATCTATCCCGTGACCATCGACGTGGATGCCAATCCTGACGTGGCCGACATGAGGACTTGCGAGCTTGAGATCACGTTCGGCAACGACGACCAAGTCGTCTCCATCGCCAGCAGGACTGCCGGTGTCACGGCCACAGGCTCTGGCTCTTACAAGTATAAGAGCGAGAAGAAGGCTTGGGGCGACAAAGACCGTGACGGACTCTATCTGGATTATACGATCGACTTTGGCGGTGGCGTAAGCGTTACTACGAAGGATATCCTCATCTGGCAGCAGCGCGGCATTGTCAAGGAGGAGTTCACTACCTATTATAAGAATTAACAGATTAAACTGTAGATATTATGAAACATAATAAGTTATTCATCATAGCGGCTGCTGTCCTGTCGTTGGCCTCCTGTGCCGAAGACAAGTTCGAGCCGTTCCAGACGGCTGCTCCTGAGGGTGGTCAAAAGTATGAGTATCTGAACAACTATGCTGAACTGAAAAATTACGTCAATCGGAGCACCTCTCCCGGCTTCAAGCTGGGAGGTGCCCTGGCAGCCACCGACTTCAACAGGAAGGAGCTGGCCTATGCCATGATCGTTTCCAACTTCAACGAGGTTGTTGCCGGTAATGAGATGAAGTACGGCTCCTGTGTCACCAAGACGGGTGTCATCGACCTGTCTACGGTCACCAACTTTGTCAACAATGCCGTCGATGCCGGTGTCAGCGTCTATGGTCATACGCTGGTATGGCACGAGCAGCAGGGAGAATATCCTGCCTCTATCATCAAGGGCGAGGAGTTGCCTCCTACGTCAGGAGTAGTCGAGAAGGTCGTTGTCGACAACGACTTCACCACCGCCACAGGCTTCACTACGGGATGGCGCTCTGGCGATGCCGAGGCCCGCATGTCGTTCGACGGTGCGTTGACCATGACCAGCACCGAGCCTACGGCCAACTTCTGGGACGTGCAGTATATGGTAGCTTCCGGTCTGACCGTCGAGAAGGGCAAGGAGTATAAGCTCGTCATCAATATGCAGGGCGACCACAACGGCACCATGCGCTTCAAGGTAGGCGGATGGAGCGATGCCGTCAAGGAGGGCACCTTCAACTTCTCCACCGACAGGGAGGATATCGAGATCGAGTTCTCCAGTCCCGAGACGGTGTCCGACAAGTTCGTGCTCTTCCAGTCGGGCGACTATGTAGGCACCTACCATATTTACAGTGCCAAGATCATCTCCAAGGAGGCTGCCGAGAACTTCATCTACATCAACCAGGTGAAGAACGGCAACATGGAAGGCACCGACATCACCAACTTCGTAGGTAAGGACGGTACCCCCGAGACCAACGACTACACCATCGAGGGCGTAGGCGGCAACTTCTCTACCCATATCGTTGAGGACGAGACGGAGCCGGGCAACCACTGCATCGTCGTGCATGCCATCGACAATCCCGCCAATGCCTGGGATACCCAGTTCTGGATCTATACCCCGAATCATCGCTGGGTAGAGGGCGAGAAGTACCAGGTGAAGATGCGCGTGCGTGCTGCCAAGCCCGCCAAGGCCTCTACACAGGCACATGAAAGGCCGAGCAACTACATCTTCTATTCTATGATTGGTGATATCAACTTCACCACCGAGTGGAAGGAAATCAAGGTCGAGGGCACCATCAATGCCTCACAGGCCGGTACCGACGATAAGCCCATGTACTCTATCGCCCTCAACCTGAATGAGCTGGCAGAGGCCAACGACTACTTCTTCGACGACATCGAGTGGAACATCGTGGAGAAGGGCAATGTCCGTCCTTACACCGACGAGGAGAAGAAGGACATCCTTACTGCCGAGATGGAGCGCTGGATCAAGTCCATGATGGAAGCCTGCGATGGCAAGGTCCATGCCTGGGATCTGGCCAACGAGACCGTGTCGGGCGGCTATCCCGATGCACAGAATGTCTATGCCCTGCAGCATGCCGCCACGGCCGACAATCCTTCCGGCAAGTTCTACTGGCAGGACTATCTGGGTGACGAGGACTTCGTCCGCATCGCAGCCAAGTATGCCCGTCAGTACGGTCCCGACGATGTCAAGCTGTTCATCAACGACTACAACCTGGAGAGCGACTGGGATCAGAACAACAAGCTGAAGAGCCTCATTGCCTGGATTGACAGATGGGAGGCCGACGGTGTCACCAAGATCGACGGTATCGGTTCGCAGATGCACATCTCGTGCTATGCCAACCCCACCGTTCAGGAGAGCAAGAAGAACGCCATTGTCAACATGCTCAACCTCCTGAAGGCATGGGCTACGGCCAAGCCCGGCAGATACGTCCGTATCTCCGAGCTCGACATGGGCTATGTCGATGCCACCGGCAAGGACGTGATGACTGCCGACATGACCGAGGAGCAGCACCTGCAGATGAAGGAGCTCTACAAGTTTGTCGTTTCCAAGTACCTGGAGATCATCCCTGCCGCCCAGCAGTGGGGCATCTGCCAGTGGTGTCTCACTGACAGTCCTGCCAACAGCGGATGGCGCAATGGCCAGCCCACTGGTCTCTGGGATCTGAACTACTACCGCAAGCACACCTATGCCGGCTTTGCCGACGGTCTTGCCGGTAAGTAAGCCATTACCCCCATTGGGTAATTTTTAGAACTTTACATGTGTGGAGAGTCTGGGTCTGTGAAGATCCAGACTCTTTTTCATTTTGTTAAACTATTCTAATGTTCAGTGGGTATTGGAATGCTTTTCGGTTACTTTTTCGTACCTTTGGAGTCCCTACAGGAAAACTTACGAAAAACAATATTGCTATGAAACGAATAACACTGATGATGATGGCGGTGGCCGTGACGCTGGGCGTGAAGGCACAGACCGCACTGGAAGAGATCAAGGCCAACAAGTTCCTGGCGGCCAGCAACTACCTGGACTATGACAACAACCCGGCTACAAAGCCGCTGACACCAAGCCCACAGGGGTATGAACCGTACCTGATGAACCACTACGGACGCCACGGGGCACGCTGGCTGATCAGCGAACAGAGCTTTACCAAGCCGATTGCCACGATGGAGAAGGCACGCACACAGGCCAAGCTGACGGCACTGGGAGAGGACGTGCTGCGAAAGGTAGAGGAGGTGTATGCCACGTCGTACAAACGGCTGGGCGACCTGTCAACGGTGGGCGAAAGGCAGCACCACGGCATCGGCAAGCGCATGGCAGAGCACTTCCCGGAGATCTTCAAGGCTCCCGGGGTGCCCATCGACGCACGGTCGACGGTGGTCATCCGCTGCATCCTCTCGATGGTGGCCGAGTGTGAGGAGCTGGCTGCTGCCAATCCGACGGCACGATTCCACAACGATGCCAGCGAGTCGCTGCAGTATTACCTGAACCAGCCCAGTACGCCGCTGCTGAAGGATGTGCGCAAGAAGACACGGCAGATGCGCCGCGAGCTGACCAAGGAGTGGGAACAGCGGATATCGCCCGACAGGCTGATGGCGCAGCTGTTCAACGACCGCCAGTACGCTGCCGACAGCATCGACGGCAGGGAGCTGATGTCGCAGCTGTTTGAGGTACTTACCAACGTGCAGAGCCACGAGGCGGGGCTGGGGCTGCTCAACATCTTTACCGACGAGGAGCTGTATGCCTGGTGGCGCATCCGTAACATGGGATGGTACCTGGACTATGCCGCAGCACCGCAGGGAGGCAGCGTGCAGCCCTTCAGCCAGAAGAACCTGCTGAAGGACATCATACAGGTGGCCGACACCACACAGCATACGGCGGCCGTGCTGCGCTTCGGACATGAGGTGATCGTGATGCCCCTGGCCTGTCTGCTGGAAATGGGCAACTGCGGTCTCGTGACCGAGAATCTGGAGACGCTCGACGAGCAGTGGCGCAACTATGACATCTTCCCCATGGGATGTAACATACAGTTGGTGTTCTACCGGCCGACAGAAGGACGGCAGGGCGACATACTGGTGAAGGCGCTGCTGAACGAAAGGGAGGTGACGATGCCCGTCAGCACGACGCAGTATCCCTACTACCGATGGGAAGACCTGAGGCAGTACTATACGGAAAAGCTGGCGCGCTACGAGGCGCAGGAACAAGCCTTTAAGGAATCAGAATAAAGAAGAAAAGGGGGATCGTTGAATCCCCTTGATGCCGGTAGCCTAAGACTGAGGGGTGGGGGACTCGCTGCCACGCTCCTTGGCATGCTGGAACGACTGCCTGATCTGGAAGCGGTAGACCATGTACGCCACCCCAAAATATGCTAATGCCTGGAGCCACAGGAGGCGGTACTCGGTGAGTACGTCGCCAAGGGTGGCTCCCATGGTGTTCATACGCACGTAGGCACGGATGCCGAACGTGGAGGGGAAGAGCCACGACACACCCTGCCAGAAGCCCGGTATGCTGGACTGTGGCCACGACACACCGCTGAGAAACAGCAGCGGGACGCTGACAAACACCATGAGCAGCATGACATTCTCACGATAGCGCACGATGCACGACACGGTGATGCCGAAGAAGATGCACGCCAGCAGGTAGGGCACCATCAGCAGCAGCAGGTCTTGCCAGTGGGCCAGACAGGGGAAGTGGAACAGGCGCGGCACGACAACGGTGAGCCACGTGGCCATGACGGCATACACCATCAGGTAGCAGAGCGACTTGCCCAGAACGATGCGGAACGTGCCGTGGTAGTGCTTCTGGATGGGGACGAGATCCTGGAAACGGTTGGACTCGCGAGTCGTACCGGCTGACAAGCCGATGCCCAGCACGAGCGTCTGCTGAAGGATGAGGATGAGCACGCCGGGCAGGATGAACGAGCCGTAGCCCCCGGCAGGATTGAACAGCGGCTGGCTGTCGTAGTCTAACGGCTTGGCCTGGATCTGTTCCTCCCGATGGGTGTAGTGGCCCGACAGCTTGACCTGTATCTCGCTGTTCATCTCCTGCGACACCATGACGGCGGTCTGATAGGCGGCCTTGTAGGTGAGCATGAGGCTCATGTCGCAGTAGACGGCAACGGCAGTCTGCTCCAGACGGTTCAGACGGTGCTGGAAGTCGGAGGGTATCCAGTAGATGGCGCGCACCACCTGACGGCTCATCAGCAGGCGCGCCTCGTCCATGTCGGAGGCGTAGCAAGCTATCTTGATGTCGGGGGAGGCATCGCAGCGGCGGATGAACTGGCGGCTCATCTGTGAGTGGCAGTCGTCGACCACCACCACGGGCACCTCGTGGACTACCTCATTGTTGTAGATCCAGGAATAGAGCAGGGGATAGACCAGCGGCACCACGATGAAGAAGATGAGCACGCCCTCGTCGCGGAAGACCTGCCGCATCTCGTCGCGCCATACGTAACAGGCGTCGTGGATGCCTTCTGAGAGGTTACGGAATATAGACATAGGTGAGCATGGCGTTTTTGATTTTAGGAAGCACCGTCAGCGGCAGCAGGGCAAAGGCTGCCAGTGCGGCGATGTGCCACCAGGCATCGAGGATGGGGAAGGCATTGAACACACACTGCTGGTAGACCATGTAGTAGTGGCGCAAGGGGAACAGCCACGCCAGCGACTGCAGCGGGCCGTCCATGCCCATGACGGGGAATGCCGACCCTGCCATCGAGAAACTGAGCACCGCCCACAGGGAGCAGATGCTCATCGACATGCGCAGCGAGGGCATCAGGCCGAAGGCGAAGATGCCGAAACCCTGGGCGGCAGCCACCTGCAGGACGTTCAGCATGACAATCTTCCACACACCACCGGGGTGGGGGAAGTGGAGGATGCCAAACACGTAGAAGGAATAGGCAAAGGCGATGGTGAGGAACACCAGCGTATGGGGCAGCAGCTTGCCCGTCAGCGTCACGATGATGCGGTTGTCGGTCATCCCCATGATCTGCGGGCCGTGGCTGAACTTCAGCTCGGTGCCGATGGCGTATGCCGTGATGAGGAAGATGAACAGCATGAGGATGCCGGGAACAATCATGGTGCTGATGTAGACGTTATAGTCGGTGGCGGGATTGCTGATCTGGTGGAGGTCGATGGCGATGGGCTGAAGGAAGGTCTTGATCTGCCGGTCGGTATATCCCCTGGCGCGCATGGTGGCCTGCCCCACGGCGGCAGAACCCAGTACGGAGATGGTCTTCAGGTCGCGGTAGAGCAACGCCCCCGCCACCATCGTAGTCATCGAGTAGTAGAACGACATCTTGGGCTGACGGCTGCTGAGAAGCTGGTCGGTAGTGCCCTTGGGAATATACAGGAAGGCGTAGATCTCATTGCGCTGGATGGCATTGCGCGCCTCGCTGACAGAAGGGTAGCGCGCTACAACATGGCTGGTCTGGAAGGCATCGAGGCGACGGATGATGCTGCGCGACGTCGTCGTGTTGTCAAGGTCGACAATGCCCACGGGCATCTCCAGGGGCTGCCCCTCGTGCATCAGCGAGGTGAAGAAGAACATCACCGCCACGGGGAATACCACCATGCAGAACACATAGATGGGATTGCGGAGGAAGACCTTGCACTCCCGCACTGACAGCTCATATATCTGCCGTAGCGTCTTCACTGCTCACTGCTTATTTGATGATCAGCGACATGCCAGGACGAAGACCGTCCAACTTCTCCAAAGGACGGGCCTTGACCTCGAAGGTCTTCAGGTCGTACTGGCCGTTGGCCTTGGTGGCCTTCCATACGGCGTAGGAACCCTGGTCTTTCATATAGTAGACCTTCATCTGGATGTCCTTGTTGTACGCAGGGACGAAGGCCGTGAACGTCTTGCCAATCTCCAGGCCGTTCAGCTGGTCTTCACGGACATTGAACGTACCCCAGAGGTCGCTCATGATGGCGATGCTCATAATGGGAGAACCCGTACCCACCAGCTCGCCCTGCTTGGGGTAGATGTCGGTGACCTCGCCCTCCATCTGCGCGATCTGCACGGTTTCGTGGATGTAGGAGCTGACCTCCTGGACGGCACCCTGTGCGCGTCCCACCATGGCGGCGGCAGCGGCCTTCTCCTCACGGCGGGCACCGTTGCGGGCCATCTCGTACTGGCTCTCGGCAGCCTTGGCCTGTGCCTCCATCGCCTTGTAGTTGGCATAAGCCTCGTCGCGCTTCTGGGCGCTCATCACACCCTCATCGAACAGGCGCTGCACGCGGTTATACGACTTCTCGGCAATCTCCAAGCCTGCCTTGGCCTGCTGCAGCAGCTGGAAGGCTCCCTGTATCTGCTCCTGACGGGCACCGTTGCGGGCCATCTCCTCCTGGGCAGCGGCTGCATGCTCGGCACTCCGGGCCTGTTCCATCTTGGCACGTACCTCAGGGGCATCGAGGATGGCCAACGTGTCGCCGACCTTGACGAAGTCGCCCTCCTTGACGCGAATCTCCAGGATACGGCCTGGCACCTTGCTTGACACGCGGTACTCGCTGACCTCTACTTGCCCCTGGATGGTCTCTGCCTCATGGCCGAAGGCAAAGAAACCGATGGTGGCTACAATGACGATTACGGCCACGAAGCCGATGATGGCCAACAGGATATTGTTATGTTGTGACTTTGCTGACATTTTTTTCTTTCTGTTTTTTATAATCACTTACGGTTATTCACTTAATACGCCCAGCGCCTTCTGGAGGTTGGAACGGCTGAGACGGACATCTATCTCGGCATCAATCTTCTGCGACTGGGCCTGCAGCCACGCCGTCTGGGCCTCCATGACGGTGGTCGACGAGATGACACCCTCGCGGAATCCGAGGTTCGCCGTGCGCAGGTTCTCATCGGCACGCTGTGTGCTGACACGGGCCATCTCCAGCTTCTTGTCGGCTTCGTTGGCCTGCAGCATGCTCTGGCTCACCTGCAGCTCTATCTTCTCGCGGGCTTCTTCCAGCTCGAGGGTGGCAATGGCGGTAGCTCCCTTGGCGGCGCGTACCTTATAGGTGACGTCGCCCCAATTCCAAATAGGTACGCGCATGAGGACACCGACGTTCCAGAAACCGCCGAACTTCTTCTCGAAACCGTTGAAGGTGTTGGGGTTGGAGGCGATGTAGCCGCCCGTCAGCAGCACCTGCGGCAGGTGGCCTGCCTTCATGATGTTGACGGTTTGGTGGCTCATGTCGACGACGTTCTGCAGCATCTTCAGTTCCGGGCGGTTCTCCAGGGCCGTCTGCGGACTGGCAGCGGTGATGGCTGCGGCAGCAGGCAGTTCCTCCGATGCTTCGTCGGCCAGCGTGACCGGCTCGTTGAGCGGCAGTCCGCACTGCTGGCACAGCAGCATGCGCAGGAGCGACAGGCCGTCGTTGACCTTCATCAGCGTCATCTCGGCTTCGTTGACCTTGACCGATACGCTCAGTCCCTCGCTACGGGTGGCCACACCCTCGTCAATCATCTTCTGTACGTCGCCCTCCAGCTTCCTGACCAGTTCGAGATAGCTCTCGGCCAGCCGTTGCTTATGGCGCAGTGACACCACCTGCCAGTAGGTCTGGTCAATCTCGTAGAGCGTGGCCTGACGCTTCTGTTCGGCCGTGTTGGCGGCCAGCTGCTCGCCGATGCCTGCCATCTTGTTCAGCGCAATGATTGCACCTCCCATGAAGACGGGCTGTGTCACGATGACGGCGGCACCAAGGATGTTGCGGGTGTCGGTGCGGAAGAGGTCGACCACATGTTGGCCTACCATGTTCAGCCTGCCGGCAGCCTGCTGGAGGTCGCCACCCAGCTTGGCCTGAAGGGCGGCAGGAAGAATCTGGGCGTAGGGCCCCACCTTTTCTGTCAGACCGGTTGCCAGACTGGTGCCCAGCGTGCTGAGGGTAGCCTTCTGGTCGTCGTTGAGGATGGATATCTCGCGGCTGCTATACTGGTAGGTTCCCAGGGCACTGACGTGCGGCAGGTATTTGGTACGTGCCGACTTGCGCAGGTTCTTGGCCACGTCTTGCTTGACGCGCGTTACGCTCAACTGCTTGTTGTTGCGTAAGGCCATTGCCCTGCAACTGTCAAGGCTCAACACGCGTTGAGCCCCTATAGTCTGCGCCATGCATGCCAGCAAGACGAATCCTAAAAACTTTCTCATTTTCTTGTCATTGATGGCTGTTGCGGTTTACTTCTCAAAGGTGAAGTTGCGGGCACCGATGATATGGCCGTCGGCAAAGATGGTGACGTTGTAGGTGCCGGCAATCAGGGCGTTGGTGACTTCCCAGTAGGCATCCACGGCAATCTTCTGTCCGGCATATTCGATACTCCTCTTGGCGGTATAGGCCAGCTGGCGTTCCATATAGGTGAAGGTACCGCCGGAGGTGAGCACCTCGCCGTTGGGCTGTTTCACCTGGACGTAGATGTCGCGCATGCCGTTGGCGGCCGTCACGTTCTTTGCAATATTGAACGTGATGCCGATTCGCTTGGCTTTTTTCAGCTTCTTGATGGGCTTGCTCTTCTTATCCAAGGGCATCATGTTGATATCCTGGGCATCCAGCTGTGCGGCGATGGCCACTTTCTCAGAAAGCGTCATGTTGCTGGAGGCCAGCTGCTGGTTCTGCTGGTTGCTCTCTGCCAGCTCGCCGCGCACACGGTTGTTCTCGTCCATCAGCTCGGCATTCACACGGTTGAGCGAGTCGATCTGCAGCACATAGCTGCGCAGCACTTCGCGAACGGTGGCCAGCTCCTTCTTCAGACGGGTAATCTCGGCGGCATCGTCTTCCTTGGTCTTGCGAAGCTCTTCGAGCAGCTCCTGCGTGCGCTGCTGCTCACGGGTGAGCTGGGCCACGATGGAGTCGTCGTTGATGCGGGTCTTCATCTCGCCGTACTGTACTGCAAAGTGCTCGTACTCGTCTTCCATCTCCTGTTTTTCGAGAACGGCCAGCTCGCGCATGTCCTTGTTTACTTGTTTCTGCTCCGCCAGGTCGTAGCCCAGATAGGCAATAACGGCTACTAACACAGCAATAATGGCGGCTAAGATTTTCTTGTTCATAAGTCTATTGTTACAAATTTTAGTTCTTGAAAACACGGTGCAAAGGTAAAGTTTTTTCTACGAAACAGCAAAGAAAAATGCCGTTATTGTTGGTTATTTAAGAATTATTCATTATTTTTGCGCATTCTAATTGCAGTACGATGAAGAGACAAGGATTCCTATATCGCCTTTTCGACCTCTATTACGATGGTTTCCGCCAGATGACACTGGGGCGCACGCTATGGGCTGTCATCCTCATCAAGCTGTTCATCATCTTCGCCGTGCTGAAGCTCTTCTTCTTTCCCGACTTCATCTCGCAGCATGCCGAGAAGGGACAGGAGGCCGACTTCGTGGCGGGAGAGGTGTTGGAGATGAAAAATTAAAAATGAAAAATGAAAGATGAAATAATAACCAATTAAACTATGAACGATGAACTATGAATGACGGACTGTT
This sequence comes from uncultured Prevotella sp., assembly GCA_946415755.1. Classification (GTDB taxonomy): domain Bacteria; phylum Bacteroidota; class Bacteroidia; order Bacteroidales; family Bacteroidaceae; genus Prevotella. The sequence goes on along the minus strand of CAMKTS010000006.1, from coordinate 81,528 downwards.
TTTAAGTATCGATGCCGCCGCCATTGACTGGGCGAGAGCGCAGTTTGCGCTGACGGCAATCTACCATTGGCTGTTCGTCCCGCTCACGCTGGGACTGGCGGTCATCATGGGAATCTGCGAAACCATCTGGTATCGCAAGCGTAAGAACTATGAGGGGACGGTCGCTGACACCTTCTGGCGCGATGCGGCAAAGTTCTGGCAAAGGCTCTTCGGCGTCAACTTTGCAATGGGTGTCGCTACGGGCATCATCCTGGAGTTTGAGTTCGGCACCAACTGGTCGAACTACTCGTGGTTCGTGGGCGACATTTTCGGTGCACCGCTGGCCATCGAGGGCATTGTGGCCTTCTTCATGGAGTCTACCTTTGTGGCCGTGATGTACTTCGGATGGAAGAAGGTGTCGCCGGGATTCCATCTGGCCTCTACCTGGCTGACAGGACTGGGAGCCACCATCTCTGCCTGGTGGATTTTGGTGGCCAATGCGTGGATGCAGTATCCCGTGGGCTGTGAGTTCAATCCTGACACGATGCGCAACGAGATGGTATCGTTCCTCGATGTCGCACTGTCGCCGTTTGCCGTCGGCAAGTTCTGCCATACGGTCATCTCATCGTGGATCATTGGAGCCATCTTCGTGGTGGCCGTATCCTGCTGGTATCTGATGAAGCGACGCGAGCAGCGGCTGGCTGTCGAGAGCATCAAGATTGCTTCCGTCGTCGGTCTGATAGCTGCGCTGGGTGCCGCCTTTACCGGACATGTCAGCGGCCAGCAGGTGGGCAAGTATCAGCCCATGAAGTTGGCTGCTATGGAGGCCCTCTACAACGGAGGTACCGATCAGGGCCTGACGGCCGTGGCATGGGTGAATCCCCTTTGTCAGCCCGACTACGAGAAGCTGAAAGAGGCTCCGCTGAAGATAGAGATGCCCTACGCCCTGAGCATCATGGCCACCAACGACCCTCATGGCTTTGTGCCCGGTATCAACGACATCCTGAACGGCTATGCCAAGCCCGACGGCACCCGTGAGCCTTCTGTCGACGAGAAGATAGCGCGCGGAAAGGTGGCCGTCGAGGCCCTTGCCGCCTATCGGAAACTGAGAGAGGACGTGAGAACGAAGCCCGAGGAGTTTGCTGCTGCAGGGATGAAGGTGGCTGCCGATTCCACGCTGGCCATGCTTCACACCTTATTAAAAGAGAATATGCAGTATTTCGGCTATGGCTATGTGAAGGACAAGCACGACGTGGTGCCCTTCGTGCCCGTCAACTTCTGGGCCTTCCGCATCATGGTGGGACTGGGCTGTCTGTTCATCCTCTTCTTCGCCGTACTGGCCATCCTGTCATTCAGGATTCCGCTGCTGTCGGTCATCACCCGTCGCCTGCTGGCAGCCTTCGGACTGTTGCCGGAGACCAAGGCCGATGTCCACGACATTACCGGACTGCCCGCCTGGCACTATTGGGCAGCCATTGCCCTCGTTCCGCTGGCCTATATCGCCTCTGAGAGCGGATGGCTCGTGGCAGAGTTCGGCCGTCAGCCGTGGACCATTCAGGACATGCTGCCCACGTGGGTGGGAGTGAGCCATATCAGGGGCACTTCCGTGGCCCTTACGTTCATCCTCTTCCTCGTCCTCTTCACGACCATGCTCGCTGTCGAGATTTCCATCCTCCTCAAGCAGATCAAGAAAGGCCCGGAGTATGAGAAATAAGAAGTGTTGGAAATGAAAAATTAAATAATATGATTTGCTTAAGCGCGGAGAAAGCAATTAAGAAAATGAGAAATGTGTAATGATAATTGAAATACGGTTATGACATACGAATTTTTGCAACAATACTGGTGGTTCCTCGTTTCCTTGTTAGGAGCCTTGCTGGTGTTCCTGATGTTTGTGCAGGGAGCCAACTCCTGCCTGCGTTCTTTAGGCTGGACAGAAGAGGGACGTCGGCTGGTGGTCAACTCTACCGGCCGCAAGTGGGAGTTTACCTTCACCACCCTCGTCACCTTCGGAGGAGCCTTCTTCGCTTCGTTCCCCTTGTTCTACAGCACCTCGTTTGGCGGTGCCTACTGGCTGTGGATGATCATCCTCTTCACCTTTGTGCTCCAGGCGGTCAGCTATGAGTTCCAGAACAAGCTCGGCAACTTCCTCGGCCCCAAGACCTTCCAGTGGTGCCTCGTGCTCAACGGCATCCTCGGACCCCTGCTGCTGGGCGGTGCCGTAGCCACCTTCTTCGAAGGTTCTAACTTCCTCGTGGTCAAGGACAATCTGGTGGATGCCCAGTCGCTGACACCCATCATCTCCCGTTGGGCCAACGCCTCCCACGGCCTCGATGCCGTGCTCAATCCCTGGGTACTCGTCTTCGGTCTTTCCGTGGTGTTCCTGGCCCGCGTGCTGGGCATTCTTTATGTGATGAACAACGTCGACGATGAGGACATCCGTTCGCGTGGCAGCGTGCGACTCCTTGGTGCCGCCGTGCCTTTCCTCATCTTCTTCGTCAGCTACCTCGTCCACCTGCTGCTCAAGGATGGCTATGCCTATACGGATGCCGGAGTGATCGTGATGGAGCCGATGAAGTACCTGCACAACTTCCTCTCCATGTGGTATCTCCTTATTGTCCTGCTGGTAGGTGTCGTGCTCGTGCTCTTCGCCATTTTCAAGACCGTCACCTCGAAGACCTATGTGGGGGGCATCTGGCCTGCAGGCATCGGTGTGGTACTCGTCGTTCTCGCCCTGCTGCTTTGTGCCGGATGGAACCATACCGCCTACTATCCCTCTACGGCCGACCTCCAGTCGTCGCTCACCATCGTCAACTCCTGTTCCAGCGAGTTCACGCTGCGCACCATGTTCTATGTGTCGCTGCTCGTGCCCTTCGTGCTGGCCTACATCGTCTATGCCTGGTGGAGCATCGACAAGAAGAAACTTGACAAGCAAGAGATTTCCGGCGGCCACGCCTACTAACGCTCCCGTTCCGTCGGCACTGCATCAATGCCCGCAGCACCCCTGTATTCAGTGGTGTTGTAGGCATTCCTGTCCTCTTCTCTATGTCAGAGGACGGTCAAGCTCTTCTTGAAACTTGATGTGCATATACTCACATTCAAGTTGATTGATTACACGCGTGCTTGATACCATTTTTCTCAATGTACACAGATATCCACCCAAGTCGAACTTGCGCAGCGATTTCATATCTCCGAGATAAGCTTGATATAGCGTAAGTACAAGGTCTCCACTGGTGGCAAGCATGCTAGCGAGCGTTATTATTTTGGTTGTTCTTGCTTTGTACGACTGCTCGTCTACACCATCCTCCATGCAAAGACGATGTAGGAAAGCAATGATAAAGTTAATAACCTTATTTGCTATTGCTCCTTCTGCTATAGTACCAGTGTTAATGCCATATAGTGACAGACGATGGGCAAAATCAGATGAGATGGCCGAGACAAAAGGAATGGGCAAACTCATCGTGCTTGGAACATCAGTCAACAGATGAACAGTCTCTTTCGCCAGGGCCGTTCCCAGCGTGAGCCATCCGTCTTTTCCCTCCTTTTCAATACGGGTATAAACCGCATCGAAAATGGCAACGGTGGATGCAGGCTCACAAATGGTGTCTAACATTTCTGCAGCTATATGCCCATTTCGTTTTAGACGCTCATGCTGTTCTGTTCGAATATGCCAACTTCTGAAATCACTTCTCGTGATGGTACCAGTCATGATATTTGCTGTCCCAAAAACCAATCCTAATAGGGGGTCGTGGCCTAGTGCTGTAAATCTATGGTTTGTTCCTTTAAATCCTGGCTTAAGGCATTCCATCAATGGAGTCTTGTATAAAGGGTTAAGAATGATGGCATCAAAGGGTACGGGACAATTGATAATCTCCTCACGCGAACAATAGTATGGACGATTTGCACGCATGCTATGTTCCTCATGGTGAAGGGGATTCATCTTTGCCAAATCCTTATCCTTCATAACTCTCATTTTGCGGATTTCAAACTTGGCCAATCCATGAAGCAGACAAGCAAGAATCAGGAACCCTATGTCTTTCTTGTTGAATATGGAAGAGAGTTTGCGGAATTCTGTTTGTGCCTTGCTTAGAATATCCTCAGAATGCTCATACACATTGATGCGATGCGCAAGTTTCTTATCCATTCTGGAAACCATCTGTTCCCAGAGAACTATCTCTTCTAATGTTTCCATATACGTCATCCTATTTGTTTCTTGAGTTGATATCGCTGATAATGTCACGGAACGTATCAGCTAACTTTCCGAATTGATGATGAAAATCCCGTAGTTCTTGGGCATGTAGCTTGTCCTTCCTCGCCTCTGCCTCTTTAACCGCGTTAGGAACATCGTGGCGGGTGATGAACCAATGTGCTCCCCATCCGCATGCTAATGAAATGACTGCACCAACAGCCTCTAACATGGAACGTCTCTCTAAGATTTTGATTTCCATATTGTAATGTTTAAAGTTCACCGTCTTTGCTGCCCTCGGTGTCTCTGGCATCTTTCAGAATAGGGCCCCCTTTCATCTGATTGACATTGCAAAGATAGGCATAAAGAAAAAGAAAACTATGCAGCATTCTTTCGTACTACATAGTTTCTTCGTATCATGTAAGACGTGACTATTCTATTTCTTCACAGTATGGGAACCATTTTGCACTGATTTTTGGGTTGGTATTTGGACGGATACCTGTTATTAATAGCTTTTTGCAATGTTTCCATTTTGAGGGTATTTCCACTTTAATATCACAATAAGCCCTGCCGTCTTCTTCATAAGGGGAAACCACAACCCCAGTCCTGTCGCTTGGATGTGTTTGTGGTTGTACCACATTGTCGGCTAATTTCTCCTGAACAGGAGAATTGGCAGGTCGCTTCTGCTCGTCTTTGTCGTATGTGGCGTTTTGAGAATCTTCCAAACGTGTCATCAGTTTGTTGAACCAATTGGTGACAATAAAAAAAGTAGAATAGTCAGAGTCAAAGTACAATTTGCGCTCTTCTTCATTCATTGCCTGGTGACTTCTGGCATTTGCTAATTCTATCATGTGGCGAAGAGGCCCTGGCCAGTTCTTCATGGGAAGGGGGTGTCTTTACTGATTCTTCCATTTTATACCCTTTCGTTAATCAGTTGTACTGTGATGGATATAGTATTCAGTAACATTTCCAGCTCATGTTTTTGGTTGTCATCCCAAAGCTTATAATCCTTAGGCAGAACTTTTTTAATCCATTCCTGTGAGGGCTTTAAGCGAGTAACGCTATTGTAATCGCTTCTGTTTAAAATGGCCCAAAGATGTTGTAACTTTTGCGAGAGGTTTTTGTTGTCATGATGAATGCTCTCAATATACTTCGCAGCCTCTTCTGCTTGTTTCCTGTTTTTTGAGCGAAGCATGGCAAAACCGCTGGCTGCACTAACTCCGGCAATGGCAATTCCGATGGGACCAAACATCCCTAACACAAGGCTTCCACCTGCCATGCCTGCCCCACCGGCAGCAATAGTTCCCCCTCCAAGCCACGCTAATGCAGCATTTGTTGCTGCAACTCCAGAAAGAGCACTGATGGCAGTACCTGTTGAGGCAGTCCCTAATACAGTGGCCAATGACATCGCTGCAGTAGGACCTAATGTTGCTATGGCCGCTCCAGTGGCGGTACCAGCACCGACATAAGCAGCAGTTCTTCCTGTCTTGTCCGTGACTTCGGCAAACTTTTGAGGGTCTTTCTCATATTCTACCGCAAGTTGAAAGTTTTCTACTTGACGATAAGATTCAGAAAAGCTGTCTTTACACCACTTTGGAAGATTATCAATGCCGTTTGCTTTTTTGACAATGTCGTCAATAACAATAATATAACCTTTCCTTTTGTTGTATAACGATGTGGCAAGGTCCTGCAATCTTTTTCTGTTGCGGTCGTATTCTGAGCAAACATGTCTGAGTTCTCTCAATTTCTCTTCCTTTTCTTGAACACCAAGTATCTTTTTGAAAACGTTTGCCATATAAAATCTCCTGTTGATAATGGTATCACCATCTTTTCTGCCCATAGGTGTTTTTGGCGTCAAACCTTTATCTTACCAGCTTGACAATGCAAAGGTACAATATTTTATGAACATAAGTATGCAATCTTTTTTCATACTTCGTAAATATCCCTCATTTTTTTTACGCTTTCCGCAAATTCATTCCTGAACCATAAAGGCTCAATTACCTCTATGGCATCATTGTAAGAAAAAAGTAGCATCTTGAGTTCCGTGTTAACTTTTACTTTTAATGATATGTATACGTGCGACTCTGTTTCCAGCTCCTTCAGCTCTGTCTGAGAGCCATGGAGAGGCTTGGTGCGTATATAGTCGATGCTCTTTCTGTTGACTTTTATCAGAATCTTTTCAACTTCGCGGTTTTTATAGTTGGATACTCCAACGATGTCGTCAAAATAGTCGTCAAAGTTCACGTCTGTAGGAATATATGCCTTGGAAAGGTGTTCCAGACTTATCATCCTGTCAAGCGGGAAATTGAATATTTCTTGTTTGTCTTCTGAATAAGCAAACAAGTACCATCTTTTGTTGTATTGCCGTAAATGATACGGATGAATATTGCATACAAATTCTTTGGCACCAAATGATTTGTATTTCATTTTGAGCGGATACCTATTTGTGATGGCATCTAATATCATGTCGACATGCTCTAACCCCACTACTTCACTGCTATTATCAAATGACATATAGTTAAGGCCTTCCTCTGATAAGCCCTTGCTTAAGCCAATAAGATAGAATCTCAACAAGTCGTATCTGGGATCTCCTTTAAACAATGACAGCTTTTCTATTGACTGTCGGATGATGTCCACATTATCAGAAGTTTGTTTCAAAATGGAAAACTCCGGATTCTTATATCTCCACAGACGTTCTCTGCCTCGATATAATTGCTGTTCAAATTCCGCACCATATTTCTCTTCAAATTCTTTTAGGTTTTGTTGGAGTAGACGTTTGCTTATACAATCCATCTTTGGGTCATTGATAATCTCCTGAAGGGTGACTCCTTCGGGAGAGCGAAGCAATTGGTCTAAACAGATAAAACGAGCAATCTTGTTTTGACCTTCATGCATCGGATTCTTTGTGGATTTTTCCATGTAGATATAATTTGTTCGTCTATTTATAAAAGGACGCTACAAAGATACGACTTTTTTCTGAAAAGAGTGCATAGAAGACCGATTTTTTTCTGACTTTTTAGTACAGCGTATGTAATTCTTGCCCTTCTCTCAGGTCAGTGCTATACCGTCTGCGCGCATTACGCCTCCCGCTCGCTCCGTAAAGTGTCTCTTTATCTGGATAAAGTGCCTATTTATTATCGTAAAGTGGCACTTTATCTTCGTAAACAGGCTCTTTGTTTTCGCAAAGTGCCACTTTAGCGTCATCTGTGGCCACTTTAGCATCGCCAACAGGAGCATGGGGCATAGGTTACAGGTTACAGGTTACATTTGGTGTTTTTCCGTTTTTTCACGGAAAGTAAGCAGAATTTTTTATATTATATATTATATTATAATATAATATATAATATAAAGTATTATTTAACTTAAATGTTACCTTTGCCCCATTTACGCTAAATGTAACCTGTAACCTGTAACCTGTTTTCTGATTGCCCCCCTATTTACTGGTACTTCGGAAGAATTAGCCCATTTGTAGCCCATTTGTAACCTATGTGTCGTGTGTGCTGTCAGGTTACATTTTGCCGCCACAGTGGCCACAAAGCGACACTATGAGGGAAATGGGAAGGGAATGTGAGCGCAAATTTGCGCTCACGTAACACGGAAAGGAGAAGGGAACGTGAGCCCAATTTTGGTCTGACGTAAAAAAGGGGAAGGTAAATGGAATGTGAGTTCAAATTTGAGCTCACATAAGAAGGGAAGGGGAATGGAACGTGGGCTGAATTCAGCCCACGTTGGAACGGCCAGATGTGCAGGCCAGATGTGCTGGCGGCTGTTAGGAACATTTTTTTAGCAAAATTTTTGGCTATTAAAGAATAATTAGGTATCTTTGCAACCAAAATGTGTACGAATAACTAAAAAAGTGGTATAGATATGAGAAAATTACTATTGCTATCATTCATCTTCCAAATGGTTTTGTGTCTGCAGGCACAGAATATCAAGGTGGTAAAGTTCGGACTGCTGGAGACGGACATGACGGCCAACCTGCACGGTACGTCGAAGCTGGACCAGAACGGTGAGAAGGCAGCCCTCATCAAGATACAGGCTCCGGAACAGGGCTTCACGTTCAACGGTGGCTCGCTGGGCATCGTGGCCAGGGAAGACCATGACGGTGAGATATGGCTCTACGTGCCCCGTCGCGCCAAGAAACTGACCATCCAGCACAAGGACTTCGGCGTGCTGCGCGACTATTATTATACGGTACCCGTAGAGGGTGCCCGTACCTATGAGATGTATCTCGACATCGGTATCGGACGCTATGTCACCATCGCCTCGCAGATAGCTGGTTCTACCATCTATGTCGACGGCGAGAACTGCGGACCGTCGCCCGTCAACCACAAATACCTGAACTACGGACGCCATAAGGTGCGTGCCCTGAAGGACCGCTACGAGGGCGAGCAGGAGTTTATGATCACCACCGAGGATGCCCAGGGCGTGCGTATCGTCAGCGTGGAGCAGCGCGACATGTCAGACCACTTCGGCGACGTGACGGTGAACGTGGCGGGCAGGGCCGACATCTACTTTGAGGACAAGAATGTGGGAACCGGCACGTGGCATTCGCAGCTGCGAGAGGGTACCTACGTGGTTGAGACCCGCAAGGCCGACTGCGACCCCGTGAAGACCTCGTTTACCGTGGTGGCACAGAAGCAGAACACCGTGCAGGCCGCACCGCCCACTCCCCATACGGGACAGCTGAGTCTCTATACCCGTCCGCGCAATGCCGTGGCCACCTATAATGGTAACAACCACATCGACCTCACGGAGGCGCACACGCTGCCCATAGGTACCTATCAGATCAACCTGAGCCGGAAGGGCTATGTGCCCAAGGATGGCTTGGAATATACCGTCAGGCATAACCAGATGACCAGGGACACCATTACCCTGGAGCGCGTGAAATACATCAAGCCGAGGGCCTTCTACTTCGGAGCAGGCTACTCCATCCGACAGCTGGGCGGCATCACCGCGCTGGCCGGTGTCACCTACCGCAACATCGACCTGCAGCTCAGCTACACCTTCGGACTGGGAGCCTCCGACGAGGTGTCCTGGTACTCGACCGACGGCAACGATACCTATCTGAGCGGCATCACCTACAAGCGCTCTACGTTTGCCATCAAGGCCGGCTATCAGTTCATACTGACGGAGCGTCTCGGCATCGTACCGCAGCTGGGCTATGCCATAGAGCGCCTGTCGGGAACGGTGAAGACTGGTACCAACCTCTATGGCGACGGTGCTGCGGCCAACTGTCTCTCCATCGGTGCCAAGCTGCTGTTTGCACCCATCCAGCGCCTCTATGTGTTTGCCACCCCGGAGTTCTCGTTTGGTGTGAGCAAGGATGACAACTTCAAGCGTCTCAGCGACAACAGCGACATCTCTGCAGGAGGTTTCATGATGACGCTGGGAGCCATCTTCAACTTCTAACACCTTAATTAATAGCTGTTCAAGAACTAATAAGAACTGATTATGAAGACTAAGAATATCGTAGCAATACTGGCCATGCTGACTGTTGTGGCAGGAGTAGTAGGCTGTAAGTCGGACGACGAGACGATGGCAAAGCCCGCCAAGGAGCGGCTGCGCGTACTGGGTGGCGACATCGAGATACGTTCCAGTGACGAAACGACCACGGTGACGGTGTCTGCCGACTGCCACTGGAGAGTGATGAACCTGGATGCAGGAGATTTTGGCAGCAGCCTTACCATACAGCCTCGCGAGGGACTGGGCGACGGAATCCTGGTGGTGGGTACCGACCAGAATACCACCAAGATCGACCGTACGGCAACCTTCACGCTGGTTTCCGACGGCGGGCTGCAACAGAAAGTGACCATCCGTCAGACGGGTTCCGGTGACGGTATGAACCTCTCCAAGGGAGCATTCACGTTCGGTGCTGTTCCCGAAGGTGCCCAGCTGCTGACCATCACCAGCAACACGAACTGGACGATACAGACACCTGCCGGTATCAGCTGGCTGCATCTCGACAAGACCACTGGCAGCAGCGGTGCCGAAGTCGTTCAGATCTCAGTAGACAATGCGGTGACAGATATTCCGCGTGCTGTCACACTGGCCGTCATCTATGGCAGTAAGAGTGTGGAGTTCACGGTGACGCAGGAAGGTATCACGGATGAAATCTACCTCCGTGCTTCTGAAGAACTCAGCCGTTTCGATTCTCACGGCGGCTCGCACATTATTGGTATTGAGGGCAATGCGGAGTGGCAGGCCTATATCCCCTCGTCGTGTACATGGCTGCACCTTGAGGAGGGGCACGATCCCATGGGCAACATCCGGATGGGTTATGGCATCGGCAACGGTGAGCTGCATCTGCGCTGCGATGCCAACAACACCAACCGCGACCGACTGACAGCTGTCATCGTCGTGTCTGGTTCCAGAAATCCCAAGCAGGTTGTCATACTGGTAGAGCAGGCTGCCAACGGTTCGCAGCAGGCTTCGCTGACGGTGGGCGACCTCACCTCTCTCTATGTGGGCAACAACTATGCTGAGTTCCGCTTCAGCTTCGTTTCCGACGAAGAGGTTGCCGACTACGGTTTGGTATATAGCACCACCGAGCAGATGCCTACCCGCGAGAATGCCGAAGTCGTCACCGTTGGACAGGGCGGCTTCAGCGGTAACGTGATGGCCATGCTCGAAAACCTTCAGGAGTCAACGACCTACTACGTCCGTGCCTATGTGCTGGGCACTACGCTGGGGTGTGTCTATAGTCCTAATGTGGTGACGATCACCACCTCTGCCTCTTCCCATGAACCGGGTGAGAGTGACAATCCCGACCCCACGCTGGCTCCGAGATGGTAGGCTACTGCTTATTTCAACAAAGCAAAATAACAAGAAAATATGATGAAGAGTAGACTGCTAACCATATTATTGGCTCTTTTGCCCTTGGTGACCTGGGGGCAAGGAACAGTTTCCGGAGACGTTGTGGCAGCCCCGACGTTCCGATTCGACGGTGACAATTTGGTTATCGAGACGGAGACGGCGAATGCCAGCATCTTCTATCAGATGGCTGACCTGCCCAATATGGATGAAGCAACGATACAGAAAATCAGTGAAAGTCTGACGGTAACGGCTGATGCACAGCAGTCCATCTATTACGAACAGCCCATAGAGCTGAAGAAGTCGGTGGTGCTGAAGGCTCTTGCCGCTGGGGAAGCACTGTCGGAGGTGTCTGTGCTGGTTTATGACTATGAATCCTGGCAGGACTTGCTGAAAGCGATAGAATATGGCACAGATGTCTACGGCCGTGCCCAAGGTAACACTGCTGTCGATGCCACCTTGTTGTCGAATTTGGCCTATGCACTCGATGAGAGCAAGATGATGTATTCGGAACGCGCCACGACAAACAGCTTTGAGGCCCAGAACTTCTCAGAGAAAATCATGGAGCTGGCTTACCAGATAGAGGAGATGATGACACCGGCAACCGATGCCACCTTCGACAGCAATGGCGTGCTGACGGTTGGCGGAGCGGTGACGATGGCAGAAGCATTGGAATACACCGGCGGAGGTGCGGAGGTGGCTAAGACCATTACCGCTATCGTATGGAACAGCACGGCAACGCTGACCAACAGCGACCTGCAGGGACTGGACAATCCGAACATGCTGATATACGTCAGTAGTCAGGAGCAGGCACCAGCCAATCGCGACAACGTCATTATTGGTAATGATGCCGACGGCTATCTGGCCAAGAATATCATGCTGAAGGATGTAGAGAGTGGCAACAACAATTTCTATTGTCCGAAAGCGTTTACTGCCGAGATGATCAGCTATACACGCAATTTCCAGCAGCAGACGGAGATCGGTGTCAGTCGCGGGTGGGAGAGCATCGCCCTGCCATTTACCGTTCAGACCATCGTGCACGAGAAGAATGGATTGATAGCCCCGTTTGGCAATGATGCCAGCACGAAGCACTTCTGGCTGCGCCAGCTGATTTCTGGCGAAAGTCTGGCACGCGCTACTGCCATACAAGCCAACACGCCTTACCTGATCTCCATGCCCAACAGCGATGCATATCCTGCTGAGTTCAACCAGGCTGGCAGTGTGACGTTCTCGTCGCAGAATGCCGAGGTTCCTGTCACTTCTGAAAATGCTTCTTCGATGATGGACGCGACGACCAATACGATCATCGTGTTCTATTCCACCATGCGTCGAGTGGCTCAGAGTGAGGAGTTCTATGCACTCAATGTGGGAAGCCCACAGGCAGACTATGCAGAGGGTAGCGTCTTCGTGGCTGGCTTGCGCGACATCCGTCCGTTCGAGTGCTACACCTGGCATCATGCCCACAATCCTGCTCCACAGTTCATTCCTATCAGTGAACTGAACGGCGGCACGATGGGAATAGAGAGCATCACCTCAGCTCTCTCCGAAGGCGAGGGAGCTTGGTACATGATCGATGGCCGTAAGTTGCAGAAAATGCCAACCCGCAAGGGTGTCTACATCCACAATGGCAAAAAGGTCGTGGTGAATAAACAATAACAACAAAACAAGAATAATATGAAAAAGCTACTGTTTTTATCTGCCATGTGCATGGCAATAACCGCACAGGCAACCGTTCTTCGAGTAAGCAACCGCACCAATTCTGGCGCACCATACAGCACCATTTCCGATGCTATTAAAGCTGCAGAAGAAGGTGACACCATCATGGTTGATGGCAGCAACACATCGTATGGCGATATCACCCTCACCCAACGAGTGGTGCTGATAGGCCCGGGTTTCCTGCTCAATGATAATGGCGTGATTGTTGAGGGTTCACACTCGGCTATGTTAGGCACTGTTTCCAGTAACTATACCCAGGCGGCAGGCAGCATCATCATGGGATTCGACATCAAAGACATTGTCCACCTCGCTCAACCCAATATGGTGGTTACCCGTTGCAGACTGGCTTCTGACTTAAAAATCAGTACCAGTGCCAGCAACTGTGTTGTACATCAGAACTACTTTGTTGGTGGCAGAGTGATGTGCAACTCGGGATCCACAACATCATGGGCTCCAAATGCGCAGATAACTAACAATATTTTTACTCGCAGATCAGACGACGGTGGTGTTATCTATCGTTTTTCCGATTCATATATTGCCTATAATACGATGGTGGGGACCACTACCAATGTTAACTATGGTCAGGAAGTAGGACTGACGGGATGCACCGTAGAGAATAACATATTTTTTAGAATGAGCAATATCTCTGGAAACAGTTACTCCAACAACCTCGTGTTGGCAGATGGACTTGGCGAAGTTTTTGCAGAGGCCACTACTGACAAAGCAGTGAAGGAAGTGTCTGAAAGTAAAGCCGAGGAGTTTGCTGGCAAGGGAGCCTTTGCAGGCAACGACCCCTACGTCATTTCTGGTATCCCGGCAGGCCCCTATATCAGCGACATCACTATGCCAACTTCTGTGGAGAAGGGTAAGCCGTTGAATGTTACTATCAAGATTGGTGTACAGCAATGAGAAAGGTCAGACTATGGCTTGCCCTTATAGCCACCCTGTTGGCTACAACGGCAGGGGCCCAGTCGAACCTAACGGTAACTGCTGCGGAATATTTCTTCGACAGCGACCCAGGCTACGGCCAGGCTACGGTAATCAATAATGTGGCGGAAGGCGAGCTGGCACTCGACATCCCCACTGACGGACTCAGCGTGGGTACACACACACTTTACATTCGCACGAAAGCCAGCAATGGCACATGGTCTGCTACGATGGCAAAGTCCATCTACGTGATGACTGTGGGCAATAGTGTGACTCATGTGGAATATTTCTTCGACAGCGACCCTGGCTACGGCAAGGGTACCGTGTTGGAGACGGGCGGCTTAACGGAAGTGGCGCTCGAAATCCCCACTAACGGACTCAGCGTGGGTACACACACGCTTTACATTCGTACGAAAGCCAGCAATGACATCTGGTCTGCTACGATGGCAAAGTCCATCTATGTGATGACAGCGGGCAATAGTGTGACTCATATAGAATATTTCTTCGACAGCGACCCCGGCTATGGCAAGGGTACCGTGCTGGAGACGGGCGGCTTAACGGAAGTGGCACTCGAAATCCCCACCACAGGTATCACGCCGGGTACACACACGCTTTACACTCGCACGAAAGCCAGCAACGGTGTGTGGTCGGCTACGATGGCAAGGCCCATCTACGTGTTCACAATCCTGCCGGTGGCAGCACTGGAATACTTTATCGATAACGACCCGGGTGAGGGACAGGCTACGGCAGTTGCCGTACCAACGGCGACCTCTGCTGCCGTGACTTTCGACATCGATACTTCCGAGCTGACTCCTGGCGAGCACACCCTGAACGTTCGTGCCATGGGTGTCGACAACATATGGAGAGATGTCACCACCCGCAGGTTTATGGTTGAGGGTGACGTTACCGTTGTAGCTGAACCTTATGCAGTAATCAGCGAGAACAATACCGTGCTGACGTTCTACTATGATGACAAGAAGACGGAGCGTAATGGCATGGCAGTCGGCCCCATTCCATATACTTACAACAGTAGCACGGACAAATATGAAGTACATGAAAGGCCGTGGTCGGAGTACGTAGGAACCATCACAACGGTGGAATTCCATGAGTCGTTTGTTGACGATGCGAGTCAGACCAGTACCGCTTTCTGGTTTTCTAGCATGAGCAAGCTGACTACGGTGAAGGGACTTGAATATCTGAACACGGCAAATGTGACGGATATGACCGGTATGTTCCATAGTTGTTCCAGCTTGACAAGTCTTGACCTGAATGGTTTCAACACTGCTAAGGTGACGGACATGACAACTATGTTTTATGAATGTTCTGCTCTGACAAGTCTTGATGTGAGTGGATTTAAGACGGAGAATGTGACATCCATGAGGTCGTTGTTTGATGGCTGCTCCAGCCTGACAAGTCTTGACTTGAGTGGTTTCAACACTGCCAACGTAACGAATATGAGAGCGATGTTCTATGGTTGTAGTTCACTGATAGACCTCAACATCAGCAGCTTTAACACTGCAAATGTACAGGAAATGGAGAGAATCTTCGCCAACTGCAGCTCGCTGGCCAGCATTCAGGCAGGCAGTGCCAGTATTCCGGCTGAGGAGTATGCAAAGATAGACAATCCGAATCTGTTGCTGTATGTCAACGAGGCATCACTCGCTCCCCAGGGCGTGCAGAACGTTGTGCTGAACGGGGTGGCCAAGGAGATTGTGCTGACGGATGAGGCTGGTGCCACAGACAACAACAACTTCTTTGTTCCGCAGAGCTTTACGGCAGAAAAGATTACCTATACCCGTCACTTCACCCAGCAGACACAACCCAATGTGAGTCGTGGCTGGGAGAGCCTCAGCCTGCCGTTCAATGTACAGCATATCGTACATGAGTCGAAAGGCAACTTGTCGCCATTCGGCAGCACGGCAGAAGGCAAGAGGTTCTGGCTGCGCAGACTGGCTGGCAATGGGTTGACACGTGCTTCGAAGGTAGAGGCTAATGTGCCTTACGTCATCTCGATGCCTAACAGCACGGAATATACGGATTTGTATAATCTTGCAGGTCATGTGACATTCTCTGCTGAGAGTACGACGGTGCCGGTAACAACACCGCAGACGCTGTCTCTGACAGACGGGAGCATCGCCATGGTGCCTACGACGTTGCGTGTGAATCGTTCGTCGAGTGTATGGGCACTGAATGTCGGTGAGGTTCGCGGGCAATACTTGGAGGGTAGCGTCTTTGAGCGCGACTATCGTATGGTTCGTCCTTTCCAGACTTATACAGTACACTACTCTAATCAGCCTGCTCCACGCTTCGTTCCAATCAATAAGTTGATGGACGATGAGACTTCAGGCATAGAAGATGTAAGAAGTGACATGGAAGATGCAGCAAGTGGCTTGTACTACGACCTCGGAGGTCGCCGGTTGCAGGGCAAGCCTATGCAGAAAGGTGTCTATTTGAATAATGGACGAAAGGTGATTATCCGCTAATTCAGACAGATATTACCCGCAAAGAGAAGAAAAATGGCGAAAGTCTTGGTGCTTTCGCCATTTTTTTTTATCTTTGCCCCCGAAGAGCTAAATGATAACACATGATTATGATGAAAAGACTATTGGGAAGAGTGATGGCCGTGGGCCTCTGCCTCTTGATGGCACAGACCGCTTTCTCGCAGAGTTGGGAGACGGTCAGGGACAGCGATGACTATCTCTACGGCGAGGGCTGGGGAGCCACCGTTGCCGAGGCTGAGCGCCAGGCACTGGCCAACCTGATAGGCAAGATTGCCACCAGCGTCACCGGCGAGTCGCAGCGCACGCTCACCGTGAGCCACAGCAACGGCAAGATGGACGAGGAGTCACAGTTTTCGCAGACCGTCAACACCTATTCGCAGGCTACGTTGACCAATACCCAGCAGCAGGTGCTGCAGAAGGAACCGGAGGCCTACGTGGTGCGCTGGATCAAGAAGTCGGAAATCGAGAAGATCTTCGAAGCCCGCAAGCGCAAGGCCATCGACATGGTGGAGGCTGCCCTCAGGGCTGAGAAGAAGGGCAAGGTAGACGATGTGCTGCGCAACTACTATTGGGCACTCACACTGCTGAAGAGCCTGCAGTACCCCAACGACGTAACCTATACCGACGAGGACGGCAAGAAACACGTGCTCACCAACTGGTGTAAGGAAAAGATTGACGATACCTTCGACGAACTGAAGACCGTCTACGACAGCCGCGAAGGTGATGATGTCAAGCTGGCCATCACCTACAAGGGGAAACCCGTGAACAGCGTCGACTACCGCTACTGGGACGGTCAGGGCTGGAGTGCCATCTACAGTGCCAAGGACGGCTGGGGCGTGCTCGAGCTGACTCCCGGCTATGAGGGTTCGCAGGTGCAGCTGCAGTTTGAATACGAATATGCCGGCGAAGCCAAGGTCGACAAGGAGGTGGAGGATGTGCTGAATGCCGTGAAGGGTACGCCCATGCCCGAATCCCACATCAACGTGTTCCTGGAGAGCAAGGAGAAAGCCAAGGAGAAGAAGGCCCGCCAGCAACTGATGGCCACCCAGTCGTTCTCCACCAACAGTATGGAAACCTTCTCGCCCCCCAAGACGGTCGACAAGGACGAGGATGCCTATAAGACAGCCATCGAGAAGGTGGTGAAGGCCGTACAGCAGAAAAACTACAACTCCGTCAGACTACTGTTCACCGACGGCGGCTGGGACATGTTCACCAAGCTGCTGCAGTACGGACGTGCCAAGGTGCTCGACTCCTCGAACATCCGCTTCCTCGAAAGCAACGGCTGCGTGGTGGAGCGCGGACTGCGGATGTCGTTCTCCTTTGCCTCCGGCGTGCGCAAGTCGTTCGTCGAGGATGTCGTGATGACCTTCAACGGAGAGAAGAAAATCGATAACATCTCCTTCGGACTGGGAAAGACGGCAGAAGACGATATCCTGAACCGTGGCGTGTGGGAGGAGAAGTCGCGCATGGCCATGATGAACTTCCTGGAGAACTACAAGACGGCCTACGCCCTGAAGCGCCTCGACTATATCAGTTCCGTATTCGACGACGATGCCGTCATCATCACCGGTACCGTCATCCGCAAGGCCGCCAGTGCCGTCAGCGTGGAGAACCGCTCGCAGATCAGTCAGGAGGGTAACTTGATTATCAAGAAGAACCGCCAGACGAAGGACGAGTACCTGCGCAACCTGAAGCGCTGCTTCGAGCGCAACGAGTTTGTGAACATCCGCTTCTCCAACAACGACGTGCGAAAGCTCGGAGCGGGTGGGGAGTCGTATGCCATCCAGATAGCACAGGACTACTACTCGTCAACCTACGGCGACAAGGGCTATCTGATGCTCATGGTCGACATCAACGACCCGGAGAAGCCGCTCATCAAACTCAGGACGTGGCAACCCGAAAAAGACCCGGAGTTCGGACTCTATGAACCTGGCGATTTCTAATCACAGACAACCATACATCAACAAACTAAAAACAATTAGGATTATGAAGACGATTAAATTTCTGGTAATGTCAGTAGTATTGTCGTTATCACTGGGCATGCAGGCTCAGACAACCAAACAGCAGAAGTTGAAGCAGACCCGCGAGGAACTCAGGGAGAAGGCCTCGAAGTCGGCCAGGGAAGAGGCCAAGCGCCTCAAGAAGGACGGCTGGCAGGTGTCGCCCGGAGCACTGCCCCTGGAGCGCCAGCTCGACCGTTCGTATATGTTCCAGGAGGACTTCGACGAGGATATGAACCCCCTCTACTTCATCGGTGAGGGACGCAGCATCGGCGAGAACATGGATGCCGCACACATCCAGGCCACAGAGCTGGCACGCATGGACCTGGCCGGCAAGATTGGCTCGGAGGTGACCGCGCTGGTCGACAACCTCGTAGGCAACAAGCAGCTGGCTGCCGAGGAGGCTGCCTCGATCACCACCACGATGATTGAGAGCAAGACCATCTATTCGCAGAAGCTTGGTCGTGTACAGGTGGCCCTGGAGGTAAACCGCACGCTGAAGAACAAGAACAAGGAGGTGATGGTACGCCTGGTGGCCAAGGCTGCCGCCATCAAGGAGATTGCCAAGAGTGCCGTCCGCGAGGAACTGGAGAAGAAGGGTGCCGAGATGAGCGACGAGCTGAAGGCCATCCTTGCTACCAAGAAGTAAGCAGGCCCCGTAACCTCGAAGAAATAACCAGAAGCCTTGAAGTGATATGAAACGTACACTAATATTACAGCTGTTGGTGCTGCTCGTGGCAGCCACCGCTACAGCACAGGGAAACAAGAACTTCCGCGACGACTTCGACAAGTTCAAGAAGAAGGCACGTCAGGAGTATTCCGACTTCCGCAAGCAATGCCTGGCAGAGTATGCGGAATTCGTGCGCACCGCCTGGAAGGAATATGGAGCAGAGCCTCCCAAGCCTGCACCACAGATAAAAGAGGTGGAACCCATGCTCGTGCCTCATGCCGATGCTGAGACTGCCTCGTGGTTCAGCAAGCTCTTTAAGCGCAAGAAGAAAAAGGACAAGGAACAACCCCCTGTGGCTGAGGAGGCCAAGCCCTCGAAGCCCAAGGGCGAGCAGCCCAAGCCTGCTGACAAGCCGCAGCAGACCCCGCCGCCCTTGAAGGACTTCCAGCTCTCCTACGACCAGGTCATCGAGCCTGCTCCCGCAGTAGCGCAGCCCGTACCCCTCTCTGAGGTCATCCCGCAGCCCGAGAAGGCTAACGACTACTTCTCGTTCAACGTCTTCGGCACCGAGTGCAAGGTGCGCATGGGCGACAACTGCCGCTTCAAGCTGCCCAGCATCAAGGAGGATGACATTGCCGACGTTATCAAGTACGAGTTCATGAAGTCGCAGTATGACAACATGCTCTACGACTGTCTACAGGAGCGCGAGCGTCACTCCTTCTCCGACTGGGCGTACTTCCAGATGCTCATGCAGCTCTGTCGTCAGTTCTACGGAGAATACTCCAACGAGGGTGCCCTCGTCATGGGTTTCCTCTATTCGCAGTCAGGCTACAGGGCCCGTCTGGCACAGGACGGCAGCAAGCTCTACGTCCTCGTTGCCAGTCGCCACTTCATCTACGACTCGTCGTTCTACTACATCGACGGTGAGTGGTACTACCTGCTCGACGGCCGCAAGAGCGAGAAACTCGCCATCTGTGCCGCCTCCTTCCCCAAGGAGAGCTCGCTGTCGCTGCAGATCTCTGCCGTGCAGAAGCTGTCGGCCAATCCCACCATCGAGCGTACCGTTACGTCGCTGATGAATGAGGAGTTCTCCTTTACGCTGACTTCCAACAAGAACTACATCGACTTCTACAACACGTATCCCACCTCGTCTATCAACGAGAACTTCATGACCCGTTGGTCGATGTATGCTGAGACACCGATGGAGCAGGGCATTATCAGCCAGCTCTATCCACCCATGCGCCAGCGTATTGCCGGACTGTCGAAGGTGGAAGCCGTACAGGAACTGCTCTGGTGGGTACAGACCGGTCTGGAGTATGGCTACGATGATGAGATATGGGGAGGCGACCGTCCCTTCTTCGGTGAGGAGAGCTTGTTCTATCCCTATTGCGACTGTGAAGACCGTGCCATCCTGCTGTCACATCTGGTGCGCGACCTGGTAGGCCTGGATGTGATCCTTGTCTACTATCCCGGTCATCTGGCCATGGCCGTCAACTTCCCCGAGGAGCTGGAGGGCGACTATATCCTCTGCGAGGGCAAGCGCTACATGGTCTGCGATCCCACCTACATCCGTGCCCGTATTGGCGAAACCATGCCTATGGTCAAGGACTCGAAGGTGACGGTCATCAAACTGAAGAGAGCCTGAAAAAGAACAATCCCCGTCAACCGGTTGGCTGGCGGGGATTGCTTTTCCTCTTCCGTTGCTCGATTACTTACGCAGGCCGAGAGCCTTGATCAGTGTACGATAGCGGTTGATGTCCTTGTTGTACAGATACTTCAGGAGCTTACGACGGCGACCTACCATCTTGGTCAGCGCACGAGCGGTACCGAAGTCCTTGTGGTTCTTCTTCAGGTGCTCGGTGAGGTGCTGAATACGATAGGTGAACAGGGCTACCTGGCTCTCTACAGAACCTGTGTCCTTAGTGTCTTTGCCATACTGGCCGAAAATCTCAGCCTTCTTAGCTTGATCTAAATACATTGTTTTTTGTGATTAAAAATGTTTTGCAATAACATCTTTCGGACGCTTCAGCCTGCCTAATCACCGGCGGTTAACGTCGTCAAATGCTCCGGATTTTCCGAAATGCGGCTGCAAAGGTACAAATATTCTTGGAAACTCGCAAATATTTCGGAGAAAATGTGTACCTTTGCACCCGAAATTTCGAAATAGTACAATAAATTGTAAATCGTCAAATTGTAAATTATTAGGATGCAGGATATCAGGAATATTGCAATCATTGCACACGTAGACCACGGCAAGACGACGCTCGTGGACAAGATGATGCTGGCAGGAAATCTCTTCCGTGAGGGACAGAACCTGTCGAGCCAGGTGTTGGACGCTAACGACCTGGAGCGCGAACGAGGCATCACCATTCTTTCGAAGAATGTCAGTATTAATTGGAAAGGAACGAAGATTAATATTATCGATACTCCGGGACACTCAGACTTTGGCGGTGAGGTGGAGCGCGTGCTCAACATGGCCGACGGTTGTCTGCTGTTGGTGGATGCCTTCGAAGGACCTATGCCCCAGACGCGCTTCGTGTTGCAGAAGGCCCTGCAGATTGGCCTGAAGCCCATCGTAGTGGTCAACAAGGTCGACAAGCCCAACTGCCGTCCGGAGGAGGTTTACGAGATGGTATTCGACCTGATGTTCTCGCTGAACGCCACTGAGGACCAGCTGGACTTCCCCGTGGTGTATGGATCGGCCAAGAACGGCTGGATGGGTGAGGACTATAACAAGCCCACCACCGACATTACCTATCTGTTAGATAAGATTGTCGAGGTGATTCCTGCTCCCAAGCAGATAGAGGGCACGCCGCAGATGCTCATCACCTCGCTCGACTATAGCTCGTATACAGGCCGTATCGCTGTGGGCCGTGTGCATCGCGGAACGTTGAAGGACGGCCAGCAGGTGACCATCGCCCATCGTGACGGTTCGCTGGAGAAGACGAAAATCAAGGAGTTGCATATTTTCGACGGTATGAGTCATGTGCGCACCGACAGCGTAGACTGTGGTGATATCTGTGCCGTCATCGGATTGGAGAAATTCGAGATTGGCGATACCATCTGCGACATCGAGAATCCGGAGCCCCTGCCTCCCATCGCCATCGACGAGCCGACGATGTCGATGCTCTTTACCATCAACGACTCACCGTTCTTTGGCAAGGAGGGCAAGTTTGTCACTTCGCGCCACATCAACGACCGTCTGGAGAAGGAATTGGAGAAGAACCTCGCCCTGCGCGTAGAACCTTTCGAGGATGCTACCGACCGCTGGATAGTCTCTGGCCGTGGCGTGCTGCATCTCAGCGTGCTCATCGAGACCATGCGCCGCGAGGGCTACGAGCTGCAGGTAGGACAGCCGCAGGTGATTTATAAAGAGGTGGATGGCGTTCGTTGTGAACCCATCGAGGAGCTGACCATCAACGTTCCCGAGGAGTTTGCCTCGAAGATGATTGACATGGTAACGCGCCGTAAGGGCGAGATGACCAGCATGGAGTCACAGGGTGAGCGCACGAATATCGAGTTCAACATCCCCTCACGCGGTATCATCGGTCTGCGTACCAATGTGCTGACAGCCAGTCAGGGCGAGGCCATCATGGCCCACCGTTTCAAGGAGTATCAGCCCTACAAGGGAGAGATAGAGCGTCGCGTCAATGGTTCGATGATAGCCCTGGAGACCGGCAATGCCTTTGCCTACGCCATCGACAAGCTGCAAGACCGCGGCAAGTTCTTCATCGACCCCGGTGAGGATGTCTATATGGGTCAGGTGGTCGGCGAACACGTCCACGACAACGACCTCGTCATCAACGTCTGCAAAGCCAAGCAGCTCACCAACGTCCGTGCCTCGGGTACTGACGACAAGGCGCGTATCATCCCCAAGGTGGTGATGTCGCTCGAGGAGTGCCTGGAGTATATCAAGGAAGACGAGCTAGTGGAGGTCACTCCCAAGTCGATGCGCATGCGCAAGATCATCCTCGACCACGACCAACGGAAAAAGGCTGCGATTCAGCGAGGGTAGAGCGAAGCTTGCTTCAGCTCTACCGAGCGCAAGCAGTCTCGAGGAAACTCAGGGCTGCGATTCAGCGAGGGTAGAGCGAAGCTTGCTTTAGCTCTACCGAGCGCAAGCAGTCTCGAGGAAACTCAGGGCTGCGATTCAGCGAGGGTAGAGCGAAGCTTGCTTTAGCTCTACCGAGCGCAAGCAGTCTCGAGGAAACTCTGGGTCAGCGATACGGCTTCTCACTACCAGAGAAACGGCCTCTCGCAGATTACCGGTTTTTATGGACGGAGCGGAGACAATCTCCGGACGGCGCAGAGAAATTCTCTGACCGGGGGTCAGAGTGTGGCGTTGCGAACTCCACACGGAGCATAAAACGGAGCAGCTGGAATTCTCGGTTAATGTGGCTTTTGGCTTAACAACCAATCATCAACAAGAACACCTATTGATTCTACAAACAACTTTGCTGACGGGAACAACTCATCTACAGTTTCCAAAGTGTGGTTGACAAAATCTTCATAATCGCCAGTTGATCGTTTAGAAAACAAACGGCTATAAAAGCGTCCGAGATCTGAAGATATTTTCCCTTCCAAAACAATTTGTTTGCCTAATTGCATCCGAACACCGTCATGCGATTTTGTTTCAATACCATTAGCTATTAGGATGGCACATGCAGCATAGTAGCACGCATAATACATTCTATTAACCGCTGTGTTATAAAAACCATTCTCTCGATGGCTCTCAACCTCCTTTAATGTAACCCGTGCGTTCTCCATTCGATAACGCACGATATCAACCCTTTGTTCGTCTGTTAATGTCTTCATAACCTCACTCGTTCATTAGTAACGTTCAGGTAGAAAGGAGTCACTCGGCTGTTCCATTGCTTTTTGGAAATGATAATGGGATTGATGAGGATCCCCGTCTCTAGTTCTATGTTGTACAAAGGAGCAAATATTGCATCTTCATCCTTTTCGGTTACGATAGGACTGTCAACAAGCACCAAAAGGTCTATGTCAGAGTCGGCACGAGCATCTCCACGAGCCTCACTTCCATAAACCCACGCTTCTATATCGTAAGGTACGCCATTTAGAGCATCTTTTATTGACCTGGTTATTTCTGTTCTTCTCATGATGCATATGATTCTTGACTGCAAATATAGACAATTATTTGATTATCTCCAAACTTTTGGCCGAAAAAGTCTTTATTCTGCCGACAAAGGGCGGGGATTTAGAAGTTTTTGGCTTTTGTGGCATTTTCTTTGGCGAATATTTGGAACTTTCGATTTTATTTCTTAAATTTGCAGCATCGCTCGTACTTGTTTACTGCAAGCGGCCTATGGCTGAGCGACCCCAAGAGAGGGTTAGCGGGCGGTCTTATATATGAGAAAGACGTTTTCGAACGTCTGTCGTTGTGCATAACGAACTTCGCAAACTCGTAAATCCCACAGCAGACAGATGACAACGAGGCGTCTACGTGGTGCGTTTCTATATATACATCTTTATATAGTCCGTGCTGGCGTGGGCTATCTGCGTTGTCTATCCTGTGTGGGAAGGGCAATGCGAAGGCCTGTTATGCCAGGATGGGCAGAGAAACAGACACCTACGCCTTTTTTGTATCATAAGCTAAACCTAAAACAATATGTTTAACTGCCGACTCTGGGGTGTTTGAAGGCTGTTTTATGAAATATGGAAAGTATGAGACCTACTTGGCAACCTGATGGATTCTTTGAATTGTCAGATAGTGATAATCATGCAGGCTCATTATATTCGATAGAAGATATGATGACAATTCTCTCTATTCCTTATGAAAGGAAAGAAGAATTTGTTAAAATATTAAGAAGGCATAGGTGCATTGATTTAGAAGAGAGGATAAAAGAACCTAATTTGAATAATATGATATCCTCTCCACAAAGAAAACTTTGGAAAACCATTTTGGCTAAAATGTGTTTACCTATTCCCCCGAAAGATCAGAGTTTGTCAGAGTTGGAACTTATCTCTATTATTAAACAATTTTCTAAAAATGTTGTAATA
The DNA here is from genome assembly GCA_946415755.1 of uncultured Prevotella sp. GTDB lineage: Bacteria > Bacteroidota > Bacteroidia > Bacteroidales > Bacteroidaceae > Prevotella. The sequence goes on along the minus strand of CAMKTS010000006.1, from coordinate 56,718 downwards.
GAAGAACAGTATCCTGTTGGAAATAGACGAATTGACATTAAAATAACGTATAATGGTAATAAAATTTATATTGATTTTTTAGGTCCATATCATTTTGAGGATAGTAAAATAGATGAAGATCAAATACGGAAGGCCGAGATAGAAGAGAAAATTAAAAGTCCTCTTATAGAATGGCCATATTGGATTCAATTATGTGAGAGGAATGTTAGAATTGCTTTTGGAGAGAATTTACAGGGTAGGGGTGCAATATGGGGCAGTGAGGTGTTCTTTGGTAGCTCGACAGAAAAAGTAAAGAATAAAATAATAGACCTATCTAAAAAATTTAATGCAATACATAATGACGGTATTGGTTATTTTTATGAATTATGGGAAGAAAATGGTCATGTTATTAAGCCTGCACATCCTATTATTGAGATGATAAAAGAAGGGAAGCACACTATTGATAAACTTCTTCCTGCCAATCTTGATGTTGAAGAGAAAAAATTTTGGTTACCCAAAGAATTGTGGAAACTAATAAATCAAAAGTAATATGAAACGACTACTAACAATGGCAGCAATGTTCCTATGCTGCATGGCAACTACGTTTGCGCAGTACAGCGGATCGGGGTCGGGAACTGAAGAGGATCCTTATCTGATTTACAATGAGAACCAGCTTTCGCAGGTTTCGAATTTCCTCAATCAGGAGGGGGTGGTGTTTAAACTCATGAAGGATCTGGACATGACGAACTGGATTGCGGAGAACAATCCTAGTCAGGGATGGCTACCCATCGGTGTGGAGTCAGATCCTTTCAAGGGTGTCTTCTATGGTAACAATCACAACATCTCTGGCCTGACTATCAATCGCAAGTCGACCAACCATGTTGGGTTTTTCGGCTATGTAGCGAATGCGACCATCAGCAACTTGACTCTTGAGGGGGCCTCGGTTACTGGAGCATCAAATGTAGGCGCATTTGTTGGTTATATATTAGGCTCTACTATCAGTAACTGTCATGTCAAAATGAAAGGTGGTAATGGCGTAGCCGGTACGACCAATGTTGGTGGTTTTGCAGGCTACTCCAATAACACCAACTACCAGACATTCAGTGTTGATGCTACAATCAACTCCTCTGAAAACAATGGCGGCTTTGCTGGAAAAGTGGAGACCGGTACATTCTCTGACGGCTCTTTCTCTGGAGAGTTGACTGGAACGGGTAGCTACACTGGCGGTTTGATTGGTAATGCCAGCGGACTGACACTTACGAATATTGTTGTAAAGGGTCCCATTACAGGTAAAGACTATACAGGCGGTATCGTTGGCTGCAATGTCACGAGCACTTTTACTAACTGCAAATATGAAGGTGAGTTAAATGGTGCTCAATATGTGGGTGGTATCGTTGGTGCTTTGGAAAATACGACATCTTCTTTTGTTTCGTGTTTCTCGAAAGGAATTATTGTGGCTTCTGGTGATTATGCAGGTGGAATCATTGGTGTCAGCCAAGGTGCGTGTATAGAAGAAATGGAAAGTAGCAGCCACTTTGGCGATATCAGCGGTCAATCGTATGTAGGTGGCCTAGTTGGAGCTGTTCAGAATACGGTACAAGCTCCAACTTTACACACTTATGAATCTAGGGATGGTTATCATGGCATAAGTGTAAATTGGTATGATGAAACGATAAGTACAGGCGCAGTTGTTACCCAAAGGCTAAACAATTGTACAGCCATTGGAAATATCAAAGGAAATAAATGTGTTGGCGGACTTGTCGGATATGAGATTACATCAAATGGATATTCTTCTACATCAAATGTAATAAACGATACTTATGAAAAAGGTATGATAAGAAGTAATCCTAAACCAGGACAACCACAATTGTATTATGTTACTGTAGGATGTGATATCTATGATGGTACACAACTAGTGGGTATGACTCCCTATACATATTACACATATACGCGAAATACCATCAGCTTATCTATAACTAATAACTACTACAGCGGGACGTTACACGGAACGGATAATGTAGGCGGTTTGGTTGGCTACAAGAGCGGTGGTACTATTCAAAACAATTATGCTTATGCCAATATTTATGGCTTATCTAATGTCGGTGGTATAGTAGGACAAATACATGGAATACCAGAATCAGGTTATTCCAACACTACAACTCTGAAATCGAATGCATCTATCAATGGAATTGTTTCCGCATATTCTTCAGCTGTTGGTCGTATTTATGGCTATACCGACAATAGTGAATACACTGTCATTGGTGCATTAGGGTCGGCAGAGGGAAACCGTTCTTTGACTCAAACAAATGTTGTATTGCAAGGCGTAGTTCAAGAAGTGGAGGATGACCTGCAGAATGGAACGAGTATTGGTCCTTCGTTACTGAAACTGAAAGCCACATACGTATCAATGGGTTGGGACTTTGACAACAATTGGAACAACTTGGAGACAGAGTGCTTCCCCTACAAGAAGTATCAGGCAGCACCGCCTATCATCAAGAGCAACCTCGTTTCGCAAGCTACAAGCATCAGCGGACAGAGCCTCAACGGTGGAACAGTTTACCTGTACTACAAAGACCGCGATGCTGTGTCCACCAACTGTGATGGGTATAACTGGACGTTTGCCACAGAGCCACTGCAGAGTGGCGCGTTGGTACAGATTTTTGCCGATGTGGAGGGCATGACGCCATCCTACTATACGACAACCACCGTGGGATATCCTGGCTCAGGAACGGAGGCAGACCCCTATCGCATCTATACGGCAGAGGACCTGCAGGGCGCATCGAATCGTGGCTACTACAAACTGATGAACGACATTGACCTGACAACGTGGATTAACGAAAACAGTCCCACGGAAGGTTGGCCTGCCATAGGGCGCAACAGCGGTGAGGCTACTTACATCGATGGTGATGGGCACAAGGTAACGGGACTATGGATGAACACCACACAGAACTATAACGGACTGTTCTCAAACTTCTCTGCTGGACAAATCAAGAACCTGACTGTTGAGGTGGCCAAAGGCAAGAAGGTGAAAGGCGGTGACTATACTGGTATCCTGATAGGTCGCAATGCCAACGGCAGCCTTGTGAACTGCACGGTGAAGGGCGATGTGGAAGGTACTGGCCATGTGGGTGGTCTAGTAGGATATGCAGAAAACACCACTATCAGTACGATTACCGCCAATGCCACCATCACTGGTACGGAAAATGTCGGCGGTCTGGCAGGACAGACTTTGAACTGCGGTATGACTAATAACAAAGCAACTACAACTATTTCCAGCAGTGGAGCAAATAGTAAAGTAGGTGGCTTTGTCGGTTATGCCAAGGGTGGAACTATTAGTATGTGTTCAGCGCAGAATAACTTGACGGCAGCAGACGAGACTAACTATGTAGGTGGTCTTGTTGGCTACTCTGAAACACCTGTCAGCCTTTCGTTCTCCACAGGTAGCGTTACGGCAACGGGCGATGACTCCTATACGGGTGGCCTTGTGGGATATGCTTTGTCTCCAGTTGAGAACTGCTACAGCACGGCAAATACCACAGGAACACAGTTTACGGCAGGACTGGTGGGCTATACCTTTAGCAGCATTGACAAGAGCTATGCCAAGGGTGATGTCAGTGGTGTAAGGTATGGTGGTGGCGTGGTTGGTGAATTGGATGGATCGGCAGCATCTATCAGCAACAGCATCGCTTGTTGTAACACGCTTTCATTGTCATCACAGTCTGCATGGGGCTGCCGTGTGGTTGGTGGTTTCAAGAACGGGGCTGCAGAGCCTGGTAATACCAATTATGCGCTGAGTACTATGCAGGTGTCGCTGAACAACGTACCTCAGACAAAAACCGACGATGCTGTAGAAGGAATTGCCAAGACGGAGGCAGAGCTGAAGACGAAGGCTACGTATCAGGGACTTGGTTGGGATATGACAGACGTGTGGGCGATTGCAGAAGGTGAAAGCTATCCTACGCTGAAGGAAAATGAAAACAGTGGAGGCAACCAGGAAGACCCAGACGATTTCGAGGAAGGTGTCAATACCTTGTTTGGAAGCGACTTACAGGCATCGGCAGGGAAGACGGCCGTGTTGCCTATTATATTAAATAATGAGAACGAAGTGAAGCTGTGCCAGTTCGACCTGCAATTGCCTACAGGCGTGACAGTAGCTACAAAGAGCAACGGAAAACTGAATGCCACATTGACGGAAAGAGCAGAAAGCCATAGCATTACGGGTAAACAACTGACCAATGGCGACTACCGTTTTGTCATCTCTTCGATGGATAACGAATCGTTTACAGGCAACAGCGGTACGCTCCTCGAGATAACAATCGATGTGCCGGCCGCCATGGAAGGAGAATATACCGTGAAGATTCTCAACGTAGAATTGAGTGTGCCAAATGGCAATGAATTGAAAGTGGTGAAGCCTGCCGACACAAAGTCTAAGCTGATAGTTAGCTCTATGACGCCTGGCGATGTGAACAACGACGGTTCTGTCTCTGTGACTGACGTAGGCTGTGCTATCAACTACATCTTGGAGCAGGTTCCCTCTGTGTTTATCTTCGAGGCTGCTGATATGAATGGCGACAAGAGCATCTCTGTGACTGACGTGGGCATGATTATCAACCTCATTCTGAATGAAGGGGCTGCAGCCAGTCCTCAGTTGAACAGGGCAGCAGCAGGAGATGCAAATCTCAGCCAGCAGTCAACAGCGGAAGGATACCAGCTGCGGTTAGAAAACAAGGACGCCTTTATCGGCTTCCAGATGGATGTGCAGGTGGCCAATGGTGCGGCTATCAATGACATGAAGCTGATGGGTGGTAACGGTCACCAGATGGCCTATCGTCAGCTGGCGAACGGAACATGGCGCGTGGTGTGCTACTCGCCTACGAACAACACCTTCGTGGCCAACGATGCTGCTCTGCTGAATATATCAACAACTGGTGATGTTAGCATCAGCAATGTCCGTCTGACCACCGCTGACCTGCGTGAGGTAAGTATAGACGCAGTTAGTGGAGGGACAACGGGAATCACTGATGTGAAGGGATTCGCTTCTCAGAACGAAGAACTGAAAGTCTATAGCCTCGACGGACGGCTGTGCCGTATCATCAGCAAACAGGCAGGTGAGAATCCGCTGAACGGACTGAAGGCTGGCATTTACATGATTGGTAACCGAAAAGTAGTTGTAAGATGAGACTGAGACGACTATTCATACTTGGGCTGGTGCTCGCCTTTGCGGGCATCACCCAAGCTGCCGACATCCTGAAGGTGCAGGATGTGGAGGTAGCATCGGGCGAGAGCGTCACTCTGAACATCGAAATGACGAACACTACCACCAATCTGATGGGGTGGCAGTGTGATATCAGCCTGCCTGAAGGACTGACGCTGGAGCTGAAATCCAACGGTAAGCCCAAGGCCACGTTAGGCGAGCGATTCTCAACAACGGAGCACACCATCTCATCATCTATACTGGCCAACGGTGACTACCGCTTCATTGCTACCTCTATGGACGGCGAGGCCATTCCAGGGAGCAACGGCACGCTGTTCTCTGTTACCTTGAAAGCAGACGCTTCGCTGAAACAAGGAACCAAGCTGACGGGTACGATAAAGAATATCGAGTTCAACACGCAGGACAACCAGAAGATGACGATGGGCGATGTGACATTCTCGGTAGCTATTGCAGGAGGTGATTCACCTGGCGGTGACACGCCTGGCGGTGATACGACAAAAGAGGGGCTGAACGTAGACAATGTGAGCCTGTCGGCAGGAGCAAGTCTGCCTGTAGGGATTGCGTTGAACAACACGGCTACGAATCTGATGGGGTGGCAGTGTGATATCAATCTTCCTGAGGGGCTGTCGTTGGAACTGAAGGTCAACGGCAAGCCGGCCGCAACGCTTGGAGAAAGGTTCTCAACGACGGAACATACTATCTCTTCGAACCGCCTGGCTAATGGCGACTACCGCTTTATCGCCACCTCTATGGATGGCGAGGCCATTCCAGGGAGCAGCGGTATGCTGTTCTCTGTAACGCTGGTGGCCGATACCTCGCTGACCCCTGGCACTACGCTGACGGGTACGATAAAGAATATCGAGTTTAATACGCAGGACAACCAGAAGGTGACGATGGGCGATGTGACATTTACCATCAGCGTGACTGACGTTACGATGTTGGGCGATGCCAACGGTGATGGTGTAGTCGACGTAGCCGACGTGGTAGCTATCGTGAACTATATCCTGAACAAGCCGGGAGAGAACTTCGACGAGCAGGCGGCCGACGTAAACAACGACAGCGTGATTGACGTAGCCGACGTAGTGGCTGTGGTGAACATCATCCTGAAGGGCGGGGCAGGAAGTGATTAAAGATGCTCCGCGATAAATACTCCAGGCTGTCTGCCTATAGAAAACCCTGATGTCTGAGGGCCTCGATGAGGCCTTCGGACATTGCTTCGTTATCACGCTTGGTATACTCGTTCTACGCTTCGTCTGGCAGGAAGTGATTAAAGAAGTCTTCCTGGACTTGTGCCAGATCCTTCACTTTCTGACACATGAACTTGCAGGAGAAATCGTAGATGGGCTTGGCTGTGGCCAGATCTGTTGGCACCATGAAATTCATCTGGTCAGCATAGTAATGAATGAGATGCTCGTCCTCTGAGTCGTCTGCTGCAAAAAGGAAAAGGTATTCGCAACCAATCTGTTTTCTGACATCCACGATGATATTGACGATGATATGCCAGAACACTACTGTGCCTAGTGACTGAGGGCAATTCATTGACTCCCAGAGTGCTTCTGTCTGGTCGTTAGTACAGAAATGTACAAGTTCTACAGCCGAAAAAGTCGTAAGCACTCTTAGAAGTACACCTTGTATCAGTTGTAGTTTTGTTGTACCTTAGCCTCGCAGTAGAGATTCAAATGAAGTTGAGGTCTATATTGATATGATTTTAGTAAGATTTTCGGCTAAAAGTTTGGAAGTGATGAAATAAATTCCTATATTTGCAGCAAATAACGAGTGAATACGTATGAGTACACAAATGATGCAAGAGCGAATTGCCAACTATTTCAAGAACCAACCGGTTGTTAAGGCATGGATGTTTGGTTCTTATTCAAGGGGTGAGCAAAAGCCTTGGAGCGATGTTGATATTCTTGTCGAGTTTGATAGGGAGAATCCTATTGGACTGTTGAAATTTGCAGGTATTATTTGTGACTTGGAAGACTTGACAGGACATAAGATTGACCTTGTTGAAGAAGGCACACTGAAACCATTTGCTGTGGAAAGCGTGAACCGAGACAAACAACTGATTTATGAGAGAGCGTAGGAGAGATAAGGGAAGATTGGAGGACATCATCACTTGTATAAACAATGTCCAACAATATATTAATGGAGTGACTTTCGATAATTTCGTCAGTGACTCCATGCGTTATTATGCTGTCATGAAAAACGTTGAAATTATTGGAGAAGCAGCTAATATGCTGACGCGAAATTTCAGGAAGGCTCACGACGAATTACCATGGCGAATGATTGTAGGCATGCGTAACGTCTTAACACACGGCTATGCTAACGTCTCAGACATTAAACTATGGAAAACAGCTACTGAAGACCTTGCCCCTATGTATGAGATAATTAGCCGATACATAATGGAAATCAATTGGAATGAATGGGAGCAAGGAGAAGACGAATATTCTGAGATGGATAGTGACGTGTATAAGCATGCTATTGAAACTGCACAAAGGCTAAAAGCAATGGAAAAGCTTTCATCTCAGCAAATAGCAGAGGCCACAGGCCTATCAGTGAAAGATGTTGAGGAATTGTGATCAGAAGAACCGTCCCCATGATCACCGTCCCCATGATCAGGTATTGATGGCTGACGTGGTAGCTATCGTGAACTATATCCTGAACAAGCCGGGCGAGAACTTCAACGAGAAGGCGGCCGACGTGAATGGCGACGGCGTGATAGACGTAGCCGACGTGGTGGCTGTGGTAAACATCATCCTGAAGGGCGGCAATGCCAACAGCCCTGAGGCAAAGGCGCATGCCCGCGCATACCTAAAGGCGCACGGCTTCATCGTTCCATAATGAACGAGCCGACGCTGAAGCTATTACATGAAGGAAGAGAACGCTTAACGATTATTATTTTATGCTAACTTCTGTTTTTCGCGAAAAATCTGTCAATCTATCATGAAGCTGTGCAACGTATTGAATTACAACGTGTTGCAACATGACAGATATAGTGATAGAATGACAGATTGCTATTTACGGACTCTTTTCAGAATTTATCATGCAGAAACCATCGGTTTCTTATTGAGAAACCAGTGGTTTCTTACGAAGAAATCGATGGTCTCTCTGTGTGTACTTCTCACAAATCGTACATCAGCGGACCTTATTCATCTTCTGATAACGCTCGAACGTCCAAAGGGAATCTGTCATTCTGTCACTATATCTGTCACCATATCTGTCATGCTGTATAATGCTTACAATCAGCAGTTTGTATTATTTGGTGACAGATTGATAGATTATTTCGCGAAAAATAAAACAAGAGATCAAACAACGGATAGCACGTAGAGCAGCGACTTATAGAGCTGGGCGACGAACAGCATGAGGACGATATGTGGTAGAAAACGTTTCAGTCTTCAACAGTGAGCGTAAAGATGTCGATGATAGAGATAACTTTTTCCGAATTGGCTTGGTAAATTCGGAAAAAGTGCTTATCTTTGCGCAAAAATTGTGGAGAGATATGAAGAGAATACTATTATCGCTACTGGTATTGATGGCTGGAGTGGCCATGAATGCAGGGGAAGTTACAGAGCAGCAGGCACTGCAGATTGCCCAGCAGTTCATGCAGGGCAAGCAGTTCAAACAGAATAGCCTGCGCCGTGCAGCGTCGAAAGATGCTGGTAAGAAAGCTTACTATGTGTTTAACGTGGAGGATAATGGCGGTTTCGTCATTGTTGCCGGTGATGACCGCGTGGAACCCATTCTGGGGTACTCCGAAGAGGGTGGTTTCGATGATGGCAGGCTGCCGGAGAACTTCCGTGCGTGGCTGCAGCAGATGGCTGCAGAGATTGAGGCCGTCAGGAACAGTCCTGCACAGGCACGTAGTGCTTCGGAGCCACAGGCAACGCCACAGCGGGTGGCCATCCACAAAGCACTTGCCCCACTGATTGTCACCAAATGGAATCAGGGAAATAGTGACAATGTGTTTAACGCCCATCTGCCCATCATTAACGGTGAGCGTACCATAGCCGGTTGCGTGGCTACGGCAGGTGCCCAGGTGATGTACTACTATCGTTGGCCGGAAGGTCCTACGCAGGTGGTGCCTGGCTATCAGCTGCTGGATGACAAAGGCAAGGACACTTCGAATGGTGCTGACACGTCGAAAGACCTGCCCTCCATCACTTTCCAGTGGGACAAGATGAAGACGAAATACAGCAAGAGGGAGGTTGAAACCCCTCTGACGGAAGAGGAAGAGGCCGTTGCCGACCTCATGCTCTATTGTGGCTATGCTGCCAAGATGAACTATGGCGTTGATGCCTCTGGTGCTTCCACAGGCACGTTGGCAGAGGGTATGTGCTCGTATTTCGACTATAATCCCAATACATGGAAGCGCGTCATGCGATCCTATTATTCCATCAGCGAGTGGGATGAACTTATCTACAATGAAATCGCCAACGGACGGCCGATTATCTATAGCGGCTCTTATTCGGGAGGGCATGCCTTCATCTGCGACGGATATGACGGTGCGGGCATGTATCACTTCAACTGGGGGTGGGGAGGAAACCATGACGGCTACTTCAAGCTGCAGGCCACCAATCCCTACGGTGATACGAATACCGAGAAGATGGGATACATCGCCGACAACTACTGCATCATCGGTCTGCAGCCCAACTCCTGGCCAGCCATTCAAGACCCGAATGCCGATGACGAGTGGGAAGCACCTGTGATAGAGGGTATTGTAGCCACAGCCAGCAATGTGAGGATAGAGAATACGACGGTTACGATGCGTCTGTCGAATCATAATGAAGAGACCTACGGCTTTGGCTTTGGAATAGGAGAAGTCAACAGCGACGGAACGGTTACGCCTGTCGATACCAGTAATGAAAGATATAAAGGAACAAATCTGCAACAAGGGTATGGCTTCAGTAATGTTTCCTTTGACTTCTCATCATACAACCTCGCGGACGGAACCCATACGCTCGTGCCAATCAGTATCGTGAACGGCGAGAGCGAGTGGAGGCGTTGCAAGCCTGCGGATATCTGGTTTGAGGTGAATGTCGCTAATGGTGTGAAGACGGTGACGGCCCATCCCATAGAGAATCTGCAAATCAACAGGTTCGAACTGGTTACCGGCGGCACTCCGGGCTTCTCTCAGGCTGCCATTTGTAACATCACCAACTATGGTGACAATTATGCTGCCATCTTGTACTTGTATATAGGTACCGAAGACGACAATGGTGAATATCAGTCAATAAAGAAAATAAGTATTGCAACGGGCAATACGAAGGAATATCGTATGACAATCGGCAAACTGGAAGCCGGCACATACGTGATGCGCCTCGTGAATGTTGCCAATGTCGTTCTTGCACAAAAAACAATCACGATAACCCAAGACTTGCAGGCAACACGGTTTGATGTCGAGAGTCCCGTATTCACCAACAGCGATACTAAGGTGGTTGCAACGGTAGAGAACCGTGCCGGCGACTATGCCTTCCCGCTATACCTGTTTGCTGGGAAGAGCGGATCAAAGAAACTTTACTATGCCGCAGGCTCTGCCATCGAGAGGGGAGGCAGCGAGGATGTCACCTTCTACTTTGCACCTACCTCAGCAGGCACGTGGAACCTGTATGTTACCACCGACAAGGAGGGCAAGAACGTGATTGGCGAAACCACTACAGACGTTGCCAAAGCTCCTACAGGAGAAGTCAGCCTGCAAGTCATTGACCGTGCCGTCAAGTGCGAGGGCAGCACGGTGACCTATACGATGAACGTGCAGAATGTTGGCAGCACAACGAATTATCGTGCCATACGTGTCTATCTTTATTTAGAGGAAGACGATGTCAGGACTGCCCTGACTTACCAGTGGTCGCCCAAGGTGATGATAGAGCCAGGGGAGACAAAACCGGTGTCGGTGACCTTCGAAGGACTGGAAGAGGGAAAGAAATACTATCTGACATTGAGGTATTATAAGAGTTTCTCTGAGAATACCTTGAAGTCATTAGGCTATGACCGTTTCACATTCACTACCGTAAAACCGGGCGATGCCAATGGTGACGGCGTGGTAGACGTAGCCGACGTGGTGGCTATCGTCAACTATATCCTGGAGAAGCCCAGCGACAACTTCGACTTCAAGGCTGCCGACGTGAACGGCGACGGCAATGTGGACGTTAGCGACGTGGTGGCCGTGGTGAACATCATCCTGACGAGTGGGGCAGGAAGTTAGGAAATCACTTTGCGATAAATACTCTTTAGGCTGTTAGCCTATAGAAAACCCTGATGTCTGAGGGCCTCGATGAGGCCTTCGGACATCGCTTCGTTATCACGCTTGGTATAGCGGATGTCGGTGAAGATCTGTGCCAGCGTCTCCTTGTGGTTGATGTCGCAGAAATGGCGGTTCTCCTCCAGCTGCTCCTTGTAGGCGTAGTAGCGGTCAATGTCGGCAGATGTGTAGTCGTGGTAGGTCTCGCTGTGAACAAAGCTCTCTATGGGCAGACGGTCGGAGAGGGGAGGCTCTTCGGCAGGCCATCCGACGGTCAGCGTGGCAACGGGCATCACGAGGCGTGGCAGTTGCAGCACGTCGATAATGGTCTGCGGCATGTAGACGGTGGTGCCCAGATAGCAGTAGCCCAGTCCCTCCTCGTCCATGAGGTTGCAGAGCGTCTGCGTAAAGAGCAGGGCATCGATGGCAGCATTCTGGAACGAGAGGAAGTTGTCGTAGCCGGGTGTCGCCTTCCGCTCCTCACACCAGCGTGTGGTGCGGTGGAAGTCGGCACAGATGGTGAGCACTACGGGAGCCTGCGTCACCATCGGCTGGTTGAAGTGGGCAGGAGCCAGCCGTTTCTTCATCTCTTCGCTCCGCGTCACCACCACGCTATACAGTTGCAGGTTGCCCATCGTCTGGGTACGTGCTGCCTCGGTCATCAGCCTGTTGAGCAGCTGCTCACTCACTTCTTGTTTGCTATATTGGCGGATGGTCCGCCGTGTCATCAGATTTTTCATGCTGCAAAGGTACGAATAAAAATGAAAAATTAAAAATGAAAAATGAAAAATTAGAAATGAAAAAAATAGAAATTGAAAATTATTTCGTACCTTTGCCGCAAAATTTTCAGATAGCTATGCAGACTTATACTTACGATGAGGCGTTAGAGGCCTCTTTGGCATATTTTGGCGGCGACGAGCTGGCTGCCCGCGTATGGGTGAACAAGTATGCGATGAAGGACTCGTTTGGTAACATCTACGAGCGTTCGCCGGAGCAGATGCACTGGCGTATTGCCAATGAGGTGGCGCGCATCGAACAGAAATACAAGAACCCGCTTACCGCGCAGCAGATTTTCGACCTGCTGGATCATTTCCGCTATGTGGTGCCTGCCGGCAGTCCGATGACGGGCATTGGCAACAACCATCAGATAGCATCGCTCAGCAACTGTTTCGTGATAGGACTGGAGGGCAATGCCGACTCGTATGGTGCCATTCTGCGCATCGACGAGGAGCAGGTACAGCTGATGAAGCGCAGGGGTGGGGTGGGCCACGACCTGAGCCATATCCGTCCGAAGGGGTCGCCGGTCAACAATTCGGCCCTGACCTCCACGGGCTTGGTGCCCTTCATGGAGCGCTATAGTAATAGTACGCGCGAGGTGGCCCAGGACGGCAGGCGAGGTGCCCTGATGCTGAGCGTCAGCATCAAGCATCCGGAGGCAGAGGCCTTCATCGATGCCAAGATGGAAGAGGGAAAGGTGACGGGTGCCAACGTCAGCGTGAAGATTGACGATGCCTTCATGGAGGCTGCCATAGAGGACAAACCCTACGTGCAGCAGTTCCCTATTGACGGCGAGGAAACGGCCGTCCGTCAGGAGATTTCGGCGAAGACGCTATGGGGGAAAATCGTGCATAATGCCTGGAAGAGTGCCGAGCCTGGTGTGCTGTTTTGGGACACCATCCTCAAGGAGAGCATTCCCGACTGCTATGCCGACCTGGGTTTCCGCACGGTATCGACGAATCCCTGCGGCGAGATACCCCTCTGTCCTTACGACTCCTGCCGTCTGCTGTCAATCAACCTGTACAGCTATGTGAAGAATCCCTTTACGAAGGAGGCCTACTTCGACTATGAGCTGTTCCGCAAGCATGTGGCTATGGCCCAGCGCATCATGGACGATATCGTAGACCTGGAACTGGAGAAGATTGACCTCATCATGGAGAAGATTGACAGCGACCCGCAGTCGATGGAGGTGAAGGGTACGGAGCTGCATCTGTGGGAGAAAATCAAGGCCAAGAGTTCGAAAGGCCGCCGCACGGGCGTGGGCATTACCGCCGAGGGCGATATGATTGCTGCTATGGGACTGCGCTATGGTACGCAGGAGGCTACCGACTTCTCGGTGGAGGTGCATAAGACGCTGATGCTGAACGCCTATCGCTCCAGTGTGGAGATGGCCAAGGAGCGCGGTGCCTTCAGCATTTACGATGCCAAGCGCGAGGCTCAGAATCCTTTTATCCTGCGCCTGAAACAGGCCGACGGTCAGCTGTATGAAGAGATGACAAAGTACGGCCGTCGCAATATTGCCTGTCTGACGATAGCTCCGACGGGTACCACCAGCCTGATGACACAGACCACGAGTGGTATTGAACCCGTGTTCCTGCCTGTCTATAAGCGTCGCCGCAAGGTAAACCCCAACGATACCGATGTACATGTAGACTTTGTCGACGAGGTGGGCGACTCCTTTGAGGAGTACATCGTCTACCATCCGAAGTTCATGGAATGGATGAAGGTGAACGGGCGGGACACTGCGAAGCGCTATACCCAGGAAGAGATTGATGAGCTGGTGGCTAAGTCGCCCTACTATAAGGCAACAGCCAATGATGTCGACTGGCTGATGAAGGTGCGTATGCAGGGGGCCATCCAGAAGTGGGTGGACCACTCCATCAGCGTGACGGTCAACCTGCCCAGCGATGTGGACGAGGCACTCGTCAACCGCTTGTATGTCGAGGCCTGGCGCTCGGGCTGCAAGGGCTGTACCATCTATCGTGACGGCAGTCGCGCCGGGGTGATGGTCAGCGTGTCGAAGAAAGACAAGAAGGAGCAGACGGAGGAGGACACCACGAAGGACAATAACCTCGAGGCACAGCCAGACCTGCCCTGCAAGCATCCGGAGGTGACGGAGGTGCGCCCGAAGGAACTGGAATGTGACGTGGTACGCTTCCAGAACAACAAGGACAAGTGGGTGGCCTTCGTAGGACTGCTCAATGGCTATCCCTACGAAATCTTCACCGGTCTGCAGGATGACGAGGAGGGCATCTTGCTTCCCAAGTCGGTCACCAAGGGAAAGATTATCAAACAGGTGAACGATGACGGGACGAAGCGCTATGACTTCCAGTTTGAGAACAAGCGCGGCTACAAGACTACCGTCGAGGGCCTCTCGGAGAAGTTCAATCCTGAATACTGGAACTATGCCAAGCTCATCAGCGGTGTGCTGCGCTACCGCATGCCGATCGACCACGTCATCAAGCTCGTTTCCTCGCTCCAGTTGAAGTCGGAGAGCATCAACACGTGGAAGGTCGGTGTGGAGCGTGCCCTGAAGAAGTATATCGTAGACGGTACGGAGGCCAAGGGACAGAAATGCCCGAACTGTGGCTCTGAGAGTCTGGTGTATCAGGAGGGGTGTCTGATATGTAAGAACTGCGGCAGCAGCCGGTGTGGCTGATGCATAGAAAAAGAATAAGGTAATGAGAATAGAACGTTCATATATATTCCTGCGCGATGTGTACTTCCACGCTTTTCATGGGGTGATGCCCCAGGAACGGGAGGTTGGCGGCGACTTCGCGGTGTCGCTGCGCGTCGCCGTGGATATGGAGTCTGCCGTCAGAGACGACATCATTGAACTGACCCTTGACTATTCAACACTGTACGAGGTGGTGAAAAGAGAGATGGAACAGCCGTCGATGCTCCTGGAACATGTGGCAGGGCGCATCGGTCAGGCTGTATTCAGCAGCTTTCCCCAAGTGACGGCCGTCGACCTTGAACTGACGAAGCTGAATCCGCCGATGGGAGCCGACAGCAAGGGAGCTGGCGTGGAGTTGCACTTAGTGAGATGATGCCAGACGATGGACGTAACAGATGATAATGAAGAAATAATGATGAGAAGGTTGTTTTTACTAATAGGGATGATGATGGTGCTGACGGTGGCCGCCGGGGCTGCCGCCAAGAAGTTTACCCTCGTCATCGATGCCGGACACGGCGGACATGATACAGGAGCCATCGGTAAGATAACGAAGGAGAAAACCATCAACCTGAACGTGGCGCTGGCTTTCGGAAAACTGGTGGAGCGCAACTGTCCGGACGTGAAGGTTATCTATACCCGCAAGTCTGACGTGTTCATCCCGCTGCATACCCGTGCCGACATTGCCAACCAAAACAAGGCCGACCTCTTTATCTCCATCCATACCAATGCGCTGCCCAAAGGCCGTATCTCAAGGGGATTGGAGACCTATACGCTTGGTATGCACCGTGCTGCCGACAACCTTGACGTGGCCAAGCGCGAAAATGCGGTTATCCTGATAGAGAAGGACTATAAGCAGCGCTATCAGGGCTTCGACCCTAATTCGTCGGAGAGCTATATCATGTTTGAGTTCATACAGGACCACAACATGGCGCAGAGCGTGGAATTGGCCAAATTCGTACAGAAACGAACCTGTGCCGCTGCCGGACGTGCCGACAAGGGAGTGAAGCAGGCAGGATTCCTGGTGCTTCGCGAGACGTCGATGCCCAGTTGCCTGATAGAACTTGGCTTTATCTCCACTGCCGACGAAGAACGCTATCTGAGTTCCAGCGATGGTGTCAGCCAACTGGGGCGGGGCATCTATCAGGCTTTCCTCGACTATAAGAAAAAGTACGACAAGAGCGGAGTGGTGCCCTCCAGGGTAGAGGAAGAAACTACCGCGACAACTGTGACTCCGCAGCAGGAAGAGAAAAAGAAGGAAGAAGAGGTGAAGGTGGAAAAGCCGAAGCGCAAGAAGAGCAAGGTGGCGCAAGAGTTGGCTGCCGTCCGTGAGGGGAAGAGCGTGGCAGGAACAGATGACCAGAGTCAGCCTGCTGTGGCCAGCACCGACTCTATCGTCATGGAAGAACCAGCTCCCGCAGCTGAAGAACAAGCTGCTTTACCCGAAAAACCCGCTGCTTTACCCGAAAAACCCGCTGCTTTACCCGAAAAACCCGCTGCTTTACCCGAAAAACCCGCTGCTTTATCCGAAAAACCAGCCCCAGCAGTTGCCAAGGTGTCGTCGAAACCTGTTTTCAAAGTCCAGATACTGGCCAGCTCTGCCCGTCTGAAGAAGAATGATGCCAGGCTGAAAGGGCAGTCGGATGCGGAATGCTACGAGGAGGGCGGTATGTACAAGTACACGGTGGGAGCCTCGGAGGACTACAATGCTATTGCCCGTCTGCGCAAGTCGCTGCTTTCCCGTTTCCCGGAGGCTTTCATCATAGCCTTCAAGAATGGCAGCAAGACCGATGTGCGAGCAGCCATACAGGAGTTCAAGACCAACAGATAATTAGAATAAGGTAACAGAATAAGATAATTGTTTTTTTGACATACGAAGATGATGAAGTTCTTTACAAAGGAAGTTAAGATAGCACTGACAACCATTGCGGGGATCGTGGTGCTCTTTTATGGCCTGCAGTTCCTCAAGGGCCTTTCGATATTCTCCAGTGACGAAGCCTATTATGTGGCATTCGACGATGTCAGCGGACTCTCGCCATCGTCGCCGGTATACGCCAACGGCTACAAAGTCGGCGTGGTGCGTGACATCGTGTACGACTATCATCCACAGGGGAAGATTGTCGCTGTGGTGAATCTGGACAAACAAATGCGCCTGCCGCGTGGCTCTCATGCCGAGATAGCCAGCGACCTGCTGGGGAATATCAAGGTGAACCTCATTCTCTCCGACGATCCCATCAATATGGTGGCCAAGGGCGACACCATTCCTGGCGGTACACAGAGTGGAGTGATGAGCAAGGTGGGTGATATGCTGCCCGCCATCGAGGCCATCGTGCCGAAGCTCGACAGTATTATGAGCAATCTGAACCAGTTGTTGGCCGACCCGGCACTGCGTAACATCCTGCACCATGTAGAGGGGATGACGGGTAACCTGGAGTCAACCAGCCGTGACCTCAAGTCGCTCTCTGCCAGTTTGAACCGTGATGTGCCTGGCCTGCTGAACAAGGCTGACGGCGTGCTGGACAATACGCAACAGCTGACGGCCAACCTGTCTGCCGTAGATATAGCGGCTATGGTGGCTAAGGTGAACCAGACGCTGGCGAATGTAGAGCAGATGACCAACAAGCTGAATAGTAATGAGGGTACGCTGGGGCTGCTCATGCGAGATGCCACGTTGTATGAAAGGCTGAATGCAACGGTGGCTGATGCCGACTCGCTGCTTATCGACTTGAAGGCTCATCCGAAGCGTTACGTACACTTCTCCGTTTTTGGAAAAAAGGACAAGTAAAAAGTTTGTAATTTTTAAGTTGTCTAAATTAGGAGACTGTTTGAATATGTTTCAACTCAAACGAGGCAATTGTCTGATATTGCACACTTTCCAAAGCATATTTTTGGTGGGGATGCACAGTGGCGGTGTCGTGTGTGTCTTTTCATAAGCTATTGATAAACAGATGGTTGAATATTTGCAAACGGTCAAAAATCAATAATCCTCAACAATTGGCGGTAATGTACGAAAAAATAGCAAGTTACGCAATTGACGGATAAAAATGTCTGAAAATGAAGATTTGTTAGTTTGCAAAAAAATTACGAACTTTGCATCCGAAATACGACAGACCATCCGTCTTAATAACTAAAATAAGGTTAACACTAACGCTACATGGTAAAAACTCCAAAAGCGCTTTGGGATGACTGCCTTGGTCTCATCAAGGAGATTGTCACAGAGCAGCAATATAAATCACTGTTCGCGTCTATCGTTTTCGAAAAGTACGATGACAATAGCCGGACGCTTCTCGTGCAGGTACCGAGTATGTACGTGTACGAGTACCTGGAGCAATACTATGTGCATCTGTTGAGCAAGGTCATTTTCCGCTGTTATGGACAGCGCATTAAGCTGACCTATCGGGTGGTGACAGACAAGGAGCATAATCTGAAGCAGGATGTGGAGGGAGACGACCCTGTAGACATTGACTTGGTGCCCGTGTCAGGGCGTGCCAACAAGACTCCTACGGTTCTGGATGCTGCCGTACCACAGGACTTGAATCCGCAGCTGGATCTTCACAAGACTTTCCAGACTTTTATTGAGGGTGCTTCCAACAAGCTTCCGCGTACCGTGGGTCTTTCGGTGGCAGAGCATCCGGGCAAACAGACGTTCAATCCTCTGTTTGTCTTCGGTCCTTCCGGATGTGGTAAGACACACCTTATTAATGCTATAGGCATCAAGTGCAAGGAGATTTATTCCAAGAAGCGTGTGCTATATGTCTCTGCCCGTCTGTTCCAGGTGCAGTATACGGATGCTGTCCGTCAGAACAAGGTCAATGAGTTCATCCAGTTCTACCAGACCATTGATGTGCTGATAGTCGATGACATCCAGGAGTGGGCAACGGCTACGAAGACGCTCGACACCTTCTTCCACATCTTCGACCACTTGTTCCGCTACGGCAAGCAGATTATTCTGGCCAGTGACCGCCCACCTGTTGACTTGCTTGGTGTGAAGGACCGTTTGCTGACACGCTTCGCCTGTGGCCTGATTGCCGAGTTGGAGCGTCCCAACGAACAGCTGTGCGTTGACATCCTGACGGCCAAATGTCGCCGTAACGGACTGAAGATTCCTGAGGATGTTATCCGTTTCATTGCCGAGACGGCCAACGGTAGCGTGCGCGACTTGGAGGGTGTGGTCAACTCCCTGATGGCTTATTCTATCGTATACAATAGCAATATTGACATGCGTCTGGCCGAACGTGTCATCAAGCGTGCCGTCAAGGTTGATAACAAGCCGCTCACGGTCGACGATATCGTGGAGAAAGTCTGTGGGCACTATGGTGTATCGCAGCAGCAAGTATTCAGCCGTTCCCGTAAGCGCGACTATGTGTTGGTGCGCCAGGTGTCGATGTATCTGGCTCAGAAGTATACCAAGATGCCTGCCTCGCGCATCGGCCAGCTCATTGGCGGGCGCGACCATTCTACGGTGATTCACAGCTGTAGTACCATTGAGCAGCGGCTGAAGGTTGACAAATCTTTCCTCTCAGAACTGAGTAGTATCGAGAATTCCTTCAAGTTGAAGAAATAAGAATCGGACAGCCGTCTTGACTGCCCGATTTTTATTTTACCGTTTCATTTGATGATGAATCCCCCGTTGGGTTGCATCACTACCTTGAGTTGTCCCTTCTTGTCGACTTTCACCTGTTTCAGCTCGGCATAGCCGTTCTTGTCATCAGTATAGTAGCTGACGGACTGGCCTGCAGTCAGCATGGGCAGTGTGAGCGTTAGCTTCTTGGCCTGCTGCTCGGCATTCAGTCCTGCGATATACCAGTTTTCACCGCTACGGCGGGCCATTACGATATACTTGCCGGGATAACCGTCGATGTAACGGGTCTCGTCCCAGGCGGTGGGAAGCTGCTTGAGGAAGTCAATCTCTACGGCAGGCAGCTCTGTCAGGTTGTTGGGCTGTATGGCCACACATTGTATGCTGCTCTGCAGGGTGATGCCGGAGGCCATTTCAAAGACATCGGTGGTCTTGCGCGTATGGCGGCTCTTGTTGTCGCGGCTCATATAGCGGTTCATGATGACACCGCCCCAGTCCATCGATGCCGTGGCATTGCGGCAGAAGGGGTGCAGTGTCAGGTCGAAGCCCTCGCGGAAGGTGGCATGCTCTCCGAAGAACAGGTTCTCTGAGGCAAGTACAGCCTCGGAGGCTACAAAGTTCGGATACAGCCGTTCCCATCCCCTTGGCAATGTACAGCCGTGGAAGATGACCTGTAGTCCGTAGCGGTTGGCATCGTAGAGTATGTCCTCGTAGAGTTGCATGGTCTGTTGCTTGTCGCCGCCGAAGAAGTCTACCTTGATGCCCTTGACACCGATCTTCTTCAGCCAGGCCATCTCACGGTCGCGGGCTATAGCTGTATTCAGGCACTGTCTCGGCGACTGCGGAGCATCGTTCTCATAGCCGTTGGAGTTGTACCACAGCAGGAGCCTTACGCCTTTCTGCTGTGCGTATTTTGACAGTTCGGCCATCCTTCCTCGCCCTATCTGCTTGTCCCACAAGGCATCTACCAAACAGTATTCATAGCCCATCTGTGCTGCCAGGTCGATGAATCGTATCTGATCGTCCCAACATACGGAATTGTCTTGCCACAGCAGCCAGCTCCAGGTGTAGCGGCCGGGCAGATAGCGTTCCGTCGCTTCGTACAGCGGTTCCAACACGTCGTACGAGATGGTGGTCTCTACGATGGGGGCCAGCGATGCTCCTATGGTAATCGTGCGCCAGGGAGTGCTGCCAGGCACGGTGATGCCTGCTGCCGTTGCTCCCAGTCCGTTCAGCTCGCCAGGCATGGGGTAGGCAATGGTATAGCCCTTTTCTGCATCCCAGTCGCTGAGGTGTGTGCCGCAATAGGCACTGGTGACACCCGTCTCGCTGATGAGTACCCAGCCCTCGCCCGTTTGAGTTGGCTGTGCCTCGCTGGCAACGGCCGGTATGTGGAAGAGGGCAGGGAATACATATCCCTCTCCGAATGCCGAGCGTTTCGACATGGGTGCGTCGGCCGAATACTCCTCTTCATAGCTTGGCTTGGTGCGCTTCCATCCCACCATCGACTTGCTCTGTGGAGAGATGAATGTCGTGGTGCCATCGGGAAAGCGGAATGAGGTGGCCTCGCCGCTGATGACGGCACATGCCGGCTCATCGTTCTCTTGCGTGTAGAGTGTGTAGCGGAAGGCCACATCGTTGTTGCTCACCATGAAGGTGATGCCCATACGGTGCTGTCGTGCATCCAACAGGGTGATGTCCATGCGGTTGGCCTGATAGTCGGAGTGTGATGCCTTGGTGCGCGTCATGTCGTAGTGTTTCTCTACTTCAACCGTCTTGGCCTCTTTTAGTGTCAGTCCTTGGGTAAAGTCTCCGATGTTCGTTGTCAGTCCCAGCCGCGATGGCAGCAGCAGCTGTCGTCCGTCGTAGCGGATGCTGTAGGTGGCCGTTCCTTTGTCTACGTTGATGTCTACCGTCAGCCGTCCGTCAGGCGACTGCACTTGTCTGTTTTCTGCCATCATCAGCAGCGGGCAGAGTAGTGCTGTAATGAATAGTTTGATTCTCATTCTTTTTCTTGGTTTTGTATTAAAAAATGCTTCCAAGACGTAGCTTGGAAGCATTGGAAGTTCTTGCAGTCGATTTACAGGAGATTGTCCTTTTCAATATCCTTGAAATACTTGTAGGTGGCAACCTTCAGTTCATCGGTGGCAGGCTCGTCGGCTACGATGATGCCGTGCTGGTGCATCTGCAGGGCCGAGATGGTCCATTCGTGGGTGACAGCTCCCTCGATGGCAGCCTTCAGGGCACGAGCCTTATGGTGACCGTTCACCAGAATCATTACCTCCTTGGCATCCATCACGGTGCCCACGCCAACGGTCAGCGCCAGTTTGGGAACCTTGTTCACGTCGTTGTCGAAGAAGCGGCTGTTGGCTATGATGGTATCTGTGGTCAGCGTCTTTACGCGTGTGCGTGAAGTAAGAGAGGAGTAAGGCTCGTTGAAGGCGATGTGGCCGTCAGGACCGATGCCTCCGATAAAGAGGTCGATGCCGCCAGCCTCTTTGATCATTTCCTCATAGTGTACACACTCGGCAGCCAGGTCTTTGGCATTGCCGTTCAGAATGTGGATGTTCTCCTTGGGGCAGTCGATATGGTCGAACAGGTTGCGAGCCATGAACGAGTGATAGCTCTCGGGGTGTTCTTCAGGAAGGTTGACATACTCGTCCATATTGAATGTCAGCACGTTCTTGAACGACACGCGGCCTTCCTTGTTGGCCTTTACCAGACAGGCATACATTCCCTCGGGTGAAGAACCGGTGGGAAGTCCCAATACGAATGGTTTCTCTGCGGTGGGCTTGAAGGCGTTGATGCGCTCGATGACATGTTCAGCAGCCCACTGCGACATTTTCTGATAGTCAGATTCAATAATTACTCTCATAAGTCTAAAAATATAAAGTTTTTTGTCTTATCGGCTGCAAAGGTACTACTTTTTCTCTATTCGACAAGCATTGGTTTCGGAAAAATTTTCATAAAAATGAATTTCTTTTGGGAAAAAATGCTATCTTTGCAGCCGAAATATACTACGATGAAGGAATTTGTTATTTCAGAAGCAAAGGCTGAGACTGCTGTGCTGGTGGGTCTGATTACCCAGCAGCAAGACGAGGCCAAGACGAAGGAGTATCTTGACGAGTTGGAATTCCTGGCAGATACCGCCGGTGCCATTACCGTCAAGCGCTTTACCCAAAAGGTGCAGGCTCCGAGTCAGGTGACCTATGTCGGTAAGGGCAAACTCGATGAGATTAAACAATATATCAAACAGCAGGAAGATGCCTATTATGACTGGCTGGATGCCGGGTCGCCCCAGCCTGAGGAGGGTAGGGAGACTCCACAGCCCGTGGGTATGGTTATCTTCGATGATGAGTTGTCTGCCAAGCAGATACGCAACATCGAGGCAGAGCTGAAGGTAAAGATTCTTGACCGTACATCGCTCATCCTTGACATTTTCGCCATGCGTGCCCAGACGGCCGAGGCCAAGACGCAGGTGGAGCTGGCACAGTATCGCTATATGCTGCCCCGACTGCAGCGTCTGTGGACGCACTTGGAGCGTCAGGGCGGCGGCTCAGGTTCTGGCGGCGGCAAAGGCTCGGTGGGTCTGCGTGGTCCAGGTGAGACGCAGTTGGAGATGGACCGTCGCATCATCTTGCATCGTATCACCCTGCTGAAGCAGCGACTGGCAGAGATTGACCAGCAGAAGACCACCCAGCGCAAGAACCGCGGACGCCTTATCCGTGTGGCCCTCGTGGGTTATACCAATGTGGGCAAGTCTACGATGATGAACCTGCTGGCGAAGAGTGATGTCTTTGCTGAGAACAAGCTGTTTGCCACCCTCGATACCACGGTGCGTAAGATGGTCATCGGCAATCTGCCCTTCCTTCTGGCCGATACTGTGGGTTTCATCCGCAAGTTGCCTACCGACCTGGTCGACTCGTTCAAGTCGACACTCGACGAGGTGCGTGAGGCCGACCTGCTGGTGCATGTCGTAGATATCTCGCATCCCGACTTCGAGGAGCAGATCAGCGTGGTGGAGAAGACGCTGGCCGACCTGGGCTGTGCTGAAAAGCCCTCGATGCTGGTGTTCAACAAGATAGATGCCTATACCTGGACACCCCAGGATGCCGACGACCTGACGGAGCCGACGCGCGAGAATATCTCGTTGGATGACCTCAAGAAGACGTGGATGGGCAAGATGAATGAGAAAGGAGAAGGGAGAAATGAGAAATGGACTACCGAGCCGCTATTCATTTCTGCCAAGAACAAGGAGAATATCGACGAGCTGCGCGACATCTTGTATAAGAAGGTGCGCGAGCTGCATGTGCAGAAGTATCCCTATAATGATTTCCTCTACACCATAGAGGAGGAGTAAGGTGACTTTGCACGACCGTAAGGACAATTGAACACAAAACAGTTATATTTATGAGAGATTACAGACATTTGACACAGGATGAGATCAATGTGTTAGAAAACAACAGTTGCTGGGCAGAGGATTGGAACAATGTACAGGTGGCCGAGGACTTCTCGCCCTACGGTTTCCACCGCGTGGTATTCTATGGCGACATCCGACTGGGAGTATTCCAGAAACGGGTGGAGGTGACCAAGGGTTTCTCGAAGCGTGCGGGTATCAACGATGCCACGTTGCGCAATGTGACAGTGGGCGACAACTGTCTGATTGAGAAAGTTGGTAACTTCATCAACAACTATACCATCGGCGACGACTGCTATATATCGAACATCTCGACGATGGAGACAACGGAGGGTGCCACCTTCGGCGAGGGCCATGTAGTGAGTGTGCTCAACGAGATGGGCGACGGCAACGTGATGCTGTTCCACGACTTGAACTCACAGCTGGCCGCCTTCATGGTGAAGCATTTCAGGGACAAGCAGCTGAAGGACAAGCTGACACGACTGATCAATGAGGAGATACGGTTCTCACAGCCCGAGCGTGGCACGATTGGCAACGGTGTGAAGATCATCAACTCGAAGGAGATTACCAACACCGTGGTCTACGATGACTGCGAGATCAATGGTGCCTCACGGCTGAGCGACTGCACCATCATGTCGTCGAAGGATGACTCGGTGTATATCGGTACGGGTGTCATCTGCGAGAATTCGATTATCTCGAACGGCTGCAGCATCACGAACTCCGTGAAGATGCAGGACTGCTTTGTGGGCGAGGCCTGTCAGATTACCAACGGCTTCACGGCCGAGGCTTCGGTGTTCTTTGCCAACTCATATATGGCCAATGGTGAGGCATGTGCCGCCTTCTGCGGACCGTTCAGTGCCTCTCACCACAAGAGTTCGCTGCTCATCGGCGGCGAGTTCTCGTTCTACAACGCTGGCTCGAACACCAATTTCTCCAACCATGCCTACAAGATGGGTCCCCTGCACTACGGTACCTTGGAGCGCGGCTCTAAGACCGCTTCAGGAGCCTACGTGCTGATGCCTGCAAAGATAGGAGCCTTCAGCGTATGCTTCGGCAAGCTGATGAATCACCCCGACATGCGCTGTCTGCCCTTCGCCTACCTGCTGGCCTACGGTGAGACGATGTATATCGTGCCTGGCCGCAACATCACTACCGTAGGACTCTATCGTGACATTAAGAAGTGGCCCAAGCGTGACAAGCGTGCCGCCTCGTCGCGTAAGAGCATCATCAACTTCGACTGGCTCTCGCCATTCACCGTGGGAGAAATCGTGCAGGGCAAGCAGATACTGGAGGCACTGCGCAAGGCCGGTGGCGACAATGTGTCGTCGTACAACTACCACGAGTATATCATCAACGCCTCGTCGCTCCGCAAGGGCATCAAATACTACGACATCGCCCTGCGCATCTATATGGGAGCCGTGCTGAAGCGTGCCGTCAAGGGAGGCTTCCTCGGAAGACCTACCTCTACCACGGGACTGGGACTGTGGAACGACCTCAGCGGACTGCTGCTGCCCGACAGCGAGGAGCAGCGCCTTATCATGGATATCAAGAACGGCAATATCGAGAGCATTTCCGATGTGCTCACCCGCTTCAATGAGATCAACGACAACTACCGTGTATACCAGTGGACATGGACCTATAAGCTCATCCTCGACTACTATGGTCTCGACGACCTGACCGAAGAGGCCATCCAGCGCATCCGCGAAGACTATGTGAAGGCCCGTCGTGCATGGATTGCTGAAATTCGGAAGGATGCCCAGAAGGAATTCGAGATGGGCGATGTCGAGCAGGAGGTCTACGACGACTTCATCTCGAAGCTTGACCACGAGATTGACTACGAAGAATAGTCAAAGGGTGAAATGCTGCCGTAGGAAGATTAGTAACTATTCATAAAATTGATAAGAAATGAAGACAATGAAGCACTTGTGTTTTTTACTTTTTTACCTTTTTACCTTTTTACCCATAGCGTCTCGTGACTACGAGACGGTAGATGGCGATATCACAAAGACGCGCATCTACACATTGGACAATGGCCTGAAGGTGTATCTCTCCGTCAACAAGGAGAAACCTCGCATCCAGACGTATATCGCCGTGCGTACGGGGTCGAAGAACGACCCTGCAGAGACGACGGGATTGGCTCACTACCTGGAGCATCTGATGTTCAAGGGCACCAAGCAGTTCGGAACCAGTAATCCTACGGCAGAAGCTCCCCTGCTCGACGAAATAGAGCAGCGTTACGAGGCCTATCGCAAGCTGACCGACCCCGGACAGCGTAAGGTTGCCTATCACGAGATTGACAGCGTGTCGCAGCTGGCCGCTCAGTATTTCATTCCTAACGAGTACGACAAGCTGATGGCCGCCATCGGTGCGCAGGGCACCAATGCCTTCACGTCGAACGATGTCACGTGCTATGTGGAGGACATCCCCTCTAACGAGATAGAGAACTGGTCGAAGATTCAGAGCGACCGTTTCCAGCACATGGTTATCCGTGGCTTCCATACCGAATTGGAGGCCGTCTACGAGGAGTATAACATGTACCTGACCGATGATGGCGACAAGGTGTTCAGTGCGATGGGCAAGAAGCTCACCCCGACGCATCCCTACGGTACCCAGACCACCATCGGTACACAAGAGCACCTGAAGAATCCCAGCATCACCAATATCAAGAACTACTTCAAGAAATGGTATGTGCCCAATAATGTGGCCATCTGTATGGCTGGCGACTTCGACCCCGACGAGACGGTGGCCATCATAGAACGCTACTTCGGACTGTGGAAGCCCGGTGCTGATGTCAGTCAGCCGGTATTCCCCAGCCAGCGTGTGCTGACGGCACCTTCCGACACGACGGTAATCGGACAGCAGGCCGATCAGGTGTGGGTTGGCTGGCTGGCCAAGAAAGCCAGCGACCTGCAGAGCGACACGCTCGATGTCATCAGCGAAATGCTGAGCAACGGCAAGGCTGGTCTCTTCGACCTCAACCTCAACCAGACGATGCGCATCCAGGGTGCCGGTTCCGCTCCTTATAGCCAACAGGACCATTCGGCATTCCTGCTCATTGGCCAGCCCAAGCCCGACCAGTCGTTGGAAGAGGTACGCACATTGATGTTGGGCGAGATAGACAATCTGAAGAAGGGTAACTTCAGCGATGACCTGCTGCCCAGCATTGTCAACAACATGAAACTCTCCTACCAGCGTGCTGTCGACAACAACCAGTGGCGCACACGCCAGCACATGAATGCCTTCATCAATGGCGTTTCGTGGGAACAGCAGGTGGGAAAGATGAAGCGCGTGGCCGGCATGACCAAGCAGCAGATTGTCGACTTTGCCAACCGTTTCTTCACCGATGGCTATGCCACCGTCTTCAAGCGCCAGGGCGTCGATACGCTGCAAAAGAAGATTAACAAGCCTACCATCACCCCCATTCCCGCCAACCGCGACCTGGTGAGCCAGTTTGTGCGCGACATCCAGCAGTCGGAGGTCACGCCCATCCAGCCCCAGTTCGTGGATTTCAGCAAGGACCTGACGGTGACGCAGACGGCAGCGAAGAACGGTCTGCCGCTTCTTTACAAGCAGAATACGGATAACGACCTCTTCAACCTGCAGTTCCGCTATGACTTCGGCCATCAGGACGACAACCGCTACGCCGTCGCCTCCCACTACCTGGACTATGTCGGTACCGAGAAGCTGTCGATGGCAGCCATCCAGCAGCAGTTCTACAAGCTGGCCTGCTCGTATGGCGTGTCGGTGTCTTCCGATCACCTTACCATATCGCTCAGCGGACTCAGCGAGAACATGATTCCTGCCTTGCAGTTGCTCGAGGACGTGCTACAGAACGCCAAGGCTGACAGCAAGTCGTATGCGCAGTTTGTCGACCTGACGCTCAAGGAGCGTGACGACAACAAGAAAGACCAGCGCACCTGCTTCGACTACCTATTCTACTACGCTGTCTACGGCCCGCACAACATGCGCCGCGACGACATGACCGAACAGCAGTTGCGCCAGGCCGATCCGCAGCAGCTGCTGAATCTGCTGAAAGAGCTGCGTGGCATGCAGCACACCGTGCTCTACTACGGTCCGATGACTACCGAGCAACTGTCTTCCGTACTTGCCAAGCAGCACAAGACTCCCAAACAGCTTGCTGCCGTTCCCAAGGGACAGCCCTTCACGGAGCAGTCCACTCCGCAGAATGAGGTGTGGATAGCCCCCTACGATGCCAAGAATATCTACATGCGCATGTACCATAATGAGAACCGTCCCATGAACCTCGATGAGGCTGCCGTGCAGGAAGTGTTCAACGAGTATTATGGTGGCGGTATGAACGGCATCGTGTTCCAGGAGATGCGCGAGGCTCGCGGTCTGGCCTACAATGCCTACGCCATCTATCGCCGTCCGTCGTGGAAGGACAAGGCGGAATACTACTTCACGCATATCATTTCGCAGAACGACAAGATGGCCGACTGCCTGAACCAGTTCCATGCCATCCTCGACGAGGTGCCGCAGAGCGAGGCCGCCTTCCGCATTGCCAAGGAGGCCGTCACCAAGCGGCTGGCCAGCCAGCGTACCACCCGTATGGGTGTCATCAATGCCTATCTGCTGGCTCGTCAGCGCGGTCTGGACTTCGACATCAACCAGAAGATATACGAGCAGCTGCCGTCGGTGACGCTTCAGGACATCGTGCGCTTCGAGCAGCAGCAGATGGCCCGCAAGCCCTATCGCTACGTCATCCTGGGCGATGAGAAGGAACTGGATATGAAGGTGCTGGAGAACCTGGCCCCCATCCGTCGCCTCACACAGGAGGAAGTCTTCGGCTATTGATTTTCATCCCCCAAACAGCAGGATATGAAGATATTTGCAGTAGGAATGAATTACATTCAGCACAATAAAGAGCTGGATGGTGCGTTATATAAACCAGAGCATCCCGTCATCTTCACCAAGGCAGACTCGGCGTTGCTGAAGGATCACAAGCCCTTCTTCATCCCCGACTGGAGCCGCCGGGTGGACTATGAGACGGAACTCGTGGTGCGTATCTGCCGCTTGGGGAAGAGCATCCCCGAGCGATTTGCCTACCGCTACTATGACGCTGTCACAGTGGGTATCGACTTCACCGCACGCGACATACAGCAAGAGGCCCGCCAGAAGGGACTGCCGTGGGAAATCTGCAAGGGATTCGACGGCTCGGCGGCAATAGGCGAGTGGGTACCCGTGGAGGAGTTGGGCGACATACAGTCGTTGCGCTTCCATCTTGACATCAACGGCAAGAAGATGCAGGAAGGAACGACGGCCGACATGCTCTTCCGCATCGACGAGCTGATAGCCTATATCTCTCAGTTCTTCACGCTGAAGACGGGCGACATGCTCTATACAGGAACCCCCGTAGGAGTGGGGCCGGTGCATATCGATGACCATCTGGAAGGATGGCTGGAAGACCGGAAAGTATTGGAATTTAATTGTAAGTGAGACCATTGGACGCTAAAAGATACATAGGAACGCTGGGACTGCTGCTGTTCTGCCTCGTGGCAAGCGCACAGAAAGTCTTCAATCTGACGGCAGAGCAAGTCAGAATTGACTCGCTGCTGCCAGTAGTCAGTTATTCCCACCCGTTAGGTTACGGCTATGCTGATTCTGCCTATCAGGTCACGATAGAATATCCTGAGTTCATACCGATGAGCGAGGCCGACGTAGCGCGCTACCATGCCATCACCGACGCTCCGCTGCCGAGCCTGCCCGAAGTGGTTCGCTCCTTCAGTGTGACGCGCAAGCAGGGCGTGATGCACCTCTCGCTGGTGCCGTTGGTGTATCGCGACGGCCAGTACCAGAAACTGGTCAGCTTCGTGCTGAAAGTCAAGGGCGAGCGTCTCTCCAAGAAGTTGGTGCGCCAGAATGCCCGCCATCGTGCCACTGCAGCCTCCAGCCGCTATGCCACCAATTCGGTACTGAGCAGCGGCAACTGGGTGAAGATCTGCGTTCCTGCAACGGGTATCTATCAGCTCACCGAGGATTATGTCAGGCAGCTGGGATTCTCCTCGCTCAGCAAGGTGAAGGTCTATGGATATGGCGGCGGCCGCCAGCCGGAAGTGCTGACGGGCGACTACCTCACGCAGACCGATGACCTGAAGGAGGTTTCCACGTTCGTCTCCGGCAACCGCAAGCTGTTCCATGCCATCGGTCCCGTGACGTGGGACAACAACCACCGTCGCGTTCGCAATCCTTATTCTAATTACGGATGCTACTTTCTCACCGAAAACGATGAGGCGGCACAGACCGTAGAGCAGGAAGCCTTCCTGGCAGCCTGTTATCCGCTGGCCGATGACTACTGCTCACTGTACGAGGTGGATGACTATGCCTGGTTTCATGGTGGCCGCAACCTCTACGATGCCCGGCAGCTCAATCCTGGAAGCAGCTACAACTATACCGTCGCTTCTACGGGAACATCGGCTACTGGTACCCTCACGGTGCTGCTCTCCGCAGCGGGCTCTACATCCACCACGGCAACCGTCAGCCTGAACGATGTCTCGCTGGGTACCATCACTATTTCTGCCAATAGCAGTCTGGAGAAGATGCGTACCGCCCAGCGTACCTTCAACGTCACTAACCTGCAGGCCTCCAACACGGTCACCATCACCATCGGTGCCGGTACGGGTGTGGCCCGTCTGGACTATATCTCCACCTATGCCAGCCAGCCAAAGGCTGCTCCCGACCTTGCTCAGGCCTTCCCGCAGCCGGAGTCCCTCTATCGCATCACTAACCAGAACCACCATGCTGCGAAGGCCGCCGATATGGTGATTATCATTCCCATGACGCAGCAGCTGCGCGCACAGGCCGAACGGCTGAAGACGATCCATGAGCAGCGCGACGGTCTCCGGGTGAATATCGTTCCCGCCGATGAACTGTTCAACGAGTTCTCTAGCGGAACGCCCGACGCCAACGCCTACCGCCGCTATATGAAGATGCTCTACGACCGTGCCGAGAGTGATGCCGACATGCCGCGCTATCTGTTGCTGCTGGGCGATGGTGCTTGGGACAACCGCATGATTCTCAGCGACTGGCAGGGTGAGTCGCCCGACAACTTCCTGCTGTGCTATGAGAGCGAGAACTCCTACAGTGAGGTCGACTGCTACGTCAGCGATGACTATTTCTGCCTGCTCGACGATGGCGAGGGAGGCAACATGCTCACCAGCGATATGGCCGATGCAGCCGTAGGGCGCATCTCTGCGCGCACCGCTGCACAGGCCACGGTGGCCGTCGACAAGATTGAGAGCTATATCAAGAACGAACAGGCTGGTGCCTGGCAGAACCTCATCTGCTTCATGGGCGATGACGGCAACCAGAACCAGCACATGAAGGATGCCGACTCTGTAGCCACGATGACGGAGACACTCTATCCCGACTACCATGTGAAGCGCATCATGTGGGATGCCTACACGCGCGTCTCATCTTCCACCGGTCACAGCTATCCCGATGTCACGCGCCTCATCAAGCAGCAGATGCAGCAGGGTGCCCTGATGATGAACTACTCCGGCCACGGACGTGCCGATGCCGTATCCCACGAGTACGTGCTGCGCCTGTCAGACTTCGCCGAAGCCACCTCGTTGCGCTTGCCGCTGTGGATGACGGCATCGTGCGACATCATGCCCTTTGACGGGCAAGAGGAGAATATCGGCGAGACGGCACTCTTCAACACCAAGGGTGGTGCCATCGCCTTCTTCGGTACCACACGTACCGTCTACCAGAACTACAACCGTCTGATGAACATCGCCTTCACCCGCCATGTGCTGGGAAAGGATGCCGACAACAAGTCGATGCCTGTCGGCGAGGCCGCACGAAGGGCGAAGAACGAACTCATCTCCACGGGAATATGGATAGGTCGCGAATACCGTAACGGACAGTGGGTGGACGTTTATTCCGGCGACCGCACTGCCAACAAGCTGCAGTATTCGCTGCTGGGCGATCCCGCCCTGCGCCTGGCCAGTCCTACGCGAGGCATCGTGCTGGATGCTATCAACGACACCCCCGTCGACGGCAACACTATGCTGACGCTGAAGGCCGGCACCACGGCCACTGCCACCGGACATATCCTCGGCGAGGATGGCACTGGTGTCGACGAGACCTTCAACGGAATGATGACCGCCGTCGTGCGCGACATCCGCGAGCAGATTACCTGTAAGCTGAATGATACGGGCGATGCCGATGCGGCCTTCGTCTATTACGACCGCCCCAACATCGTGTTCAACGGCAGCAACGACGTGAAGGACGGCAAGTTCACCTTCTCGTTTGCAGTACCCAAGGACATCAAGTATTCCGATGCCAGCGCGCTCATCAACCTCTATGCCATCAATGCCGAGAAGACGGTAGAGGCCAGCGGCACGTGCAGCAGCCTCACCCTGAACGGTACCGACGAGACCATCCACGGAGCCACCGGCCCCAACATCTATTGCTATCTCAACAGCGTGGCCTTCGTCAATGGCGGCGCAGTCAATACCACGCCCTATTTCTATGCCGAGTTGACCGACGAGGACGGCATCAATGCATCGGGCAGCAGCATCGGTCACGACCTGCAGCTCATCATCGACGGCGACCTCTCAAAGACCTATACCCTGAACGACTACTTCACTTTCGACTACGGCAGCTATACCAAGGGACATGTGGGCTATAGCATCCCCGCCCTCACGTATGGCGACCACAAGCTGCAGTTCCGTGCGTGGGACGTGCTGAACAATTCCTCAACCGTAGAACTAAACTTCAAGGTCGTCAAGGGTCTGGAACCCAATTTCGCCGACGTGCAGTGCTCGCCGAATCCCGCCTCGCAGCATACCTCCTTCCGTGTCATCCACGACCGTGTCGGTACGTCAATGGATATCAAGCTCGATGTCTTCGACACCTCCGGGCGGCTGCTGTGGACGCGCTCCGAGAGTGGTGTCGCCACCGACAATACCTATACCATCGACTGGGATCTTACGTGTGACGGAGGCCGCCGGTTGAATACCGGACTCTACCTCTACCGCGTGAGCATCAGCTCCGACGGCAGCTCATACGCCTCGAAGGCCAAGAAACTCATCATTATAAACCATAAATAGCAGAGAATGGATATGAATATGAAAACAAAGATAACCGCAGTGGTGTGGTGCCTCTTGCTGCCCGCAGCACTGCATGCACAAGACACGAAGAGCCAGTTCAACCCCATCGATCATGCCGTCGTGTCGCAGACCATCGCCCCCGATGCTCGTTCGGCAGGTATGGGTGATATCGGTGCCGCCACCGACCCCGATGTCACCTCCCAGTATTGGAATCCCGCCAAGTATCCGTTCTGTATCAGCCGTGCTGGCATTTCGCTGAACTATACCCCGTGGTTGCGCAAACTGGTCAACGACATCGGCCTGGCCTACGTGGCCGGTTACTACCGCATCGGTGAGTATGCCTCGGTCAGTGCTTCGCTTCGCTACTTCTCGCTCGGCGAGGTGATGACGTCGCTCGACGAGAACGCCATGACCGTCAAGCCCTACGAGATGTCGCTCGATGTCGGTGCCGCGCTGATGCTCAGTGAGAAGTTCTCCATCGCCACGGCCATCCGCTGGATCCACAGCGACCTGCGCTACGACTATGAGAACGATGCCAAGCCCGCATCAGCCTTTGCTGCCGACCTTGCCTGTTACTACCAGAACTACATCAATATCGGACAGCGCGAGTGCCAGCTGGGTATTGGTCTGAACATCTCCAACATCGGTAGCAAGATCAAGTATTTCGGCGACGACCGCTCCAATTTCCTGCCTTGTAACCTCCGTCTGGGTGCCTCCCTCATGGTGCCAATCAACGATTATAACCGCTTCACCATCGCCGCTGATGTCAACAAGCTGCTCGTTCCCACCGTTCCCAAGCAGAACGACGGCGAGTCTACCGAAGCCTACCAGGTTCGCGTAGCCGACGAGTACAACGAGGTCAGCTCCATCGCTGGTATCTTCAAGAGCTTCGGCGATGCCCCCGGCGGTTTCAAGGAAGAGCTGCAGGAAATCCAGTGGAGCGTCGGTGCGGAGTACATCTACCACGACCAGTTCACTCTCCGTGCCGGTTACCACCATGAATCGGAGAATAAGGGTAACCGTAAGTATTTCACCGTCGGTGGCGGTTTCCGCATGAGCGTGTTCTCCCTCGATGTCGGTTACGTCATCTCCACGTCGAAGAGCAACCCCCTCGACCAGACACTGCGCTTCTCCCTTGCCTTCGATATGGATGGCATCAAGGATCTCTTCAGGAGAAGATAACCCCTTGAATCTTGAAACTTGAATCTTGAAACTTGAATCCTGAAACCATGTACAGAGTAGGAATGGGCTACGATGTCCACCAGCTGGTGGCAGGTCGTGAGTTGTGGATGGGCGGCATCCGTCTTGACTACGAGTTAGGCCTCCTTGGCCATAGCGATGCCGATGTCCTCATCCATGCTATTTGTGATGCCATATTCGGTGCCGCCAACATGCGCGACATCGGCTACCACTTCCCCGACACGTCGGCAGACACCGAGGGAATGGACAGCAAGGTCATCCTCCGTAAGACCATTGAGCTGATAGCCACCAAGGGCTACCACCTGGTCAACATCGATGCCACCATCTGTGCCGAGCGTCCCAAGATGAATCCCCATATCCCGCAGATGCAGCAGACGCTGGCTGCCGTCATCGGTACCGACCCCGACAACATCTCCATCAAGGCCACTACTACTGAGCGGCTGGGCTTCACTGGCCGTGGCGAGGGCATCTCAGCCTATGCCGTGGCCTTGATAGCCAAGTAACGGGAAGTGAGGACTCGGTATGGTAATACTACAAAAAAATACCGCTACTCATCAACGAGCAGCGGCATCCAAAAGCCTATGTTTAACTAAAAATCCTTTCCAAATGAATTCCGGTTCTCACCGGAAGTCTGCCTTTCGGCAGCATATAATTTTTAAAATACTAACGTTCATTTAAAAAAGAAAGTTATGGGAGCCTCACGGCGACCACTGTTTCCTGAACACATTTAAAACTTTCTTCTTACCAATAACTAAAAACCTAAAACTATAAATATTACTACTAACCTAAAACAATCTATTAAGAATTACCTTGGCTTCACTTAGCCTTGGCGGTACCGAAGTACCTGTTTGTCTTGTTTGACGATGCAAAGTTACGACGATTTTTTCTTCCCCGCAAGAGTTTTCTGCTGTTTTTGCTTAAAAATTGCCTTATTCTTGATGTAAATC
This sequence comes from uncultured Prevotella sp., assembly GCA_946415755.1. Classification (GTDB taxonomy): domain Bacteria; phylum Bacteroidota; class Bacteroidia; order Bacteroidales; family Bacteroidaceae; genus Prevotella. Next base: position 21,618 of record CAMKTS010000006.1, on the reverse strand, counting down.
AAGTCTTTTGTGTGCGCAAACACACAATTATTGAAAAAAGAAGGGTGCTTTCGGTGGGTAATTCATTTTTATTTTCTACCTTTGCATCATCTATTATAATAAGGTATGCGTGTACTGATAGTCAATACGAGTGAGCGAACGGGTGGCGCGGCCGTGGCTGCCAACCGACTGATGGAGGCACTGAACAATAACGGGGTGAAGGCCCGTATGCTGGTGCGTGAAAAGGAGAGCGGACAGCTGACGGTGAGCGGACTGCCTGGCCGATGGCGCGCACAGTGGCATTTCCTCTGGGAGCGGTTCGTCATCTGGCTGCACCTGAGGCTGAGGCGTGACACGCTGTTCGAGATCGATATCGCCAACTGCGGAACCGACATCACGAAGATGAAGGAGTTCAGGGAGGCGGACATCATCCATCTGCACTGGGTGAACCAGGGAATGCTGTCGACGGGCGACCTGCGCAAGATCATAGCCTCTGGAAAGCCCGTGGTATGGACGATGCACGACGCATGGCCTGCCACGGCGGTGTGTCATTATGCACGTGGCTGCGAACAGTTCCACAGCGAGTGCCGTGACTGCAGGCTGTTGCCGGGCGACGGTATGGTGGGACGTGTGTGGCGGCGCAAGCAGCGCATGCTCGACGGCAAGCGGATCACGCTGGTGGCCTGTAGCGAGTGGCTGGCTGGCGAGGCCCGCAAAAGTGTACTGCTGAAGGGACAGACGATTACCAGTATTCCTAATCCGATTGACGCGCGCGTGTTCCGACCCTGCGACAAGCTGCAGGCGCGACGTGCGCTGGGACTGCCCGCCACGGGGCGCGTCATCCTGTTTGTCTCACAGCGGGTCACCGACCCCCGAAAGGGCATGGACTATTTCGTGGCGGCGATACGCCGACTGGCAGAGCAGCATCCCGACATGCGGGAGCATAGCGTAGTGGCCATACTGGGAGGACATGCCGAGGAGGTGGCCAACCAGCTTTTGCTGCCTGTCTGTCCGTTGGGATATGTCAGCGACCCGCAGCGCATCGTGGAGGTGTACAATGCTGCCGACGTCTTCGTGCTGCCGTCGTTGGAGGACAACCTGCCCAACACCATCATGGAGGCCATGGCATGCGGAGTGCCCTGTGTAGGATTCGAGGTGGGGGGCATCCCGGAGATGATCGACCACCGACGGAACGGCTACGTGGCGCGCTTCAAGGATACCGACGACCTGGCCGACGGTATCCGCTACGTGCTGGAAGAGGCTGATCACGGGGCGCTCAGTGCCGACTGTCTGCAGAAGGTGGCGCACAGCTACTCACAGCAGCGCGTGGCCGCCCGCTACATCGAGGTCTATCAGGCCGCCCTTGAACCCTTAAACCCTTGAACTCTTAAACCCTTGACCCCTTGAAACTTGACCCCTTGAAACTTGAATCTTCCCCCATGACTTTCTCCGTCATCACCATCACCTATCAGGCCGAGCGTTGCCTGCAGCGTACACTCGACAGCGTGTCGAAACAAAGCTATCCGCATATCGAGCACCTGATCATCGACGGGGCCTCTACCGACCAGACGGTGCCGATGGCACAGTGCTATCAGAAGGAAAGCCGCTATGCCGTCAGCGTGCTGTCGGAACCCGACAACGGACTCTATGATGCCATGAACAAAGGACTGCAACGGGCCACCGGCGACTATGTGGTATTCCTGAATGCCGGTGACGCATTCCATTCGCCCGATACGCTGGCCAAGGTGGCTGCCGTGGCATCCTTCGGAAATGAGGATGGGGCAGGGGAGCACAGCGAACTGCCTGCCGTGGTATATGGCGACACGGCGGTAACGGATGCCGAGGGGAACTTCCTGCACCTGCGTCGCCACCGCCCGCCCGAGCAGCTGACGTGGAAGTCGTTTAGCAGGGGCATGCTGGTATGCCACCAGGCGTTCTACGTGAGGCGTGATATCGCACAGCAGTTCCCCTACGACGTGAAGTACCGGCATTCGGCGGATGTCGACTGGTGCATCCGTGTGATGAAGGAGGCACAACGCAGGGGGTTGCAGCTGGTGAACACGCATGCCGTGCTGGCCAATTTTGAGGAGGGTGGCGACAGCAAGCAACATCACCGGGCATCGCTGCGGGAGCGTTACCAGGTGATGTCGGTACATTACGGGGCGGTGCAGACTTTTCTGCTACACTGCTGGTTTGTAGTACGTGCCCTCATGGGGCGCAGCGGCACGGAATAGCCATTGACACATCCTGCCATCCCTGGCAGGACGTTTTTTTTTCTGCTATTCTTTGCTGAGGATGATGTTCACCGTACTCACCACGTCGCCTACGTCGATGTTGCCGTCGCCGTTCACGTCGGCAGCAGCAGCGTTGAAGGTCTCGCCGGGCTTTTCCAGGATATAGTTGACGATGGCCACCACATCGGCCACATCGACCGTGCCGTCACCGTTGGCATCGCCCTTCAGCACTGTCTGCGTCACGGGAACAACCTCCTGCAGCCCCTTCTTGTTGTAGTAGCCGCCGTTGGTGAATACCAGGTCGGCGGTCTGCGAAGAGCCGTTGTTGCTGAAGATGATGTTCTTTGGCATGGTGGCCGTTCCGGCAGTGCCCTTGTAGTCGCTCTCCTTGAAGGTCCACTTCCATACGTTGTTGCCGTTGGCGGCCTGTCCCAGCAGGGTGCATGCCACGCCAGGCCAGCTGCCGCCGGTATAGTTGTAGGCATCCCACGCCCAGCAGGTAGTCTTTGTCCAGCTTTCTGGGGCTTCGAAGAAGGCACATACCTCGCCCTCGCTCACCGTGCAGAAGTCGGGTACTACCACGGCCTCTCCTTCGCTATAGGTATATTCGCGGGTGACGACCGACGTGACCTTGCCGCCCACCAGCAGTCCTGCCTTGAGGGTGGTGGTGCTGCTGATGCTGATGCGGGTACCGCTGGCCACCTTCGTGCCGTTGGTGGCGGTAGGCTCCGTGCCGTCGGTGGTGTACACCAGCTGTGTTCCTGCCGTCTGCGAAACGGCGGTGAGCACTGCGTCGAAAGCCTTGCTGAAGGTGCCTGAGGCCTTGTCAATCCACGGCATCTCCAGCTTGTTCTCCATCCAGTAGGCGTAGTGGTATCCGGAGAGCACCTTGGTATATCCGCTTTCTACGGCATACTGCTCGGCGGTGGTACCCACGGCACAGATGAGGCTGCCCTTCTTGCCTGCCACATTGACGACGTAGCAGTTCTTGTCGCCGGTCACCACTTCCGTATAGTCGCACATGTTGTGAATGCCCATGGCATTGCGCACGTCAATCATCGCCTTGATGTCCTGCTTGCAGTCTATCCAGTGCTTCAAGAACACGCACGGCGTTCCGGGCATGGCCATCAGATAGGCGTTGGCAGCCAGTGTGTCCTTGCGCAGCGGACCGTTGGAACTGCCATCTGGGCGCACCTCAGTGTCGTGGTTCTCGACGAAGGTGATGGCGTAGCGGCGGTAGTCGCCGTTCGACACCTTCATGCTGTTCATCGGGAAGTAGTTGTCGTTGCGCTTGCCCAGCATCGTCCAGTCTGACTTGTCGGTGGCATTGCGCACCACATATTTGAACATGAAGTCGAAGGCGGCACTGGTTCTCCCTGTTCCCACAATCCACGTCCTCGTCTTGGATGAGTTGTCCCAGTATTCTCCCACGGAGAAGGTAGGCTGGGCGTATTCATTATACAGCTTGGTGTACGAGGCTGCATATCCCTTCACCATGTCGTAGCGGAAACCGGCATAGCCCAGGTCTTCGAGCAGCATCTTCAGGTAGGCCTTCACCGTGTTCTGCACATTCTCGCTGGTATGGTCCAGGTCTCGCATGCCGTCCCATCCCTCGCCAGTGTCTTCTGCTCCCAGGCTGACACCGAGACGTGTGGCCTCTGTCTGTGCCTTGCCCCCGTCATCGTCAGAGCAGATGTCTGTAGACCCCATCGTGTAGGTCACATCGTTGTAGGTCTCCTTGGGGAATCCGAACCAGCCGCTGTTGCTGCGACGGTGGTTGATGACCACGTCGGCAATGGTGCCGATGCCCTTCTCCTTGAAGGTCTTGATGAGTGAGCGCAGCTCTGCCTCGGTACCGAACGAGCTGGTATAGCTTGAACGGCCGTTGGGAAACCAGTACATATCGTCGTAGCCCATCGACTTGCTGCCGCAGTTGCCGCTTTGCGGCAGCCATACCAGGGTGAAATACTGGGAGAGTTCGTTGGCCTGGCTTTCCAGTTCCGTCCATTGTGACTCGTCGAAGGAATCCCAGTAGAAGGCCTGGAGCATCACACCCTCGTATTCTGCAGGCCATCCTTGTGCCATCATCGGCATCGAGGCCAGCAGCACCGTCAGTGATGTAAGAATCCTTTTCATTGTTATTGATATCATTAGGTTTGTTTCTGCAAATATACGAAATAAAATGACTGGGTGCCTTTCTGGATGCGAAATATATCCTTCCATTGGTATGCAATCGGTTGCACGATGGTGGGGCAAAACAAACGGGCGGGTACTTGTCGCAAGCACCCGCCCATTCTGCGATTTACTATATTTTTATGAAGAAAAAAACTACTTCATAACCACCTTGCGGCCGTTCTGGATGGCGATGCCACGGAAGCCGGCCTGTACGCGCTGACCCTGCAGGTTGTACATTACGCCGTCGCTGGCAACGGTGCTCTTCACAGCCTGGATAGCGGTGGGATCTTCCTCTTCAGCGGTAGCGAAGAGTTCCTTGCTCTCGGTGTTGAAGACGAAGGTCACGGTATAGGTGGCATCCTTCTCAACTGTGAGAATCACGTTGTCACCGCCAGCCTTACCATCTTTACCGTAGTTCTCTGTCCAGCTGTGGTTAGCCAGCACCTTGAACTCGTACTCGGTATCGGCCAGCAGGGCAACATGCTCCTTGACCAGCGCGAAGGTAACACCGTCGCCTGTATCCATCATGTCGTTGTTTGTATCAGTCTGATCCCAGTTGGTACCCATGAGGGCTGATGCACCAGCAATCGTCCACACCTTCGTACTGGGAGTCCAGTCAGCGGTCTTGGTGGCGGTAGCATTTACCTCCTTGGTATCCTTGTTGAAGGTGATGGTAACCGTGTAAATACCATTCTCAGTAACAGTCAGGTCGTAGTTATCGCTAGGATACTCCTCGCCCCATGCATGGTCGGCAACAACCTTGAAGCCATAGCTTACACCTTTCTCAAATTGGCATCCTTCCTTGACGAGGGTGTAGTTGACACCGTCGGTAGAGGTCATGTCGTTGCTTTCATCTGCAGGATTCCAGTTGGAACCACACAGCGGCTCAACACCAGCAACCGTCCATGTCTGGTCGCCAACGACAGGAGCTACATAGTCGCCCGTCTTTACAGCTGTGGCACCCACCTCAGTGGTAGCAGTGCTGAAGGTGAAGGTGATGGTGTACTCGCCGTCAGCATCAACGGTCAGTTTGGCATTCTCACCACCAACGCCATAGCTTTCGTCCCAAGCATGGTTCTTCAGCACCTTGTACTCATAGTCACCGGCAGCCAGCATCACACCCGTCTTTACGAGGGTGAAGTTCGTACCATCGGTAGAGGTCATGTCGTTGTTGGTGTCTGTAGGATCCCAGTTAGTACCCAGCATAGCCTTTGCACCGGCAACTGTCCACGTGTCTTGTGCCTGCATGCCGAGGGCAGCAGTCAACATGATGATAAGCGTAAAAAATTTCTTCATAATTGTTTTGATTTTGGTTTGTAATTAATATGTTAGTAATCTCAATTTGCGCTGTATGCGTTTTCCGAGGGCAAAATTAGTCATTTTTCACGGATGTTGTACTGATGGGCGTAAAAAAAAATCAAAGTAGCAGTGTAAACGTTTGCACAAACAACAGGCAGACACCAGCGATGGTATCTGCCTGTTGGTCAGAATGGGGGAGGGATGGTTATTCCTCTACCGGTACGAAATGGGCTACGCCGGTGATGTCGCAGAAGTACACATTGTACTTGCCGGGAGCAAGGGCGATGTTGCCTGCACCGTTGCTGCACGGCTTGGCCCACTGCTCGTCATTCACCGTCCATTCGCCGTCGCTGCTGCCGAAGCCCCAGTTGGTGGCCCAGTCATGGTCGGCGCGGAATTTCACCTGACAGTCGCTGGTAGCCGTGATCTGTGCATACCAGTTGTGCGACTTGGCCTTGAGCTGTTTCTTCATGAACGAGACGGCATCCACGCCCTCCATGTCGATGTCGGTGTTCCAGTCGCCATTCAGTCCGGTGATGGAGATGGCGGTGTACGAGGCGGGATCCTGGTCTTCCAGCTTGATCCACTCGTAGGTGAGTGCCTCGAGGTCGATCTTGAAGGTGTAGTATTCCTTGGTGGGCGAGAAGATGGAGTAGGTGCTGCCCTGCAGCAGTTTACCGGTAATGCCCTTGTAGGAGTTGGGCTTCTCCTCGCCGGAGCCATACAGCTTGGTGAAGTCGCTGGTGGCGTTGCCCTCCAACCAGTATTTGGAGTTCCAGATCTTGATATCACCGCTGCTGACGTACTGGCTGGTGTAGTAGAAGATGACATCGCTCTCGGCATCGGGCGTCATCACAGCCTTGTAGGCATTGTCCTTGGTGGCATACACCACATTACCATAGATATAGTAGTAGGGATTCTCCAACTCCTCGGGGGTGATGCGCAACGTGAAGTCGCCCAGGGTGATGAGCTGTGCCTCGGCGCCCCTGAAGGCATTGGCGAAGAGCTTGGCGGTGAAGACGCGCTCGGTGGACTTCTTACCGTAGAAGGTGTAGACCAGATTGGCCAGCTCTTCCTTGGTCACGTAGCCATCCTCGGTGGCTTTCACATTGGTGGATACGGCCTCGGTAAGGTCGGAGGGCCAGGCCTCCAGACGGATGTTCTTGAGAGTGACACCGGCAGGCAGCGTACCCTGGGTGAGGGTGAACAGCTGGATGCTCTCGATGCCCTGCTCGGCCATCGTGCCGAGGTTGATGTTCTGCGAGGCGGCAGCAGTGGGGGTGGCTTCAAAGCCGCTGATGGTAATCTGCTCCTCCTGCGGGAATACCGTCGGCTGTGCGTAGTCGTTGTGGCTCTCGTCGCAGGCGGTCAGTGACCATCCTGCGAGTGCGAGCATCAGAAATATCGATAATTTTTTCATATTACTGCTTTTATTTAGGTTGCTTCATTATTTCAGTTCACCGGTATCATCAGAGAATTTGAAGTACACGCGCTTGCCTACTGCACCGTTGACACGCTCCTGGTCGCCACCGGCACCACGGTATACAATCTTGCCGTTGAAGACAAACATCTCCGACTTCCACCACTCGTAGTTCTTCACCTTCACGTAGGCACGGGTACCACCGTCGCCATCGACAGCACTGGTGAGCGGTGGAGATACGAACACGCCGTTCATCTCGGTGGGAACTGAGAACTTGACATATTCTGCAAACTCGCTGCGCAGGGCACCTTCGTCCCAGCAGTTGCTTACGATGCCCTCGTCGGGATCGTCCTTGCCGAAGATGCCTACTTCGGGATTGACGATGCTGGTACCGATGAGCCATACCTCAGGCTCGCTGAAGTCGAAGGCGAGCTGCATGGTGCGCTTCTCGTTGTCGACGGTACCGGTGACAAGCATCAGGTACCAGCCGGGAGTTGTGGCAGTAATCTTACCGTCGGCATCAACGCTGAAGCCGTTGGTCTTACAGCTGTACGTCGTCGTGATATAGTCGTCGGCATAGTTGGCCACACTCTTGGTGGGGCTGGTGAGGATACCGCTCTCGTCGACCCAGCAGATGCGCCAGTGAGTGTTGGTGTTGCTGTGGACGGGTGTAGTGGGTACGGCCTTCTCCCAGTCGTTGCCCGTGAACTTACCGTTGACGAAGAGGGCCTCAGGCATCTCTACGTCGGGCAGGGCGAACTTGGTCTTCACCTGGTTGAGCTTGATGACGTTGGAGTAGGTCTCCGACCCCTTCACACCGTCGATGTAGGCAAAGATGCGCAGGTAGATGGGTGTCTGCACGGGGAAGTCATCCTGCTTCTTGCCCTGCTTGTCCATCATCTGCTTGGTAGTGGCAATAGCCACCTCTTTGGCGGGCACGCTCATCTTATTATAAGAATAGGTGGTGGCCAGGTTGTTTGGCTTGTTCATATTCTCGTCCAGCGAGACCTGTATGACGTAGGTCACCGTGGCGGGGAAGCCATAGGCGGGAGCCGTGCATGCCAGCTGTATGGTATCGGTATTCTCCAGGTCGTAGGTGCCGCTGGCAAATACCGGCGTATTCAGCGAGATAGGCTGCTGCGTCTGCGTCAGGTTGAGGGTGGGATTGTCGTCACGGTCTGCCTCACAGGCTGTGAAGATCAATGCGCCTCCCAGCAGCAAAGTCAAAATACTTACCTTTTTCATATCTGTTACGTGTTTTAAGTTTGCTTATTTGTAGTTGGGTTTGATGTTGGGGTTGGCATTCAACTCACTGTCAGGAATGGGGAAGATGTTGAAGCGCTTGTCGATAGGAGCACCGGCCTGCGAGCCACCCATCCACTCCCACGTGTAGTCGGTCTGTCCGCCGTAGCGGTTCCAGCGGATGAGCACCATGCGGCGCATGCCCTCGAAGCCGAACTCGCGCGACCACTCGGAGAAGATGTCCTCCAGGGTCTCCTCGGTGATGGCTTCGGCACCCTTGCCGTCGTACTTGTTACCGGTCTGTACGTTGGCACGTTTGCGCAGATCCTTGATGCGCTGCAAACCGGTGGCCGTACATGTGCCGCCATTCATGCGGGCGTCGCACTCGGCAGAGATCAGATAGGCCTCGGCGAGTCGCATCATGGGATAGTCGGTGTCTACGAACTGTCCGCCGGAGTGATGGCCTGAAGTGCCGTCGGAGTGGATGTTGTTGAACTTCATGTAGATGAGGCCCTGGTTCTTGTCATCCTCCTTCTGGATGCTCAGCTTCTGGGTGCTGGTGTAGAAGATGGCACGGTCGTCGCCGACATCGGGCACGACATCCTTCGGGGCACCCTTGGGGATGCTGTTGTCGGAAGCGTTCTTGCCGAAGAACACCTTAGAGAACTCCTTGCGGGCGCGCAGACCGATGTCCCACGCCTCGGTAGTGCCGTAGCCCAGGATGGCGTTGCCGTTGGCATCCTTGACACCATAGAGGTCTTCCTGCTTCATGTCGCTGGAAACGGGAGCGGCAATCATAAACAGCGAGCCACCCCACGTCTGTGTGGCCTCACCGTCGTGCAGGGCGGGAAGGATGATTTCGTTCTGTGCTCCGTTGGTGTTGTTGTCGCCCATGAACAGCAGCTGGTAGGGGCTGAAGCCGCTTTGCACGGAATTACTGTTGTCACTGGTGCAGAGCGTATAGGCAGTGCCGATGGTCTTGTCGGCATAGCTCTTGGCTTCGCTCCAGCGTGGTGTGCTGGTGTACACCTCTGCATTCAGGTAGAGTCGTGCCAGCAGCAGATAGCCTGCAGCCTTGTCGGCACGTCCGTACTGGATGGTTCTGGGGTCTGCCAGCACCTCGCTGCTCTGTCCCTCTCCGATGATGTCCTTCAGCTCGCTCTCCAGGAAGAGGAAGAGGTCGGCACGCTGTATCTGCGGTGCGTTCTCGCTCGACAGTTTGGTGAGGAACGGCGGGTTGGCATAGAGATCCATGAGGTAGAAGTAGTGCAGTGCGCGCATGAAGCGTGCTTCGGCACGTTTCTGGTTGGTCTCTGCATCGGCATCGTTGGCATTCTCCAGATAGAAGTTACAGAGCGTGATGCCGAACATCAGGCGGTAGTACAGCGCCTTCATCATCACGTTGGCATTGGTCCATGTGTTGCGGTTGAGTTCGGGCATGCCCGGGTCGTTCCACCAGCAATGTCCCTCGTCGGTGGTCAGCGTATTGGCATTCCATATCAGACGGGTCATGTTCGATGTTCCCTCGTCGATGTCGTCCAGGTCGCTGTCGCCGTTGGGGCCTACCTGACCGGTCAGCACCAGGTTGCCGTAGATCTTGTTGAAGATATAGTCTTCGTTGAAGTCTGTCACCTCCTGCGGGTTGATGTTGTTAACCTCCAAGTCCTTCACGCAGGAAGTCAGAAGGGTGGCGCCCACAAACACTGCAGCTGGTAATATATATTTCAGTTTCATAGCTTATTACTTTTTACTTTTTTACGTTTCTACCTTTTCTTAAAAGTTCAGGCTGACACCAAAGATGGTGGTGATAGGACGGGGATACATGTCACCGTCTACACCGCTGGCCACCTCGGGGTCGATGCCGGTGTACTTGGTGATGGTGAACACGTTCTGAACGGTAGCATAGATACGTCCGCTGAGCTTGGTCTTAAAGAGGTTGTCGAAGCTGAATCCCAAGGTGATGTTGTCCATCTTCAGGAAGGAAGCGTTCTCGACAAAGTAGTCGGAGGCATACTGCTGCTGCGATACATTCGTGAAGCCGCGCAGTACAGAGTTGAGGCGCAGGTTGCTGAGGTTGCCGTTGGTATACACGGCACCGGAGCCTACGTTGCTGGAGCCGGAGGCTGTGCTGTTGAACACGTAGTTGCCCAGGCTGGCACGCATCGAGAAGCCGAGGTCCCACTTCTTCCACTGCAGCTTTGACGACAGGCCCATCAGTACGTCGGCTGCCGGCTTGTAGTAATAGTAGCGGTCGCCAGAGTCGAGGTAGCCGTTGCCGTTGCGGTCGACGAAGGTGTTGAGGATAGGATTGCCGTTCTGGTCGTATACCTGCTGGTAGACGTGGAAGGCATACATGGACTTTCCTACGGTGTGGGCCTGTATGTTACCGCCGGTACCTGTCAGACCGCCACCGGTCTCTACGAAGTAGTCGGCACCCTTACCGCTGATGAGTTCGTCAATCTCGTTGTGGTTGTAGGTGAAGTTGTAGCTCACCTCCCAGCGCCAGTCCTTCGTCTGGATGGGTCGTACGGTGGTCATAAACTCGAAACCGGTGTTGTGCAGCGAACCGATGTTGCTGGTCACCTTGTTACGGAAGTTAGAGCCTGCAGCCACGAATACGGTATTGATCAGGTCGGTGGTCTTACGGTAGTACCAGTCGAGGTTCAGTTCCACGCGGTTGTTCAGGAATGCCAGGTCAAGACCTGCGTTCCATGTAGTGGTCTTCTCCCACGTCAGCTGCGGGTTGTAGGGCTGCGGACGGTAGGTGGTACCGTTGCCCAGCACGGGATAGAGTGCATGCGAGTTGCCGGTGGGTTTGAACACGGGGATATAGGTATAGTCTCCGATACCCTCCTGCTGTCCGGTGATACCCCATCCTAAGCGCAGCTTGGCATCGCTCAGGAAGCTGACGTTTCTCAGGAAGGGTTCTTCCTTCATGCGCCATGCCAGTGCGAGGGCGGGGAAGTAGCCCCACTGCTGGTTGTCGTTGCCCGGCAGCCAGTTGAAGCGTGACGAACCGTCGGCACGCAGCGTGAAGGTGAGCATGTAGCGGTCCATGAGGGTGTAGTTCAGACGTCCGAAGAATGATACGAGGTAGTTCTCGGTCATACTGCGGGTCTCCTGTCCCATCTCGGCGGGATCCTCATGGTGTGTGCCAGCTGCATATTTCGTGTTGCCGGCAGGATAGGTGCCGTAGCCGTACCAGTTGGTCTTCTTGTGGAAGTGCTGCCACTCATAACCTGCCATGATGTCGAAGTGGTGGTGCTTGGCAAAGTCCTTCATGTACTGTGCGTAGAGCGACAGCTGGAGGTTGTAGGTATCCATCGTGCTGTAGCCGTTGTAGCCGTAGTAGTAGGCCGATGGCGAGAGACGGCTGCGGTCGTACCACTGCTTACCGGTGGAACGGTCCCAGGCACCGTTGACGTGCAGGTGCAGGTCTTCGAAGCCGTGGATGGAGTAGTCTACTTCAATATTGCCGATGAAGGTCTTCGAGGTGGCGTGGTTGTCGTTCTGGTTGAGTGCGGCAACGGGGTTGGAAGTGCCCTTGCCGACGTACAGCCAGTCGGCAGCACCGTCGTAGGCGGCAGAGGTGTAGTTCTGCACATAGCCTCCGAAGTAGTCTCTGTAGATGGGGTTGCTGCCCATGACGGCCTTCGTCGGGTCCATGGAGACGGCAGCGCCCACGCCGCTCTCAGCGTAGCGGTTCTTGGCAATCATACCCTTGGCGTTGAGGTTCAGCTTGAGGTGATCCTTGAGCAGCGACGGCGACAGGTTGATGCTGGCCGTGTAGCGCTCGAACTTCGAGGTCTTGATGATACCCTGGTTGTTGGTGTAGCCGATGGATACGCGGTAGGGCAGGTTCTTGAAGCCGCCCGACATTGTGAGGTTGTGGTCGGTAGAGACAGCCGTGCGGAAGATCTCGTCCTGCCAGTTGGTGTCGGCATACGCCTTGTTGCCGTTGGCATCGAGGTAGCCTAACTCCTTGTAGGCATCGCTGTCATAGCCGTAGAGGTTGCCGACGAACTGCATGAGCTGTGGGCCGGTGAGCACCTCGGTGGTCTTCTTCTTCGAGGCAATCGAGACATTACCGCTGTAGTTGAAGGTAGGCTTCTGTCCTGAGCGTCCCTTCTTGGTGGTGATGATGATCACACCGTTCGAAGCACGGCTACCGTAGATGGCCGTGGCAGAAGCGTCCTTCAGAACCGTGAACGACTCGATATCGTTAGGGTTCACCATAGAGAGCGGGTTGGACAAGCCTTGTACACCGTAGTTGTCCATGGCCAGACCGTCGATAACGATCAACGGGTCGTTGCTGGCATTCAGTGAGGAGCCGCCACGGATTCGGATCTGGGCACCGCCGCCAGGCGTACCGTCACCGGAGATGACGCTTACACCGGCAATCTTACCGCTGATCATGTCCTGTGCATTGACGTTCAGACCGTGGTTCTTGTCATCAGGCTTGATGGCTGTTACCGAACCTGTGAGGTCGCTCTTGCGGGCACGTCCGTAACCGATGACCACTACGTTTTCCAGCACGGCGGCATCGTCTTTCAGTACAATCTCCAGCGTAGGAGCAGCCTTGACCGTGGTAGGCTGGTAGCCCACATAGGTGACGGTGATGTCTGCACCCTGGTTGGCAGTCAGCGTGAAGTTACCGTCGAAGTCCGTTATCGTAGCAGTCTGTGTGCCTGCCACGCGAACGGTAGCACCGATAATCGCTTCTCCCTGAGCATCTTTAACATGGCCTTGTACACTGATTTGTGCAAAGGCTCCTACCGACAGGAATAGTCCTAACAGAAGGACGAGCATCCTGAACGGAATTCTAATGTTTACCTGCTTCATCATTTCATTTTTAAAGTTAGTGTTTTATCTAGTTATATGGTTACACTGCGTAAGCTACTGCAAAAATATAAATTGTTTCGATTCGTTAATACTTTTTTCGGGTTAAAACCGTTACAAGGATAATGCAAACGTTTGCATTAACACTTCTTATAAATGTGGGAGGTATGAGGACAACGAAGCGAAGTTTTCTCTAAATTTGCAGTCAGATGGCAGAACATGTACCCATAACGATGAAGGATATTGCCCGTGAACTGGGCATCAGCGTGGCCACGGTATCGCGGGCACTGAAGGACTCGCCGCGCATCTCTTTGGAGCGTCGGCAGCTGATACAGCAGTATGCACGGGAGCACAACTTCACGCCGAACCTGATAGCCGAGTCGCTGCGCAATTCGAAGGTGAAGCCGCAGAAGCTGATAGGGGTCATCGTGCCCAACTTCGTACATTATTATTTCGCCTCCGTGTTGAGCGGCATCGAGGAGGAGGCCACCTCGCAGGGCTATCGGCTGCTGGTAGCCACCAGTCAGGAGAACTATGAGCGCGAGGTGCGCATCTGTCAGTCGTTCTACGAGAACAAGGTGTGCGGCATCATTGTCTCGCAGGCCAAGGACACGCAGCAGTACGACCATTTCCAGCGGCTGATGGATGCCGGACTGCCGCTGGTGTTCTACGACCGTATCTGTACGGGAGTCAATGCCAGTAGGGTAGTGGTCGACGACTATATGGGAGCCTACAATGCCGTGTCGTACCTGATAGAGAACGGTTGCCGCCGCATTGCCTTCTACGGGTCGCCCATGACGCTGGAGATCTCCAAGAACCGTTTCAACGGCTACAAGGATGCGCTGCTGAAGCACGGTATGGCTTTCGACGAGCACATCATGCGCATCTGCGACAACCGTGCTGATGCCGAAGCCGTTACACCGGAAATCCTGAAGATGGACGTGCCGCCCGACGGTTTCTTCGCCATCAACGACGATACAGCCATCGGCATCATGTATACTGCCAAGCGGATGGGATTCCAGGTGCCCGACGACATCCAGATATGTGGCTTCACCAACGGCTATCGCGCCATCGCCTGCGACCCGATGCTGACTACCGTCGAGCAGCGAGGGGTGAAGGTGGGCGAAGAGGCTGCCGACATCCTGATAGGACATGTGGAGGGAGCCATTCCGTTAGGCCGTGCCGTGCGCCGCGTGGTGCGCACACGCCTCGTCATCAGGGGGACGACAAAATAGCCCGACGATACTTGCTCGCCCAGATCAACTAGAAAGACTAGAGATACTTGAGCTACTAGAGAGACTAGCAAAGACTAGAAGAAAACCTAAAAGAACTAACAATAACGATATGAAAACAAAACCGAATCTTCCGTTCTGGAGTTTGTGGAATCTGAGTTTCGGATTCTTTGGAGTGCAGATAGCCTATGCGCTGCAGAGTGCTAACATCTCACGCATCTTCGCCACGTTGGGTGCCGACCCTCACAACCTGAGTTATTTCTGGATACTGCCGCCGCTGATGGGTATCCTGGTACAGCCCATTGTGGGTACGCTGAGTGACAAGACGTGGACGCGCTTCGGCCGTCGTATACCTTATTTATTTATAGGGGCCACCGTTGCCGTCCTTGTGATGTGCCTGTTGCCCAACAGCGGTTCCTTTGGCCTGACGGTGAGTGCCGCCATGCTCTTCGGACTGGTAGCGCTGATGTTCCTCGATACCAGTATTAACATGGCCATGCAGCCCTTCAAGATGATGGTGGGCGACATGGTGAACGAAGAGCAGAAGGCCAAGGCATACAGTATCCAGTCGTTCCTGTGCAATGCCGGTTCGGTGGTGGGCTTCGTGTTCCCTTTCGTACTGACGTGGATAGGTATCAGCAATGTTGCCGAGAAGGGTGTCATCCCCGATAGCGTCATCTGGTCGTTCTACATCGGTGCCGCCATCCTCATCCTCTGCGTCATCTATACGACGTCGAAGGTGAAGGAGTGGAACCCGCAGGAGTATGCCGAGTACAACCCCGTCTCGGAGGAGAAGGAAGAGAGTGCCAATTGGATCACCCTGCTGAAGAACGCCCCCTCCACCTTCTGGAAGGTAGGCCTCGTGCAGTTTTTCTGCTGGGCGGCATTCCTGTATATGTGGAACTATACCACCGGTGCCATTGCCGAGACGGTATGGAATACTACCGACCCCGTGAGCGAACCCTTCCAGATGGCCGGCAACTGGACGGGCATCCTCTTCGCCGTTCAGGCCATCGGCTCCGTTGTCTGGGCTGCCGTGCTGCCGCAGTTTAAGAATACCAAGCTGGCCTACGCCGTCAGCCTCGTCATCGGTGGCATCGGCTTTGCCATGGTTCCCTTCCTCCACGACCAGTACCTGCAGTTCATCCCCTTCCTGCTCATCGGCTGTGCATGGGCTGCCATGCTGGCCATGCCGTTCACGTTTGTCACCAATGCCCTCCAGGGCTACGGTCACATGGGAGCCTATCTCGG
Organism: uncultured Prevotella sp.; assembly: GCA_946415755.1. Lineage (GTDB taxonomy): Bacteria > Bacteroidota > Bacteroidia > Bacteroidales > Bacteroidaceae > Prevotella. The sequence goes on along the minus strand of CAMKTS010000006.1, from coordinate 5,947 downwards.
CCTGTTCAACGGCACCATCTGTATCCCTCAGATTGTTGCAGCCCTGTGTGGCGGCCTCGTCCTGTCGATGGTGGGCCACCACCAGTACACCATGATGATTGTGGCCAGTGTACTGCTTATCATCGGCGCGCTGTGTGTCACGGTTATCAAGGATAAGAAATAGGAAAAAGATGCTAACTATAAACATACTATCTATGAAATTACTTTTTAACCTTGAGTATCAGACCACCTTCGGTGAAGATTTGATGTTGAACATCCTTCCTGAGGAAGCAACGGGGAAAGTCTCGCAGCATAAGATGTCTACGCTCGACGGCTTGCATTGGTACTGCGAACTGACCAAAGCCATGAAGGCTGGTACGTTTATCGACTATTACTACAGTGTTCGACGTGGCGAGGAAGAAGTGCGCCACGAGTGGTTGGTGGAACCCCACCGTCTGGAATTTGCCGCCCAGAAAGCATCGCGGTATACGGTCTACGACCATTGGATAGACATTCCGGAGGATGCCTATCTCTATAGCTCTGCCTTTACCGACTGCGTGATGGCCCGCAAGCGCGAGCTGAGCATCAAGTCGGAATACCTGCGCACGGTGCGCCTGAAGGTCCGTGCCCCGCAGCTCCGTATAGGTCAGCGGCTGGCCGTAGTGGGAGAGCCGCAGTCGCTCGGCGGCTGGGATGCCAAGCAGGCCCTAACCATGGCTGAGCACGAGTGCCACGAGTGGGTGGTCAGCTTAGATGCCGCCCAGCTGCCCGTCGGACGTTTCGAGTTTAAGTTCATCGTCATGATCGACGGCATCGAGTCGCCGCTGTGGGAGCAGTCCTCCAACCGTAGCATCGACCTGCCGGAGATCAGCGACAACGAGGTGGTGGTCTACGAGCTGTCGCAGGCCTACTTCCCCCTCTATCCGTGGAAGGGAGCCGGTACCGTGGTGCCCATTTTCTCCCTGCGTAGTGAAGGCAGCTTCGGAGTCGGTGACTTTGGCGACCTGAAGCTGATGATCGACTGGGCAGCGAAGACGCAGCAGCGCATCATCCAGGTGCTGCCCATCAATGATACCAATATGACGCGCAGCTGGCAGGACAGCTATCCCTACAACTCCATCAGCATCTATGCCCTGCACCCGCAGTATACGGACTTCCGTCAGCTGCCGGAGCTAAAAGATGAAACATTAAGGCAGAAATACGAGGCCCTTCGCCAGGAGCTGAATGCCCTGCCGCAGATAGACTATGAGCGGATGTTTGCCGCCAAGATCGACTATCTGCGCGACCTGTTCGCCCAGGAGTGGAACAATGTCAAGCGGCGCGCCAGCTTCAAGCAGTTCTACGAAGACAATAAGGAGTGGCTCGTCCCCTATGCCGCCTTCTGCTACTATCGCGACCAGTACGGTACTGCCGTCTTCAGCGAATGGCCCAAGGAGGCTACCGTGAAGGCCCTTGTCGCACATCCCACTCCCGACATCCAGAAAGTGCTCGACTTCTGGTACTTCGTACAGTACAACCTCGACCAGCAGATGCATGCCGCCCATGAGTACGCCCGCCAGCACCGTATCATCCTCAAGGGCGACATCCCCATCGGTATCTCACGCGACGGCGTGGAAGCCTGGGTAGAGCCGAAATACTTCAACCTGAACGGACAGGCCGGAGCACCGCCCGACCCGTTCTCTGCCGACGGACAGAACTGGGGCTTCCCCACCTACAACTGGGACGAGATGCTCAAGGACGGCTGCTCCTGGTGGGTGCGCCGCTTCCGCAAGATGGCACAGTTCTTCGATGCCTACCGCATCGACCACGTGCTGGGCTTCTTCCGTATCTGGGAGATTCCCGTGCCTGAGAAGTCGGGACTGATGGGACAGTTCGCCCCGGCCCTGGGAATGAGCCTTGAGGAGATAGAATCCTACGGCGTACCGTTCCGCGAGGGCCTGTTCCTCGTCGACCACAAGCGCAGCGACCGCTGGCATCCGCGTATTGCCGTACAGTTCCAGGATGCCTACAATCAGCTCAACGACAGTGAGAAGTCTAACTTCAACCGTCTGTACAACGACTACTTCTACCGTCGCAACAACCACTTCTGGTATCAGGAGGCGATGAAGAAGCTGCCCCTGCTCACCCAGGCCACCCGCATGCTGGTATGTGCCGAAGACCTCGGCATGGTGCCCGACTGCGTGTCGTGGGTGATGAACGAGCTGCGCATCCTGTCCCTCGAAATCCAGACCATGCCCAAGGACCCCAGCGTCCGCTTCGGCAAGCTGTCGCACAACCCCTACCGCTCGGTGTGTACCTTCTCCACCCACGACATGCCGACCCTCCGCCAGTGGTGGGACGAGGACAACGAGCAGACGCAGGCCTACTACAACGGTCCCCTGCGCCGTGGCGGCGATGCCCCTCACCCCCTGCCAGGCTGGCTTGCCAAAGACATTGTGAGCCGACAGCTCACCTCGCCCAGCATGCTCTGTCTGCTGTCGCTGCAAGACTGGCTCTCCATCGACGAGCGCCTCCGTCTGCCCGACCAGAACGCCGAGCGTATCAACATCCCTGCCAATCCCCGCCACTACTGGCGCTACCGCATGCACCTCACCATCGAGCAGCTGATACAGGAAGACGACTTCAACGAAACCGTCCGCACCCTGATCAGCCAGAGCGGAAGAAAGTAGGCGAGGGTAATCAAATGAAATAGAAGAAAACTCCCGCTTTCCGCGTGTTTACGCCGGAAGCGGGAGATTTCATGTGAGTACACAGCGGAACCGACCCAGTACACAGCGGAACCGACCCTACTGTGTACTTCAACATAGCTTTCTTCAATGTTCAATGTCTTTTCGCGCTTTCGCTAATCATAATTTTTAATTTTCAATTCTTAATTCTTAAGCCCCCCGAAGGAGGCTTAAGAACTTCGCTTTAGGGCTCCGGGGTTTCGCTGCGCGGACTGGTGTAGTCGTTGTCCTCCTCCCAGGTCAGCATGGCACCTCCGGCACGGGTCACACCGATAGCCTTGGTCACACACTCGCCCGTGGGGCGCACCTGCCACTTCGACGTGATGTCGGTCGATGCCGAGAACTCCTTGGCGTCCTCCACACCCTTCGACTTCATCGACACGCGGAAGATGCCCAGGTTGTCAATCTTCACCGACTTGCCCTCGTAGGCCAGCTCACGCACACACTCCACCAGGTCGGCCAGCACACCGGTGATGACACCCTTCGAGAATGCCGAGTTGTGACCAGCCATGTGGGCTATCAGCCCGCTCATGTCCACCATGCCCTCGGCGGCCTTCTTGGCGTAATACTTGCCGTAACCGGCAGACTTTCGGTTGTTGTTCTTGTAAAGACGATACTTTGCCATGAAAACTTTTTGATTTGATTGTTTTTCATGTCCTTCTCCTTGGTCAATTTCCTTCGTCCTACCTATTGATTAATCTCCGTCAGTCGACTGGTATTCCGGATTACCAGCTGCCTAATTTCGATTACTCATTATGCTGCTCCTCCTTTCCGTCCTCTCCTTTCATTGGGCTCTCTGTGGGGTTCGCCAACCCCGTTTTCAGCCCTCTTTTGCAACGTTGCAAAGTTACGACTTTTTTTTGAATTATGCAAGTTTTTGGGCCATTATTTTTCAAAAAAAACAGTAGGTTTTTCACTTTTTCACTTTTTCACTTTAGACATTAGCATTTTCCGCATTTATTTAGCGAAAATCCTTATTATTATATATTATTATAATAATATATAATAATAAAAATAATAATTAAATGATCACCTCCCATTCCCAACCCTATCCACCCCCATCACCCCGACAAGGCATGTGTTGTCACTTTGTCAGAAACCTTAATGTCCAAAGTGAAAAAGTGAAAAAGTGAAGAACTGGAATTGCTGAATCGCCTTGTAGGTGCTGCCTTCTGCCAAGAATTGAATCAACGTCGCAAAGCCATCGATCCCGCTGATGTTGCTGCTGTCTATGACCTCAGCTTCTGGGCACACTACGAATTGGTGACCATCCATCCATGGCCCGCCACCATTGTCAGCATCTGGAGGCAGATATCGACCAATTCATTTCCTCGACATCAGAAAAAGGTGGACAGAAAATGGTGGAAGTAGACAGAAAAGGTGGACAGAAAACTCGCGATGCCATCTTGGACATGATTCTCCGGAATGCCAAAGTCACTTCTACCCAAATGGCTGCAAGCCTCGGTATCAACCGCAGTGCTGTATCCAAGCATCTGAAGAAGCTGCAAGCAGACGGCATCATCCGCCGTGTAGGTCCAGACAAAGGAGGCCATTGGGAAGTGATAAAATGAATCAAAGTCCCCTGATAGGGGACGGCTATAATGCAGGGGTACAAACCCATTTCAAAAATATGAACTACATAACCTCTACGACCTTCTTGTCATAACTGGGTAAGTGGGTAACTGGGTAAGTTCTGGTGGAATGAGAATTAAAGACATGGCACCATATATAGAGGAATGTATAGATAAGCTCCGTCCTGTTCTACATCGCCAGTGTGAACAATATAGGATTGCGCCAGATGAGTGGCGTACTTCTTGATGCACTTCTCCAGTGAGACGGTAGTGAACCCTGTTGATGACTTCACCTCGATGGGTGATATGTTATGTCGGCTGGTAATCTTGCTTTTCGCAATGAGGAAGTCAATCTCCATGCGGTCCTCTTTGTTTTCGCGCGACGGGTTGGAGTAGAAAAATAGTTTGCAGCCATTAGCCACGAGCATCTGTGCCACGATATTCTCCATCAGCATGCCTGCATTGACCTCCAGCTTGTCTTTGAGAATTTTCTGGTAAAGCTGTTCAGAGACGATTCCCCGCTCGTCAAAGGCGTGACTGATCATCAGGCCCGTGTCGTTCATGTAGCATTTCAGAGCGTTGTCCTTCTGCTTGAGACCCAAGCCGATGCTGGGCTCAGTCGTGTTGAAGGCAAGGTTCACCATCTTGGCATCACGCAACCAATAGAAAGAACTGTCATAGTCACGGAAGCGAGCGTCCTTGTTCAGATCGGCCAAATGGAATTTGTGTTCATGGAGCTGTAACTGACCAGGAATGGCTTCGTAGATAGCTCTTACCTTTGGTGTATGCACTCCGGCATACTGGTCGATACAATTATTGTAGAGGTTGAGAATCTGTCGCTTCACTCGGTCCACATCTCCAAACGACTTGCTATCCAGATATTCAAGAATGGCCTGCGGCATACCGCCGATAATCATATAGAGACGGAAGTAATCCATGATTTTGCGATGCATCGATTGACCTACAGGCTCTTTGGCTGCGAACTTCATGCGAATAAAGTCCATTAGCGACTCTTCACCCATTGCCCAAAGGAACTCCTCGAAGTCCATGGGATGCATCACGATGCTCTCTTCTTCCGAAGGCACCAGATAGTCCTCTTTCTTCTCATCCTTTTTCCGCTTTTTCTTCGTGCTCATCTTCATACCCAGCAGCGAACCTGTTTCCAAGTAGTCGTAGCGTCCATCCTCTATCAAATACTTGATGGCAGCACGAGCAGCAGGACAGAATTCTATCTCGTCGAACACGATGATGGATTCACGTGGATAGAGTTTGGTGGAGAAATAGGTGCTCAGATAGGTGAAAAGCATGTCGAGATTATCCTTGTAGTTCTTGAACAGATCTTTGATATCATCGCCCACCTTGAAGAAGTCAATCAGGATATAGCTCTTATATTCTTTTTGGGCAAACTCCTTCACGATATAGCTCTTACCCACACGTCGGGCACCTTCTATCATCATGGCCGACTTGCCCTTACGCTTCTCTTTCCACAGGACCAACTGGTCGTATATTTTCCTTTTCATCACGGAATCAAAGTTTGATCGAACTAAATATTACACGAAATCAAGGATGCTTAATCCATTCATTCTACACGAAATCAAGGGCAAAGGTAAGCTTTTTGCACTGCCCCTTTTCAGTAGACACTGAAATTGATTTTTAGATTTTTATTTTTTC
>CAMKTS010000005.1 GCA_946415755.1 uncultured Prevotella sp. | reverse complement strand
GAGTTAAGAGTTAAGAGTTAAGAGTTAAGAGTTAAGAGTTAAGAGTTAAGAGTTATGATATGCGGAAACTGAGGGCATATATGATGGCAGGGGCGGCAGGCATCGTGGCAGCGTGCTCGAGCATTGACTGCCCCGTGGAGAACACGGTGAGCTGCAAATACGAGCTACAGAAAAGCGACGGCACACCCGACACGCTGAATAGCGACACGCTGTGGGTGTGGACTCCCAGACCGGGAAAGACCGACACGCTGCTGATCAACCGACTCTGCGGCGGCAGCGCAACGGCATTCAAGCTGCCCATGAGCTATACCATGCCGGAGGACACCATCTGCCTCATGCGATGCGACACCACCGACGGACTGTGGCTCGACACGCTATGGATCAAGAAAGAAAACCTGCCACACTTCGAGTCGGTGGACTGCCAGGCGGCCTACTTCCACAAAATAACGGCCGTGAGAACAACACACAGCGCCATCGACACCCTGATCATCAACAACAGCGACGTGACCTATGAAAACAGCAGCACTCCCACACATCTCATCCTGCGCGTCAAGGCTGATCGTTAGCCTCATGCTGCTCACTGCAGCGGCTCCGGCTTGCCAGGCACAGTTCAAGAAGCTGTTCCGCATGGAGAAAGACAGCATCCCCTTCTTCAAGGGATTCGCCGTGTCGTTCGACCTCGTAGGTGCCGTGACATACATGCTGAGCGACCACGGAGAGTATGAGGGCGCACTCAGGGTGAACCTGCACGACCAGTGGTTCCCCATCTTCGAGGCGGGCATAGGGGTGGCCAACCACAAGAAAGACGAGATCACAGGACTGACATACAAGACCACGGCACCCTTCTTCCGCATCGGAATGGACTGGAACATCCTGCGCAGAAAGCACCAGGCCAACAGGATGTATGCGGGATTCAGATATGCATTTACGGCCTACAAGGCCGACATCATAAGAGAGAACCTGCCCGACCCGGTGTGGCAGACGGCAACGGGATTCGGCATCGAGGGACTGGCATGCTCGCAGCACTGGCTGGAACTGGTGGTGGGCATCGACGCCAAGATTTTCGGACCCCTGCACCTGGGATGGAACGTGAGGTACAAACGAAGACTGTACCACTCGGACGTGGAGATAGGACAGACGTGGTACGTGCCGGGATTCGGGACGTATAACAAAGACCACATCGGAGTGAACTTCAACGTCATCGTAGACATAGGGAGGGGGAAGAAGAAAATGAAAAATTAAAAATTAAAAATTGAGAGAGAGAGTAACTAAACAACCGATATGACCAAGAATAAACGACTGCTGTGGCAGGTGCCCTTCCTCGTACTGCTAATCATCGGCACCATCGTCATCATACACGGACAGAAGAACGCACCCTACAGAAAATGCCAGGGTACCATCTTCGGCACCACCTACCACATCACCTACCAGCACACAGAAGACCTGAAACGACAACTGGTGGAGAAGATGAACGAGGTGGACAGGGCACTCTCGATGTTTAACGAGAAAAGCGTGCTCTCAGCCATCAACCAGGGGGCAACCATCGTACCGCAGACCACCGAGGGCGACATGTTCGCAGAGGTGTGCCGCTTGGCCATGAAGGTATCGGAAGACACCGAAGGGGCCTTCGACATCACCGTGGCACCACTGGTGAACGCATGGGGATTCGGATTCAAAAACGGAGAGATGCCCACCAAACAGCAGGTGGACAGCCTGAGACAGCTGGTGGGATACCAGAAGGTGAGCTGCCAAACGAAGAACGGCAAGACCACCATCCGCAAAGGCGACAGCCGCATGATGCTGGACTGCTCGGCCATCGCCAAGGGATACGGAGTGGACATGGTGGCCAGAGAACTGGAGAAAAACGGCGTCAGCAACTACATGGTGGAGATCGGCGGGGAGATAGCCACCAAGGGCATCAGCGAGAAACGACTGCCCTGGAAAATCGGTGTCACCAAACCTACCGACAATGCCCTGCAGGAGGGAGGAGAGCTGCAGACGGTGCTGAACATCACCGACAAGTGTATGGCCACCAGCGGCAACTACCGCAACTTCTACTACAAAGGAGGAAAGCGCTATGCACACACCATCGACCCAAAAACGGGATATCCCGTACAGCATAACATCCTGTCGGCTACGGTGCTGGCCGACCAGTGCGCAAAGGCTGATGCCTACGCCACGGCATTCATGGTGATGGGACTGGAAAAGGCACAGAAGGTGCTGGAGCGCAACCCCGACCTGATGGGCTACTTCATCTACGACAACAACGGAAAAAACGAGGTGTGGCAGACCGAGGGAATGAAAAATTAAAAATGGGGAGTGAGGAATGGAGATCTATGACAGACTGCTGAAATTTACCCTCTTCCAGGGAATGAGTCACGCCGACCTGATGGAGGTGGTGACACATACCAAACTGGGATTCCTGAAACTGCCGGCAGGGAAAAGACTGGTGAAGGAGGGCGACGACTGCACGCAGATGATATTCCTCACAAGTGGCGCGCTATCGGCAGAGACGGAGAGCGACGACCATACCTGCCGGGTGAGAGAAACGGTGACGGCACCCTATACCGTACAGCCGGAACACCTGTTCGGAATGGCGCAGAGATACACCACCTCGTTCAAGACACTGACGGCATGCAACTTCATCAGCATGGACAAACAGGAGGTGATGCTGCTGCTGGAAACACAGCTGGTGTTCAGACTGAACATGCTGAACATACTGGCCACAGAGACGCAACGCCTACAACACCACGCCTGGCGACAGGCTCCCGGAACACTGAGAGAACGCATCACCAGACTGCTGCTGGCGAGATGTCTCTACCCGGCAGGCAGCAAGACATTCTACATACTGATGCGACAGCTGGCAGAACTGACGAACGACAGCCGACTGGACGTGAGCAACGCACTCAACGGCATGCAGCAGGACGGACTGCTCACACTGCACCGCGGACGGATAGAAATACCGATGATAGAGAGGCTGCTGATGGGATGAAAATGAAAAATGAAAAATGAAAAATTAAGAATTAAAAATTATGATTTGCCAAAGCGCGGAGAGAGAGCTTGAGAAATGGACGGTAGTGGCCATGATGGCCATGATGCTGCTGACGGCGGCATGCGGAGGACAGCAGAAAACCAAGTCGTTCGGAGGGAGGCTGAACAGCGACGACAGCCTGAGCATCGAGCTGGGCAACTCGGAAATGATCACCTACCACAGCGAGACACTCGGATTCGACATACAGTACCCCTCGTTCCTGAGACACCAGTACCTGGAGGACGACGAGATGGAGGTGTTTATGACCGACGACGTGTCGATGTCGTATATGGTGCAGGACATCGAAAAGGGCGATGACGTATTCCGTACTCCGGGACAGCAACTCATGGGAATGGGAGCAGAACTGGTGGAAGCCACCGACGACTACTCCATACATACCGGAACAGAGGGAGAACTGGAATACTATGCCAAGGTGATTGACGACTCCACACGAATCGTCACCGTCATCCTGCGCTATAAACCCGACAACGTCAACGCCGTGGAACCGCTGAAAGAGCTGGTACATGACTTCATGCCATGACCATTCATCAATAAAAAGGACAAGAGAAATGGAGAAACATCAGAATCCCTTCCTGCTACCCTACGGAACACCGCACGACACGGTGCCCTTCGACCGTATCCGACTGGAGGACTACGAAGAGGCCTTCATGGAGGGGATACGCAGGGATAACGAGCAGATAGAGAAAACCATCAACAACCCCGAAAAGCCTACCTTCGACAATACCATCATCACCACCGAGGAGGACGAGGGATACTACGACCTGCTGTCGAGGGTGAGTACCGTATTCTTCAACCTGCTGTCGGCAGAGACCAACGACGACATGGATGCCCTGGCACAGAAGATGCAGCCCATCCTGACACAGCATGCCAACGACATACGGCTGAACCCAAGACTCTTCGAGAGAATCAGCTACGTACACCGCCACCACCGGCGACTCACACCAGAGGAAAAGCGACTGCTGGACAACTGCTACGAGGGATTCGTGAGGTCAGGGGCACTGCTCGACGAGGAGGGAAAGGAAAAGCTGCGGCAACTTACCGAAGAGGCTTCCATGCTGGGACTGCAGTTCCAGCAGAACCTGCTGAAGGAGAACAAGGCCTTCACCCTGCACATCACCGACGAGGCACAGCTCGACGGACTGCCGGAAACAGCACGCGAGGCGGCAGCACTGGCCGCCAAGGAGCACGACATGCAGGGATGGCTCTTCACACTCGACATGCCATCGTACTCACCCTTTATGACCTACTCGACACAAAGGGAACTGCGCAGACAGCTGTATATGGCGCGCAATACCGTGTGTACACACGACAACAGCGAGAACAACCTGGAAATATGCAAGCGACTCGTCAACCTGCGCAGGGAGATAGCACAGCTGCTGGGATACAAAACGTATGCCGACTACGTGCTGAAACGACGCATGGCATCGAACAGCCGCAACGTCTACCGGCTGCTCGACGACCTCATCGAGGCCTACAAGCCGACGGCAGAGAAGGAACGGGAAGAACTCGTGAAAATGAGAAAGGAGAAGGGAGAAAGGAGAAAGGACGGCGAGGATACGTCACTTAAGATGAGGCCGTGGGACACCGCATTCTATTCGCACAAGCTGCAGATGAAGAAGTACAACATCGACGCAGAGATGCTGCGACCCTACTTCGAACTCAGCAGGGTGATCGACGGCGTGTTCGGACTGGCCAACCGACTGTATGGCATCACCTTCAAGGAAAACAAGGACATACCCGTGTACCATCCCGACGTCAAGGCCTACGAGGTGTTCGACAAGGACGGCTCCTACCTGGCCGTATTCTACGCCGACTTCCATCCGAGAAGGGGAAAGCAGGGAGGCGCATGGATGACGGAGTACCAGGGACAGCATATTGAAATTAAAAATGAGAAATTAAAAATTAAAAATGAAGAATTAAAAATTAAAAATGTCAGGCCGCATGTGAGTGTGGTGATGAACCTGACGAAACCCACGGAAGACAAACCGGCACTGCTGACACTGGGAGAGGTGGAGACCTTCCTGCATGAGTTCGGACACTCGCTGCACGGCATGTTCTCGAACTGCCGCTTCGAATCGCTCTCGGGCACCAACGTGTGGTGGGACTTCGTGGAACTGCCCTCACAGTTCATGGAGAACTTCGCCATCGAGAAGGAATTCCTGCGTACCTTTGCCGTCCACTACCAAACGGGGGAGCCACTGCCCGACGAGCTGATAGAGCGCATCGTGAAAAGCCGTAACTTCATGGCCGCAACAGCCTGTCTGCGACAGGTGAGCCTGGGACTGCTCGACATGGCCTACTATACCCAGAAGGATGCTTTCGACGAGGACATCATCGCCTTTGAGAAACAGGCCTGGAAGAAGGCCATCATGGGTGAACAGCTGAAAGACACCTGTATGACCGTACAGTTCTCGCATATCATGGCGGGAGGCTACGCCGCAGGCTACTACTCATACAAATGGGCAGAGGTGCTGGATGCCGACGCCTTCAGCGTATTCAAGCGCCACGGCATCTTCGACCAGAAGACGGCCCAGCGGTTCCGCGACGAGATACTCAGCAAGGGAGGTACGGAGCACCCCATGACGCTCTACAAGAACTTCAAGGGCAGCGAGCCTACCATCGACGCCCTGCTGAAACGTAACGGAATCAAGAAAGGGAAAAGTAAGAAAGCAAGAAAGCAAAAAAGGGATGAATAAGGAGAAGCAACAGCGATTTGACGAACGCTACCTGGAAATGGCCAGGATATGGGCCAAGAACTCCTACTGTCAGCGCAGACAGGTGGGAGCACTGGTGGTGAAGAAAGGCATGATTATCAGCGACGGCTACAACGGCACACCATCAGGGTTCGAGAACGTATGCGAGGATGAGAACGACGTCACCAAGCCCTACGTGCTGCATGCAGAGGCCAACGCCATCACCAAGCTGGCACGATCGCACAACAACAGTGAAGGCTCGACCATCTATATCACCGCATCGCCCTGCATAGAGTGTGCCAAACTGATTATACAGGCGGGCATCAAGCGCGTGGTGTACGGTGAGAAATACCGACTCACCGACGGCGTGGAACTGCTGGAGCGAGCAGGCATCGAAGTGGTGTACCTCGGAAAATAATCTCGAAACATCGAAACATCGAAATATCGAAACATCATAAAAACAATGAACAACAACAAACATAGATTCTCGCCCATGTGGCTGGCATTGTGCGTCGTGATAGGCATCGTGATAGGTACCTTCTATGCCAACCACTTCTCAGGCAACAGGCTGAGCATCATCAACAGCAGCAGCAACAAACTGAACAACCTGCTGCACATCATTGACGACCAGTACGTAGACACCGTCAACGTCAACGACCTCGTAGAGAAGGCCGTGCCACAGATACTCTCGGAGCTGGACCCACACTCCGTGTATATCTCGGCAAAGGACGTGCAGACGGCCACCGACGACCTGAAGGGTTCCTTCTCGGGGGTGGGCATCGAGTTCACCATCCGACAGGACACGCTGCACGTACAGCAGGTCATCGGCAACGGACCGGCAGAAAGGGCGGGAGTCATTGCCGGCGACAAGATCGTGGTGGTTGACGACAAGCCGTTTACAGGAAAGACACTGACCAACGAAGAGGCCATGCACCGACTGAAAGGACCGAAGGACACCAAGGTGAAGCTGGGCATCATGCGCTGGGGAGAGAAGAAGATTCGCGACATCGTGGTGACACGCGGAGAAATACCCACCAAGAGCGTCACCGCCACCTATATGCTCGACAAGGAAACAGGATACATCCGTATCAAGAACTTCGGAGAGAACACCTATCCGGAAGTGCTCATCGCACTGGCAAAGCTGTCGCAACAGGGATTCAGCAACCTGGCTATCGACCTGCGCGGAAATACGGGAGGATACCTACAGAGTGCCGTACAGATAGCCAACGAGTTTCTGCCAAAGGACCGCCTCATCGTCTATACTCAGGGAAGGAAGTCGCCAAGACAGGACTATCGCAGCGACGGAAGAGGCTCGTACCAGCAGATACCCATCGTGGTGCTCATCGACGAGGCATCGGCATCGGCATCCGAAATCCTGGCAGGAGCCATACAGGACAACGACCGTGGTACCATCATCGGCCGCCGCTCGTTTGGCAAGGGACTGGTACAGCAGCCCATCGAGTTCAACGACCGCTCGATGATACGACTCACCATTGCCAGATACTATACGCCCTCCGGACGGTGCATCCAGAAACCCTACATATCGGGCGACAACAAGAACTACGAGGAAGACCTACTCAGCAGATATGAACACGGAGAGTTCTTCTCGCAGGACAGCATCAAGCATGAGGGAAAGGAATACCATACTGCACTGGGAAGGCCCGTATATGGTGGAGGCGGCATCACACCCGACATCTTCGTAGCCGAGGACACCACCGACGTCACCTCCTACTACAAACAGGCATCCATGAGCGGACAAATCATCCAATTCGGCTATGTATATACCGACGAGAACCGCCAGAAGCTGAACGAATTCAAGACCATGAAGGAACTGTCGGCATGGCTGGTGAAGCAGAATACGGTGGAGAAATTTGTCGCCTTTGCCGAGAAAAACGGCCTGAAGCGGCGCAACCTGATGATACAACGGTCGCACAAACTGCTGGAGCGCTATATCAACAGCCGCATCGTCTACAACATGCTTGACGAGGAGGCATGGATGGAATACCTGAACGAAGACGACCCTGCCATCATGGAGACGCTCAAGATCTTCCATAGTGGCAATGCCTTCCCCAGTGCTCCCGCCAAGAACGAAGACCTGAAGAAGGTGGCCTATCGCTCATGAACGACAAGCAGCAACTACGACAGCTCATGAACGACAAGCAGCAACTACGACAGCTGATGCGACAGCGCAAGGCGGCCTGTCTGCCGACAGACAAGGAAGCTGCCGCACTACGGGTGGCGGCCATGCTGCAGGAGCATGCCGCCTTCAGAAGTGTACGAACCATACTACTCTACCACGCACTGCCCGACGAGGTGCCTACGCAGGCTTTGCTCGAAGCACTTCTGGCACAGGGGAAAACACTCTTACTGCCGTGCGTTACCGGCAGCACGGAGATGGAGCTGCGGAGGTATACCACCCATGACGACCTGAAGCCGGGAGTATTCGGCATCCTGGAACCCACCGGGGAGGTGTTTACCGATGATGCCTCTATTGACACGGCATTGATTCCCGGTATGGCTTTCGACCGTAAGGGACACCGGCTGGGGCGCGGCAAGGGCTACTACGACCGCTTCCTCTCGTGCGTACCTCATATTTATAAGATAGGAATCTGCTATCCGTTCCAGCTGGTAGAAGAGGTGCCTGCCGACGACCACGACATCATGGTAGACGAAGTCATCGTCGTTCCCCTTCAGGACTGAAGTGCTGCGGTCATTATCCGAAGCGCACATCGGTAATCACTATTATCCGAAGCGCACATCGGTAATCACCTGTTCGCCCACCATGTCGTTCAGCTGCTGTGTCAGTTCCTGGCGGCGCATACTCAAGTCGGCACGCAGCGCAGGACTTGACAGTCTCACATATAATGTCTGGTTATAGATATAGGTGTTTAGGGTATATCGTGCTATCAGCGGCCCGGCCACAATCGGCCAAGCCTCCACCAACCGCTTTTGGTTGAGTGGTGTCTCCAAGCCCTGCTCGCGCATCACTCTGAGCAGCACGTCTTTCACCGATTCCACATTCCTCCTAAACATCCTATGCTAACTTTTTCACCCTTCACTCTTTTCCCTTCACTCTTCCCTCTGCGCTTCCGCAAACCATCATTACTCATTACTCATTTCTCATTACTCATTTTTTAGTCCTCACCTCCCCCTCCGCCACATGAAATATGCTATAGTCGAGAGCCGACTGACTGAGAATCCGGTCTAAATGGTCGCGGTTGGTATCGGTGATGAATATCTGACCAAAACTGTCGCCAGACACCAGTCGCACAATCTGTTCTACACGGTGGGCATCCAGCTTGTCGAAAATATCATCGAGCAGCAGCAACGGTGTCGTGTTGGCACCCATCCGCTTGAGAAAGTCAAACTGTGCCAGCTTCAGACTGATGACATACGTCTTGTGCTGACCCTGCGAGCCTTCCCGCTTCATGGGGTGACCGCCAAGGGTGAATACTAGGTCGTCGCGGTGAATACCATGCAGCGAATAGCCTACTGCCAAATCCTTCATGCGGTCACGGCGGATAACCTCCAGAAGCGGGCCTCGCTGACAGTGCGACACATACTGCAGTCCCACTTGTTCGCGACCCTCAGAGATCTGGCTGTAATAGTCCTGGAAAACGGGAGTCAGCTGTTCCACAAAGTCTGCCCTTCTGCGGTAGACTTCCTCACCAGCCTCAGCCATCTGCTCCTCCCACAGATCCATCAGCGTGGGGTCGTAGGGCTTCGCCGTCTGAAATGCCGCCTCGCTGTCCTGTTTCAGCAGCGTGTTACGCTGCTGAAGGGCATTGTTGTAGCGCGTCAGTGCATCAATATAGGAACGGTCGTACTGGGCTATCACCTGATCCATCAGCCTTCGACGCTCCTCGCTGCCACCCTCAATAAGCAGAGTGTCGCCAGGAGCCACCATCACAAGGGGAATCAGGCCGATATGCTCCGACAGCCGCCTGTACTCCTTCTTGTTGCGCTTGAAGTGCTTCTTCTGTCCACGCTTCATGCCGCAGGAGACTACCTCAATATTCTCGGATTCTCCGGAATTTCCGGAATCATCAGCGTATCTTCCCTCTATCAGGCAGAACGGTTCCTCATGGCGAATCACCTGCGAGTCGATGGGGTTCGTTGCCGACCGGCAGAACGAGAGATAGTAGACAGCATCCAGCACATTCGTCTTGCCCGCACCGTTGTGGCCGATGAAGCAATTCATCTTCGGCGACAGTTCGAGCGTAGCCTCGCGAATGTTCTTATAATTGAGTATCGACAGTTTCCTGAGTATCATTTCGCCATTTTGATGGCAAAGTTACAAAAAAAATATCTTTCATCATTCATTATTCATAAATATTTTGTAACTTTGCAGCCGATTTGTTCACGAACAACAAAAAAACAACAAAAATAATGGCAAACAAGATTCAACAGCAGGCTGCCGCTCAAGAGCAGCAGATCAGCAAGACTGAAGCGTTTTTCGAGAAGTACAAGAAAACCATCATCGTCGCCGTCGTGGCCGTCATCGCCATCATTGTCGGCATCATCCTCTTCAACAACTACTACCTGCAGCCCCGTGCCGACGAGGCTAGCACAGAACTGGCCAAGAGCCAGGAACTGTTCGACCAGCAGCAGTTTGACAAGGCACTGACAGGATTCCAGAAGGTCGCTACCGACTACAGCTCTACGGATGCCGGTAACCTGGCACAGCTCTACATCGGTCTCTGTCAGGCCAACTTGGGAAAATGGCAGGAGGCAGTGGATGCCATAGAGTCGTTCGACGGCAAGGGTGACCAGATGATTAGTCCTGCAGCAGAGGGTGCTCTGGGTAATGCTTACGCACACCTGAAGCAGCTCGACAAGGCCGTGGAGCACCTGAAGAAGGCTGCCAAGATGGCCGATAACCACTCACTGTCGCCCACCTTCCTCATCCAGGCCGGTGAGATTCTGGAGAGCCAGGGCAAGAAGAGTGAAGCCCTCGAACTGTACAAGGAGGTGAAGGAGAAATACTTCAACTCCATGCAGTACCAGACCATTGACAAGTATATTGAAAGGGCAAGCAACTAAATGGCTACCAAGAATCTTTCGGAATACAACTTGGAGAAAGTACCCGATGCGTCGAACATGATATTCGGCATCGTGGTAGCTGAGTGGAATCCCGAAATTACGGGGGCATTGCTGGAAGGCTGTACGTCAACGCTGGAGCGTCACGGAGCACTTCCGGAGAACATCCACGTAAAGACGGTGCCAGGCTCTTTCGAACTGATTTACGGTGCCCACCAGATGACACTCAACGACGGCTATGATGCCGTCATCATCCTGGGATCCGTCATCCGTGGCGAGACACCCCACTTCGACTACATCTGTCAGGGTGTCACCGCAGGCATCGCTCGACTGAACGCCACCAGCAGCATCCCCGTGGTATACGGTCTGCTGACCACCAACGACTTTCAGCAGGCTAAAGACCGTGCCGGAGGGCGCCTGGGCAACAAGGGTGACGAATGTGCGGTGGTGGCTATCAAGATGGCCAAGTTCTGAACGACCTTTTCGCCAAGCCCATTTTGGAAACGACAGGTACTCGCAAGAACTGGGTAGACTGGGCCAAGGCCTTCGGTATGCTGATGATTATCTACTGTCACTGCTTCCCGAAGGGATTGGAGGCTTGGCTCTTCTCGTTCAACGTAGCTCTGTTCTTTTTCCTTTCCGGATACCTTACTAAGCGCGACGTGCCGATAGCGACAGGTCTGCGGAAGATAGGCACCATGCTTGTGGTGCCTTATCTCGTTCTGTCGGTGTTGAAGGCACTGCCCGAAATGACGACGGGTGGCAATGCCGGATGGTCGCTATTGGGCATCCTGCTGGGGTTCAACTCTCTGCACGATGTGATGGGCTGCGGAAAACTGTGGTTTGTCTTTACGCTCATCGTCATCAAGGTTCTGTTCCTCTTCTTTGGCAACAAACGGCAAGGACGCATCACGATGCTGCTGATCTGCATCGTTGGCAGCATCATCTACAACCAGTTCGACAGCGACATGTCGTGGGGACTGGTAGACGTATTGATATCCATGCCCTTCTTCCTCGCAGGACATGCCTGCAGGGAGTGGCAACCGTTTGAGCGGTTGATGGCCGCTGGCAGGGAGGCATCCATCGGATGGAGCGTGGCAGCCATCATCGTTTTGACTGCAGTGACCTACATCGTCAGCTACTTTAACGGATGGGCTTATCTCTTCGAAGCACATTACGGGAGAAGCATCATCTTGTTTGCCATCGGTGCCACGACAGGCATCGCGGCCGTACTGGTGATGGCTGCCAAGCTGGATAAGCGAAGCAGCAAGGCATGCAGGTATGTCTCTGTTGGCAGCATTGTCACCCTTGCCTACCATACGGACGTACTGCACCCCTTTACGAAATGGATAGGACAACAGGATTTCAGTACGGTGGTTACCGACGGGGCACTGTTGGCAGCAAGCCTCCTAACACTGCTGGTGTTCATCCCCATCACCATGCTGCTAAGCCACTACCTGCCATTTATCGTAGGAGGAAGGAAATGACAAACTAAACATCAGAAAAACAGATATGACCAAACTCATTTCATGGAACGTCAACGGACTGAGGGCTTGCGAAGGCAAGGGCTTCAGTGAGATATTCAGACAACTGGACGCAGACTTCTTCTGTCTGCAGGAGACAAAGATGCAACAAGGGCAACTAGACCTACAGTTTGAAGGCTATGAGGCGTACTGGAACTACGCTGAGAAGAAGGGTTACAGCGGCACCGCCATCTTCACCCGCCAAAAGCCACTGAACGTGGAGTATGGTATCGGCATCGACCTGCACGATCACGAGGGGCGTGTCATCACTTTGGAGATGGAGCCGTTCTTTCTGGTATGCTGCTATACACCCAACTCACAGGACGGTCTGAAGCGTTTGGAGTATCGCATGTCGTGGGAGGATGATTTCCGCAGCTATTTGAAACAACTCGACAGCAAGAAGCCCGTCATCCTTTGTGGTGACCTGAACGTGGCTCACGAGGAGATAGACCTTAAGAATCCCAAGACAAACCGCATGAATGCCGGATTCACCGACCAGGAACGTGAGAAATTCTCCGACCTGCTGGCCTGTGGCTTTATCGACACCTTCCGCACGCTCTATCCTGAAAAGGTGGAATATTCCTGGTGGTCGTATCGCTTCCAGGCCCGTCAGAAGAATGCCGGATGGCGCATCGACTACTTCGTTGCCTCCGAACGTCTTCGTCCACAGATTGCCGATGCAAAGATACACACCGACATTTTGGGCAGTGACCATTGTCCTGTAGAGTTACTGCTGCAAGACTAATCATTAAAAAAACAAAAAAGTGACAGACAAAAAGTACACCTTATTTAAAAAAGGAGTATCTTTGCCACGATTTTTAACTAAAACATGTTTCATTAATAAAAGGAGAGAGAAATTATGAAGAAGATTCTTTTTGCAGTGATGGCTGTAGCAGCCATTGGTTTCACCGCATCGTGTGGTAACAAGACCCAGCAGGCCGAGGCCGTTGACTCTGTAGCTATTATCGATTCTCTGGCTGACGAGGCTGCCAATGGAGCCATCAGCGCACTGACCGAGCAACTGGAGGCTGGCGATGCCAACAAATTGCAGGAGGCCCTTGCCACCGTCAAGGAGAAGGTTGCCGAGCTGATTCAGAACAACCCCGAAGTGGCCAAGGAGTATGTGGTGAAGGTACAGAACTTCCTGAAGGAGAATGCCGACAAGGTGAAGGCCGTGGTGGGTGACAATGCTGCCGCTGCTGCTGCTCTGGCCGCTGTTACCGAGGCTGATGCTGAGAGCGTGGTGAATACCATCGTCGACAAGGTGGCTGGTGCCAAGGATGCTGCTGTAGATGCAGTAGAGGGTGCCAAGGACGCTGCTGCCGATGCCGTCAACGAGAAGGTTGAAGAAGGCAAGGCTGCTGTAGAGGAAAAAGCCAACGAAGTGAAGGATGCTGCCAAGCAGAAGGCTGGCGAAGCCGTAGACAATGCTGCTGCCGCTGCCAAGAACAAGCTGGGGCTGTAAGCTATTCTTCACAAATTGTGAATAAAGAAAAGGCTACATGCTGATTCGTTGAAAAAAAGAGCCAGTTCGCTGAATAATTTTTGCGAGCTGGCTCTTTTTATCTATCTTTGCCGTCAGAAAACAGAACATTTATTCACTTAAAAGACTAACAAGATGAAAAAAACGATTTTCTTTGCCATGCTGACGGCATGGATGACAGTAACAACATCCTGCTCTTCCGACGACCCACTGGGTTCCTATAACGACAATCTTCCCTTCGATGGCGAAATACCTGGCATGCAAGGCAATGGAAGCGCTACTGCAGGCAGCGGTGAGTTGGTTGACTTTACGGTGGACATCGACAAGACAACGGCAGAGCCTGCCAATACTGCAACAGCCACCTACACCGAGGCTAGTGATGACATCAGCAGCCACACCTTTGCCACGACGGTCAACATCGACATGTCGAACCCCACTGCCAAAGAAGAAAATGGTGTCACCATCACTGTCGAAGGCAATGACGTGACGGCCAGCCACGGCGCAGTGGAGGGTGTCTGCTATGTAGTGACTGGCACGACGGCCGACGGTTCGCTGACCATCGACGGTAAAACCGACTACCAAGTGAATCTCCATAATGCCGACATCACCAATACCCGTAGCACGGCTCTCGACCTGCAAAGCAAGCAGAAGGCTTTCGTCGTACTGACGGGCAGCAACAAACTGACTGACGGCACCAGTGCCGATGACAGCCACAAGGGTACACTCTTCGCAAAGGGCAAGCTGCTCTTCAGCGGCACTGGCTCACTGGAAGTCTATGGAACCTACAACAACGGTATTCACGGCAAGAGTAACGTCGTGTTCGACAAGGGCATCAACGTCTATGTGGAGTCTACCGCCAACCACGGCATCAAGAGCGGCGATGACCTCTACATCAACGGCGGTATCCTCAATGTGAAGGTTTCTGCACCTGGTGCCAAGGGAATCAACAGTGATGTGGATGTCACCATCAATGGCGGACGCACCACCGTGGTCAGCACCAGCAATGGTGAATGGGACACGGAAGATTTGGAGACGAAGGGCTCGGCAGGTATTGCCTGCGACTCTGTCCTTACCATCAACGGCGGTGAGATATGTCTGAAATCCTCAGGCAGCGGCGGCAAGGGTCTCAAGGCTGACTGGGAGGGTTATATCAATGGTGGAACGATACACATCATCACCAGTGGTGGTCTGTACTACAACGACGGCACGACCGAGAACCATAACTACACGGGCAACACCGACAACCTGGACGATGCCTATACCTCATCGCCCAAGGGTATTAAAATCGGTACGAAGAATGTACATGGTGTGCTGAACATCACCGGAGGCACCGTCATGGTACGCACCAGCGGCAACAATGCAGAAGGCATCGAGTCGAAGGGTACGCTGACCATCACTGGCGGCGACGTACAGGTAGCAGCCCACGACGATGCCATCAACTCCAGCAGCGACCTGACCATCAGCGGCGGCAACGTGGTAGCCGTAGGCACCAACAATGACGGTATCGACACCAACGGCAACCTCTACATCAAGGGAGGCACCCTGATTGCAATGGGTGCCGGCGGTGCAGAGACGGGCATCGACATTGACGAGCAGCACAAACTCTATATCACAGGTGGCAAGATCTTCGGTATCGGAGGACGTGTCGACGGCTCCGTAGGAAGCACCTCACAAGGCATTGCGACCACCAGCGGTGGAGTGACAGCCAACGGTACCGTTACCGTCGGCAACAGCTCTACGACACTGGCCACCTTCACCATGCCTCCCTACTCCTACAGCAGCGGCACCATCATTGTCAGCGTACCTGGCATGACCAGTGGCAGCAGCTATACATTAAATCTGGGCAGCACTTCGCAAACGGTCACCGCCTCGAACACCATCAACAGTGGTATGGGCGGAGGCCCTGGCGGCGCACAGCCTGGAAATGGACGGCCTTAACAAAACAAAAAACATAGAAGAAATATGAAGAAGTTATTGATGACAACCATGCTTGCAGCCCTCACGACAGGGCTGCAGGCAGCCGACTACCAGTATCTCGTGTTCACCACGAGCGATGGTCAGCAGGCAGTGGCAGCCACCGATCTGACACTGACGGTGAGCGGCACCAACCTTGTAGCCAGCAGCGGTACGACAACGCTGGCCACCATTCCCCTGAACAGCCTGACGCAGATGGAGTTTTCCAACAGCGAGACGACGGGCATCAGTACCCTTACTACCAACACCCTGAACATCGACGAGGCCACGGAGGTGTACGACCTCAACGGCCGCAGGATGCCCCTGGGCACTCAGTTGCCTACTGGTGTGTATATCATGAAGATCAACGGCAGGAACGTGAAAGTTGCAGTCAAGTAAGAACCCTCTAACAAGAATCAGAATGAACAAGATACTGACAACAATGGCTTTCTGGCTGACCATCACAGCAGCCACGGCACAAACGCTGAACGTTACCAC
Source organism: uncultured Prevotella sp. (assembly GCA_946415755.1). GTDB lineage: Bacteria > Bacteroidota > Bacteroidia > Bacteroidales > Bacteroidaceae > Prevotella. The sequence goes on along the minus strand of CAMKTS010000005.1, from coordinate 100,153 downwards.
CGGCAATGTCACCGATGCCTACCCCGCCTCTCAGACAGGTGTGATGACCTATAGCGGCGGGCAGACGCTGACCATCCTCAACAAGACGTATAACCTCAGCGACATTACCAAGATGTACACCGACGAGACGGTCGTCACCGACAACGAGGTGAATGTGGTCTTCAGCGGCTCCGAGGCCAGTGTCTTCGTGGCTGGCAACATTGCCCAGTACGTCACGGCCACTGTCAGCGGTGCGCATGTCACCATCACACAGAGTGATGCCATCACCAACGACCTCATCAACGACGGCACCTTCTCTGAAATCACCTATAACCTCAGCGGTAGCTCTACCGACGGTTCGCTGACGCTGGGTGGCAGTGCCAAGTGTACGGTAGCCGTCAACGGTCTGGAACTGACCAATCCCAACGGTGCCCCCATCAACATCACCAATGGCAAGCGCATCGACTTCAGCGTCAAGAAGGGCAGCACCAATACGTTGAAAGACGGCGAGGCAAGCACCGACAAAGGCTGTCTGTATTGCAAGGGACATCTGGAGCTGAAGGGCAAGGGCATACTCAACGTCTACGCCTACGGCAGCAAGGCCCACGGCATCAAGAGCGGCGACTATACGGAGATGAAGAACTGTACCGTCAACATCCTCGCTGCCACAAAGGACGGCCTGTCGTGCAACGAATACTTCCTCATGGAGAGTGGTGAGCTGAACATCAGCGGCACAGGCGACGATGGCATCCAATGCGACATCGACAATGCCGACGGAACGCCCATTGCCGCTACCGATGCTGCCGAGGGAGGCCACGAAGATGAGGACACGGGCAACATCTATCTCGAAGGAGGTACCATCACCATTGGTGTCACGGCAGATGCCGCCAAGGGCATCAAGGCCAATGGCGATATCCTGGTCTGCGAAGCCAATAGCAAGACACCCCTCGTGGTCACCATTAACACCACTGGCGGTGGCGTATGGGACAGCAATGACAAGAAGACCAAGGCCTCTGCCTGTCTTGGTGCCGATGGCAAGATGACCATCAGCGGCGGCACGCTGAAGCTGACCAGCACCGGTAATGGCGGCAAGGGCATCAGCGTAGACGGCACGATGGACATCAGCGGTGGCGACATCACCATCAGCACGTCGGGCAATGCCGTAGGAGCCTCGTCTTCCGGTACACTGACAGAAATTACTGACAACCAGACCCTCGACCGCTACAGTAGCGACTACAAATCGTCGCCCAAAGGTATCAAGGCCGATGGCAACATGGTAATCTCCGGAGGAGCCATCACCGTCTCCACTACGGGCATTGGCGGAGAAGGCATAGAGACCAAGGGTACGCTGGACATCACAGGCGGACACATCACCGTCGATGCCTACGATGACGGCATCAATTCCAGCAGTCACATGACCATCTCCGGCGGCTACGTCTACTCACGAGGTGCCAAGAACGACGGCATCGATGCCAACGGCAACCTGTATATCAAAGGTGGCTTGGTATATGCCGTAGGCTCCGGAGGTGCCGAGAAGTCGATAGATGCCAATACCGAGGGCGGCTACAAGCTGTACATCCAGGGAGGCACCGTCATCGCTGTCGGTGATTTGGAGAATGGTGCAAGCATCAGTGGCGGTACCTGCAAGTCGGCTTCCTCATGGACGGGCAACAGCTGGTATGCGCTGTATAACGGAGGAACACTTGTAGCAGCCTTCCAGACACCCACCCAATCCTCTACTGGTGGAGGCGGTGGTGGCTGGGACGGTGGGCGCCCAGGCAGCAGCAGCAGTAGCCTGAAACTGATTGTCTACACCTCTTCTACCCCCACCCTCTCTTCAGGTGTCACCGTCAGTGGCGGCACGGAGTATTTCGGTGGCATGGCCAATATCGGCGGCACGGTGAGCAACGGCTCTTCTGTCACGCTCTCCAACTATAGCAGTGGCGGTGGCCGCTGGTAAGTCATCCCATGCTGAACACCCATCAATAGTCAGTAAGCCATGAATTATTCGAAACACGAGAATGCAGTCTATGCGGCGCTGTGGGGACTTCTCTTCACAGCGCCCCTGCTGAGCCTCTACGTCCGTACTGCCACCGACTCGTCGCTATCGTTCGACTGGCATGAGGTACTCGTCGTGTGGCGGCAGTTTGCCATCTTCTTCGGCATCTTCCTCGTCCACAACTTCCTGATAGCCCCCCTGCTGGTCTATCGCCAGCGACGCGCGCTCTATTGCTCCATCGTTACCGCCATCCTGGCAGGTTTCATCCTCTACCAGTGTACCAACCGTCCTGCTCACATGGAGCATCGCAAACCTCCCATGGCCCAGCACGAGCGTCAAGGCGAGGCACCTCCCGACGAGGCATTCTTCGACGAGGCTCCCACCCCACCCGACGAAACAGGCCCCGACGAGGCTCCCACGCCTCCCGATGGTCTTCGGCCGATGCCTCCCAAGCATCCAGATGGCCGTCAGCCGTCGCCTCGCGGTCATCGTCAGCCGTCGCCCGGCTTCATGGACATGCACGACATTGTAGCCGTCGTCATCCTGATACTCATGCTGGGCATGAACCTGGGCATCAAGTTCTTCTTCAAGACACGCGACGACCGCAAGCGCCTACATGCCCTTGAGAAGCAAAACCTGGAGCAGCAGCTGGAGTATCTGAAATATCAGATCAATCCCCACTTCTTCATGAACACACTCAACAACATCCATGCCCTCGTCGACATCGACCCGGAGAAGGCCCAGCATACCATCCTGGAACTGTCGAAGATGATGCGCTTCGTACTCTACGAGGGCAACAAGCAGGGTGTTCCCCTCTCCCGTGAGTTCGACTTCATCCGCAACTACCTCACGCTGATGAAGCTGCGCTATACCGACAAGGTACGCATCAACGTCGACTTGCCCGGCGAGGTTCCCGACCTGCAGATCCCCCCGCTCATGCTCATCACCTTCATCGAGAATGCCTTCAAGCACGGCATCTCGTACCAGCACGACTCGTTCATCGACATCTGCGTCACCATTGGTCAGCGGCAGCTGCACTTCCAGTGCCGTAACTCCAAGGCCGACAGCCCCGTGCAGGAGAAAGGCGGTGTAGGTCTTGCCAACGTCAAGCAACGCTTAAACCTGTTATATGACAACAACTATACACTAAGCATCCAAGACGAAGCCGACATCTACAACGTGGAGCTGACCATCCCGCTGGAGGGATAGCACATTCCAGTTCCTCACTGTCATCTGCAGCCCCTAACGGCTCAGAATTTGCCCGATTTCCCAAATAATCGGGCATTTTTTTGGTGGTATGGCAGAAATGTTGTATTTTTGCACGATAGATATTACTGACTTGGAATAATTAGACATGCGAAAACTGATCTGTATACTGCTTTCCTGGCTTCTGACGGCTACTGCCGCACAGGCTGCCATTCCTGAAATGAAATTCCGTCGCCTGGACACCAACAACGGACTGTCGAACTCACAGGTAAACTGCCTGCACCGCGATTCGCGCGGCTTTGTGTGGGTGGGAACCGCCTACGGTCTGAACCGCTACGACGGCTACCGCGTCAAGACGTTCTACTCGAACAAGAACGACACCACCACCATGCGCGACAACTATACCGACCAGATCATGGAAGACTATACTGGCAAGCTGTGGCTCAAGCAGGGTATGAACTACTGCGTCTACAACCCCGTGACGGAGCGCTTTGAACGTAATGTGGGCCGCATCCTGAAGGAATATGGTATCGAGGGCGGTGTGGAGCGCGTATATATCGATGGCAAGAAGAACTTCTGGGTGAAGATCTACGACCAAGGCTACTACTTCTATAACCCCACTACCAAGCAGAGCCACCATTATAAGCTGGGCTATGGCAAGGGAGAGTTCAATCCCACTTACGGCGTGTCAACCATTGCCGACTACAAAGACGGTATCCTTTTAGTGACCAATTGCGGCGAGCTGGTATACCTGAACAGTAAGAAGGGAGTCGTAGAATGGGACAACAAATGGATGCGCGAGAATGGTGGCCCGGAGAATAAGGACTACTGGCTGTCGGTAGACAAGGATGACAATTTCTGGGTGGCTACCGAAGACTACACCTTTATCTATATGCAGAAGGAAAAACGCTGGTATAAGTCGTTGCCCGAATGGTTGCGTGAAAGGGGGGTGCAGAACGTGCCCGACAAGATGCTGGTATGGGATATCAAAGTCGACCACCGCAACTGGCTATGGGTGGCTACCGACCACGACGGCCTGTTTGTCGTCGACCTGAAAGACTGGCAAATGAAGCAATTCCTGAACAACAAGTTCGACGAGTCGACCATCAGCGACAATACCCCCAAGCACCTTTGTCCTGACAACCGCGGACAGATGTGGATCGGCACCTTCAAGAACGGAGTGAACCAGTATCAGGAGGGACTGGCCAGCATTAAGTGTCTGGAGATTGGCGACATCAATACCGTGGTGGAAGACCTGCATGGCAACTATTGGATAGGCAGCAATGTGGACGGCATTATCGTCTACAACCCCAAGACCGGCGAGACGCTCAATCACTATACCAAGGCCAACAGCCCCATGATAGGCAATATCATGGTGGGAAGCTGTAGGGCCAAGGATGGCAGTCTTTGGTTTGGTTCCTACAATGGAGGACTCATCCACTGCATTCCCTCAAAAGACGGTTCCGGACAGGCCACCATCGTGAACTATGTGGCTACTGGTGCCCCTGACGGGCTGGCCACTAACAATGTGTGGAGCGTGACGGAAGACAAATGGGGGCGCATCTGGCTCGGCACGCTGGGCGGCGGTATCCAGATGTTGGATCTCAAGACGGGGAAGTTCCGCACGTGGAACACCCGCAACACCAAGTTGACCGGCGACTATATGACATCGGTGTGGTGGATCAAGAAGGGATGGCTCATGGTAGGTACCAACTGGTACTACTGTTTCGTGAACCCCGTGACCGGCAAGCTTGCCAACCGCGTGATACCCGACGATCCGAACGTAAAGGTCAATGTCGCCATGTCATCATGCGTGATGGAAGACAGCCGCGGCCTCATCTGGCAGGGTTCCTCTTCGGGAGCCACCGTTTACGACCAGAAGACGGGGCGCGTATGGTTGCTCGACATGACGCATGGCCTCTATGGCTCCAGCGTGTGCTCCATCACCGAGGATCAGGAGCACATGATGTGGGTAGTCACCGACCATGGCGTGTCGAAGATTATCCCCGAACTGCAGGAAGACGGTACATGGCAGTTCATCGTGCGCAGCTACAACACCCGTGACGGTTTGCAGCACGGCACCTACAACCAGCGCTCTGCCTTTCTGACGCATGACGGCAAGATACTCATTGGCGGCCAGGGTGGCCTTGACATCATCAACCCCAAGGCCCTGTCGAATACCAAGAGCAAGGAGTGCCCCGTGTTCAGTGGGTTGCAGCTGTTCGATGTCGACGTTCCAGTGGGTGCCGAAGTCAATGGTCGCGTCATCCTCGACGAGGCCCTCGACGTATGCCACAAGGTCACCCTGAGCTTCAACGAGCAGTTCACCATCCAGCTGGCCAGCGATGCCGGCAACGTCAACAACGGCAAGCGCTTCGTCTATAAGATGGAGGGATTCAACGACAACTGGGTGAAGACTTTAGAGCTGAACCCCAATATCACCTACAACTCGCTCCGTGCCGGCAGCTATACGCTCTGTGTACGCATGCTCAACGACGACGGTTCCATCGGCGAGGAAGAGAGCCAGCTGGAAATCACCATCCGCCCGTCCTTCTGGCGCACACGCTGGATGATGCTGCTCTACGTTCTGTTCCTTCTGGCTGCTGCATGGTTCTGGCGCAAGTGGTACATGAAGCGGCAGGAACGTCTCATGGAAGTAGAGCGCAAGCGCCGCGAGCTGGAGAAGAAGCAGTGGATGAACGAGATGCGGATGCAGCTGGCACATGAAAGGGCCGCTGACGGCACCCGTTTCGACAACGACGGTCCGCTGGCTACAGAGAGTGCTGCAGAGACCATGCCGCTCACCAAGATGCCTACCGACCTTGTAGACTTCGTGCGCCAGCTATGCAACGACTATACGTCCATCGCCGACAACCGTCAGGTGAAGGTAACCTTCCTCTCTGCCGTCAAGGACTTGGAGGTTACCGTCGACCGCGACAAACTGACGGAGGTGTTCCACATCCTCTTCCGCAACTCGGCAGCCTTCTCGCCCGACGAATGCCGCATCAGCGTAGGCGTGGCACGCATGCAGGACGGCCGTCCGCAGATACAGGTGGCAGACAACGGCATCGGCATCAAGGACGAGTACAAGGAACACGCCTTCGACCCGATGGCCAACGGCGACGGCATCGGCCTCGACCATGTCAGCGACATCGTGAAGGCCCACGGCGGCACCATCCGCATCGATGACAATCCCGGTGGCGGCACCATCTTCGTTATCACCCTGCCTGCCGAGGAGGTCGTCGAGGATGCCGTACAGTTCTGACTTCCCCCACCGAAAAGAGAAAACTACTAATTACATATCCTACATGAACGTGACAAGATTATTGATGTCAGGACTGCTGTCATTCGTGACGGCGACACTGACCGCTGCCGACTACACCATCGACGGACAGTATGTAACTATTCCCGTGAAGGAAAGCAAGGCAGGAGGTGCCCAGGTGGTACGCCTGCAAGTGGTAAACGACAACATCATCCGTGTGCAGGCCACCTCTGAGGCACAGCTGCCGCAGAAGAAGCCCAGCCTAATGATTGTCACGCAGACGGCCAAGCCGAAGTTCACCGTCGAGGAAGACGATGACAAGGTACGCGTAAAGGCTGCCGCCGTAGAGGCCCGCGTAGACGTGGAGTCGGGCAGGATTACCTTCTACGATGCCCACGGCAAGGAGCTGCTCGAAGAGGCCCGTGACGGCAAGCGTTTCCAGCACTTCACCGTCCCCGAGCGCGAATACGGCCTCAAGGGCGGTGCTGCCCTCACAGAGGAGATGAAGCACGGCATCCAGTGGCAGATGAAGTTCGACAGCCCCGACGACGAGGCATTCTACGGACTCGGCCAGCACCAGTCGGAAGAGTTCAACATGAAGGGCAAGAACGAAGACCTCTTCCAGTACAACACAAAGGTGTCGATACCCTTCGTGCTCTCCAACAGAAACTACGGCATCCTGTGGGACTCCTACAGCTACTGCCGCTTCGGCAACCCCAACGACTACCTGCAACTGAACCGTGCCTTCCAGCTCTACGACCGTACAGGCACCCCCGGCCATCTCACAGGAATCTATGTCGATGCCAAGGGCAAGAAGCTGGTGCGCGACGAAGACTCAATCTATTATGAGTTTGGTACGCCTGCCACGTCGGAAATTGCCAACAAGACCGAAAGTGGCGGCATCAAGAACCTGCCACAGCAATTCCAACTGCAGGGAGCTACCGTCACCTACGAAGGCTTCATCGAGCCCAAGTGCTGTGACAAAAACAATGGTCAATGTTCAATGGCCAATGTTCAATTATATCAGTTTGTGCTCTACTATTCCGGCTATGTCAAGGTGTATATCGACGGCCGGGAGGTAGTGCCCGAGCGTTGGCGCACCGCCTGGAACCCCAACACCTATAAGTTCTCTGTCAAGCTGCCGAACCACAAGCGCGCCCAGCTGCGCATCGAGTGGCAACCTGACGGCGGCGATGCCTATTGCGGACTGCGCGTGGCAGAACCCCGCAGCGAGAAGGAGCGCGGACAACTCTCCATCTGGAGCGAGATGGCCCGCGACATGGACTACTACTTCATTGCCGGCACCAACTTCGACGAGGTCATCAGCGGCTACCGCACACTGACGGGCAAGGCATCGCTCTACCCCAAATGGGTGCTGGGATTCTGGCAGAGCCGCGAGCGCTACAAGTCACAAGAGGAAATCGAGAGTACGCTGGCAGAGTTCCGCAAGCGTCACATCCCCATCGATAATATCGTACAAGACTGGAACTACTGGAAGCTCGACTCCTGGGGCGACCACACCTTCGAGGCCTCCCGCTATCCCCGTCCACAGGCTATGCTCGACAGCGTCCATGCCATGCACGGTCGCTTCATGATCAGCGTATGGCCCAAGTTCTATGATACCGTCGACAACTACAAGGAACTCGACAAGAACGGCTGGATGTACCATCAGGCCGTCAAGGACGACATCCACGACTGGCTCGGATTCCGCGGCTCGTTCTACGATGCCTACGACGAGGGTGCCCGCAAGATGTTCTGGCGGCAGATGGACGAGAACCTCTATACCGGATTATCCGGAAAGTCCGGAAAATCCAGTTATGTTGATGCCTGGTGGATGGATGCCTCCGAGCCTAACGTGCGCGACTGCACGCCGATGTGGTATCGCAAGGCCCTCTGCGGCCCCACGGCCCTGGGCACCTCCACAGAGTATTTCAACGCCTACAGCACGGTGAATGCCGATGCCATCTACAACGGCCAGCGCAACACCTGGAAACAAATCCTGAAAAGTAACAGCAAATTGTCTGAGCCGCGCGTATTCCTGCTGACGCGCAGCGGCTTTGCCGGTGAACAGCGTTACAGCACCGCCACGTGGAGCGGCGACATCGGTACCCGTTGGGAGGACATGCGCGCACAGATGACGGCAGGTCTGAACTACTCCATGTCGGGCATCCCCTTCTGGGGCATGGACCAGGGCGGCTTCTGCGTAGAAAACCGTTATGTGGCTGCCCAGCAGCTCTACGACCGCAGCGGCATAGAGAACGAAGACCTGAAGGAGTGGCGCGAGCTGCAATGCCGCTGGAACCAGTTCGGAGCCTTCATACCCCTCTTCCGCAGTCACGGCCAGTGGCCGCTGCGCGAAATCTGGAACATCGCCCCCGACAAGCATCCCGCCTACCAGTCGTTCGTCTACTACGACCGTCTGCGCTACCGCCTCATGCCCTACCTCTACTCCATGGCCGGATGGGCACACTTCAAGGACTACACCCTGATGCGTGCCCTCGTGATGGACTTCAATGGCGATAAGGAAGTGGAGAATATCGGCAACCAGTGGATGTTCGGCCCCGCGCTGATGGCCTGCCCCGTAGGCTACTACAAGGCCCGCAACCGCAGCGTCTACTTCCCCAAGCAGACGGGCTGGTACAACCTCTACACCAACGAGTATATCCAGGGGGGCCAGCGGCTCATCGTCGACGCCCCCTACGAGCAGATCCCCGTCTTCGTGCGCGAGGGCAGCATCATCCCCTTTGGTCCTGAGATGGAGTGGTGCGACGAGAAACCCGCCGAACTCATCCATCTCTACGTCTATGCCGGGCGCGACGGTTCCTTCCAGCTCTACGAGGACGAGGGTACCAACTACAACTACGAGAAGGGCAAGTATGCCACCATCGACATCACCTACGACGATGCCTCGAAGACCGTTACCTTCGGTCAGCGCAAGGGTCAGTTCCCCGGCATGCTCAAGCAGCGTCGTTTCAACGTCGTACTCATCACCCGCGATGCCCCCCGTGCGCTCAACCTCGATGCTCCCGAGGGCAAGCTGGTGCAGTATAATGGCAAGGCCGTCAGCGTACAGCTATGAAAAGATGGATGCTCTGTCTCGTCGGTGCCCTTTGCGCACTGACATCCGTACATGCCCGTCAGCGTCAGAATTTCGACGCTGACTGGCGTTTTCTGCCGGCCGACTCCGTGCAGATGTCGGAAGTCGGCTACGACGATTCCCACTGGCGCCGTCTCGACGTGCCCCACGACTGGGCGCGCGAGGGCGACTTCTACGTCGGCCATCCCAGCGGTGCCGGAGGCGGTGCCCTTCCCGGTGGTGTCGGCTGGTATCGCAAGCATTTTTTCATTGAACAATCTTCAATGTTCAATGTTCAATCTTCAATGTTCAATGTTCAATGGTTGATAGAGTTCGACGGTGTGTATATGAACGCCACGGTGTATGTCAACGGCCAGAAGGTGGGCTATCGCCCCTACGGCTACAGCTCGTTCGAGTACGACATCACGCCGTATGTCCGTGAGGGCGAGAACGTCGTGGCCGTGCGCGTCGACAACAGCGACCAGCCCAACTCCCGCTGGTACTCCGGCTGTGGCATCTACCGCCACGTATGGCTCACGCAGACACATCCCGTCCACATCAAGCACTGGGGTGTCTATGCCAATAGCAGCGTGATAAAGGGTAAGGGCCGTCTCGATATTGAGGTGACGCTCGAGGGTCAGGGTACTGTTGAAAATACCCTCATCGACCCTCACGGTAAGGTCGTTGGCAAGTCAAAGGGCTTGAAGTCGGCAATAACCATCGCCAAGCCGATGCTCTGGAGCTGCGAGAAGCCCTCTGTATATAAGGTTCGCACGGAAGTAAAAGTTGCTGGCAAGGTGGTCGACGAGGTGCTGACCGTCACAGGCTTCCGCGACTTCCGCTTCGATGCCCGGACGGGCTTCTGGCTCAACGGCCGGAACTTCAAGCTCAACGGTGTCTGCGAGCACCACGACTTCGGCTGCCTCGGCGCAGCCCTCAACGAGGATGCCCTCCACCGCAAGCTCTCCAAGCTCAAGGCCATGGGAGTCAACGCCATCCGCTCGTCGCACAATCCCCCGGCCCCCGAGCTGCTCAATATGTGCGACACGATGGGCCTCATCGTCATGGACGAGAGCTTCGACATGTGGCGCCGCCGCAAGACGCAGAACGACTATGCCCGCTTCTTCGACGAGTGGCACGAGCGCGACCTTACCGACCTCGTGCTGCGCGACCGCAACCACCCCTCCGTCCTCATGTGGTCGATAGGCAACGAGGTGCTCGAACAGTGGTCCAGTGCCGAGGCCGACACCCTCACGCTCGAACAGGCCAACCTCATCCTCAATGCCGGCCACGATGCCTCCACGCTGGCCAAGGACGGCGAGCTCTCCGTGCAGTCGCTGCTCACCCAGCACCTGGCCGAGATCGTGCGCCGCTACGACACGTCGCGCCCCATCACGGCAGGCTGCAACGAGCCGTCGCCCGGCAATCACCTCTTCAAGAGCGGAGCCATCGACATCATCGGCTTCAACTACCACCACCAGTGGGTGAAGGATGTCCCGCAGAACTTCCCCGACAAGCCCTTCCTCTTCACCGAGAGTGTCTCGGCCCTGCAGACGCGCGGCTACTACATGATGCCCTCCGACAGCACCTACCGCGCCCCCAAGGAGTGGTGGCTGCCCTATACCGACCCCTCATACATGTGCTCCGCCTACGACAACATGTCAGCCTCCTGGGGCTCCACCCACGAAGAGACGTGGGAGGTTGTCAAGCACACCCCCTACGTCGGCGGACAGTTCATCTGGACGGGCTTCGACTACATCGGCGAGCCTACACCCTACGGATTCCCCGCACGCTCCAGCTACTTCGGCATCATCGACCTCGCCGGATTCCCCAAGGACTCCTACTATATGTACCAGAGCGAGTGGACGCAGCAGCCCATGCTCCACCTCTTCCCTCACTGGAACTGGATACCGGGCGACACCATCGACCTCTGGTGCTACTACAACCAGGCCGACGAGGTAGAACTCTTTGTCAACGGCAAATCACAAGGGATTCGCCGTAAACAAATGAGAAATAAGATGGGAGAAAGGAGAAATGGCACTGCGCTCAATTCAGAATTTCACGTAGGCTGGCGCGTGACCTTCGAGCCTGGCGAGGTGAAGGCCGTGTCGCGCAAGGACGGCAGAGAAGTCTGCTCGCAGACCATCCGCACCGCCGGAGCGCCCCACCATATCCGGCTGTCGGTCGACTATAAGGGTCGCAACACCACCTTCGTCGTGGCCGAGGTCGTCGACCGCGACGGCAACCTCTGTCCCTGGGCCGACGACCAGCTGGTCTTCAGCTGCGACGGCGATGCCGCCATCCTCGCCACCGACAATGGCTGCCAGACATCCATGGAGCGCTTCACGTCGCCCCGCCGCAAGGCCTTCTTCGGCAAGTGCCTGGCCGTCGTCAAGGGCAAGGGCCGTCTCACCGCCCGTGCCGTCAACCTGCAGCCAGCCACCATCCAGTGGTAGCTGCTGCCACCCATTTTCACGGCACTGACTCACCTTCAGACTTACGTGCGGGAAATATTAGTTGCCCCAATAGGCAGACTTCATGCCCTCGACGAGCTCGGGGATGGTCCACTGCGGCACGCTGCGGTCGGCACCGTCGATGAGCGTCATCCAGTAGAACACGGGGATGTGGAGGGCCTTGCCCTGACGGATGACATCGGAGATATGGTCGGCGGCAGCCTTCTTCTGCGCGGCAGTGCTGTTCTTGCTGAGGTCGATGTCGTTCTCGCCCAGGATGCCGCACTCACCGATGATGACGGGGATGCCCTTGCTGACGAACTTGTCGTTCAGACGTGTGAACATCGTCTTGATGGCATTGCTCTGAGCGGTGCCCCAGTTGGCATTGGTGGTCTTTAGCCAGTTGTACGGGTCATAGGAGTGGATCTCGGCAATGAGGTGGCCGCTGACGTTATCCGTGGGGACTGCGAAGGGGGCCAGCCCCTCCCAATAGGAGGCGGAATAGGTGTTGACGATGAGGTTGCGCGTGGCATTGTTGCCGCCCGTGTCACGCACGGTATTGACGAAGCTCTGGGCAAACTGGTTGACGGCGGTATAGCTGCTGGACTGCTTGGCATTGGTCCACGTGTTGTCGTCGTCGAGCATCTCGTTGTAGCCCTCGAAGAGCAGACGCTGGTCGTAGTCGCGGAAGCGCGTGGCTATCTGCTGCCAGATCTTGACGAAACGGACGTTCATCAGGTCGAATTGGGCGAGGTCGGCACGGAGCCAGTGCTCCGTGGCAGGACCGTTGCCCGTGTCGTGGTGGACGTTGAGGATGCAGTACATGTGGTTGTTGACAACGTAGTCGACAACCTCCTGTACGCGCTTCATCCACGACTCGTCGATGTTGTCGTCGGCATCGAGGTGCTGCCACCACGTGACGGGCACGCGGATGGCGTTGAAGCCCTCACGCTTCATAAAGGCCAGCAGCTCGGGCTTGGTGACGGGCTGTTCCCAGGCGGTCTCGTACTTCTCGCTCGCCAGGTTGTTGCCAATCCACGTGCCGAAGCAGTCGAGGGTGTTGCCCAGGTTCCAACTGAGGTGCATGTTCCTGACGGCACTGGCGGCACTCTCCTCGACGTAGGTGGCATCGAGACGTACCTGGTCGCGGGTGATGACAAAGTCCTGGCTGAAGGCGGACTGCCACCAGGCATCGGAGGGCATGCTGCCGCCATACCACGGCATGAACCACGACCAGCGGGCACCGGCATTCCACAGGTCGGCGACGGAGGCAAAGGCGGTACCGCTATTGCTCTCGTTGCCACACTCGGCGAGGGTCACCATCTTATGGGGATAGCGGGCCTGCAGCTCACGGTACTCCTGCTCGTTCTGTACAGCAGAAGAGCCGTAGAGGTCGCGGCCGATGATGTCGACATAGCCGTCGCCGGGATACCAGTCGGCATCGCTGTTGTAGGCGCTGCTGTCGCCGTTGTAGTTCTGGGAGGTCCATACCCAGATGAGGTTATGCACGCCCTTCTCGCGGAAGTAGTCGAACATCGACGTCCACAGCTGCTTCTGCACCTCGGCACCCTCGGCTCCCCACCAGAACCAGGCTTTCCACGTGCCCGACTTGTGGGTGGCATTGCCAGCGGCCTCGTGGAAGGGGCGCCAGATGGCGGCGATGCCTGCCTCCTGCAACTTCAGCAGCACGCTGACCACACGGTCCATCTGACCGTAGTACCACTTGTTCTCCCACGTGCCGCTGACCAGCGCGTTGGAGGCCTTGAAGGTGGTCTCGCCAGGACGCGCGGTAACCTCGCTGCTGCCCTCGCTCGTGGGAACGTTGAAGTGCCACATGAGCGATACCAGACCGCCAGCATCTGCCCATGTGGTAACGGGCGTGATGTCGGAGTAGTTGATCCAGCCGTTGCCGTCGGGAAAACAGATGTGAATGAAGTCGTAGCAGTTCATGGCGGGATACTTGCCCGTGGCCTTATAAATTTTCTCGGCCTCGGTGGTGTTCCAGTTGACATCGGCGATGACCGACGAGAGGGTCTTCACACCATAGTTCAGCTGCAGGTACTTGTACAGACGCTTGGCACCGTCGGTGGCGGCATTGTCGGCCAGAGTGACATCGCTGACATCCGAAGGATGGTAGATCTCGAAGGTGACACTCTCGATGTTGTCGATGGGAACACCAATCTTGCTGGTGTTGCCTACCTTATGGATGTACTGACGGTCGTTCTGATAGGTGATGCGGTCGTACTCCTGAATCTTGTATTCCGAGGTGCTGCCATCGGTGCGCGTGACGACGAACTTGTCGGTGGCACTCTGGGCCGTGGCCGTGAGGGCAATGAACAGCGAGAGGAACGAGAGCAACATTTTCTTCATGGCTCTTAAAAAATCTGATTGCTGATTACTAAATTGCTGATTGCTAATTCTTCAAAATGATGTTGACCACGGCCACCACGTCGGAGACATCGATGACACCGTCGCCATTCACATCGGCGGCCTGCTCGTTGAAACCGGCCGACGGTTTCTCGAGGATCTTGTTGACGATGGCCACCACGTCGGACACATCGACCACTCCGTCGCCGTTGGCATCGCCGGGAATCACAGAGGACGCGCCGAACGTGAACTTCGCCACGCGCCACAAGGGATAAGCCACCTTGCTGCTGCCCCACTCTACGGTCAGCTCGTCGTTGGCCATGGTGACGGCGGGATTGCCCGCCATCACAAACTCGGCCTTGCTGCCATCAGTGAACGTGATGAACAGCGACTTGCCCTCGGCCCATACCGTGACGGCGGTACCGAGGATGGCAAGTAGGATAAACAGTCGTTTCATATTCTTTTTTTACTTGGCACTGATGGTGACACGCTTCAGTGTAACACCCTCGCCCTGGAGGATGAAGACATTGCCCCACCACTGCTGCGTGAGGGCACGCTGCAGTATGGTCTCGGTAAGCGCGAACTTCAGCACGACATAGTTGCCGTCGGTCTCGAACGAAGAGCTGTCCCAGGCCATGGCATAGCCGTAGGGATTGTCGTTGTCGGACCAGTGGCCCTCGATGATCTTGAACTGCCAGGAGGCGGCGTCGAGGGTAACGTAGAACCTGACGATATCGCCCACCTTGGCACCGGCAGCAACGAGTTCGGCACCGGCATCGGAGAGCACACCGATGTTGTTGGCCCACGAGCCGGTAGACTCAGAGCCTTCCCACAGCGTCGTCTCGGCGGCCAGAATCTCGAAGGCAGGACCGTCGTACTTGTTGCCGTCGTAGTCTTCCATGACAATCTTGTAGCTGCCAACGGGAGCCTCGGGCACCTTGAAGGTCATCGACGTGTTGCTCTTCGACGTGTAGCGCGTCACCTTATAGGTGCCGATATAGATGTTCTGAACGTTGTTGAAGTTCTTACCCGTGATGGTGATCTCATCGCCGGGCAGCGCACCGCTGGGAGCCTCGGAGATGGCGGGCTGCGTGGCGGCCGTGATGGTGACGATGCCGGAGACGGATACCGTGGTACCGTTCTTCAGCGTCAGCGTCATGCCGGTGCCATAGGACGCGGCGGGGGTGGTAAGTTGGATACCCTCGGCCTCCTGGGCGGCAAAGTCCTTGGCCTCGACGGTCTGAGGAACATCGCCGGGGAAGGTGATGGCACTGACAAGGTCGAGGTGGCTGCCATAGATGACAATCTCAGTACCTGCCACGAAGGCGGCAGGGTCAGCACTGGTCACGGTGGGCTTCACCAGCGTATAGGCTACGGTGACGCTCTTGCCGTTCTTCATGGTCAGCGTGAGATTGCCGTCCTGGGCGGTATCGGGCACCTTGGCGATGACAATCTTCGCAGGCTCTACGGTCATGGCTCCGCTGTAGGCTCCGGCGTTCTCGAAGGCCACACTGCTCACCAGGTCGAGGTCGCTGCCGGTGATGGTCATGGAGAGTCCGTTCTTCACCGTGCCACTGACGGCGAGATTGCCCGGCGTGACGGTGGTCACGGTGCCTGCCACAATCTTCTCGCCAGAATAGGTGACGAGGGTGATGTCGCCATCGGCAGCGGTGTCAGGGAGCGTGAACGACAGGCTGGTGCCGTCCTCGCTGACGGTAAACTCGCCCTCGGCAAGGGCAGCACCCTGCAGCTGGATGCCCTGTATCTGGTCGAGCTTGTCGCCCGTGATGGTCATCGTACCACCGGCCTTCAGCGTGGTGGCACTCTGGCCCGATACGGTGGGAAGGGTGATGGTGATGGCCTCGCCCGACTGCAGCTCGGTAGGCATCTCGGCCAGGTCGGTCAGCGTGACCTTACCGCTGGCAGCCTCCTTGGGAATCTGCACAGAGATGGTGTAGCGGTCGTGCTCGATCAGCTCGGTGACGGTATGGCCTCCGGCGAAGGTGACGCCCCACATGAGGTTCAGATAGTCGCCCTTGATGGTCAGCACATCGCCGACATCACCCGTCAGGTTGCCCGGGGTACCGATGTAGACCTCCTCGATGGTGATGTCCTCGCGGAACGTGAGGGGCGTGGAACTCTTGATCTCCTGACCAGCGGCCGTACGCAGGATGACAGCACCCTCGGTACCGCCCTCGGCAGGCACCACAATGGAGATCTTGCTATGCAGACCGCCCTGCAGCACGTTGATGGCCGTGATGGGGTCGCTGCCAGGAAGAATGACGGCACTGACCTGGTCGAGGTTGGAACCATAGAAGTAGAGCGTGCCACCGCGCAGCACGGGACAGGGGCCAAAGGCACCCAGCGAGACACCGCCGGTGTACTGGTTGGTGTCCAGCTCGTCCTCGCTGGAGCAGGCGGTGAACGTCATGCCGCTCACGAGGAGCAGGCACGACATCCAGATGACTGAAAATATGTTTCGTTTCATAACTGATATGCTTTTGGGTTATTGTGTTTAGTCTACAGGAGCAACACGGATGTTGTCGATATCCATCTGCAGGTCGCAGGCCTCGCCTTTCGAGCCGCCACCCATGACGTAGAACATCATACCGCCAAGGAACTCCTCGCTGAGAGCGTTGGCACAGACCTCGCCGGTGTGCGTCTTGTTGAAGTTGGAAAGAGGAACGGTGATGGTCGTCCAAAGACCACCGGTGTCGTAGCTGCCGCCGACAGTCCACGGCTGCCAGAGGGCACGGGGAACAGTGGGTTCCCAGTAGTCGCTGTTGCCGGCCGTGCCGTCCTTACAGAAGATGACCTGCAGGGCGGTAGACTTCCACGCATTGGCAGCGGGGATGCGGCACTCGAACTTGACGGCAAGGTCGTCGAGGGCGTACTTGCCCAGGAGAGTGGCAAAACCGGGAAGGGTACACAGCACGGGATGAGTGGCATCCGACCAGTAGTTGAAGCTCAAGTCGTCCTCAGGAGCCGTCCAGCCGTCGGCGGCCAGGGTGGCATGGAAGCGGATGAACGCTCCGTCGACACCCGTGCCATCGTCCATCTTGACGGCAGAGCCGTCGCGCCAGCCATTGGCAATGGCAAAGCCTCCACGGGTACCGTCCCAGTCGAAGAGCATGCAGCGGTCGTCCCTGAAGTAGAACTTCGTGCGGTTGGTGCCGTACTTCGTGGTGATGTAGATATAGCCCGACTCCGTGACACCTGCCGGTACCACGAAGGTGACGGCGGTCTTGCTCACGCTGGTAATCTCGGTGACCGGCACATCGCCAGGCATCCGGATAGACAGGTGGTCGTTCTCATAGTCCAGCAGGTAGTCGCCATAGATGGTGACCGTCTCACCGGCCTGTGCCCACTCGTTGCTCATGCTGCTGCCCACAGGACCGGGGATGAGCACCTGGAAGTCGAAGGAGTAGACCTGTCCGGCGGCATTGACCATATAGATCTTGTCGGTAGGTACGACGGGAAGCTCGTTGGGCACATCGACCAGAATGGTATGGTCGGTCATAAAGCTGGTGTTCAGCACGGCCTGCTGGTCGTTGAACCACAGCTCCACGACGCTGCGCAGATTGTCGCCTACGATGCAGATGGTGTTGCCCATATAGGCACCCGTCATCAGCGAGTCGCGCGTAGACTGGTAGGGCGAGCGGACGTAGTAGACCGTAGGCAAGCCCTCTTCTATCTCATATTTGTCTGGCTGGTCCTTACAGGAGGTTGTTGCCAGCCCTACAACGGCCATTATTCCAACCAATAGCCAGTTGATATATCTCTTGTTCTTCATAATCATCATTGTTATTTGGATTAATAGCTATATGTTGCACGCACATCGACATGGACGGGATTCTCCAGCAGGTGCGGGTTGTACTCTGCATCCTCAGAAGGCATGGGTAGCGTGAAGAGGGCGGCATTCACATTGATGGTCGGCTCGGTATCGGTGGCATAGTAGGCAGAGCTGCTGTCCCAGTTGCCACCCGACTCCCAATAACTCTTGTAGACACCGGCCACACCGTAGTAGGTGCCGCGCTTCTGACTGCTGATGATGCTCATGGCCTTGTTGACATCGTAGTACGACAGGCGTACCAGGTCGTACCAGTAGTCACCCTCGAAGGCCAGCTCCAGGCGGCGCTCCTTCAGCACATCGTCCAACGAGATGCTGGCGGGCTTGGCATAGTTCTTGATGGCACGGCTGCGCACCTTCCAGAAGGCATCAATGGCATTGGCATCGGTGGTGGTGCCACCATTGCCGATGACGGCCTCTGCATACACCAGGTAGACATCCGACAGGCGCAGCACATGGGTCGACATGCTGGAACGCTGCTGGGTGGGCGTGCTGCCGAACATCAGCTCGTGGTCCTTGATGTTGCCATACTGGTGCTTGGCGATATTGGCACCGCTCATCGACTGCAGGCCCTGCTTCTTGATGCCGGCATAGTTGTCGTCGCAGTAGTAGTCATCGTCATACAGGAACTGCAGGTAGTCGAAGCCACTGCCGGAGCCGTTGATGGGGTTGTTGTACTTCTTGTCGCGCCAGAAGTAGTCGTAAGTGTCGCCAGCCATCATAAACGAGGCCTTGCGGCGCGTGTCGACATTGCTGCGCTGGGCAGGATCGGTGAGCGGGCTGACGTTGAAAGCCTCCAGCAGGTCGGCACTCGGAGCCGTCCAGCCACCCCAGGCATAGACACCGCCGAAGCCATCCATACAGATCTCAGAGGTCAGGGGGTTGGCACAGGTGTAGATGTCGGGGTTGCAGTTCCAGCGCCATCCGATGAGACTCTCGTCGCAACAGTTGTTGTAGCCGATGAACACGTCGGCATAGTTCTCCATGAGCTGCTTGCCGCTGTTGTCGATGACATCCTTGGCATACATGGCTGCCATGGCCAGGTCGTTGGCATCGCGCTGACCGTTGCCACCGGCATTCACGCCGCTCTTGGTCAGGTACACCTTGGCCAGCAAGCCCTTGGCTCCCCAGCGGTCGATGCGCCCGGTCTCGTTCTTCTCAGGCAACAGCTGGATGGCTTTCTCCAGCGTCATGACGATATACTCGTAGATGTCGGACTTCTGCACCAGCGGCACATCGTTGTAGGTGTTGCTGCTGATGGCCTCCGTATTGTCGTGGACGAGGGGGACATTGCCGAACATACGTACCAGATAGAAGTAGGCCATGGCCTTCCATGCCAGGCACTCGCCCATGGCGGCATCACGCACGGAGGGCGTGCAGGTGGCATCCTTCAGGTAGCTGTAGATGGTGTTGGCATGCGCATTGGCTGCCCACAGGCTCTGCGACGACGACTTGATATCCTCGTCACTGCCGTTGACGGTAAAGGTCATGTAGGGGCTGCCGCCGGAATAGACATTGCCCGACATGACATCACCTACTTTATAATACCCGCGCGCGATGAAGTCGTTCCATACAGAACTGTACAGCGACAGCACGCCATCTTTTACCTCGGCATCGTTACGATAGTAGTTGGACATTGAGGGGTTGTCCTCGTCGGGACGGTCCAGGAAATCTTCGCAAGACGTGGTGGTCACTCCTAGGGCAAGGGCTACAACCGCATATTTAAAATAGCTTGTTTTCATAATCATTGTCATATTACGTTGTTAGAATCCGATGTTGATACCAAACGAGTAGGTGGTGGGCGACGGATAGCGTCCGTTGTCACAACCGAACACGTTGACGTTCTGCGTACTGGCACCAACCTCCGGGTCGTAGCCTTTGTAGCTGGTGATGGTAAAGAGGTTCTGGATATTGGCGTAGACGCGCAGGTTCTCCAGTTTGAAGCGACTGATCCACTTCTTGGGGAAGGTGTAGCCCAGCGAGATGTTCTTGACGCGCAGGTAGCTGCCGTTCTCGATGTAGCGGTCGCTCATGATATCGTTGTCGTTCGGATCGCCGATGACGGCACGCGGCATGCTGGTGCCGGGATTGGTCACATAGACGTTGGCCACGTCATCATACCAGTTGTACACCACCAGGCCGCCAACCGTCGTCACACCGGCAGAGTAGTCCTTGGTGGCATCGATGGGAGCCAGGCGCGCACGGTCGTTGACATCCGTCAGCTGGTTGCTCCATGCACTCTTCATATTGGTCAGCGAGATGGCGTTGTAGTTCAGCACCTTGTTGCCGATGCTGCCATTGACGAAGATGGTCAGGTCGAAGTTCTTGTAGTTGAAGGTGTTGCTCCAGCCGAAGGTCATCTTCGGGAAAGGAGAACCCAGGTCGGTGCGGTCGTTCTCGTCGATAATACCATCAGGCACTCCATTAGGGCCGCTGATGTCCTTGAACTTGATATCACCCACGTAGACGGTCTGCGAACGCACGTACTTGCCGTCGGTCGGCGTACTCCACTTGGGCTTGGGAGAGTTCACCAGGTCGTCATAGTCCTTGTAGACACCGTCGGTCACGTAGCCGTAGAAGTTGAAGAGGCTGCCGCCAACCACCGACTTGCTGACGATGTCGCCCCACTGGCCATAACCCCAGATGGCAGCCTGTGCCGTACCGTCGAGGGCCACGAGCTTGTTCTTGTTCCACGAGGCGGTCAGCTCGCTCTCCCAGGAGAAGTTCTTGTTCTGGATGGGACGAACCTTCAGCGTAATTTCGAAACCGCTGTTGCGGATATGTCCGTAGTTACCCCACGGAGCGTCAATCTTCGAGTTCCAGTTACCCTGCGTACCCATATAGGTCGGTGTCTGCAACTCCATCAGCATGTCCTTCGACTCCTTGTTATACCAGTCGAGGGTGAGGCTTACGCGGTCGTTGAAGAGTCCGAGGTCGAGACCGATGTTGGTCTGCTCCTGCTTCTCCCAGCGGATGTCGAGGTTCGGAATGTTGCGGGGGCGCAGGCCGGTATGTACGGCACCTAACCATGCCGTCACCTTGTGCGTACCGGCACCCCACTTGAAGCCACCGATATTGGAGTTACCCGTCTGTCCCCAGCCGAAGCGCAGCTTACCGTTGGAGAGCCACTTGCCTGCCCACTTCTCGATGAACTTCTCGTTGGAGAAGCGCCAGCTGGCAGCGAAGGAGTGGAAGCCAGCCCAACGCTTGTTGGGGCCGAAGTTCGAGCTGCCGTCGTAACGGTAGGTATAGGTGGCGTTGTAGCGGTTGTCGAAGCTATAGGTGACACGGGTGAAGAACGAGGCCATCGACGAGCTGTCGTAGGCATCGTCGAACTCTCTTGACGTGGCAGTACCCAGCAGCGGGTTGTGGAAGTCATCGCTGGTCAGGTCACGGCCCCAGATAGACATCTTGTCCCACTTGCTCTCCCAGCACTCCTGTCCTACCATGACGGATGCCGAGTGCTTGCCGAAGTTACGGCTGTAGGTGATGTAGTTCTTCAGCATCCAGAACTTGCTGTTGTTCTTTGACCAGTAGGCGTAGTTGCCCTGTGCCGTGGTGGGCAGCTGCAATACGGGCTGGTAGTAGTCGCTGCGGTCGTAGTTGATGTCGTAACCCAGTTCTGCGTGCCATACCAGACCCTTGATGGGTGTCACCTCTGCATAGAAGTTACCACTCAGCTTCTGGCGCTTCAGCACGTTGTCGTTGGCCATGGCCACGGCGATGGGGTTCTTCATCGAGTAGTTCTCACGCACCACGCTGGCGTAGCTGCCGTCTATATTATAAATAGGTACTTCGGGCAGCGACATCAGCGAATAGTAGATGATACCCTCGGTACCGTCGGCCAGCTTCAGGTCGTCGCGCGTATTGGCGTAGGTGGCACTGAGACCGATCTTCAGCCAGCTCTTCAGCTGGGCATCGAGGTTGGCCTTCATGGAGAAACGGCGGAACTTGGAACCGATGATGGTACCCTCCTGGTTCATATAGTTGCCGCTGATGTAGTATTGTATCTTCTCCGTACCACCCTGGGCAGCCAACTGGTGGCTCTGCTGGAAGGCGGTCTGGAAGATGGCATCCTGCCAGTTGGTACCCTTGCCGAGCAGCGAGATGTCGCTGTGGTAGGCACTCTCCTGGGGATAGCCCGTCTTGGTGAAGTCGTTGTAGAAGTCGGCAAACTCGCGCAAGTTCATCAGGTCGAGACGCTTCGACTGACGGTTCCAGGCTATCTGGCCATCGTAGGTGAACTTGGCCTCACCGGCCTTACCGCGCTTGGTGGTAATGAGCACCACACCGTTGGCACCCTGGGCACCATAGATGGCGGTGGCAGAGGCATCCTTCAGGATTTCCATCGACAGGATATCCTGCGGGTTGATGGTCGACAGCGGCGAGATGGTCGACACGGAACCGTTGCCCAATCCCTGCACACCGAAGTCGCTGGCCGACTTGTTACCGGTCTGCATGATGACACCGTCGACAACATACAACGGTTCAGCACCGGCATTGATCGTGGCCTGGCCACGCACACGGATAGACATCGAAGAGCCAGGGGCACCCGACGTGGCCATGGAGGTCACACCGGCAGCACGACCGGCAAAGGCCTGGTCGAGGTTGGTGATGACCGAACCCTTGATGGCATCCTCGCCCAGTGACACGGAAGCACCGGAGATGTCGCTTTTCTTCATCGTACCGTAACCTACCACCACGACCTCGTCGATCATCTTCTTGTCCTCTTCGAGCAGAATGTCATAAGAGGCGCGGCCGTCGACCTTAACTTCCTTGGTGATGTAGCCGATGTAGGAAATCACCAGCGTCTGTCCCGGTTTGGCATCAAGCGAGAAATTGCCGTCGAAGTCGGTCGCTATGCCGACGGACGTTCCCTTGATCACCACACTTGCACCGATCACGGGCCCCATGGCATCGCTGACGGTACCAGTAATCTTCTTCGCCTGCTGCACGGCAGGTAGCGGGGCGGTGCCCTCCACTGCGTACAACTGCGACGAATACCCCGACAGGATGATAGCCATCGCTCCTGTCAGCAGCGTGTTCTTACTGCAATTTAAAATCATACTTTAGTTTTTATTAGTTAATAGTAATTCACATGTAATCGGTATGAAAAGCATGTTAGTTGGCTGCAAAGATAACATATTTTATATAATTCTCACCATTTTTTCTTGATAATTTTTGATACTTTCTTGCAAAAACGCGGAAAAAGCACAAAAAAACAAAAAAGTATCAAAATTTGTCAAGAAAAGATATTGCCATTTAGTAAAAAAACACTACCTTTGCCCCTCGAAAACGCAATAATGCCTTTAGAAAATTCAATCCAAAACTATTAACAATATAAAACCAAACTAAAAAACAATGGCATAGAAAGAAACTAACATACCTCACCATTGCGGGCCTAGTGGGCTTGGCGTGGAGGAGACTTTTCGTCTCTACTAACACCTAAATGAATTAACCACTAATTTAACAATTATACTAAGTATGAACCAAAAAATGAGAAAGACAGCGCTGCTGTTGGGTGCATGCTCCTTGTTGGGCGTGTACTCGCCGTTAATGGCCGCCAACGCCGAGACATCGGTGCAGGAGGTTCAGCAGGCAGCAAAGAGGATTACAGGTACTGTGACTGATGCCGCAGGTCCCGTGATCGGTGCGAGCGTAGTTGAAAAAGGAACTACGAATGGTGTCGTTACCGACTTTGACGGTAACTTTACGCTCAATGTGAAGCCCGGTGCTACGATTGTCATTTCGTACATCGGCTATCAGACGAGGGAGATTGCCGTGGGCAACCAGTCGAACATCAACGTCACCCTGACAGAGGATGACTCCGTGCTCGAGGAAGTGGTCGTCGTGGGTTACGGTGTCCAGAAGAAGAAGCTGGTCACCGGTGCCACTGTTCAGGTGAAGGGTGAGGACATCGCCAAGCTGAACACCACTCAGGTACTGGGTGCCCTGCAGAGCCAGAGCCCCGGTGTCAGCATCCAGGCCAACTCTGGTCAGCCTGGCGATGGCTTTAAGATTGCCATCCGTGGTGCCGGTACCAACGGCGACACGAAGCCCCTGTACGTTATCGACGGTGTGGCTGGTGGTGACATCAACAACCTGAACCCCGCTGATATTGAGAGCATCGACGTGCTGAAGGATGCCGCCAGCTGCGCCATCTACGGTTCGGCAGCTGCCAACGGTGTGATCCTCGTCACCACCAAGCAGGGTAAGGAAGGTAAGATCCAGCTGACGTACGATGGAAACGTCGGTTGGTCGAACGTTTACCGTCTGCCCCAGATGCTGACCGCCGGCCAGTATATGAAGGTGATGGACCTGGTACGCTACAACTCGGGTGAGTCTGTCCGTAACTGGGCAAACTACTTCCAGGGACAGGAGCAGCTGCTGGCTGCCTATCAGAGTGGTGCCAACCCCGGTACCGACTGGGTAGACGTGCTTCGCAACAAGAATGCCGTGACCACCAGTCACTCACTGAACCTCGCAGGTGGTAACGACCGCTCGAAGTTCTCGATCGGTGTAGGCTACCAGTATCAGGACGGTGCCTTCGGTGGCGAGTATGCCAAGTCCGACTATCGCCGCTTCACACTGCGTGTCAATTCCGACCACGTGCTGCTGAAGAGCAAGGACAACAGCTACGATGTCATCAAGATTGGTGAGAACATCTACTTCAGCCACAAGCAGAACCAGGGTATCCAGATTGGCAACCAGTATGCCAACATCCTGTCTACCGCCCTGCGCGGCAACCCGCTGATTCCCGTATACAACAGCAATGGCGGCTACTTCGGCTACAACGACCTGAAGAACATGGGTATGTTCAACTACACATCGTATGCCAGCAACCCCGTACTGAACCTCATCAACAGCCAGAGTGCCAACAACAAGAGCGTCAGCTTCAGCCTCAACGCTACGGGCTTCGTGGAGATTCAGCCCATCAAGGGTCTGACCTATCGCGGACAGTTCAACTACAACCAAAGCTCATGGAGCTGGCGTTGCTACCTGCCCACCTATAAGATCAACGACCAGGGTGACATGCGCACCACCGACCAGGCTACCAACCAGGTAGGTCTTGGATGGGGCTGGGGCACCACCAACACCCTGAACTACAAGTTCAACCTGAAGAACCATTCCTTCGACGTGCTCGTAGGTGCTGAGTACGGTGAGAGCCGTCCCGACAACGGCTTGACGCTGAATGCCACCGCATCCGATGCCATCAGCGGCGACCTGAAGCATGCCTACATGAGCCTGATGAAGAACAACACCTCGGCCACCGTCAGCGGCAGTCCTTACGGCGACTCCCGTGGTATGTCGTGGTTCGGACGTATCAACTACAACTACAACGAGACCTACATGTTCTCATTCATCTTCCGCGCTGACGGCTCGTCAGTGTTCGCTCCCGGTCACCGCTGGGGTTACTTCCCCTCTGTATCGGCTGGTTGGGTACTCACCAACGAGAAGTTCATGCAGAAGACCAAGAGCTGGCTCGACTTCTTCAAGATCCGTGCCGGTTGGGGACAGAACGGTAACAAGAGCATTGCTGCCTTCCAGTATGAGGCCGCCTTCGCATACGATGCCTATAGCATGTACTCCTTCGGCAATGCCAAGGACGAGCCCACCAAGGGTGCTGCCCTGTCGCGTCTGGCCAACGAAGACCTGACTTGGGAGACTTCCGAGCAGCTGGACTTCGGTTTCGACGCCCGCTTCATGAAGGGCCGTCTGGGCGTTGTGTTCGACTGGTATAAGAAGACCACGAAAGACCTGCTGCTGTACGTTCCCGTATCTCCCACGACAGGTTTCAGCTCTCAGCTGAAGAATGCCGGTACCGTACGTAACACCGGTATCGAGGTAGCACTCACCTGGCGCGACAAGATTGGCAAGGACTTCGAGTACAACATTGGCTACAACATCGCCTATAATAAGAATAAGGTGACAGAGGTGAACAGCTCGCAGAAGTACAACAACGGTGGTAACGACCTGCTGGCTCAGGGCACTGGCTACATGGCCCGCTTCGAGGAAGGACAGCCTATCGGCTACTTCTGGGGTTACAAGACCGCTGGCCCGATCCAGAACGCTGCCGACCTGGCTGCCTATACTGCCACGCTGCGCAATGGCGACCCCGCCAACTCGCTGCAGGGTGCTGACCTGAAGGTGGGTGACCTGAAGTTCGTCGATGTCAACGGCGACGGTATCATCACTGCCGACGACAAGACCTATCTGGGCGACCCCAACCCCGACGTGACGATGGGTATCACACTGGGTGCCAGCTGGAAGGGCTTCGACCTCAACATCACGGGTTATGCTGCTCTTGGTCAGCAGGTGGCTCGCTCCTATCGTAAGTTCACCGATGGTGAGTACGAGAACTTCACCACCGAGGTGTTCAGCTACTGGAACGGTGAAGGCACCAGCGACAAGTTCCCGCAGCTGGCTGCTATGAACCGTGGCGTGAACTGGCAGTCCATCTCCGACCTCTATATCGAGAATGCCGGCTACTTCCGCCTGCAGAACCTGACTATCGGCTACGACTTCACCAAGCTGTGGAAGACCTCTCCTTTCCAGCAGCTGCGTGTCTACTTTGCCGCACAGAACCTCTTCACCATCACCAAGTATAAGGGAATGGATCCTGAAAACGGTATGGCTCTCAACGGTGGCGAGCCTTGGGTAACCGGCGTTGACGTTGGTAACTATCCGCAGCCTCGTACATACATGATAGGTGTAAACGTTAAATTCTAAATCAGAGAGTACACGAATATGAAAAAGATATTTTTATTCGCCGCTGCCGCTGTCACCATGGGACTCGCTTCATGTGACATCGACAATGTAGAGAACATCGGCGAAATGTCAACCAGTGAGTTCCCGAAGACTGATGGCGACATCGAGGCCGTACTGGCCGGTGTCTATCAGAACCTGAATACGACACATGCTAACCCGCAGTGCTCATTCCTCTATGCTGCCTGTCTGGCCAGCGACGACCAGCTGGGCGGTGGCGGCACCAACGACAAGCTGATGCAGGCTGAGGACTTGCTCTGCAACTACAATGCCGACATGACCAACCAGTTCTACGAGGACCGTTATGCCGGTATCGCCCGTGCCAACACGCTGCTGAAGGTGCTGTCTGAAGCTGCCGGTATTGGCGAGAGTGTAAAGAACAAGGGTATCGGCGAGGCCAAGTTCCTCCGTGCCTTCTACTACTACGAGCTGGCCTCGATGTATGGCAACGTGCCCCTCATCCTCGACCCCGACCAGGCCGACACCAAGCAGGGCGACGTGAAAGCCCTGTGGGGACAGATTCTGCAGGACCTGCGTGACGCTGTCGTGCTGCTGCCCGCCGAGAAGCGTACCGACGGACGTATCGACAAGTACACCGCAGAGGCTATGCTGGGCCGCGCATGGCTCTTCTATACCGGTATGTATGGCAACGGCACCGACATCGCTGCCCTGACCAGCACGAACTACAACCCGCTGACCAGCGTACCCCTGAACGACGGTACTACGCTGACCAAGCAAGATGTCACCAACTACATTGAAGACTGTGTGAAGAACTCTGGCTACGAGCTGGTATCCGACTACCGCAACCTGTGGGCTTATACCAACAAGCTGGTTGTCGACGAGTATCCTTATACTGCCGGCCAGGGCCTGGCTTGGGTAGAGAACGACAATGCCGTGAACCCCGAGGCCCTCTTCTCCATCAAGTTTAACAAGCTGGCTTCCTGGCAGACCACCATCGGTTATGCCAACGGTATCGCCCTGCACTTCGGTGTGCGCGGCGGTCAGGACTATGCCAACACCTTCCCCTTCGGACAGGGCTGGGGTGCTGGTCCCGTGGCTCCCAACCTCGTGAACGACTGGAAGGCTGCCGAGCCTAACGACATGCGTCTGAAGGCTACTGTCGCCGACGTGAACGACACGCAGGAGATGCCTGCCTACACCCGTGGCGGTTGGGCCGACTTTGTACAGGAGAGCGACTACTACTCGAAGAAGTGGTCACCCATCTGCGCCGTCAACAAGGGCTATGTCAAGGGTGAGGACGGACAAGATCCCCCTGCATACATCGCCTGCTTCGAGACCGGTATGTATCCTGGCAAGTGGGACACCTCTGGTGAGAACAACTTCCAGCTGTCCAACATCCACGACCTGGTGCTCATCCGCTTTGCCGACGTGCTGCTCATGCATTCCGAGCTGACCGACGGTGCCACAGTCTACCAGGGCAAGAGCGGTCTGAATGCCGTCCGCAACCGTGCCGGACTGCCCGATGTCACCTATTCATTGGACGCTCTTCGAAACGAGCGCCGCTGGGAGCTGGCCTGCGAAGGTATCCGCTGGAACGACATCCGCCGCTGGCACATCGCTGCCACCCAGCTGGCCAAGCAGGAGGGACAGCCCATCTACTATTGCGGCAATCCTGACACCAACACCCCGCACAATGGCGGCTATGTAGCCCGCTACAATGCTACGGCAGGATTCCAGAAGATGCCTGAGACGCAGATTGCACTCGGTACCGTTCAGCAGAATCCCGGTTGGAGCGATGCCACCTCTGAGTATGGTGGCTGGTAATCAGTATAACCTTTAAACAGAAGAAAAGATGAAAAAACAAATATTATTCATGGTTGCAGCCTTCGGCTTGCTGACGGCCTGCAATCCGTCAAAGGACGACGTGAGCATGCCCAACTACTCTGGCGTCACAGGCGAGCAACTGGCCAGCGGCCTCACGATCACACAGTATAGCGACGAGACCTATACTACTCCGGCCCCTGACGGCAACTATTTCAAGTTCACGACCAATCCGGCACGTATTGTCACCATCTACCAGCTGGACGATGAGGGCAACCGTAACGACCTGGTTGCCGGAAAGTCCAACGGCACCTTCAAGATTGTCCCCAAGCGCGGCAATCCCACCTCTCAGACTTTCTACATCGAGACACGCGACTTCGACGGTACCCTTATTACCGGTTCCAGAAGTGCCAACGTCTATGTTCCTCAGGAACTGGATCCCGTAGTTCGCCTGTTGGCAAGTGATGCATACGGCTCAAAGACATGGTACTGGGGTGAGAATATTCCTTGGGACAACAATGGAACAATGGTCTATGGTTCATGGGGTAACTTTGGTTACACAAATGACAATGGCGGAAACTTCCCCAGTGGCATTTGGTGGTCTTGTCCCGCAGCAGAACTGACGGGTCAGTTGAATCACTCTGATACTGGTGTAGCTACTGGTGAAGAAAGCCCTGAGGCTAAAATGGTAATTACCGATGATGGCAATATCTATTGTTATGATGCCGGTGGCAACCAAATCCGTAAGGGTAAGTACTCTGTAGAGGGATGGGACGGAACCACACGCAAAGAGGTTAATGGTGTTGCGTGGAGCTTAGGAACTTTGAAAACAACAGAAGGTGCTATTTTATTCCCCTTCAAGATTAACGGAGGAGGAACTAAGCCAACTTCTTTTGAGATTCTTAAGCTTACATCAGATCAGCTCATCCTTTCCTATGCAGACGAAGGAACAGGTAGTTGGAGCGAGGCTACTTTCTGGAGTTTTGTAAGTTCATCTGACGGCGAAGCCATGCTGACCGATTTTGACACTAAGGCTTGGACATGGGGAGAGAACATCCCTTGGGATAACAGCGGAACTATCGTCCTTGGTTCATGGGGTAACTTTGGTTACACAAATGACAATGGCGGAAACTTCCCCAGTGGCATTTGGTGGTCTTGCCCCGCAGCAGAGCTAACTGGTCAGTTGAATCACTCTGACACAGGTGCAGCTACAGGAGAGGAAGATCCTAATGCGTACATGACCTTTGACTGGGCTACAGGAAATGTAAAATCCTACGATGCTTCAGGCAACCAAATCCGTAGCGGTAAGTTTACACTGAATTATAGTGAGAACCGCAATGAAGTCAATGGCGTTGCCTGGAATTTTGGAACATTAGACACCGATGCCGGCTCTATTCTCTTCCCCTTCAAGATTAACGGAGGTGGTACGAAGCCGACTTCGTTCCAAATTATCAAACTCACTAACGAACAGCTCATCCTCACTTATGCAGACGAAGGAACTGGTTCATGGAGTGAAGCAACATTCTGGAGTTTCAAGGCCAAATAGAATGAGAATATGAAAAAGACGTTTTTATCATTCTTCCTATTCTTTGTTGCATATCTTAGCTATGCAACAACAGGTGGACCATATCCAATGGATTATAACGCATCTATTGATGATGATGAGGCCAAAGTGATTGTTTTTTCAAGTCCATTCTATAGTGGGGGCTCTCTTTGGATTAAAAATCAAGAAACGAATGAGTCTTATTTTATCCAATCGCACTGACAGCAAGATCAAGCTCGTCTATGCCGCTCCTGGCACAGTCGGTTGGGGCGAGGCTACCTGGTGGGCCTTCAAGAAGAAGTAATCCCAACAGAGGTCACTGACTAATCAGAGGGCGCGTCATTTACGATGCGCCCTCTCTTTTTTTTAAAATAATTCAGAGTTTGTTCTGGTATTTCCACTTATTATTACCCCAAAATTTGTTTTCGCGAAAAAATCTGTCAATCTGTCATCGAACCGCGTAATCAACTGATTAATAACACGTTGCACAATGACAGATAGTATGATAGATTGACAGATGATTGCTCACTGTCTTTTTTCTGAATTCATCATGCGGAAACCATCGGTTTCTTCGCAAGAAACCAGTGGTTTCTCTATCAGAAACCGATGGTCTCTCAATGGTTACTCTCTCACCATTCACGTCAGCAGAATACTCATCCAGCTCCTGGCAACGCTCGGTCATTCATTGAGAATCTGTCAATCTATCATACTATCTGTCATATCACATTACACTCATTATCAACAAGTTACAACCCACATGACAGATAAACAGATTTTTCACAAAAAAAAATGAGTACACGCCGAAACCGCCCCTAATGTGTTATGTTTAAGACTATTTCAGAGGGCTTTCTGGTATTTCGCGGGGGTAACGCCCGTCTGTTCCATAAATACCTGATGGAAATACTTACGACTGTTGAAGCCACAATAGTCGGCAATGCTGTCAACAGTCCAGTCGGGGTGCTCCCTGAGCATGCGCTTGGCCTCCTCAATACGCAAGCTGGTAACCAACGTTGCCAGTTTCCCATATTCCGAATGGCGCAGCCACAACTGCAGTTGCTTATTGGGCACATGCAACTGGCGCGCCACCATGCTCAGCGTCAGGTTATGCTCACGGTATGCCCCACTCTCCTTCCATTGCTCAACGGCCTGCGTGATGTGCTGGCTGATATCGTCACCCAACGTGTCGGCATCGCCGCTGTCACCAGCATCTTTCGTCTTTTCACTATGCCCCCCTTCGTCGTTCATTTCCTCACTTTCCTCCACGCGCACCACGTCATTGCTGATGCCATAGCTGTAGAAGCTCATGACGCAATAGGCAATGCAGAAGAAGAGTCCTATTGAGAACACCGTCAGCGGCAGTCCCTGGAAGAAGATGGCAAAAGGCACCATCATGGTCAGCAGCGCCAACAGCGTCACGCTGCGTGCCATCCATCCCAACAGGTCGCGGCGCTCACGGTCGAAGTATTCGTCGACGGCCCGTTGCAGTCGCAGATATTCCTTTAAGTGTATGCGGAAGTAATAGCCTTGCATCAGCATGAAGAGCACGGCACCGGCATACTCAGCCCACTGCAACGCCTGCGACTCGCCTTCCAACGGCACACCGTCAGTCAGCAGCGTCGTGACCAGAATAACGGCATTGAGCAAACAAACTGCCCCCCCCCAACAGCCATTCTTTCCAGTTGACGACACCACGCCGTTGCACGTACAGCATTGCCATATTGATATGTAAGGTGGCAGGCAAAAACAGTAGCAGGTTCCACAGCACGGCCTGCGTGATGCCCATCTGTCGGAAACCAAAGATCTGTTGCAGCAGAAACTGTATGGCAATCATCAGCGTACCCGATGCCATCAGCCATCGGGCACGGCCAAAGCCTGGATGGATGGCCGACCGGCGGGGCACACACACCACCAGCATCAGCGTCAGCATCGTCATCGTCAGCATGCCGCCAAACTGCATCTCGTTTATCGTAATCAGCGTATTCAATTCTTAATGCTTAATTGGTGGTGCAAAGGTACGAATAAGCGAGCGAAAAGCCAAATTATTGTCAGAAAAACGCGTTTTTCTGACACCTAAATACCGTTTTTCTGACACCAAACGTGTTTTTTTGACACTTTCTTTTAGTCTTTCTCCTTACCTTTGCAGTGTGAATTCAGAGATTCACCGCGTAAGTTAATCAACCATCAACCATGACCGAAGCCATTAACCGATATCTTGAAATGCCCCTATGGCTTTCCATTCCCCTCACCCTCGGTTACCTCGGGGCGTGTGGGTATTTTGCCTATACACTGCTTCGCTATCGGAAATAACATTAGACCACAGATATAACGGATGACACGGATAACGACATTGCCGACTCATTGTCCAGCAGCGGACTCATTTCACGGAACATTTCCGCACGTAGTTGTATTGCAGTCATAATCCTAACTATTTTATATGTTTCTGGCCGCAAAATTACGAAATAAATTTGAATAATCAAAATATAATATATAAATATGTATAACATCAAAAACGAAACAAGTATGGAAAGACAAAGACATTCTTTTCTGGCGAGGGCAACGATGACGCTGCTCTTGGCCTTGTTTACGACCATTGGGGCGTGGGCAACCATTACGGGAAGTGGCCAACCAACCGACCCGTATGTGCTTAACACAGCTGAAGACTGGGCAACGTTTGCCAACCCAGATAACTCCAGTACCTATTGGGGCAGCAACGTCTATGTGAAGCTCAGCGACACGTGGGACAACAGCACGAGTGCTGTTACCGCCATGGTGGGCACGAATGGCACCAGGTTCTGCGGCACCTTTGACGGTAACGGTAAGACGCTGACGCTTAACCTGACTACCGACGGCTACGAATTCACCGCTCCATTCCGCTATGTCGATGGTGCTACCATCAAGCTCCTCCATACAGCTGGTTCCGTGAGTGGCGGCAATCAGAAATATGCTACGGGACTTATCGGACGCTCCTATGGCACGGTAACCATCACTTCATGCCGCAGTAGCGTAGCCATCAGCAGCGACCGTAGCGGTTTGGATGCTGATGCCACTCACGGTGGATTCATCGGTGTGTCTGAGGGCACGGTGACGTTCACCAACAGCCTCTTCGACGGCCGCATCACCGACGCTGCGGCTACCAACTGCGGCGGCTTCGTGGGCTGGCGCAATGGAACAGTGACGTTCAACAACTGTCTGATGGCAGGAACGATGGCTATCAGCAGTACTGACGGCAGTGCCACGTTCAACCGCAATAACGGAGAGAATACGACGCTCAATCATTGCTATTACAAGACATCATACGGCGATGTGCAAGGCACAGCCGTTGGCGAGACAAGCAATACCACCCTCATCGACAACGAGCACCTCGGCTCCGGCTGGGAGATCAGCGGTGACAACGTCATCCCTATTATGAACCGCTACAACATGGCGATTGTTACGGTCGCCGGATTGAATAGCAAATATCTTTATGACAACGGCAATGCCATTGCCATCAGCTACACCGTAACCGATCTTGGAGGCACACAGATCACCCCTGCCACACATTTCAATGCAACGATTACCAAGGACGGCGAGACGGTCACCAGCGTCACCGCAACGGGCGATTATGTGCTGACCCTCACGGGCCTCTCGCCCTATACTGGCAGTAGAACATTCAACTTCATCGTTGGCGATGCTGATTTGACTATCAGCAGCGCTGACGATTGGGAAGCCTTCGCTTCCAGTGTCAGCAACGGCGAGACCTACAGAGGTAAGTATGTTAAGCTCGCCGACAATTTCGACAACTCGGCAAATCCCATCACGACAATGGTCGGTACGAATGACCACAAGTTCTGCGGCACCTTCTACGGCAACGGCAGGACGCTGACCGTCAACCTCAGCGCAACAACAGACAACTGTGCCCCGTTCGGCTACGTTGACGGCGCAACCATTCAGGACCTCACCGTTGCCGGCACCATCAGCACTTCGAGAAAGTTTGCAGCCAGCATTGCAGCCCATACCTCCGGCACTACCAGCATCACCCATTGCAACAGCACCGCCAGCATCACTGGCAGTATCAGCGGCGATGGAACTCACGGCGGCTTCGTAGCAGTGAACGAGGGCAGTGCCTCGCTCAACTTCACGAACTGCGTGTTCAAAGGCAAGATGCTCGGTGCCAATGCCACCAGCAATGGCGGCTTCGTGGGGTATAACGGTGGTACTGAAATCAACTACACCGACTGTCTGTTTGCCCCTGCCGAACTGACCATGAGCGCTACGAGCAGCAGCACTTTCAACCGCAACGGCAATAGCGAGCTGACCCGTTGCTACTACACGGAGCCACTCGGCACGGCAGAGGGCACGCAAGTATTCACCTCCGTCAAGGACTTCTGCAAGCGGGTGACGTTCGACAACATTGACTACTACACCCGGAGCACAGCCGTCATCACCACACCGACGCGCTACGACTACAACGGCGGATCGGCCATCACCGTGACGCCCGCCATGACCTACGACGGAGAGGTGCTCGATGCCGACTGCTACACTGCCACCATCACCAAGGATGGAAACGCCGTTACGACTGTCACCGACAAGGGATGTTACACGCTGATCCTCACGGGCAACAACAGCAAGGGCTACTGCGGCGAAATGAGCATCAACTTCTATGTGATGGCTACTCTGAGCGGCAATGGTACGGCGGATGAACCATATCGGATTGGCGATATTGTCGACTGGGAGCGATTCGCCGTCAACATCAACGCCGGTACGGACGCTGACAAATACTATAAGCTGACGGCCGATATTGACGACATAGAAACAATGGTCGGTACGAGTGACCATAAGTTCTGCGGCACGTTCCTTGGCGGCGGACATACACTGACGCTCAACCTGACTACCGACGGCAACGATTACACCGCACCCTTCCGCTATGTCAATGGAGCTACCATTCAGTGCCTCCATACAGCCGGTTCCGTGAACGGCGGCAATCGGAAATTTGCTGCAGGACTTATCGGCAGCAGCGAAGGCACGGTGACTGTCGCCTCATGCCGCAGCAGCGCGGCCATCACCAGTAGCATTAGTGGCGACGCCACCCATGGAGGTTTCATTGGCACAGCCAGCGGCACCGTCACGTTTACCAATTGCCTCTTCGACGGCAGTATCACCGACGCTACGGCCACCAACTGCGGTGGCTTCGTGGGCTGGCGCAACGGTTCACTGACGTTCAACAACTGCATGATGGCAGGAACGATGGCCATCAGCAGCACTAACGGAAGTGCCACGTTCAACCGCAACGGCTCGTTAACCCTCAACAATTGCTATTACAAGACAGCATACGGCGATGTGCAAGGAACGCAGACTTCCGCCACGGGCAGCGACCTCCAGGCTTTGCTCGGCTCCGGCTGGCAAGTCAGTGGCTCCAGCGTCGTTCCCATTATGGATAGTAATAACCTCGTTATTGCTACTGTCAGCGGAATTGATTCCTATTATATCCGCACCGGCAACGAGATTAAGCCAGTACCTACGGTTACTGCCGCTGACGGCAAAGTATTGACGGAGGGCACTGACTACACGGTGACGTGGAGTGGCGACGGCAAGACCGACGGCACCTACACGGTGACCGTTACCGGCAAAGGCAGCTACACTGGCATCCAGTCAGTTTCCTATCTCGTTTCTATTGTTCCCATGTGGCTCCGCATTGACACAAGTAAGAACCCCGGTGATGAAGGGTATTATTATATGAACATGCCAACGAACGGGACATATAGCTACGAAATCAACGACGGCTTTGAAGAGTCGTTCCAGGTGAGATATAGCCATAGCTATGGTAAGGAAACAGGCACGATAACCTTTACAACACCTACAGGTCGCAAGATGGTCTATTCCGGGGCATGGACTAACGGCTCCGCTTCCAGTTTGGACTGTTCATACTCAATTAAAGAAGGCGCAACCACCAAGTACAGTGGAAATAATAACACAACCATCAATGAGACGACTACGTCGGGCAGCAGCCTGACGATTACATGCTCTCACAATGGAATTTGTGGAGCCCTTACGCTCAACGTCAGAATGAAGGCCGACCCTATCCGTGTCAGCGTGGAAAAATTATACGCATACACAGGCAGTGTGATTAACGTTAATCCGACCGTCAGGGATGCCGACCAGAACAAGACGCTGACCAGCGGTACTGACTACGACCTGACCTTCAGTCCCACTGTTGTCAGGGACAAGGGCGTCTATTCGGTCACTGTCACAGGCAAGGGCAGCTACAGCTTTACCAAGACATACCACTTCCTCGTCGGTACGCTGGAATATGTTGACGAAAATGGTGTGACGCGGACAAAGACGCTGGACGATCTCACGCTCCTCACCACTCGCGATGACCTGCCTGGAACACTGACTGGTTGGTATCTCGTAGCTGACAACGTCTCCTTCAGTACGCCACCCGCCGTCAGCGGTACGGCACACCTGATACTTGCCGACGGCACGACGATGAATAGCAGAATCGTCGTCAACGGCGGGAATACGCTCAATATCTATGGTCAGACGGCAGGAACAGGTGCGCTTCAAGCAACGAACACCCCTATGGAATGTGCTGGCATCGGCGCAAATACCACCTACGCCAACTATACAACATATCACAACGACTGCGGCACCATTACCATCAACGGTGGCATGATTACAGCTCAAGGTGGAAAATATGCAGCTGGCATCGGTGGAACAATTTGGAGGAGTGGCGGCACCGTCACTATCAATGGCGGCGTGGTGAATGCCACGGGCGGAATGAATGCTGCTGCGATAGGCGGTGGCAATAATGGTGCAGGAACGGTCATCATCAACGGTGGTCAGATGACTGCCACAGCATTCTCAAGCGGAGAAGGCTGCTACGGCATCGGTTCAGGACATGATAATTCCGCCTCTACCATCAGTCTCGGATGGAAGAACGCCACGACAGACTTCATTCAGGCCAGCAGTTACAACGGCACAGTGACATTCACCAAAGATTTCGTGCTCGACAGCAATCACGAGGTCATAGCTTCCCAGAATAACATGAATGGCCAGAAGCTGATACCAGGATCAGGCGGTAAATGGACCGTCGTCTTCAACTCGCAGGGTGGCAGCTGGGTATCGACTCAATATATTGAGAACAACAGCACAGCCACCGAGCCGACAGCTCCCACCCGTACGGGCTATACCTTCGGCGGATGGTTTACCGTCAGCGATTGCACCGACGGCACGGCCTACGACTTCTCAACGCCAGTGATCACTGCTCTGACGCTCTACGCCAAGTGGACTCTGACACCGTTTACCATCACTGCACCTGCAAGCTTCGAGGTTACCGTGGGCGGCAGTGCTGCCACCACTGCCACCATGGGCCAGACGGTGACGCTGACCATTAAGAGCGGCTACACGCTGACGGGTAGCATCACCGTGACCGATGCCAACAGCCATACCGTAGCCCTGACCGACCTTGGTAACGGCAGCTATACGTTCACCATGCCCGCCTCTGCCGTCAATGTGGTGGCATTCGCGGGCATCATTGAGCCGGGCTGGACATTCGTAGGCACCTACAAGACGCAGAACTTCACAGCTGCTGACACCAAATACTATGGTTTCGTGGGCACGGAAGGCACTGGCACCGAACTGGGCACCTTCGTACAGGTGGGCGGCTACGTCCGCGTAAAACCCATGAGGGCATACCTCGTGGCTCCCGGCGGCACACCGAAGGCTGCTCCTGCACGACGTGCGGGCGAAAACGCTCCGACAACGCTGAAGGTTAGGCTGATAGGAACGGACGGAGTAACTACTGGTATCATACCCCTCTCCATCTCCCCCGATGGGGAGGGTACAGAAGCCTTCCCTCGCGAAGGTTTGGATGGGGTTTGGTATACCCTCGATGGACGGAAGCTACAGGGCGAGCCGACGCAGAAGGGATTGTATATTAATAAAGGTAAGAAAGTCGTTATTAAGTAAAGGAAGGAGGACACAACAATGAGACACAATATCAAACAGTTCATCATCCTTGCCCTCATGCTCGTGGGCAACATCACGGCATGGGCCGACGAGACCGTCACGTTTACGTTCCTTAGGGCCTACGAAAACTATTATTATAATTCCTATCTTGTCTATAGCGGCACCAACTACAAGTTGAACGCCGACAACACAGACACGTTCACCACTGCAACCACCACGGTGGGCGGCATGACAGTGACGATAGACTATAGCCCCTCGGCTTATGGCGCTGTGGTCGAGATGTCCAACAGCCATAAAGCATTCGCTGACGGGTACAGATACCAGCTCAACCAAAATTTCCCCTTCACTCTGTCGTTCAGCGCCAGCAAGTACATCAGCCAT
The DNA here is from genome assembly GCA_946415755.1 of uncultured Prevotella sp. GTDB lineage: Bacteria > Bacteroidota > Bacteroidia > Bacteroidales > Bacteroidaceae > Prevotella. The sequence continues at coordinate 61,542 of CAMKTS010000005.1, read as the reverse complement.
GTCAAGGTATATTGGACATGGACTGATTACAATTGGGAGCAGGATGCCGACAACAATACGAAGTCATGTTCCGTGCAGATCGATAAGTTTTGGAATGTCTATAAGATTGACGTGACGCTGAGCGATACGAAGCCCGTGCTCGACATAGCCAATGCCACCGTCAGCGGCATCGCCGACAGTTACGACTATACGGGCAGTGCCATCACGCCTGCCATCAGCAGTGTGACGCTCAACAACGGCACGACGCCTGCTATCTCTCTGTCGAGTAGCGACTACACCGTCAGTTACCAGAACAACACCAATGCCGGTACCGCCACCGTGACGCTGACGGGACAGGGCGACTACACCGGCACTAAGACCGTAGATTTCACCATCAATAAGGTGGCAGCCACCGTGACTGCGCCGACACCGGCCACTGTTGACTATAACGGCACGGCACAGCCCCTCTGCAGTGGGGCTACCTGTACGGGCGGCACGCTGATGTACTCCATCGACGGCGGCACGACGTGGAGCGCTGACGTGCCCACCGCCACCGCCACAGGCTCCTACGACGTCTATTACCGTGTCGACGCTGATCAGAACCACACTGACATCGCCTCCACCCTGGCAGGCACAGCCACCATCAATGCCGCCACCGTCAACTACGGATGTCTCGCCGTGACCACCACCTCGGCCACCGACGCCAGCCTCACCATCGGCGAGAGCGACGGCACGGCGACTGACGACATCAGCATCCCGGCCGACATCGACGTGAACAGCATCACCATGGAGCGCACCTTCACCGTGGGCAAGGCGGCTACCATTATGCTGCCCTTCGATATTGCTGTGTCGAAAGTCAGTGGCGGCACATTCTACAGCTTCATCGGCGTGGATAAGAGCGGTGCAGAGTGGGAAGTGGTGATGCAGGAGGTGAACCGCGTCAGTGGCTCGCTGCAGGCGCACACGCCCTACCTCTTCATGCCCACTGCCACGCAGATGACCTTCGACCTTGGCGGCGAGGCCGTCACCGTGAAGGCCAACAGCCAGCAGACCTACACCGTGCAACCATAATAAAAAGAAAAATATGAAAAAGAAACAATATATCAAGCCCGAGTCGCAGGTTTACGACATCAAGCCGTCGCAGATACTTTGCGCCAGTCCCAATCCGTATGGAAGTACCAATCCTGAATTTCCCTACGATCTCGGATAACTCCGGCAGCTCCATGAGCCCAGACGCTGGTGCCCGCAGTCTCACTAATGACGATGGCTTTGTTTGGACTAATGGCTTAGACGATGACGACAACTAAGTCGAAGTAATCCTTCGAACAACCAAAGAAATACGTGGAGGTCACGCAATGTGTGGCCTCCACGTATTCATTCCAAGTCTTAAGTTAAGCCGTGAAGACACGGATAGAAAAATCTAATGCTCACGCTCCGTTTCTTCGCGCTTGGCTCTGTAGAAGCGATCTACGAAATCCAGCTGCTCGCGATGGGGGCGCATGACAAGAGAGGCACCGTTAGAGAACTGCATCGTGGTGGGCCTCGCATCGTCGAAGGTAGGCCAGTAGGGCAGCCCCTTGCCGTTGGGGTTGCCTGTCCGGGCAAAGTTCACCCAATATTGCTGTATCATCTCGGCAACAGCCGCCTCGTGAGGATACTTTTCGGACTGACCGAGGAAGGTGCTGTTCAGATACATCACATCATCGGCATGAGCGACACCCCGACGGCGCGGATCCTGTGAGAAGCTGACGGTAGAGGGTTGGGCGAGATAGGCTGCGTAGGCACCACTCTTGCCCGTCTTGGCCTGCAGACTGACCCAGGCAAACGACGGCCAGGCGAAACCCATGTCGCGGAAAGCATCGCCAAAGCCGTGCCACGCCTCGTCGGCTGTGCTGCCGGGATACACCTTCAGGGCCTCATCGGCAAAGGAACCAAAGATGCCGTCCACCATTTTCCGATATTCCTCGGGCTGGATATTGGCTGGTGCGAAGAGCGCGCCCTCATCGCTGTTGGTCATCGCGATGACGGGCACATCGTTATATTCGCCACGCTCGTAGAGACGGTATTGGTCGTCCTTGATGACATAACCGTCGACACAAGGCCAGAAGCCGGCAAAGCCCACATCACCGTCGCAAAGCTCCATTGCACCCATCTTGCGCAGCTGCTTGATATTCTTTTTCTTCAGATGCTGCTGGAAGGCAATGCCCTGCATCTCGGCACCCTTCTGCGAGGCATCCATGCCCAACGTGCGCGGCTGGTCTCTCCAAGGAGCAAACGAGCCTCCGCTCTGACTGATACAACGGTGGAAGAGTCCTTTGGCCAGAGGCGAAGCACAGAGGATGCTACAGCTGATGGCTCCTGCACTCTCACCGAAGATGGTGACATTCGAGGGGTCGCCGCCGAACTGGGCGATGTTACGCTGCACCCACTTGAGGGCGAAAATCTGGTCAAGAATGCCATAATTGCCGGAATGCCCGCCTGCCGACTCCTTTGTCAGTTCGGGATGGGCCATGAATCCGAGGGCTCCCGTGCGATACTCCACGCTGACGATGACGACACCACGAGAGGCCAGACAGGTCCAGAGGTCGCCGCCATACCACTCCGTCTGGAAGCCGCCGCCATGAATCCATACCATGACAGGCAGACAATCGGCGATACTCTTGGCGGGTGTGGCGATACCCAGATAGAGACAGTCTTCGCTCATCATATCGGCGGTACGTCCCGGCCGCGTAGGCTGCGGCGGCATCGGACCGAAGTCGTCGGCCTTGAGCACGCCCTCCCATGCTTTTGCAGGCTGCGGCTCCCGCCAACGCAACTCTCCCACGGGCGGTGCTGCATAGGGAATGGCTTTATACACGGCCAGCTGTCCGTCGAGGATGCCCTCTACGTCGCCAGTTTCCACATGGGTCTTCAGGAGCGGCTGCCCCTGCACGTCTGCTGCCAGCATGATGGCGCAAACCATCAACAAGAATGCCTGAAGTCTTTTCATACGAATCAATCTGATTTCAAAGCCGACTCTGTCGGGTAGGTTTTCAATGATAGTTATTGTACGATGCAAAGATAATGAAAAATCAGCAAAGTACCGTGCCCTCTCCCTACTTTTTTTCGTCCAAGGGGGCAAATTTATCTGTTTTCTCTTCGCATTATCAGATTTTTTTGCTATCTTTGCCTGCAGAACAAAAAAAAGCCACGCTATGATATCATTTGAATGCGACTATAACAACGGGGCACACCCCAAGGTGCTGGAGAACCTGGTGCGCCATAACGATGCCAAGCCCACGCCCTACGGCTTCGATGAATACAGCGAGCGCGCCAAACAGCTGATACGCAAGGCCTGCGGCATGCCCGATGCCCAGATCTTCTTTCTGACAGGCGGCACGCAGACCAACGCTACCACCATCGACTCGATGCTCTACCAGTATGAGGGGGTGATCTGCGTAGGCAGCGGACATATCAACGTGCATGAGGCCGGTGCCGTGGAGTTTACGGAGCATAAAATCATCACCATCCCTGACAACATGGGGAAGATGGAGGCCAAGACGCTCGACAAATACCTGAACGACTTTATGCACGACGGCAACAAAGACCATGCCGTACATCCCGGACTGGTGTACATCACCTTCCCCACGGAGTTGGGAACCCTCTATAGCGCCAAGGAACTGGACGACCTGTACCAGGTATGTCTACGCTACGAGATACCTCTTTATATAGATGGTGCGCGACTGGGCTACGGACTAATGGCCGACGGATGCGATGTCACCCTACCCTATCTGGCCCACCACTGCGACGTGTTCTACATCGGCGGCACTAAGATTGGTGCGCTGTGCGGCGAGGCGGTGGTGTTTACCAACCGCCAGGCCCACAAGCACTTCTTCAGCATACAGAAGCAGCACGGGGCGGTCATCGCCAAGGGGGCACTCATCGGTTTGCAGTTTGAAGCACTGTTTACCGATGACCTCTACTTCCAGCTGGCTCGCCACGCCATCGACATGGCGATGAGGATGAAGCAGGTATTCAGGGAGAAGGGCTACCCGTTCTGGCTTGACTCGCCCACCAACCAGCAGTTTATCATCCTGCCCGATGCCAAGGTGGACGAGCTGGCAGGGAAGATGGAGTTCACCCACTGGGGACAAGCAGAGGGGCACCGCACCATCTGCCGCTTCGTCACCTCATGGGCCACGACAGAAGAAGACATCGACGAACTGAAGCGTCTCATATAGTTAGTAACTAAAAACCAACAGATTATGTGTAAGGTAGGTATTCCCAAGGAGATTAAGAACAACGAGAACCGCGTGGGTATGACCCCTGCGGGAGTAGCAGAACTGACGCGTCGCGGACATGAGGTGTTCGTACAGCATACGGCTGGCGAAGGCAGCGGATTCAGCGACGATGACTACGTGAAGGCCGGAGCCAAGATACTGCCTGCCATCGAAAGCGTGTACCGCGAGGCCGACATGATTGTAAAGGTGAAGGAGCCTATCGAGCCAGAATATGCACTGGTGAGAAAGGGACAGCTGGTGTTCACCTATTTCCATTTCGCATGCGAGAGGGAACTGACGGATGCCATGCTGAAGAGCGGGGCCGTCTGTCTGGCCTACGAGACAGTGCAGCTGCCTAACGGCTCACTGCCGCTGTTGCAGCCGATGAGTGAGGTGGCCGGACGCATGGCCACGCTGAATGGTGCGTATTACCTGCAAAAAACGAAGGGCGGCAAGGGCAAGCTCATCAGTGGCGTACCTGGCGTATCGCCAACGCGCGTGCTGGTGCTGGGCGGTGGTGTCGTCGGAGAGGCTGCCGCACGGATGGCTGCCGGCATGGGGGCCGAGGTAACCATTGCGGATGTGTCACTGCCCCGTCTGCGCCAGCTCGACATCGAAACACCTGCCAATGTGCATACGCTCTATTCATCGGAGCATAACATTCGCCAGCAGTTGCCAACAGTGGACATCGTCGTTGGCTCCGTACTTGTACCGGGCGACAAAGCCCCCCACCTGATTACCCGTGACATGCTGAAACTGATGGAGCCGGGCACCGTGCTCGTCGACGTAGCCATCGACCAAGGCGGATGCTTTGAGACTTCAAGGCCCACCACACACAGCGACCCCGTCTATACGGTAGAGGGCATCGTACACTATTGTGTAGCCAACATCCCCGGGGCCGTTCCCAATACCTCGACACTGGCGCTGACCAACGCCACGCTGCGCTATGCCATCGCCCTGGCCGACAAGGGCTGGCAGCAAGCCTGCAAGGACGATGCCGCTCTGGCAAAAGGCTTGAATATCGTAGAGGGGAAGGTGGTCTTCAAAGCCGTTGCCGATGTCTTCGGACTCCCCTTCGAGCCGCTTTTCCTGCAATGAGAAGCCCCTTGGAGCCTGCTTTTGCCGAGGCACAATAGCGGAATCCAAGCTTTTTTCCGTAATAATTTGGCCGTTTACGATTTTTGTAGTAATTTTGCAAGGATTTATGAAACGGCTGGTTATTCAATATGGTCATATCGCACTCTCGCTGCTGCTGTTCGTCGGCGTGTGGGTGTTTTGGGCCATCGGCTTTCCGCATGCGCTGTCGTACCAGGAACAGTATCAGTTGTTTCAGTGGACGGGCGACTACTTCATAGAACGCTGTAGCGTGGCAGGCGGCCTGGCCGACTGGATAGGAGAGTTCATCGTGCAGTTCTATTACTGGCCGTGGCTTGGCGCCTTGCTGTTAGCCTTGCTCTTTGTGGCCATCCATCGGCTGTGCCTTGCCCTTACCGCCCGTCTCTCACCCCTTGCCGCTCACCTGTTGAGCCTGCTGCCTGTCGTGGTGCTGTGGTGGATGATGGGTGACATCAATCTGCTGCTGTCGTTTGTTGTTGCTGTCATGCTGGCATTGGCCATGGCCAGCATTCCCTTGAAGGGACGTTGGCAATGGGCAGACGTGCTGATAGTCCCCGTCGGCTACTGGCTCATCGGTCCTCTGGTCTGGCTTTATGTACTGCTGCGCGTGGTGCAGCGGGGCTGGCGGTGGCTGTGGCTGGCGGTATGGCTGCCTGTCGTGCAGTGGGCTGCCGCCGTATGGCTGCTGCCACAATGGCCGATGCAGTCGGTCATGCTCTCAGGCATCACCTACTACCGCATACCGATGCAGTATCCGCAGCTGAAGGGTTTCGACGCAGACATCTACGAGCTGGTCAGACAGGACTATATGGTGCGGAACGAGCGGTGGGACGACATCATCGAACGTGCCGGAGAGCATGTGGTGGAGACTCCCTTCTGGTCGAACTGTGTCAACCTGGCCCTGTCGCAGAAACGACAGTTGGCAGAACGGCAGTTTGACTTCTACCAAAGCGGCGACGATGCGCTGATCATGCCCAGCGTGCGCGACATGACCAGCAACCTCCCGTCGGCAGAGGCTTTCTTCCGTCTGGGGCTGGTCAACTCAGCCCAGCGCTACATGTTTGATATCCAGGAGTCGATACTGAATGCCAAGAAGAGCGGCCGCTGCACCAAGCGCATCGTGGAGTGTATGCTCATCAACGGCCACTATAAGCCGGTCGTGAAGCATATCAGCCTGCTGAAGAAGAGTCTCTTCTACCGCTCGTGGGCCGAGGAGGCAGAGCGCGTGGTGACTGCCGACAGTGCAATCCGCGAGGAGCGCATCAACAGCCATCCCGTATGGGGAAGGCTGCGCCAGCTGCGATTTAAGAACGACTTCCTGTACAGCCATGGTGAGAAAGACAAGATTTTCGGACTGTTGTTTATGGACAACCACGATAACAAGATGGCCCTGGACTATTTCATTGCCGAGCTGTTGCTGAGAGGCGACGTGCAGGCAGTCATGCAGTCGATGCAGTGGGCAGAGCAGTACGGCGGCTATCGCTATATGCCCGCCGGCTATCAGGATGCCATGCGCTGCATCCAGAGTCATGGGCAGGCCAGTGGGTCTAAGTATGGTGCCTATGTGCGTCGGATGATGCAGAAAGGAGGTAAGCCATGAGGACGTGGTTCATGACCGTACTGGCAGGGCTGATGGTGCTCCTGGCCTTGACGGGCTGTTCGTCGGAGCCGACGAACGTCACGCAGGTCGACGCATTGCCCGACATCTACCCCGACTACATCGGTGTGACCATTCCTGCCGGCATGGCACCGCTCAATTTCAATGTGGCGGATGCCGATGCCGTCTGCGTCCGTGTGACGGGCAGCAAGGGCGGCAGCCTGCATGCCGACGGCGAGTGGGCCGACTTCGACATCGACGAGTGGCACGGGCTGACACAACAGAACAAGGACGGACAACTGACGGTTACCGTCTGTGCCAGGAGCAACGGCCAATGGAAACAGTACAAGCCCTTTGCCATCTACGTCAGCCGCTACGTCCTCGACGACTGGGGAGTCACCTACCGCCGTATAGCCCCCGGCTACGAGGTGGGCGGTGACATCGGTCTGTATCAGCGCGACATCCATACCTTCCGGGAGTATGCCATGCTGACAGAGTCGTCGGTGCCAGGACGCTGCATGAACTGTCACACCCCCAACCGCACCAATCCCGACCAGCTGACGCTGCAGATTCGTGGCGAAGGCGGCGGCACGATGGTACAGAAGAATGGCAGACAACAATGGCTCAATACCAAGACCGACTCGACGAAGGCCGCAGGCTCGTATGCCTACTGGCATCCCGACGGCGACTACTGTGCCTACGCCACCAACTCTGTACACCAGAGCTTCTTCGTGGGGCGAGGACAGCGCATCGAGGCCTACCATGAGTTCAGCAACATCGTCGTGCTTGACACCCGCAGCAATGAGCTGATACTAACACCAGAGCTGATGACGACGACCGACCTGGAGATATTCCCCGCCTTCTCACACGATGGGCAATGGCTCTACTACAGCACGTCGAAGGCCTGCCGCGTGCCGGCGGAATACGAACAGGTGAAATGCAGCGTCTGCCGCATTCCCTTCGATGCCAAAGCGGGACGCTTCGGCACGGCAGTAGACACCCTGCTGAACGGCCCGAAGGACAGTTGCAGCTATACGCTGGTCAGGCCCTCATACGACGGACGATGGCTGATGTACTGCGTTACCAGCCGCAGCAACTTCCCCGTGTTCCAGCCTGATGCCGACCTCTGGCTGATGGACCTGAAGACGGGTGAGACGCGGGCCTTGGCGGAGGCTAACAGCAACGCTGCCGACAGCTACCACAACTGGTCGAGCAACAGCCACTGGTTTGTGTTCTCCTCGAAACGGGAGGACGGCATGTATGCCCAGCTGTTCCTGGCCAGCATCGACGAACAGGGCCGCGTCAGCAAGCCCTTCCTGCTGCCGCAGCGCAATCCCCAGAAATTCTATCGGGAGATGATGCAGTCGTACAACGTGCCTGACTTCACGCTGAGAAAAGTTGAATTCGACACGCGGGAGGCTCACCGGCAGGTGTTCCGTGACGAGCGGGTGCAGGTGGAAATTAAAAATGAAAAATGAAAAATAAGATGAGAAAACTAATGTATGTTTGTCTGGCCGTAGCAGGTATCGTACTGGCCGGTTGCAACAGAAAGGGAACACTGCCGGAGGGCATTTGCCACATCAGCGGAACCATTCCTGCCGACTATAATGGCAAGCGTATCTTCCTCGTGCCGCTCTATGGTCCGCAGACTGCTGAGTATGTGGACTCCATGGAAGTGAAGGACGGACAGTTTGAGTTTACCAAAGACACGGTGATGATGGCCAAGATACTGATGGACTACCACTACCGGATGGGGGTGCAACAGTTGTTGGTGATTACAGAACCCGGTGAAGTGGAGGTCGTCATCGACAGCATCAGCAGTGCCAAGGGAACGCCCCAGAACGACTCGCTGCAGAAGTGGAAGGATGCGACCGAGCAGCACAACAGGGTCATGGGACAGCTGCGCCGGGTCAAGAAGACGGCCGAAGCCGACAGCTTGCACATCGCATACAAGCGATTCTCGCGACAGCTGGCTGCCAACATGCAGGAAGGCTTGTTGCACGACTTCCTGAACAACATGTTCCCGCAGACTTACAAGCAGAAGATGCCCGATGGCACAATAGTCACGATGGATGCCGACACACATGAACCTGTTGAATAAATACTGGAAACTGGCCGTCTCGCTGTTGTATGGTTTGGCAGCTTTCCTGTTCTGGTGGCTGGTACGCCCCGCCATGCTGTCGTATCACGAACAGTATCAGTTGTTTCAGGCTGACAATACGTATATCGGTCAGCTGCTCAGTGTGCCCGACGGAGTTGCCCGCTGCATCGGTGAATACCTGACACAGACATTCATCAACCAGGCGGTCGGTGCCTTGATAGTGGCAGTCGTACTGGTACTGGTGCAACGGCTGACATGGCGCGTCATGCTGGTCATCAAGCAGCAACATGCCGCCATCCACTATGCACTGAGCTTTCTGCCATCGCTGGTACTCTGGCTGACAATGGGTGACGAGAGCGTGCTGATGACATTCGCCATCGCCATCGTGGCAGGAGTGCTGACGATGTGGCTCTACGAGCTGACAGCACAACGCTTCCGCATCGCCTTTATCATCGTGGCACTGCCTGTCCTGTACTGGGCTGCAGGCCCCGTCGTACTGATGACGACCGGCTATATCGCCCTGAGACTATTGGGCGGTGGTTCAAAACTGAAAGGCATTGCCAGCGTACTACTCGTGATGGCATACAGCATAGGACTGGTCGTAGCCAGCGGAGCCGTGTTGCCGCATCCCTTGCAGAGACTTTTCCAGGGAATAGACTACTACCGCTTCTCTGAAGTATATTTCCAGATGCTGGCCCTGGTGATGCTGCTGGGGGCTGTGACACCTTTTGCCGCCTGCTGGCAACCCACGGCAAAATGCCGTCGGCAAGTAGCAATGGGACTTGCCGAGGCGGTGGTGCTTGCTGTGATCTTCCTGCTGCTGATGCCCACGTTCTATGATGCCCGCAAATACGAGGTGATGGAGTATGACTTCCTGGTGCGCTGTAACCGCTGGGATGACATCATCAGCAAGGCAGAGCACAAGACACCCGACCTGCCCATGACGGTTTGCGCCACCAATCTGGCACTGGGCATGAAAGGAGAACTGGGCAACCGCGCCTTTGAGTTCTACCAGAACGGCATGCAGGGACTGCTGCCTGCCTTTGAGCGAAACTTCTCTACGCTACAGTTGACAGGTGAGGCTTACTGGCAGTTGGGACTGGTGAACACCGCCCAGCGCTATGCCTTTGAGAGCATGGAGGCAATACCTAACTATGCCAAGAGCTGCCGTGTCGTCAAGCGACTGGCAGAGACCAACCTGGTAAACGGACAGTACGAGGTGTCAAGGAAATACCTGAAGATGCTGGAGAAGACGATGGCCTACCGCAAGTGGGCCCGTCGCACGTTGGCACTGCTGGGCAATGAGCAGCAGATAGCGGCACATCCCGTCTATGGCAAGCTGCGCCAGCTGCGACTGACAGACGACTTCCTGTTCAGCGACGTGGAGATAGACAAGATGTTCGGTCAGCTGCTGATGCACAACCCGCAGAATCCGTTAGCCATGCAGTACCTGCTGCTCAGTCCGCTGCTGGAGCGTGACGTGGAGAAGTTCATGAGCTATATGGCCTATGTCGGAAAGATACAGCCAGCCTATCGGCCTCGCATCTGTCAGGAGGCTGTCGCCCTGGTCTATGCCCAGCAGAACAGACAGTTGCCGGCAGGCTATGTCAGCCATCAGACCATGAGCGGCTTCAGCGAGTTTGCCCGCATCTTCTCGCAAGCAGGCAAGCTGTCGCCGGAACTGTTGCGTTTCAGAAATACGGTATGGTATTACTTAATGGTGGGAGATTAAAAATTAAGAGTTAAAGCTAAAACGAAAACGCGGAGATGATACCGTCAAGAAATATCCATAGAAAGGCTTGGGCGAAGGTCATGCTTTACCTTTTCACCCTTTTACCCCTTTACCTTTCCTGCTCGTCGGGGCCGACGAATGTGCAAAAGACAGACCAGCTGCCACTTATTTACCCCGACTATATCGGCGTGACCATTCCTGCCGGTGTGGCACCGTTGGACTTCAACGTGAAGGATGCTGAAGTGGTTGATGTGACGGTCAAGGGTTCTGAGGGTGGAAGCCTGCATGCACAGAGTGAGTGGGCCGACTTCGACGTGGACGAGTGGCACGCCCTGACACAGCAGAACAAGGGTGGACAGCTGACTTTCACCGTCTGTATACGAAAGGACGGCCGGTGGATACAATACAAGGATTTCCAAATTGCTGTCAGTCCGTATGAGCTGGAAGAGTGGGGGCTGACCTATCGCCGGATAGCTCCTGGCTATGAGGTGTACAGCCACATGGGACTCTACCAGCGTGACCTGTCGAACTTCGATGAGACAGCCATCATCGACAACCTGCAGATACCGGGACAGTGTGTGAACTGCCACATGTCGAACCGCACCGACCCCAGCCGTTTTGTGTTCCATGTGCGCGGCGCCCACGGTGCCACGATGATACAGATGGATGGCAAGCGCGAGTGGCTGAAGGCGAAAAACGACCTGTTGGGCGGTTCGATGGTGTACCCGTATTGGCACCCGTCAGGAAAATACTGCGCCTTCTCGACCAACCAGACGCGCCAGGGATTCCACATGGTGAAAGACGAAAGGATAGAGGTGTTCGACCTGTCGTCGGACGTATTCGTCTATAATCCTGTAACCCATGAGCTGCTGACCGACTCGCTGCTGATGACTGCCGACTGGTCGGAGAACTCGCCGGTGTTCTCGCCCGACGGCAAGACGCTCTACTACATGACCTGCAAGCAACAGGAGTATCCCGCCCACTACAAGGACGAGAAGTATAACCTCTGCAAGATAGCCTTTAATCCGGAGACAGGCACCTTCGGTGAGCGGGTGGACACGGTGTTCAACGCGGTGGCTATGGGGAAGAGCCTGACATGGCCGCGCCCCTCCTATGACGGCCACTACATCCTCTTTACGCTGACGGACTACGGCTATTTCTCCATCTGGCACGAGGAGAGCGAGCAGTGGCTGCTCGATGTGCAGACCGGCGAGGCACGGGAAGTGAAGGAAATCAACAGTCCTAGGGCTGACAGCTATCATAACTGGAATGTCAACAGCCACTGGATAGTCTTCACCAGTCGCCGCGACGACGGCCTCTACTCACGGCTGTATATGGCCAGCGTGGATGACAAGGGCCGTTTCTCGAAACCCTTCATGCTGCCTCAGCGCAATCCGCAGGAGTATTACGAACGCAGCCTCTATTCCTATAACACCCCCGACTTTGCCAAACGCAAGGTGGAGTTTGACAGTCATGCTGCCGCCCGCGAGGTGATGAGTGACAGGCGGGTGGAAACGAAAATGAAGTAAATCATTCAATCATTGAAAAGGCTCTGCTTCTTGTCGCAGGGCTTTTTCGATGTCTGTAGCGTCGAAGGGTATCTCGCCTTTCGACAGTTCCGGCGTATTGAACGACTTGAGTGTGTTGTCGTAGAAAGTGGGAGACTTCTGTGGCAGACAGAACGGCTTGTGAGCCTTTCCGTTACGGTCGACATAGCAGAAGTACGGCTTGCCAAAGAGCCCGTCGTCACGCTTGGAGGCAAAGACGAACCAACGGCTGTTGCTTGACCAGGAATGGTAGGTGTCGCTCTTGTCGCTATTCACCAGTGTCAGCGAGTCGACAGCACCCGTCTGCAAGTCCATCATGCGTAGGTCTGACTCTTGGTGCCAGATGGGGAAGGTGCCATAGGCCTGTACGGTGAACAGCAGATGGTGCCCGTCGGGAGATATTCGGGGGTGGCAGACACTTTGCTTGGTATGCTGTGATGCAGTGGCGGCACGGTGTATCAGGGTGTCAACGGTGGTGCCGACGGTGCCGGTCTTCTCGTCGAAGGGGATGCGTACCAAGGCATACTGTAGCTGCTTCAACTCCTGTGGCAGACGAACGGCGCGGGCAGCACAATAATAGATGTACTTGCCGTCGGGCGAGAAGGTGGGGAACGTCTCGAGGACGGTGCTGTCGCTGAGCAGCGGAGAGCGGATGAAACGGTGCTCCTGCAGGTCGGCCACGTAGACATCGGACTTGGAGTCGTACACCTCTAAGCGCTTGCCGGCCTTGGAGTGGAAACCGGGAATGATGACATTGGTGGAGAAGGTGATGTAACGCCCTGACGGGGAAAAGCCGAAGTAGACAGAGCCACTAACCATATCATCGGCCTTGAGAGCCAGTTTGCGCAGCTTGCCGTGCTGGTTGAGGAAGGCACCACCCCTTGGACCTCTGACATACATCATGGAGAGGTTGGGATTCTGACTGGCGGTGGTATGACAGTTCATGCACTGGTTGTCGGCATGCTGATAGTCGCTAAGTGTCTTCTCATCATAATTCTCTATACAGCGCTGTCTGATTTGCAAACGGTTCCATATCTCATAGTCAGGCTCTATGAGGCGATAGGTGAGATAGGGATCAATCAAGTCACTCACTATCTGCCAATGGAAGATGCGGTATGCCGTCCATTGGCCATCTTTCAGTACAGTAACTGTGACCTTTACCCTACCCTGACGACTGGTCATGCGTTTCCACTCATCCATATCAAAAACCACCTTGTTTCCCCTGGCATTGACACTCATGGAAGGAGTCTTCCCCTGTTCCTCTGGTTCCACATCAACTTGCACGGCCTCTATGGCCTCGTCACGGACAAGAAAATTCAGCGGAGCAATATTGGCTGGAATGGTGACGTCACAGTAGTCGGGATAGATGGGAGGCAACAGATTACTCTTCTTCACATCCTGTGGAGTTGGAGTACAGGAAGAAAGCACCAATAGGATGGTAAGGACGTACAGGTATGTCAGGATTATTCTCATGGCTGTGGAACTTTAGCTGTATCAAAATAGTACCAATAGGTGTCGCGGAAGGCAGCACTGCCACGTTGTTGGTTATACTGTGCAAAGCGTTGAAGGACATCGTTCTGTCGGATATAGCGAAGCCACTCCTCCTCAGAGGCTTTCGTACCTGCCAACCAGATGCAGAGGGCTTCCTGATAGAGCTTTTTAAGTCGCGGACGTGCTGAACAATATCGATCGTAGTCGCGCTTGAAGTTGGTAATATCCTTCAACAGCAGCGTGCTGCACAGGATATAGTCGAGAGCCACCTCATTATCGGGATTGGAGTCGAGCAGCTGCACCATGATGAAGTGGGTATTATCGTTGACGGAAACGGTATCCTGACGGTTGTTGTATCTGGCCTTCTCAGCATAGTACACGGAAGAGGGGGCGTTACGTGCCCAATCTCGCCAAACGAAGGTCTGCTCCAGCTGTCGCAGGAATTTACAAGCCGCCAGGGAGTCACCGCTGACAATGGCACACTCGGCAAGTCGTTTCACCATGCGGTTGTTGCGGTTGTCGGGGGAGAACACATTTGCCATCAAGGCAGCCCGCTCCGTGAAGGTCATGTCGCCTAAGGCATAGTACAACTCGTTCATATTCTTAATAATGAGCAAGGGGGTTTCCGGTCCGATATGATAAAAGGTACCTAAATTGTTGGGCGTATATTTCAGCAGGACATCGGGCAACTGACCACGCTGTGCCTTCACAAGGTTGTAAAAGAACAACATCTCCGGTGTACGTCCTGTATCCTCCTCCACTATCTGGGTCACCTTGTCCCAGTTGCCGAAATAATACTCGCTGTCAACGGCTAACTGCCGTTCAAGATACCAATTGGGCAGAGTGAACCGGCCAAAGGAAGGAATGCCAAACACCCAAAAACCAAGTGGAACTGCAACGGCCAATGCCAGCACTGTCCTCCATAGCCGTCGGCGATTCTGCACCCAGCAACTTAAGAGTCCTATCAAGCAGAGCCACCCAAGGAGTGACATGGTTGCTGAGAGTTTGAAATCGTAGCGCAAATGGAATACGGCTTCCACGGTGGCTATCAGCAGGGCAACGGCAAAGGCCCACCAACGCCCCATGCCGAATCGTCGGAGCACGATATAGGTCAGCCACAGCACGATTACCAATGTGAGGGTGAGGATTGTAGCACCTGCATAGAGATAATAATAAAACTGTGTGAGGAAGTCGCCCACTAATGAGGACAGCCACGCTGACTCCTGAAAGTAAGAAGCTATGTAATCAGACGACCACAGAAACAGTTGGTTCTGTTCCTTATAGAAAAAATGGTAGGGATAGCACCACTGATAGAAAGCAAAACAGGCTACTGTCCATAGTGCTCCCAATGATAGCAAAACATATCGTGCCGGTCTCTTTACATATTCATCCATCCTTCTATATTTTTTTGCAAAGATACATATTTTATACAAGCATTCTGCGTGTTTTAAGTTTTTTTAAAAATATCATTTTGTAAAAGTATATGAGTTAGACAAAATAGTATCGTATTAATTCAGAAAATAGTGCTAACTTTGCAACGATTTTGAACTGAATGATTACTAAAAACCATACTAATATGAAGAAATTCTGTATTTTCCTACTGCTCACAGCTTTACAGAGCATGTGCCCAGTTGCCGCCCAGATTATCGGAACCGGCATTCAGGTAAACGTAGTACCAGACCATCAAGACTGGCACTATGAGGTAGGGCAGACCGCTGTATTCAAAGTGAGTGTTACCAAGTCATCGACATTGCTGGACAATGTCACCATCGACTATCAGGCAGGACCAGAGATGTATCAGGACGTCAAGAAACAAGGAGTGGTACTGAAGGACGGCACACTGACGATAAAGGGAAAGATGACGAAACCAGGCTTCTACCGTGTTGACGTGAAAGCCTATGTCAACGGCAAGGAATACAAAGGAGCCTGTGCCGCAGCCTTCTCACCGGAACAGCTACAACCTACGACGGTAATGCCTGCCGACTTTGAGTCATTCTGGAGCAATGCCATTGCAGAAGCACGCAAGACAGTGCTTAACCCGACCAAGCGATTGCTGCCAGAGCGCTGCACGGCAGATGTCAACGTCTATGAGGTGTCGTTCCAGAATATTCAGCAGAACTGGCGCACCTTTGGAATTCTCTGTGTACCCGTGAAGGAAGGGAAATATCCCGCCCTGCTACGCGTGCCAGGAGCCGGTGTGCGCCCTTATGGCGGCGATGTATATACAGCCTCGCAAGGAGCAATCACTTTGGAGATTGGCATTCATGGCATACCTGTGACCATGGAGCAGAAAGTTTATGACAACATCTTTAACGGAGCATTGATGGGCTATTGGGAGACGGGGATGGATGACCGTGACAAGAACTATTACAAGCGGGTGGTACTGGGCTGCATCCGCGCACTTGACTATATTGAGCAGTACACACCATGGAACGGCAAAGAACTAGGGGTTACGGGATCGAGTCAGGGAGGTTTTCTGTCTCTGGCAACAGCTGGCCTCGACAAGCGGATAACGTGCTATGGTGCCGTGCATGCTGCCATGTGCGACTACACGGCTGCACTCAAGGGGGTGGCATGCGGATGGCCACACTACTTCTACTGGAACAAAGGGAAGGGACAGGAGAAACAGATAGAAATGTCTCGCTATTATGATGGAGTCAACTTTGCAAGACTGATAACAGACCGACAGCATGGGTGGTTCTCGTTTGGCTATAACGATGACGTGGTACCTCCTACTACGGCATACGCCACATATAATACCGTAAAAGGCCCCAAAGCCATCTCTCCCTATCAGGCCACCTGGCATTTCTGGTTTCAAGAGCAGTGGGACGAATGGGAGAACTGGCTGTTGAAGGAATTGGGAGTAAAAGAGTAAAACAATCATGAAACAAGAGAATATGAAGCATGTTATTTATATAATAGGTATAGCCATCATGATGGCAGCCTGTGGAAAAAAGAGTGAGACGGTGAAGACACCGAGTGAGCAACTGGCAGAGCGCTTGCAGGCACTGCAGCAGAAAGGCTATATGGCAGGCCATCAGGATGACCCGTTCTATGGCGTGACATGGTCGGGAATAGAAGACCCGCAACGTCCAGAATTAGGGAAAAGCGACGTGCTGGCTACCGTTGGCGACTATCCTGCCGTAATGGGATTCGACCTGGGAGGCATTGAGATGGGCGATGAGAAAAATCTCGACAGCGTGCCATTCACACGTATTCACGACGAATTGATAGCCCACCATAAGCGGGGCGGCATCGTTACTATCAGCTGGCATCCACGTAATCCGCTGACTGGCGGTACAGCTTGGGATGTCACCGACTCGACGGTGGTGGCCAGCGTTCTGCCTGGCGGCTCACAGTTTGAGAAGTTCCAACTGTGGATGAAGAGGGTGGGCGACTTCCTGCTGACACTGAAGACCGAAGACGGCAAGCCCGTACCCATCATCTTCCGTCCCTGGCATGAGAATAACGGCTCGTGGTTCTGGTGGGGACAAAAACTTTGCAGCGACAATGAATTCCATGGCCTATGGGATCTACTGCAGGACGAGTTGAAGACACGCAAGCTCAACAACCTGCTGTGGAGCTATTCACCCAACCTTGATGGAAAATGGACGGAAGAGCGATTCATAGCACGTTATCCCGGCAATGACCGTGTTACACTTATTGGCGAGGATTCATACCAATGGGGCACAGAGCAGGACTTCAAGACACAGCTGACGGCCGACCTCGCTTTCCTCAGCGACTTTGCCAAGAAAAACGGAAAACTGCTGGCCATCACGGAGTGTGGAATGAAGAACATGCCCGACTCCACATGGTACACCCGCGTACTGAAACCCATTATGGACCAGTACCCTATCAGCTATTTCCTGCTATGGCGCAACTATAAAGAGGAGTATTTTGCTCCTTCTCCAGAGTTGCCCTGTGCTACTGACTTCAAGAAACTATATGAGGCAGAGAACACCCTGTTCCTAAAAGACATACAAGAATAACAAGCAATAACAATTAGTATTTATGAGCAATTTTCAAGAGAGAGTAGAAGCACTTCGTGCTCGCCACGAGGCACTGCTGATGCGCAAGAATCACCCCGTAGTAGGGGGTAACGGCATCTATGAGAAGTATCAGAACCCCATCCTGACAGCCGAGCATACGCCACTGGAATGGAAATACGACTTCAACGAGCAAGA
Source organism: uncultured Prevotella sp. (assembly GCA_946415755.1). Lineage (GTDB taxonomy): Bacteria > Bacteroidota > Bacteroidia > Bacteroidales > Bacteroidaceae > Prevotella. The sequence goes on along the minus strand of CAMKTS010000005.1, from coordinate 43,536 downwards.
CAATCCCTACCTGATGCAGCGTATCATGATGAATGCGACGCTGAACAGCGGAGCTATCAAATGGAATGGCAAATACGTGCTGGTAGTACGTGTGGAGGGAGCCGACCGCAAATCATTCTTTGCCGTGGCAGAGAGTCCGAACGGTGTGGACAACTTCCGTTTCTGGGAGGAGCCTATCACCATGCCCGATGATGTGATTCCCGCCACCAACATCTACGACATGCGTATCACCCGCCATGAAGACGGTTGGATCTACGGCGTATTCTGTGCAGAGCGTCACGACGACTCACAGCCTGGCAATCTCAGTGCTGCCACTGCTACGGCAGCCATAGCCCGTACTAAGGACTTGAAGACCTGGGAGCGCCTACCCGACCTGAAGACGAAATCGCAACAGCGCAACGTAGTACTACACCCAGAGTTTGTCGATGGGAAATACGCTTTCTATACACGCCCGCAAGATGGGTTTATTGATACTGGAAGCGGTGGCGGTATCGGTTGGGCACTGGTGGATGACATCACCCATGCCGAGATAAAAGAGGAAAAGATTATCTACTCCCGCCAATACCATACCATAACAGAGGTGAAGAACGGTGAGGGCCCCCACCCCATCAAGACGGCCAAGGGATGGCTGCATCTGGCTCATGGTGTGAGGGCTACGGCCGATGGCCTGCGCTATGTGCTGTATATGTACATGACGGCACTTGACGACCCCACAAAGGTTATTGCGCGTCCTGGCGGTTTCTTCCTGGTGCCAGAAGGCGATGAGTACCTGGGGGATGTTATGAACGTGGCTTTTGCCAACGGCTGGATTGCTGATGATGACGGACGCGTATTCATCTACTATGCCTCGGCCGATACCCGTATGCATGTGGCTACATCGACAGTTGAAAAGTTGGTGGACTATTGTATGAACACGCCGGAGGACGGTCTTTACACTGCTGCTTCGGTCGAGACCATCAAGAAACTTGTGCGCAAGAATCGCGGCAAGTAGGCTTACCGGTCTTAAAAGAATCTTCATCATACTTCTATTATGGCAAGAACAACCCTAAAAGAAAAAATCGGCTATGGCTTTGGCGACATGTCATCCAGTATGTTCTGGAAGATATTCAGCTACTACCTGCCCTTCTTCTATAGCAATATCTTCGGCCTGTCACTGGTGGATGCTGGCGTACTGGTGCTCGTCACCCGTATCTGGGATGCCGTCTCAGACCCTATGATGGGTATTATTTCCGACCGTACCAATACCAAATGGGGCAAGTACCGTCCTTACCTATTGTGGGTGGCTCCATTCTTCAGCATTTGTGGTATCCTGCTGTTTACCACACCTGACCTGAACTATGGAGGCAAGCTGATATGGGCCTATGTTACATATATTTTGATGATGACCGTCTATACGGGCATCAATGTACCATATGGTGCCATGCTCGGTGTCATGACCGATGATTCCAATGAGAAAACCGTCTATTCGTCGTTCCGCATGTTCTTTGCATACGGCGGTTCGTTTATCTCGCTGTTCCTATGGGAGCCTCTGACCAATCTGATGGGAGGATATAACACACCAGGGGGATGGTTTTGGGCCATGGTGACTATTGCTGCTGCCTGCTTCGTGATGTTTATTCTCTGTTTCACGATGACCAAGGAGCACCTAAAGACCGTCTCGACCGTTTCGGTGGGCAGTGACTTCAAGGCCCTGCTTTCTAACAAGCCTTGGTGGCTGCTTATTGGAGCAGCACTCTGTTTCAACCTGTTTAATACCGTTCGAGGTGCTACGGTGGCCTATTTCTTCCAGGACATTATCGGTTCTCACGTCAGTCTTGTGTTCTTTGGGATGATGTTTGCCTTCTATGCTGGCCTGTTCCTGGGTATCGGAGAAGTTTCCAACATGGTTGGCGTAGCCTCATGTGTACCCATCTCCAACAATCTGGGCAAAAAGACAACCTTCATACTCGTCAACGCCTCTCTGGTGGTGCTGAGCGTGTTGTTTTTCTTCATTCCCTGTACGCCGACAGGCTATTGGCTGATGTTGATATCGCAGATACTGATTTCAATATTGACAGGTATCATGTCACCATTGGTATGGAGTATGTATGCCGACGTTTCCGACTTTGCTGAACTGAAGTTCAAGACCGCTTCGACGGGACTCATCTTCTCGTCATCATCGATGGCGCAGAAATTTGGCGGAGCCATCGGTGGTGCCGCTGTCCTATGGCTGCTGTCTGGATTTGGCTATGTTACCGACCCAGAACTGTTGGCCCAAGGAAATGTCGTCCAGCCCGATAGTGCATTGACTTGTTTGTGGTGGCTGATGAGCTTCATACCAGCATGCGTCGCCCTGCTATCTATTTGTGTCGTATGGTTCTACCCCCTGACCACCGAGCGCATCAAGGAGATTAATGAAGAATTAAGGAAAATACGAGCTGTTGAAGACTGATATGATACAAGAAATGAAACGTGAAATGCGAGACGTATTGGAAAACAACATCCTGCGTTTCTGGATTGACAACATGATAGACCGTGAGAATGGCGGATTCTACGGACGCATGGACGGCGGTGGCATGCTGCATCCTGAGGCTGAGAAAGGTGCCATCCTGAATGCCCGTATCCTATGGACGTTTTCGTCTGCCTACCGGTTGCTCTCCCACCTCTCACCTGCCACTACTCACCTCTCTGAATACCTAGACATGGCAACCCGTGCCAAAGAATATATCTTGGAACACTTCATCGACAAAGAATATGGTGGAGTGTACTGGAGCGTTGACTATAAAGGCAGACCACTCGACACCAAGAAACAGTTCTATGCTATCGGTTTCGCTATCTATGGCTTGACGGAGTACGCACGTGCTACGGGCGACAGGGAGGCATTAGACTATGCACTACAGTTATATGACTGTATTGAGGAGCATGCCCTTGACCGCAAATTTAATGGCTATATCGAAGCATGTACTCGAGAATGGGGAGAGATTGCTGACATGCGACTCTCGGAGTTCGATGCCAATTATCCCAAGTCACAGAACACACATCTGCACATCATCGAACCCTACACCAATCTGCTAAGATGTCTGAAGGAGATGCATGCACAGGAGTCGTGTGACTATGTGCCAGCCATTGGTTCAGTGCTGCCTGTCGGCGTGAGTGTACCTTATGAGACACTCATACGCGTGGAAGCCTCCCTGCGCAATCTCATCGACATCTTTACAGACAGGATTCTGAATCCTGAAACTCATCATCTTGACCTCTTCTTCGATTTGGACTGGACACGAGGAGCCGGACAGCTGGAAAGCTACGGCCATGACATTGAGTGCTCGTGGTTGATGCATGAGGCTGCACTGGTGCTGGGCGATGAAGACGTATTGAAGAAGGTAGAGCCTATCGTCCGAATAGTTGCCAAGGCCAGTAAAAAAGGACTACGCACCGACGGCTCCATGATCCACGAAGCAAATCTTGACACCGGACATGTTGACGATGATTTGCATTGGTGGGTACAGGCTGAGAATGTTGTCGGCTGGATAAATCTCTACCAATACTTCCATGATGAGGATGCTTTAGTAAATGCAAAGCGATGCTGGCAGTACATCAAAGACAACCTAATAGACTATCAAAATGGTGAATGGTTCTGGAGCCGCCACCCTGATGGAACGCTGAATACCACCGATGACAAAGCTGGATTCTGGAAGTGTCCATACCATAATGGACGGATGTGCATGGAGATAATGGAACGGGAATGTTAGCGTTTATACAAAAACATTCAACAAGCAAACTCCTGTTTAGTGGCAGTTGTGCATTTAAATGAGTGTTGGCGAAACAATTTCTACAATAATGTGCTGATATATTGAGATTTAATGTGTAACTTTGCAACCGAAATAGATAGAGTGGTATAAACTATTTACACTGGCAGGACGTATGAATATAGGTAAGCACATTGAAGAAATCTTGAGAAAGCAGGGGAAATCGGCTGCATGGTTAGCATCAGAGATTCCTTGTGAGCGTACAAACGTTTACAACATCTTCAAGCGTAAAAGTTTGGACGTGCGTTTGCTGATGAGAATCAGTGCCATTTTGGAATATGACTTCTTCAAGGAACTATCCGAAGAAGTGTTTCCCAAGACTAAATAATTAAGGCCGTTGTCTGCAGGGACAACGGCTTTTATTATTCAGAAACCAATTCACCCAACTGATCGAGTTCTCTGCGGCTCCCTATTGCAGGCTCGACTGATACCACTTGAACAAGCGCAGAACCCCCTCGTTGATATCCACCTTATGTTTCCACCCCAGTGAATGTAGTTTGGATACATCTATGAGCTTACGCATGGTACCGTCAGGTTTAGTATCATCGAATTCTACCGTTCCTTCAAAGCCCACAGCCTTGACGACCAGTTCCGAAAGTTGACGAATGGTAAGTTCCTTTCCCGTACCCACATTGATGTGGCAGTTACGTATTTCTCCCAAGGAGGGAATAGCACCACCACGACCAGTGCTGTGGTTACGGTCTACAGCTCCATCGGCTTTCGTTCCATAATGGACACTGCTATATTTCTCCATGCCTATGATGTCGCTAAAGTTGACGTTCAGCAGTACGTGGACACTGGCATCGGCCATATCCTCACTCCACAGGAACTCGCGCAGCGGGGTGCCTGTTCCCCAAAGCACCACCTTATTATCTGAGATACCATACTTTCGTAATACCGCAAGGATGTCGTTTCTGCCAGCCTCGCCTGTGACACCCTCAACAGGACGCTTATTGAGGTCAACAGCTATCTTGTCCCAGGCACCGTCGTGGATGAGTTTTGCGAGATACACCTTACGCATCATGGCTGGCATCACATGACTATTCTCCAGATGGAAATTGTCGTTAGGACCATAGAGGTTGGTGGGCATCACTGCAATGTAGTTAGTACCGTATTGCAGATTGTAGCTTTCGCACATCTTCAGTCCTGCAATTTTCGCAATAGCATATTCTTCATTGGTATATTCCAAGGGCGATGTCAACAAGCAGTCTTCTTTCATCGGCTGGGGGGCATTCTTCGGATATATGCAGGTAGAGCCGAGGAATAACAGTTTCTCCACTCCATGTGCATAGGCTTCACTGATGACATTACACTGAATCTTCATGTTCATCATGATAAAGTCTGCACGATAAAGCGAGTTGGCCATGATACCACCTACAAAAGCTGCAGCCAACACAACAGCATTGGGCCGTTCCTCGTCGAAAAACTTCCTGACAGCCACCTGGTCTGTAAGGTCGAGTTCCTTGTGGCTTCTACCTCTCAGGTTGGTATACTCTCGCTGCAACAGGTTGTTCCAAATAGCAGAACCCACGAGTCCTCGGTGCCCTGCTATGTATATCTTACTGTCTTTATTCAGCATCTTCTTTATCCATCTGTGCTTTGAGGAATAGTTTCTTCACGAACTTCATGTCGTGACGAACCATCAACTTAACGAGGTCCTCGAAAGAGGTCTTCTGCGGATTCCATCCCAGCTTGGCTTTTGCCTTGGCAGGGTTACCTAGTAGCTGGTCGACTTCAGCAGGACGGAAATACTTGGGATCGACCTCGACAAGTGACTTACCCGTAGTCTTGTCGTAACCTTTCTCGTCCACTCCGTCACCACGCCATTCCAGTTCGATGCCCACCTCTTTGAAGGCAAGGGTGGCAAACTCACGAACGGTATGGTACTCTCCTGTGGCTATTACGAAGTCATCAGGCTCTGGCTGCTGAAGAATGAGCCACATGCACTCGATATAATCCTTGGCATAGCCCCAGTCACGCAGCGAGTTCAGATTGCCCAGATAGAGCTTGTCCTGATAGCCCTGTGCAATACGGGCAGCAGCCAGCGTAATCTTCCTGGTTACAAAGGTCTCGCCACGACGCTCACTCTCATGGTTAAAGAGAATGCCGTTGCAGCAAAACATATTGTACGACTCCCGATAGTTCTTCATGATCCAAAAACCATAGAGCTTGGCAACAGCATACGGACTGCGGGGGTAGAAAGGAGTCGTCTCACTCTGTGGCACCTCCTGCACCTTACCGTACAGTTCCGAAGTCGAGGCCTGATAAATGCGGCAGGTGTCTGCCAGTCCACAGATGCGTACCGCCTCCAATAGACGAAGTACGCCATTGGCATCAGTATCTGCCGTATATTCCGGAACGTCAAAAGACACCTTGACGTGACTTTGTGCTGCCAGGTTATATATCTCTGTAGGACGAATTTTCGATATCACGCGAATAAGTGACGACGAATCGGTCATATCTGCCCAGTGCAGGTTCACCAGGCGCTTCTTCTTCATGTCGCGCACCCACTCATCCAAATAGAGGTGTTCAATACGGCCTGTATTAAAACTAGACGAACGGCGCATCAGTCCATGCACTTCATAGCCTTTCTCTATCAGGAATTCTGCCAGATAGCTTCCGTCCTGACCTGTAATACCAGTAATAAGAGCAATCTTTTTCATATTGTTTTTTCGGAATTTCGGAATTATATGATTGGGGGATTTCGAGATATCGACGTTGTTATTTGCCTTGTCCTGAGAACTGTTTGATACGTTGTTCCTCTGAAAGCTTACATATTAACAACGTGTCATCGTTTTCAGCCACAATATATCCGTCTAATCCTTGAATGACCACCTTTTTCTCCTGAGTGGTATGCACAATGCAATTATGTGACTCAACTGCAGTGATGTCCGGGCCGATGCAGGCATTGCCGTAGAGGTCATGCTTTGAAAGCTGTTGCAGCGAGCCCCATGTTCCGAGGTCGCTCCACCCGAAGTCAGCAGGACAGACAAAAATCTCCTCTGCTTTTTCCATAATAGCATAGTCGACACTGATATTCTCACACTCCGGGAACAAGAGGTTGATGCGTTCCTGTTCTTGCTCGGTACCATAGACCGGCAACAAGCTCTCGAACAATTTTGCCATTGTCGGCTGGTAGATGCGGAAAGCGTTGACTATGGTACTGACATTCCAGATGAAAATGCCTGCATTCCAATAGTAGTTGTTCTTTGCAATGTATTGTTTGGCCGTATCAATATCCGGTTTCTCACGGAAGGAATCTACACGGAAGATTTCCTTGTTGCGCAGCGAATTTGCTGAGAGGTTGGCCTCGATATATCCATAGCCGGTTTCCGGTCGAGTAGGCTTCATACCCAGAGTAACGATGGCATCACTGTCTGCCGTGAACTTCAGGCATTCACCGATGACACGCCGGAACTCAACAGTATCGGTCACCACATGATCGCTGGGAGTCACGACGATGTTGGCTTTCGGGTCTTTCGACTTAATTTTCCACGACACATAGGCTATACACGGAGCCGTATTACGACGACACGGTTCGCAGAGAATATGATCTTGAGGCATGTCGGGCAGTTGACTTGCCACGATGTCAGCATATTTCTGGTTTGTTACCACCCAAATATTCTGGTTATCCACAATGGATTGGAACCGGTCAACGGTCAATTGCAGCAGTGATTTGCCAGTTCCCAGCACATCTATAAACTGCTTGGGTCTCTCTGTAGTGCTCATAGGCCAGAAACGGCTTCCCACACCGCCAGCCATGATGACCAGATGGTTGTTAATTCTTGACATATTGTTATGAATAGCTATAATGATGCGGCAAAGATACGAATAATCGTTGACATAGCAAAATGATTTGGGAAATAATCTGTTTATTCCACTTCTATTCCGTTTTTTCTTTTTTCTTCAGCCAGGTCTTAATGACAAACCAGACTACGCCAATAACGACGATAGCAACGATGGCGAGTTTGATATATTCAGCATACTCACCGATTTTGTCGTTTAACTGGTCTTCGGGAACGATGGCGTGCAGATACCAGCCAAGGGCTGCCAGGATACTGTGCCATGCACCAGCTCCAAGAGTGGTATATAGCAGGAATTTCCAATAGTTCATACGAGCCAGTCCAGCAGGAATACTGATAAGGTGACGGATACCGGGAATGAGACGTCCGGTAAGGGTGGCTGCCACACCGTGGTCGTCAAAGTAGCGTTCACTCTTCTCCACCTTTTCCTGATTGAGCAGACACATCTTGCCCCATCGACTGTTGGCAAATTTATAAATGACGGGACGGCCTACATATAGTGCCACAACATAGTTGATAGAGGCTCCGAGGTCAGCACCAATGGTGGCAAAGAGGATGACCAGCCACACGTCAAGCTGTCCGCTGGCTGCATGGTAGGCAGCAGGGGTTACTACAAATTCTGAGGGTACAGGCACTACGGTACTTTCCAACAGCATCAGAAACAAGATGGTGCCGTAGTTGAGATTGCCGAGTAGGGATGTAATGAAATTCATATCTTTATTGATTCAGTTTATCCTTCATGTATTGATAATAGTCTTTCGGTTCCATACCATCCGGGAACAAGAAACCAAGCACCAGCCGGGCTTCGTAGGCATTGCGCCGTGCGGCCTCTCTGAGATAAGTCAGGAACTCAGCGGTACGTCCTAAGTCATAGCAGCATAGAGCCATATAGGCATAGCCCTCATTGTAGTCCTGTTCTGTCTGTCTCACGTACCTGAAGAAACGCTGGAACATCTCATAGCATGCATTGACATAATGGTTGTCGTAAAGAGAGACGATAACACGCAAGATGACGGCAGGCATATTGTCGGAGCGGACGATAGCATTCTTGAAACATTCCAAGGCTTCATCTACAAGTCCATTCTCCAATTGCAGATGTCCCTTCACCACCAGCATCTCGATATGGTCACAGGGCAGGGTCTCTGTTTTCTCCATCATTTCCATGGCCTTCTCAGGCTGTTTCAGGTGGCTGTAACAGAATGCCAGTTCCTGATAGATTGCCACGAGGTGCTCAGAGTCGGGAAGCGCCAATTCCAACGCCTCTTGCAGCACGTCCAATGCCTCCTCAGTGTGCTCAATGTTGACCAGGCAGACACCTTGATGCAACAATGCCACCTCGTCATCAGGGATATTTTCTGAATAGCGGCGATAGTATTTGAGCGCTTCCTCGTAGTTGCCAAGCCTGAACAGCCCATTGGCCTTACTGATGATACCTTCTGCGTCACTGGGGTCGATGGCAATTGCATATTCGCTACTGGTGATGGCTCCGGCATAGTCTTCATTCATAAATTGCGCGTTGGCCAATGCGTTCCAATAGTATTTCGAATAAGGGTCGTGATCTATCAACTCGTTAAAGATACGTTCCGAATCCTTGTACTTACCCAGTCCGAAAAGGATGTGTGCCATCAGTTCCTTATAGTCATCGCTGTCATCACCCTTGCTGCGCATGAGCCATTCGTATGCCTTGTCACTGATACCATAGTTAATATACAGGTTGGCACAGTCTTTTACAAAGTCCTGGCATTCGTCAGGAGGAACACTATGGGCATATTGGCGCAGATAATTGTCTGCCTCGTCGATTCGGTTCTCGGCAATCCAGATTTCTGCCTGCAGGTAGTGGTAGTCCGGGGCATCATGATCGTCTATCTGATCTGCATAGAAGTGGGCTGTAGGGATGTCATCTGCCATCAGGGCCTCTCGGGCTTTGAACACATTGGGCAATGTGGCACCTGGATAGAAGTCGAGGGCATAGTCAACAGCCTTCATAGCCTCTTCAAGGGACCCTTGCATGCTATAGTAATCGGCAATGTCCACCAAGTCGTCGGCATCCATAAACGGTAACTCTCCCGACTGGACGGCCATCTCATAGCTTTCCAGCAGTTCTTGAAACTCTTCGCCTTTGAAATACTCCTCGTCGTACCCCACTTCTTTGCAGAATCCTGATATTATGATTTCAGCCCCACAGTTTTGTTAAACACCAGATGTTCGGATGTCGAATCAAGATCTGGCGTAAAATATCCGATGCGCTGGAACTGCAGGAAATCGCCTGCTTTCTTCTCTTTCAGATAAGGCTCGACAAAGCAATTGTCCAACACTCTCAGCGAAGCAGGATTCAGCAGTTCACGGAAGTCACGCTCATCAGCACCAGGATTCTCAATGTTGAACAGGCGGTCGTACAGACGTACCTCTGCCTTCACCGCATCCTGACTGTTCAGCCAATGGAGTGTCTTTCCCTTAATTTTACGGTCAGCCCCAGGCAGTCCGCTACGGGTTTCTGGGTCATAGGTGGCATAGATGGTTGTCACGTTGCCCTCGCTGTCTTTGTCACAGGGATGTTCCTCGTCGCACTTGATGATATATGCGTTCTTCAGACGCACCTCCTTGCCTGGAGCCAGTCGCATAAATTTCTTTTCAGCCACCTCCATGAAGTCATCACGTTCTATCCACAGTTCACGAGAGAACGTGATCTTATGTGTTCCGTTGGCCTCGTTCTCAGGATTATTCACGGCCTCCATCTCCTCCGTTTTCCCCTCAGGATAATTGGTGATGATAAGCTTGACGGGGTTCAGCACTGCCGATACACGGGTGGCTTTCTTGTTCAAGTCCTCGCGAACACTGGCCTCCAACAGGGCATAATCGTTCAGGGCATCGAACTTGGTATAGCCGATGGAATCGATGAAATTGCGAACACTCTGCGAAGAGTATCCACGACGACGCATGCCACAGACTGTCGGCATACGGGGGTCGTCCCAACCGCTGACGAGTTTTTCATCCACCAGTGCCTTCAGCTTGCGCTTCGACATCACGGTATAGGTCAGGTTCAGGCGGTTGAACTCTATCTGTCGTGTACCATCGTACTTCTCCAGGATGTCGGGGTTATACTCATTGGCCTTGCCTTCGGCCTTCTGCTCTTCCATGTATTCACGCAGCAAGTCTACAAACTTGTCATACAACGGACGGTGAGGCACAAACTCCAAAGTACAGATGCTGTGTGTCACCCCCTCGAAGTAGTCGCTCTGTCCGTGGGCAAAGTCGTACATCGGGTAACAGTGCCATTTTGTTCCTGTACGGTGGTGTGGAATGTGTATAATGCGGTAGATGATGGGGTCGCGGAAGTGCATATTAGGATTAGCCATATCCAACTTGGCACGCAACACCATGCTTCCCTCCACTGCTTCTGGAGTGTTCATCTGCTCAAACAGACACAGATTCTCTTCGACGGGGCGGTCACGGAACGGACTGGGACGTCCGGGCTGTGTGGGCGTACCTTTCTGTTCGGCAATCTGTTCTGAAGTCTGCTCATCAACGTATGCCAAGCCCTTCTTGATAAGCCATACGGCAAAGTCCCACAGCTTTTCAAAGTAGTCAGAGGCATAGTACACGTTCTCCCAATGGAAACCCAGCCACTTGATGTCGCTCATAATGTTCTCCACGTATTCCGTATTCTCCTTGGTGGGATTGGTATCGTCAAAGCGCAGGTTACAGATACCCCCAAACTCCTCTGCAACACCAAAGTCCATGCAGATGGCCTTTGCGTGTCCGATGTGAATATATCCGTTGGGCTCTGGTGGGAATCGAGTTTGTAGGCGACCGCCGTTCTTGCCTGCTTCCAAGTCTTCCTTCACGAATTGTTCTACGAAACTGAGGCTCTGAGGAACAGCACTCGCGGTTCTCTTCTCCTCGTTTTTCATCATGTTCTTTTCTTCCATATTTTCTTGCTGTTATTTTAATGCCTGCAAAGGTACAAATAAGCACGGACAATACAAAACAAAAAACCACTTTTTTGTTTTTGTTGCCGAGCAACGGTACCTTTGTTTTTATTTCAACAACTGGCGGGCTTTCTCTATAATAAGGTCAATTCCCTTTGCAGTAGCCTCATCTGTCAGTGCTGCCCTCACATCTGGGTCTATGCCAAACTCTGTATGCTGCCGCTGGGCATCATACATGGGACAGGCCGAATAACGCACGCTCCATCCGTTGGGTAGCGAGCTGCTCATCGGCATGCCACTGCCACCACCGGTATGGTCACCGACAATAGTGACATGAGGCAGGCTACGCATCATGACTGCAAACTCGTTAGCAGCGCTGTATACCGAACGGTTGGTAAGCACACAAACAGGTTTATGCCACCGCACATTGCTGGATGGTTCCAAGTAGATGGGGTCCATCTCAGAAAAGTCATGATGTCCCGTTCCCGTCTTATGCTGTAGATATCCCACAAGGGTCTTCTCCTGAACAAATCGTCCTGCCAACCGTTCTGCCATCGTAAGGTCGCCACCGCCATTGTTACGGATGTCGATAATGAGTCCACGGCAGAGAGACAAGTAAGAAAGGACTTCATCCAGGTTTCCTTCTCCGATGGGATTCTCAAAGGTGGCACACCTCAGATAGCCGATATTGTCATCAAACACGAGATATGAAAGGCTGGAGGCTATCTGGTAATGAGTACCCATATAGCGCCGTGACAGCGTATCACTGAAATTCTTGGGGTAGTTCTCCTCCCACTTCCAGTACCTTCCATAGTCGTATGAACTGACAAGGTTGACGTGACCATCGCGTAGTTCTGCCAGCATGTCACACATCACCTCAAAAAGCTGCGTTTCCGTCATCTTGTCGCTCACGCGTACCTTATATTTATTATAGACGGCATTCCAGTCCAGTCCGTACTCTTTCTGCTTATAGTCGAAGAAGCAATATCGCTCGTCAATGATATGCCATAGTGCTTCAAAGTTTCCCGTCGGTGTGTCCTCACGTTCCTCTGTATTCACACAGGCTTGTAAAAGAAAAAAAACAAAAAGGCAAAAAGGCAACAAAGCAGTCGCCTTCACCTTTTGTATCATGATTGACATATCTGTTTTCTTCATCTTTCTTTTTTACTTTTATGTTGCTTACCTTCTAACGACAGAGAACTGTTTGGTGATGCCAATCAGGAACCGGTGTGTCCAGATATGCTGTCGCAGGTTGTTGACCTTCGACTGTTGGATATTACCCAGATAGCCGATTCGCAGCGTAAAGGAGCGCGAAAGGGCAGCATCCAGTGTCAGCATTTGTCGCCATTCCGGAGCTGAGACGAAAGTAGTGAACACGATGTTGTGGTCGTAGTTCCCACGTGAAAAGATTTCATAGTACGACTGTCCGTAATTGGGCGAAAACATCACTCCTGCCAGCGGCAGGTTGATCTCATAGCGTGCCATGCAGGGCTTGCGAAACAGCTTAAAACGGTAGGCAGCAACGGCCGTAGGCATCACATTCAGGTGGAAGCGTCCTTGTGCAGGGTTGTTGCCGTTGCTGGCATGATATATAAAGCCCAGCGAGGCTGTTCCTACTGCACCAGCCTGTAGTGTAAGCCGCTCGTTGAAGAATTTCCAGCCACGCAGCCTTCCCCAGTAGAAGTTATAGGCACCTTCCATTTCGCGATGGGTGTTGGCACGGTCACTGGCTACGGAGAGGTTGGCTTCATGTTCTACCAGTGTCGACCACCGTCGTCCTGGCCGTTTTCGTTCTACGGTACTTAGAAAAGACACACCCCATCCTCTGAAATGCTCTTCCGAGAGATAGGTGTCAAGCACATCCGTACCACCAATACCCACCATGTGACTACGGTAGATTACCTTGGCAGAGTCTGCGGACTGTGCCTGTGCCGTGGCACAAGACATGAGGGCAAAGAACAGGACTTTAAATTTCATCGGGGAATAGATTTAATTGTCCTGTCAATTCATCAAACACCTGTTGCTGGCTCTTGCCGGCATCAGGGTCCAGATTTTCCTCTTCCTCTTCTTCCGTATTTTCCGGATTCTCTGGAATTTCCGGGAAGCATGTAGGCTCCAGTTCCTCGATAGAGGCAATCTGCCAGGTAGTCAGCCGCTTACCTTTTGCCTTGAATCCCTTGACGGTAATAAACTGTTCCACGTCTACCTCTTCATTGCCTCGATACTCGTCCTGTCCGCCATATGTTACCAACAGCCTTGGATATACGGTATCAGTAAGTATCAGCTGTTGTGAACTGGGGTTCTCGCCCAGATAGTTCTGCTTCCGTTTCGTGGCCTCCATGAGGAAGCGTTTCACGTAGGGGTATCCCTGATTATCGGCATCGTAGAGCACACAGCTCCACACCTTCTCCAGCTCATATTTCTCTATGTGCAGGATGTTGTCCTCAAAGTGGATATTGGGGTCGAAGCCTGTCAGGTAATAGTCGCCATTCTGCAGAATAACCAGGATGCTGTCGCCATCGTTGAACTCGCCCAGCAGCCGTCCGTGCTCATCGTAGTTCAGACGGTTCACGTCTGGATCATACCATACCTTTCTACCGCCCAAGGTAGAATGCCCATGACTCTTCAGTCCTATGCGATGCACCTGGAACTTCGTCAGCAGGTTACCCTTGGCGGCACGTCCCTTGATCATAATCTCCGAGAAGTCCTTGTCAAAGAAGATGCGTTTCAACTTGGGAGCCGGGTCAAGAGTCACCTTAATGACTTCTGCCTCACCGTTGGGGTTGGCAGTAAAATAGAGTACGCGCGAGCCTTCCGTACCTGCCGTGATGTCGTATTCGCGATCGCGGGTGATAGCCGACACGTTGAAGCGCTTGATATAGTAGAAGCCCTTGCGGCCGTCGCGATAGACAGCATTGTAGATAGTGCGCTGGTCGTTCTTCTTGAACACGCCGAGCCACATCACATTCTTGCCGACGAACAGTTTGTCGGCCACACGCACCACTTTGAATTTACCGTCCTTGTAGAAGATGATGATGTCATCGATATCCGAGCAGTTGCATACAAACTCATCCTTCTTCAGACCTGTGCCGATGAATCCGTCCTGCCGGTTGATGTACAGTTTCTGGTTGGCCTCGACCACCTTCGTAGCCTCGATGGTGTCGAAGTTGCGGATTTCCGTCAGGCGCGGATGGTCTTTACCGTATTTATCCTTCAGGAACTGGAACCACTCAGCCGTCACCTCCACAAGGTTATTCAGGTCACGGTCAATCTGTTCTATCTCGGCTTTAATGCGTGCCATCAGCTCGTCGGCCTTGTCCTTGTTGAACTTCAGGATGCGCTGCATCTTTATTTCCAACAGCTTCAGGATGTCGTCCTTCGTCACCTCACGCACCATCTGCGGATAGTAGGGTGTCAGCCTGTCGTCGATATGCTCGCAGACACTGTCGATATCTGGTGCCTGCTCAAACTTCTTATCCTTGTAGATACGCTCTTCGATAAATATCTTCTCCAAGGAGCAGAAATGCAATTGCTCAAGCAGTTCGTTCTTGCGGATTTCCAGCTCCTGCCGTATCAGGTCTTTGGTGCGGTCTGTAGAGTGGCGCAGCACATCGCTGATGGTGAGGAACTGGGGTTTGTTGTCTTCGATAACACAACAGTTTGGCGAGATATTGATTTCACAGTCAGAGAAGGCGTAGAGGGCATCAAGCGTCTTGTCCGACGAAACGCCAGGTGCCAGCTGCACCTGTATCTCCACCTTGGCAGCCGTCAAATCCTCCACATGGCGGGCCTTGATTTTCCCCTTCTCAACGGCTTTCAGGATAGAGTCTATGATGGTCTCCGTAGTCTTCGAGAAAGGAATCTCACGAATCACCAGCGTCTTGGGGTCTTGTTTCTCAATTTTGGCCCTTACCTTCAGCACCCCGCCACGCTGTCCGTCGTTATACTTGCTGACATCGATGCTGCCACCTGTGGGAAAGTCAGGATACAGCTGGAAATCCTCTCCATGCAGATAGGCTATGGCGGCATCGCAGATTTCCACGAAGTTGTGCGGCAGTATCTTTGTCGACAGTCCCACGGCAATGCCGTCGGCACCCTGTGCCAGCAGCAGCGGATACTTCACCGGTAGCGTGATCGGTTCCTTGTTACGACCGTCGTATGACATCTGCCATTCGGTGGTCTTGGGATTGAAGACGGTGTCTAAGGCAAACTTAGACAATCGGGCCTCGATATAACGGGGGGCTGCGGCCTTGTTGCCCGTGAGGATATTTCCCCAGTTGCCCTGCGTATCTATGAGCAGGTCTTTCTGCCCCATCTGCACCAGTGCGTCGCCGATGGAGGCATCTCCGTGTGGATGAAACTGCATGGTATGCCCCACGATATTGGCCACCTTATTATATCTGCCGTCATCCATGCGCTTCATCGAGTGTAGGATGCGCCGCTGAACAGGTTTCAGTCCGTCCTCGATATGCGGCACGGCACGATCGAGGATTACGTACGAGGCGTAATCCAGGAACCAGTTCTGATACATCCCACTCAGATGATGCACGGCAGCAGCGTCAAACCGGTTCACGGGCTGGTAGTCAGAGTGTCCCTCTGCAGCCGTCAACTCTTCATCCTCCGTACTGCCCTTCTGTTCTTCTGAAACATCCTGCTCCAAGGTCTCTGACGGTTGGTACACACCACCGTCTTCTTTTATCTCGTCATCCATAGATTATGTAGTAATTTCCAAATTTCCTGCAAAAATACGAAAAAAAAGCGAGAAAGCAAAAAAAAATTCTTTTTTTCATCGCGAAATGCCTTTAAAGAGACAAAAACGACAAAGAAAAAGAGCCGAGAAATCTCTCAGCTCTTCCTTGTTGGTAGGGACGATCGGGCTCGAACCGATGACCTCTGCAATGTGACTGCAGCGCTCTAAACCAACTGGGCTACGCCCCTAACTTTTGTTAAGCGGATGCAAAGGTACTAATAAATTCTAAATTATGCAAGATTTTTGGGAAATATTTTGTACCTTTGCAGCCAAAATGACGAAAAAAAGCAAAAATTACAAGCAAATATGGCACAAGAAGATGTATTTAAGAAAATCGTGAGCCACTGTAAGGAGTATGGCTTTGTGTTCCCCTCAAGTGAGATTTACGATGGTTTGGGCGCCGTGTATGACTACGGACAGAACGGCGTAGAGTTGAAGAATAACATTAAGCAGTATTGGTGGAAGGCTATGACGATGCTGCACGAGAACATCGTGGGTATCGACAGTGCCATCTTTATGCACCCAACGATATGGAAGGCTTCTGGTCACGTTGATGCTTTCAACGACCCCTTGATTGACAACCGCGACTCTAAGAAGCGCTATCGTGCTGACGTGCTGATCGAGGATCAGATTGCCAAGTACGACGAGAAGATTCAGAAGGAAGTAGAGAAGGCCCGCAAGCGCTTTGGCGACAGCTTCGACGAGGCAAAATATATGGAGACCAGCGAGCGTGTCAAGGATACCAAGGAGAAGCGCGACGCACTGCACGCCCGTTATGCCGAGGCCATGCAGGGTCCGGATTTGGAGGCACTGAAGCAGATTATCCTCGACGAGGAGATTGTTGACCCCATCAGCGGTACCAAGAACTGGACTGATGTCCGTCAGTTCAACCTGATGTTCGCTACCGAGATGGGTGCCTCGGCTGATGCTTCCATGAAGGTTTACCTGCGTCCTGAGACCGCTCAGGGTATTTTTGTCAATTACCTGAATGTGCAGAAGACGGGCCGCATGAAGATTCCTTTCGGTATCGCCCAGATCGGTAAGGCTTTCCGTAACGAGATCGTGGCCCGTCAGTTCATCTTCCGCATGCGTGAGTTCGAGCAGATGGAGATGCAGTTCTTCGTACAGCCTGGCACAGAGTTGGAGTGGTTCCCCAAGTGGAAGGAGACACGTATGAAGTGGCACCAGGCGCTGGGCTTCGGTGCTGAGAACTATCGTTTCCACGATCACGACAAGCTGGCTCACTATGCCAACGCTGCTACCGATATCGAGTTCAAGATGCCATTCGGCTTCAAGGAGGTAGAGGGCATCCACTCTCGTACCAACTTCGACCTCTCGCAGCATGAGAAGTACAGCGGCAAGAGCATCAAATATTTCGACCCGCAGACCGGCGAGAGCTATACGCCGTATGTCATCGAGACATCAATCGGTGTTGACCGTATGTTCCTGAGCATTATGTGCCACGCTTTCGACGAGGAGAAGCTGGAGAATGGCGAGACGCGCACCGTGCTGCGCCTGCCTGCCGCCCTTGCTCCTGTGAAGTGCGCCGTCATGCCGTTGGTGAAGAAAGACGGTCTGCCTGAGAAGGCCCGCGAGATTATCGACAGCCTCAAGTACCACTTTACCTGTCAGTACGACGAGAAGGACTCTATCGGCAAGCGCTACCGCCGTCAGGATGCCATTGGAACTCCTTACTGCGTAACTGTTGACCACGACTCGCTCAACGACGGCAAGGTAACACTCCGTTTCCGCGATACGATGGAGCAGGAGCGCGTGAACATCAGCGACCTCAACAGCATCATCGAGGACAAGGTGAGCATTGCCAGCCTGCTGAAGAAACTTCAGTAACAGAAAAGGTAAAAAGGTAAAAAAGCAAAAAAGCAAAAAAACAATGAGAAAAGCAAGTAATCGTTGGGTACTAAGGCTGGTAACAGGTGTCTTACCTTTTTACCTTTTTGCCCTTTCGCCTTTATTCACTTCCTGCAAGGAAGAAGACGATACCCAGAAGGTGGAATACCCCTACTGGCAGAGCAAGAACGACAGCTATTTCAGCAACCTGGTGTCGGAAGCCACGGCCAAAATCAATGCCGGCAGCACGACATGGAAGCTGATGCCTGCCTTCAACAAACCCACTCAGGAGTACGTCTACCAGTATTACGACTATGTGGTAGCCGAAGAGCTGACACCCAACACATACATCGGCACCGGCAACACCCCCTACGTTACCGACTCTGTAGAAGTGCATTACATCGGTCGCCTGCTGCCGTCGGAGAGCTATGCCACTGGCAAAATTTTCGACTACAGCTACGAGCTGCCCTACGACGCAGAGGCATCGTCGCCCGTCAGGTTTGCCGTCGGAGACATGACCAAGGGCTTTGCCACCGCCATGCTCTACATGCACCGTGGCGACTACTGGCGCATCTACGTGCCCTACCAGCTGGGCTACGGCTCCACCGACTACTCCAACATCCCTGCCTACAGCACGCTCATCTTCGACGTGACGCTGGTAGACTTCTGGCGGAAAGTCCGAGGCGATAGAGACGAAGACTGATCTGAATATGACGAACAGCCGTCGGCCACTGATAGCCCATCTGAGTATGTTTGGTGCCTGTGCCGGTTGGGGGCTGATGGCTCCCATTGGCAAGGATGCCATGATGAATGGCTTCGACGGCATCTCGTTGGTGACATTCCGCGTGGCTGGTGCATGTGTGCTGTTCTGGCTAGCCTCGTTGGCAGCCAAGAAGGAGCACGTACCCACAAGGGACAAGCTGATGTTTATCGGTGCGGCAGTGTTCGGACTGCTGTGCAACCAATGCTGCTACACGCTGGGGCTGAGCATCACGTCGCCCATCAATGCCTCCATCGTCACCACGTCGATGCCCATCTTTGCCATGCTGCTGGCCGCCCTGATACTAAAGGAACCCATCACAGGCAAGAAAGCGATGGGCGTGCTGATGGGCTGCAGCGGGGCGCTCATCCTGATACTCACGTCGGCCGCCCATGCCAGCGACAAGGTGGGCGACATCCGTGGCGACCTGCTGGCCCTGTTTGCGCAGTTCTCCTTCGCACTCTACTTGTCGCTCTTCAATCCGCTGATACGCCGCTACAACGTATTCACCATCAACAAGTACATGTTCTCATGGGCCACGCTGCTGCTGTTACCGTTTACGTTCAGCCACGTTAAGGATACCGTAAGCCAGCCCATCCCCGCCAGTACGTGGTGGGAGGTGGCCTACGTGGTAGTGGTGGGCACCTTCCTGGGGTATATCCTCACCATGATAGGTCAGCGCACGCTGCGTCCCACCGTAGTATCAGTATACAATTACGTGCAGCCCATCGTATCGGTGGCGGCCTCGCTGCTGATGGGTGTTGGCGTGCTGAAGCCCACGCATGTGCTGGCCGTCGTGCTGGTTTTCGGTGGTGTCTGGCTGGTCACCAAGTCCAAGTCGCGCCGCGATATGGAGCAGAAATCCTGAAGGAGGTCATTCTCTCATTTCCCCAAGATAATGTTCACCACGCCCACGACATCGCTGACGTCTATCACGCCGTCACCGTTCACGTCGGCAGCCTGCTCGTTGAAGTTGTCGGCAGGCTTCTCCAATATCTTGTTGACGATGGCCACCACGTCGGCCACATCCACCATGCCGTCGCCGTTGGCATCGCCAGGCAGGTTACCAGATGAGGCAGGCGTAACGGTGATGCCGTAGATGAGCAGTACGTCCTCACCCTCTGCAAGGGTACGGCGACCGAATGCGGGAGCCAGCGAGCCATCGCTGACGGCGTAGATATAGACGTAGGTCTCCTCCGCGACGTTATAGCTGACGGAGACATTGCCGCGCTCGTTACGAACGGCATAGGCGGGTGTGCCGTTACCGATGCGCACGGCCAGTCGGATCTTGCCGCTGGATTTCACGTCAAGCGTGATGACACCCTTGCCAGGTCCTACCTTCACGATCATGCCGTTGAAGTTGTCGCGCACGTCGCTGCTGCCCGGCTCACCATCGCCAATCTTCGACATGTCGGTGGCCTGTCCGATGACCAGGCATCCCTGCGAGGCATCATAGCCGCAGCCCTTGGTATCGTCGAGGTTGTAGTAGACATTGTCCACGCTGTTGTCCGTCAGGTCTTCGTCCTTTACGGCCTCGGCGGTGACGGTAGTTTCCTCAACGATGGGTTCAATGGTCGATACCAGGTCGCCTACGAAGGTGACGTTGAGGAACCCGAATTTTTCCTGCCACTTGTCCACATCTGCAGCCAGCACATGCATCAGCGTTGCCTTGTCGGCTTTGAACGAGTTCTTCTCACCACTCGTGGTGCCGGCAGTCCATGTCAGGTTGTCGGGATTGGCATAGCAGTAGACATCGGTGATGTTTTTGGTGGCATTAAACACATACCTGCCAATGGAAGTGACACCGCTGCCGACAGTAATGGTCTTCAGCTTGCTACAGCTGGCAAAAGCATTGCTATTGACGGTCTGCACGCTGGAGGGAATGACGACATCGGTGACATCAGCCTGATAGAAGGCATTTTCGCCGATGGTAACAACACCGTTGGGGATAACCGAGTTCTTGTTGGCAGCTATCAGCGTGTTGGTGGCTTTCTCTATGATGCAGTTCTTCTCCACCTTGAAGGTGGTGTTAGCCTCGTCGACATAGAAGTTTTCCAACCTATAGATGCCGTTTAGTGCCAAGCTGCCGAGATAGCTCACGCTGGCTGGCAAATACAGGTTTTTGAAACCGCTGCAGTATTCGAACGCACTAGCCCCGATGACTTCCAGTCTGCCGGGCAGTCGCAGGTCCTTGTCCTTCCATCCCATCACGTTGAAGAATGCACGCTCGCCGATGATAATCAGGCTGTTGGGCAGCGGCAGTTTCACATTGGCATTGTTCATGAGAGCAAACGCATTGCTGCCTATGCTGATGATGCCTTCCGGCAATTCTATCTCCGTGATGTCAGACAGATAGTCATTCCAGGGTGTCGGACTGTCATAGTCGTTGTAGTCGAACATTTCACCGTCACCGGTAATAGTGAGTTTGCAGGCCGGCACCGTCACCCATGCTTGAGTCGTCATATCAAATTTCTCCACGGTGTATGTCAAGCGTGTCACCTCGTAATTCAGACTGTAGCCGCACTTGCCGGTGAGCAGCACCTCGCCGCCGCCTTCCACTTCTTCCATTACGACGACGATGCTGCGCACCCAGGTATTCCTGCCCGCATAGAGGTTAAAGCTGAGTGGACCGTCCACCTGGATGCCGTCGCCGAAGTCGAGCACGAAATCGCGGAAGTTGGTCACGGTACTGGTAGCCTGTTCGCTCATGTAATTCGCACCGTAGGGATTCGAATAGTACAGCATGCGGATGTCGCCACGTGCCTGAACCACGATGTTCTTTACCTTTCCCTTGATGTTGAATGCCGATGTCAGCGTCAGCATGGGGTAGCTGGCAGTGCCGCCGGTCAGTCGCATGTAGACATATCTTTCGCCGTCAATGGTTGTGCCAGCCACCTCGGCCGTTGTGCCGTCGTCGGGCCATTCCAGCAGCCAGTCGCTGTCGGTTTCCTGCGCTTTCAGCGTCTTCGTCGTGGTGTCAAAGTCTATGAGTGTCGAGGTCTTACCCTCATAGGTGGGTGCCGCTTCATACTCGATGACGACACTCTTTACGTAGGCAGGATTGACGGAGGATTTCTCCTTGAGGGTGAACTTCACCATCACCGGGTCATTGTACAGCCGTCCTTCCTCGCTGTCCAGATTGAAGACATAGTCCTGCAGGCTACTGGTGGTGCTGGCTTCCAACGCCTTCGTCTCGTTGGTAATCACACTGATACTCGCCAGATTGCCGCCGGCCCTGACGGTAACTTTCCTGATGGTGCCGTTAAGCTTGGCATCAGAGACAATGCTGAGATCCGTACTATGTAGTGACATGGAAAGGCACGACTCTCCCCCCAGCGCTGCAGTTCCCAGTCGGGGCCAGTTGGGGTTTCCTGGCCCTATGTATTTCCAGTCGTTGCCCTCATCCGTCACCAACGTTCCTGTAGAATACGACTCCTGGTAGTTCACATCCTTTACGCCCGTAAAGGTCGACTTTACGACTATCAGTTCTGTGGTGCCAGTCTGTGCCCGTGTGGCTATTGGCAGCAGCATCCATACCAGCAATACGCTGAACCATTTACATTGTCTCATATCGGTCGTTTTTATTATTTGTAAAATCGCGGCTTGTTCCTTTTATGACTTAGTCCTGCCCCTTCAGGATGATGTTCACCACGCCCACGACATCGCTGACGTCTATCACACCGTCACCGTTCACGTCGGCAGCCTGTTCGTTGAAGTTGTCAGCAGGCTTTTCCAGAATCTTGTTGACAATGGCCACCACGTCGGCCACATCCACCACACCGTCGCCGTTGGCATCGCCAGGCAGGTTGCCGGACGAGGCGGGCGTAACGGTGATGCCGTAGATGAGCAGTACGTCCTCACCCTCTCCGAGGGTACGGCGACCGAATGCGGGAGCCAGCGAGCCATCGCTGACGGCGTAGATATAGACGTAGGTCTCCTCCGTGACGTTGTAGCTGACGAACACACGGTCTCGCTCGTTACGAACGGCATAGGTTGGTGTGCCGTTGCCGATACGCACAGCCAGCCGGAGCGTACCGCTGGACTTCAGGTCGACGGCAATGGTACCCTTGCCGGGCCCCACCTTCACGATCATGCCGTTGAAGTTGTCGCGCACGTCGCTGCTGCCAGGCTCACCGCTGCCGATAGCCGACATGTCGGTGGTCTGACCGATGACCAGGCATCCTTGCGAGGCATCATAGCCACAGCCCTTGGTATCGTCGAGGTTGTAGTAGACATTGTCCACGCTGTTGTCCGTCAGGTCTTCGCTCTTCACGGCCTCGGCGGTCACGGTGGTCTCCTCGGTAATGGGCACGATGTGCGACCCCAGGTCACCCACGAAGGTGACGTTGAGGAAGCCAAACTTCGTCTGCCACTTGGTCAAGTCTGCTTCAAGCACGTGCATCTGCGTCATCTTGTTGGCCTTGAACGAGCTATTCTCGTAGGAGGCTGATGCCTCTTTCCATTTCAGCTTGTCAGGATCAGCATAGCAGTAGACATCCAGGATGTTACTGCTGTAGTAGAAGGGATTTTGGCCAATGGAGTCGACGCTGCTGCCGATAGTCACGGCGAGCAGGGCGGTGCAATGGTCGAACGCCATATCGTGGATGGTCTTCACCTGGTCGGGAATGGTCACCTCTTTCAGTTTGGAGTGGGAGAAGGCCTGCATCATGATGGTTTTGAGCCCCTTCGGCAGGTTGATGCTTTCAATGCTCTGTCCGTAAAAAGCGGTACGGCCAATGGAGGTGACGTCATCAGGGATGACCGTGTTCTTACAGGCGGCTATCAGCTGGTGAGAGTTTTTGTTGATAATGCTGTTGCCCTTGTCGCTATAGTTCGGGTTGGCAGCATCCACGTGGAAGTTCTCCAGGCTTCTGATACCTGCCAGGGCCTGCTCGCCGATGTCGGTCAGGCTCTTCGGCACGTACAGATCCTTGATGCCGCTGATGCCGAAGAAACTCTCCGTGCCAATGCTGGTCAGACCCTCTGGCAACCGCAGTTCATTGTTGAATCCACAGCCATAGAAAGCTTTATCGTCCACACTCTTCAACGAACTGGGCAGACGCTGCCACGTGACCCTTAAATGCTGGAAGGCTGTGGGACCGATGTGCGTAATGCCGTCAGAGATTTCTGCCTCTACGATGTTCTCCTTGTACTTTTCCCAAGGTGTCGTCTCTTGTATCCCGTTGTTGAAGATTCCATAATTATAGTCGTACATATCGCCCGTACCCGTGATGGCCAGTTTCATGGCTTGTATGTTGCCGCTGCTGCGCCAGTAGCGGGCAGCAAAGGGCAGTCCCTCCAGCGTATACTGCAGGTTGTCGCCGCAGTGGCCGCTCTCTATCGGCTCTTCTTTCTGTACGATGGTGATGCTGTGCAGGTAGACGGGAGCAAGGCCCTCCATGATCAGTTCGATGGTAAGGCTTTCATACTCCGTAGGATCATCGCCGAAGTCCACGACATAAAAACCATCCAACGCTTGCAGGTATTTCTCTACGTCCTTGATGACGTTCCCGGTATTTCTGTCAATCACCCTGGCCTTGATAAAGCGGAGTCCGTCGCCCCCGCGCACGATGATACTCTTTATTGTACCCGATGTCTCAAACTCTGCGCTGCTCATGGTGATGTGCATCTCGGTGCCGGCCTGTCCCAGTCGCATCATGTTTATGCTGCCGTCAGGTGATGTCAGCGTCTCCATAGCGACATCAGTACTGGCACCGTCAGGGCCTTCGAAGTAGGTCTTCCACCGACGGCCCTCCTGCGAGAGCAGCGTGCCAATTTTCACGGTTCCTATGATTTCCTCCTGTTGCCAGCCGCTAAAGGTGGATACCATGGTGGCCTCCGGCTCCACCTCTCCAGCCAGGTCGCCCACGAAGACCACGTTCATGTCTGCAAACTTGTCCTGGTAGGTCTCCAGATAGCCTCGGATGACGTGGCAGCGGGTAACACGGCCGGGCATGAAATCAATATAGCCTGAAGAAAGCGGTGTAGGTGTCCATGTCAGTTTATTGGGATTGGCATAGCAGTAGACATCGGTCACTCCGCTGCAACTGGCAAAAGCATAGTCACCAATGAATCGGATAGTCTTGGGAATGGTAATGGTTCGGATGTTAGAGAGCATGGCAAAGGCTACTGCACCAATAGCCGTCACATCGTATTTCTTGCCATTTAACTCAACGGTTTCCCAGAGAGTCACCTCGTTGGCAATCGTATTTTTGTAAGTGGATGTCTGTGGTAGCAGATCCGACTCATACTTTTTTCCAGGAGCCACGCAGATGGTGTCGAACTTATCGTCGTAGAGATAGACCACGCCCGAACCACTGTCCGTGATATAGCCGGAAGAACCACCCCCCCCAAATGCGGTCAAGGGGACGATTGCAGTCAGCAATACTGCAAAGAAAAGTTTTAAGTTTTTCATAAGTCTTTAAGTTTTAATATTTAGCATTTATCATTTTGTTCATCCCTAATCGTCTGCAAATTTACAAAATTATTATCATGTTGCAAAGGTTTTACATAAAAATCTTGAGATTTTTTTTAGTATCTATAAAGGAAACTGCATATGACGAAGGAAGAATTCATGAATTTCAAGCAAGAAAAAGTTCAATTTTCAGTTTCCCTCTACTAATTTACCCACTTTGCACTTGCAATACGCTGATTTACTGCCACTTGTAAATCAGCTTGCTAAAAATTTGCCTCTACTTTGCTTCTACTTTGCCTCTACTTTGCTTCTACCAAACTCTGCCACTTTACGAATGCCACAGCCTCTTCGGCTCCACAAGTAGGCACTTTAGCTCAGTAAACTGCCTCTTTATTCCAGTAACTCTATCAGATAATTTCCTAAAGCATAGCTTTACAAATTTATCTCATTGAGAAACTCCCGCATAGCATATCATTTTTCACCTACACCCCACCCTCACAAACAGGACTTTAGTAGAGGCAAAGTAGAAGCAAAGTAGAGGCAAAAATATCGCTAATCAACATATTTACAAGCATTTACCTCAATTTTAGTAGAGGCAAAATAATAAAACCATGATTCTACAAACCTTTTCTCCTTTATTGCAACTCTTGAAGCCACCATCTCTGGAATGTACTGAAAGACGAGAGTGGAGACATCTTTATTATTGATGCGGAAATAAAATTAAGATAACTTTCATCTTTTCGTCCACGCGACACTCCTTTTATCTTTCACAAATTATTCTTGCCATGTCGTTCAGGGCTAGGCACTGGTCGCGACGGATGGCGAGGTGCTCATTATGGTGCTCCCAGGGAGCAAGTAGGAGCAGCTGGCCGCAGGCGCAGGCCTCCATGCGCTGACCGCCGGGCTTGGCAAGGTCAGTAAAGCCGTTCTCCTGAAGTACAATGAGCGGAAGATCCTCATTGAAGGCGGCGCGCATCACCTGTTTCTCGCCCTTGGAGATGCAGGGAGAGACGAGCACGGCACCGCTGCGGGCCTGCTGTAGCCACCACGCCTGTTTCTCGGCTATCTCCTCATCGGTGAGGCGGCGCGAGCACTGCACCTGCAGGCGCACGGGACGTTGCAGTAGGAAGCGGTTGCCAATGGCAGAGAACTGCCGGCCTGCCACCACGAGGCCTCGCTGTACGCGGAAGAGGTCGGGATGTTCGCGCTTCATCAGGAGACGGCGCGGGTTGTCGCGCAGGTAGTCGAGCCATCGCTGTAGCTGGCCCTGGCGCAGGAGCAGCTTGTCGTTGAAACCCGGGGCAAAAAGAAGACCGTGGGTGCGGTCGTAATGTCCTGTTTGTTGCGACTGAGTCGCAACATACGGAACGGAGGGGAAAAGCTCGCGGTAATGGTGATTGCAGCCGGTCTTAAAACCACGAATGATGCGGCTGAGGTCTTTCTCCATCACTTCTCTGACAAAGATGATGCCATGCAAGTGGTCGGGCATCATCTGCAGAGCCTTGATTTCTACCTGCGGGTAATAACGGGGAATGCCCCACCACTCATCGCTCACCCGCTGCCCCAGCTCCGTTAGCACTATGCGTGGGGCATCAGGACTGCCTTCAGGCTCTTCGCTGTTTCCCACCACCTGCCCGAAGAGCGGACGGCGGCCTTCGGTCACCATCGTCACCATATACATCATGCGCTCCGTGTAGTCGTGACCTACACAGCGTCGCTGCATCGAGGGCTTCTTCTCGCCCGCAAAGGCCTTCTGGCTCTCGTAAACTTCACGTTTCATTACGACGGCAAAATTACAAAAAACTCCGCAACTCCCAAAGGAATTACAGAGAAAATTAACACACAAGGGGTAATAGTGCCCAAAAGAAAACATGCCCCCCCCTCTGAAGGGAAACGGGACATGAAATTTAAGGAGAAATAGCTACAGCTAAAGGACGAATCTAGAATTCGTCCTTCAAATTGTCATAGTCTTCTTTTAACACCTCATGAACCCGTTCCAAATCATCTCCTACATACATGAAAACCTCTGGTAGTGTGTTAATAGCAATTTTCTTTATTCCAATATCGAAAATTTTCAAGATTTCTGGCGTGATTTCAAAACAGAAAGTATACGTTGTCTGGTTCTTTATCGTTTCAATTCCAGAAATCCAGCTTGTAGATTTATTTTTCGTATTCTCTACTTTAGAATTCTCCTCCAGTCTGACAACTTCTCCGTTTTTGAGCAAAAGTTTAATAATGGTATTATCCCGAACCAAATATTTTCCTTTTGAATCATACTTAATAATAAAAAGCTTCTCATTGTCAAATTGATATACAGTGAGATTCAAATCACGACCGACACCATGATAAAAATCTGCATAAATTGGTGTCATGGGAAACGCTAATAATAGCAACAATAATACTTTTTTCATAAGTTTGTTTAAGTTGTTGTTAATGTTGATTGAATATACACAAAAAGAAAACGTGGACAATTACTTCGTCTACGTCTCTGAGGTATCGGCAAACACCTATGCACCACCATATCCGAGTAAAATGCCCACGCCTTACAACGTGAGCATTAACTTTCACTCTTGGTGCCTCATCTAATTTGCCGATTTTCAGAGACCAGAATGAAAAGCTAACGCTTTTCCTATATGTCCTTTGGTTACATTATCTCAGCCCATAGGCAGTTCCGTTTTTAGGGGTTACACATTATTATATACCAAGCGGCTATTTCTCGAAAAGAACAGCCGCCTTTAGTCCTTTGGTTGAGTGATCGCGGAGTGATCGCGGGACGGTTCCCTGATCCGTTTTTAAAGAGAAAAGGACACGGAATAGAGAGAAGAATTGTTCTGCCAGTCCACGTTGGAATTTGTTACACAAACTAGGCGGTTCTGTGCATTCGCAGAAGCAAATAACATACTTGCTATATGCCAAAAACATGTGTCCTACCCGTCCTATGTGTCCATAACGGATTGGACGGGTAGGACACGTATGACACGTGTTTTAGCCTTTCGCATATATACGCGCGTGCGTACGTAGTAGGCAAACGCAAAAAAACGTGACCCTTCTGACCCTTCTGACCCGTAACCGGGATATTGTCGAAAGTCTTTTACGGGTCAGAAGGGTCGGAAGGGTCACATAAAAAGACGTTTCGCTATATACATGCGCGTGCGCGAAAGAATGTTACATCAGCGAAAGTGACATTTTGAAAAATGATGATTTGATGGGTACGGAAAATCCCAGCGTGCGGGATTTCCGTGAGTGGGCCACTCAGCTCGGTGAAGAGGCCACTCACGGTCGTGAAGAGGCTCCTCAGCTCCGTGAATCGTCAACCACTCACACTAACGGTGCCAGTTCTGTTTTTCTTCTTACGTGGGAACATGGCGCAAAGTTGTTATTTCGGTGACTACAAAAGAAAAGCGGGGTATCTGGCTTCTGCCTGTCCGCCGTTGAGACCCTGAGAAAGCCTGTAGAGTGAACAGAACAGAATTGATACCCACGCCGTTGGTATATATAGTACGCCCGGAAAAGCGTGCATGAAGGCATGATTAGCCTTCGTCACGCCGGACGGGACGGTTATATACCTACCCGCAGCACCAACCTCTGCAATGTTCTTGACTACTAAATTTGATTGTGGAAGTTTCAATACGGCCAAAAACAAAGCGTCAGCGACGCATTTCCAATATGTAGTGCTCCCTACCTATAGCCGCGCCCTACCTCTTACGAGGCGGCTCGGCGTGAGTTAGCAGTTGCAAAATTACAACATTAATTTCAAAAACAAGCTATAATGACTCAAAAGTTTATGTGAAATTAGCAAAAAAACTTGCAGGAAGAAACGGATTGCGAACACAAACGGGTTGGTTCCGCTGTGTTCTTTAATCAAGAGACAACAAAGAAAATCTAAGGAAAAGTTCTAAAAAACAGAATTTTCTATTGATATTCTTTTGCAATTCAAAATAATTATGTATTTTTGCACCCGATATGAGAATAGTGTCACATAGACGATTAGTTGAGTTCTATAGTTCGAAAGGACATGGAGACGCTCAAGCTGCACTTGAACGATGGTATGACATTGCAGAAAAGGCAGAGTGGAAGAACCTGTCGGATATAAAGGCTGACTTCCCATCGACAGACTACGTTGGGAACCAACATTATGTCTTTGACATCAGGGGCAACAAATATCGTCTAGTTGTGGTTGTAAAGTTCACAATCGGACATATCTTCATCCGATTTGTGGGCACTCATAGTGAATACGACAAGATTGACGTTTCAACGATATAAATATAAGGAGGTACGAATATGGCAAAGATTACAAAAGAGCAATATGAATTTGCATTGGCACGGATAGAAGAACTGTTGCCGATGGTGGATGACAACACACCTTCCAACGACCGTAATGCGGTAGAGTTGACAATGATGTCGAATGTCGTAATAGACTACGAGAAGGTGTACTATCCCATTGGAAAACCTACTGTAGCCCAGCTGATACAGCTTTCTCTGGATGAGAAGAAGATGAGCCAGAAACAATTGGCTACAGAGATTGGTGTCAGTCCTTCACGCATAAGCGACTATGTTTCAGGTAGGGCAGAACCTACGCTGAAGATAGCCCGTCTGCTTTGTGCCACTTTAGGAATAACACCAGCTGCCATGTTGGGATATTAGCAAAAAACTTGAAAGTAAAAACACTCAATTATATTTGGTTTTTCGCTCAAGAATCAGTAACTTTGTAGCCCAAAACAGCAGAGCACCATGAAGTATGCAGACTACATCAAGAAGATAGAGATTGACGCACTGTGGAGCGGCAAGAAACACATCGTATGGACGCTGGATGCACACGTAAACATACTCAGCGGCATCAACGGGGTGGGAAAGTCGACCATCCTGAACAAGGTGTTTAAGAGCATCAACACCAACGGCGACCTGATCAACCACCTGCTCAAGGGAGTACACATCACGGCAGAACCGGAGGATGCCACACACGTGAGGTTCGACATCATACGCTCGCTCGACTCACCCATGCTCGACGCTGACACCATGAGCCTCGTAGACTCGCGCATCACATCGGCACTTGACTTCGAGCTGTACCACCTGCAACGCAAATACCTGGACTACCAGGTGAACATCGGCAACCGCATCATCGCCGAACTGCAAAAGGGCAACGCCAATGCTGCGCAGCAGCTGTCGCAGGCCAAGACGAGGTTCCAGGACATGGTGGACGAGCTGTTCGACGACACGGGAAAGAAGATGATACGCACGGAGAACGAGATACGGTTCTCGCAGATGGGGGAGACACTGGTGCCCTACCAACTCAGTTCGGGAGAGAAGCAGATGCTGGTGATACTGCTCACGGTGCTCGTGCAGAACCAGCTGCCCCACGTGCTCTTCATGGACGAGCCGGAGGTGAGCCTGCACATCGAATGGCAAAAGCGCCTGATAGACCTCATCACCGAGCTGAACCCCAACGTGCAGGTGATACTGACCACGCACTCGCCTGCCGTCATCATGAACGGATGGGCCGACCACGTGACGGAAGTGAGCGACATCACTGTCGAAATGAGGAATGAGAAATGAGTAATGAGGAATGGGGAAGCAGCTGAAGGATAATCTCAACAGCAGATACTTCGAGGCGGCGAATGCACTGAAGAGCAAACAGGCCAGAAGGCGCATCGTGGCATACGTGGAGAGCTACGACGACATCTTCTTCTGGCGTACCGTGCTCAGACAGTTCGAGAACGAGACACGCTACTTCGAGGTGATGCTGCCTTCGCACAAGAAGCTGGACAGAGGAAAGAAAGCCGTGCTGCTGAACTTCCTGAATCCTCTCCCGTCCGCCAAAGGGGAGAAGTCTGACGGCGGCGACAGGCTGGGGCCGTCGATGATAGCCTGCGTGGATGCCGACTACGACTACTTGCTGCAGAGGGCTACGGAACAGTCGAGAATGGTGCTCGACAGCCCCTACGTCTTTCATACCTACGCCTACGCCATCGAGAATATGCAATGCTACGCACCATCGCTGCACGACGTCTGCGTTGCCGTCACGCTGAACGACCACCGCATCTTCGACTTCGAAGACTACCTCAGCCAGTACAGCGAGGCCATCTCGCCACTGCTCACCTGGTCGGTATGGGCCTACCGCAAGGGATGCCACAACAAGTTCTCGCTCGTCGACATGAACCGCATCATCGACCCTGGCAACTTCAACCTGGAGAACCCGCAGACATCCATCGACCACCTGCGACACAAGGTGAATACCAAGGTGAAACAGCTGCAGGCCGAATTTCCCAACAACAAGGATGAGTATCTCAAGACCAAGAACGACCTGCGCGCATTGGGCATCACGGCACGTGCCGCCTACCTGTACATTCAAGGCCACTCGCTGTTCGACAACGTCGTAGTGCCCATCCTCAACAAGGTATGCAACAAACTGAGGCAGGAGCGAGAGCAGGAGATAGAACGCACGGCACGACACTTCATGCAGAAAAGCAACGAGATGGCGTGCTACGAACACTCGCAACAGGACATCAAACAGACACTGAGAAAAAATACCGCATTTACGGAGTCGGAACCCTTCAAGAGAATAACAGCCGACCTGAACGAACGACTCAACACACTACATCAGCAATGAGATTCAGACTAAACCTATTGACAGCACTTATCTGCATGGCGACAGCAATGCACGCCCAGCAGGACACACACACCGCCTACACCGTCGACGTACTGGTGACCGACCGCGACACGCGGGAACCCATCATCATGGCCACCGTACAGCTGCAGCCGGCAGGCATCATTGCCGTCACCAATGCCGACGGACACGCCACGCTGCGCAACGTAGCGGCAGGCAACTACCAGCTGCAGATCACCTACGTGGGCTATGAGCCGCAGACCACACAGGTCAGGGTGAGCAAACCGCTGCACATGAAATGCCAGCTGACACCCACCACACTCGCACTAAGAGAGGTACACGTCACCGCCAAGCAGAACGCCAGCGGAGCAGCCACCAGCAGCATCATCGGCCGACAGGCCATCGACCACCTGCAGGCATCAAGCCTCGCCGACATCATGCAGCTCATACCCGGCAACCTGATGACCAACACCGACCTGACGGCACAGTCGAACCTGCAGATACGCACGCTGACCAACAACAACACGGCGGCATTCGGATCGAGCGTCATACTCGACGGCATGCCCGTATCGAACAATGGCAACGTAGACCAGGGCAGCTTCTCGGCAACGGCATTCACCGGCACGGACCTCAGAAACTTCTCGGCCGACGACATCGACGAGGTGGAGGTGATAAGAGGCATCCCATCGGCAGAATACGGCGACCTGACCAGCGGACTCATGGTGGTACGCTCGAAGATTGGCGTCACCCCCTGGCAAATCAAGGGAAAGGTGAACCCCGGACTGATGAACTACTCGCTGGGAAAGGGACTGAGGATGAACCGCTACGGCGTGCTGAACTTCAACGCCGACTATGCACAGGCGTGGGGAGACCCCAGGGAGAAGACACGCTCGTTCCACCGACTGACCATGTCGGTAGGCTACGGCATAGACATCACCAGACGCTGGCATACCGACACGAAGGTGCGCTACCTGTATGCCAGAGACTGGAACGGCAATGACCCCGACGCACAGCAAGACGGCAACGAGACGAAGAACAGCAACCGGCAGTTCTCGCTGACACATAATGGAAAAATCAGCGTCGACCGGCTCTTCTCGCGTACCATTAATTATACCGTAGGACTGTCGCTCACAGCCATCGACAACAGCCAGACCAAATTCGTGCCCACCAGCAACAAGGTGGTACACCTCATCACGGCACGCCAGACGGGGTACTACGAGGTACCCTGGCTCGATAAGGAATACCAGGCTACAGGACATACTGAAAGCCGGCCGGGCAACCTCTTCGCAAAGGTGAGCAACGCCTTCTTCCTGAAAAGCAAAAAGGTCAACCAGCGATTCAAGATGGGCATCGACTACCACTACGACTGGAACAGCGGAAAGGGCTACTACAACGCCGACGACCAACTGCCCTTGCAACCCAACGAGAACGGTCGCCCCAGGGCATTCAGCGATGTGCCGGGACTGCACCAGATAGCCGCCTACCTGGAAGACAACCTCAGCTGGGAATATGCCAAGGGCCGTCACCTGCGCGTGATGGCCGGAGCGCGCTTCACTGCCATGCAGCCCTTCAGCGACATACGCACCTTTGCCCTCTCGCCACGACTGAACCTCACACTCGAAGTCACCAAGTGGCTGAACATCAGAGGAGGCATCGGACTTAACTCGAAGACACCAGGACTGAACTACCTCTATCCTGACAACAACTATAACGACCACATCGCTCTGGCATCGTATGCCAACGGCAATACCAGCCCAACGCTCTACCCACAGAGCCGTGTGGTGGTACACACCTACGTACAGCAGGTGGAATACTCGCGAAACCTGAAGAACGCCACCACCACGAAGATAGAGGCAGGACTTGATGTCAAGCTGCCCGGCAACCGCAAACTGAGCATCACCGCCTACCAAGACCGTACACCCAACGGATTCAGCAGCGACCTCTGGCCCGTCACCTACGAGTCGCTGCAGTATGCCAGCGTGGCCGACTGGGAGCAGCGAACAGCAGCCAACGTGCCCAGCATCTACTGGACAACGACAGGACTGGTGGGCAACGACAACGTGCTGCAAAACCGTGGCGTGGAGTTCGACTGCGACCTCGGACGCATCAAGCCCCTCAACACATCGATATACTTCTCAGGAGCATGGCAGGAAAGCAAGAGCTGGTCGGAGGGTCTGAACACCGCCAATCCGGAAAGTCTGCCAACACCCTATACGTCGAAGACAACACCCATCAAACTGGTATTCCCCAGCGGACTGGACTACAGCCGCAGCCGACGATTCGTCAATACGCTCAGACTCGTCACCAACATACCGGCACTGCGCATGGTGGCATCGTTCACAGGACAGGTCATCTGGCACAGCTCGACCTATAGCTATACGGCACCGAAAGACCCCTATGCATTCATCACCACCGACCTGCAGTGGCACCGCATCGCACCCGATATGACCACCATCTGGATAGACAACCAGGGAAAGTGGTCACCTACTGCCACCAACGTGGGCATCGACGTGGAGGCACAGAAGCGCAGACCCAACGACAACGACCCTGTGAAAGAACCCATCACGTGGAACCTCTCGGCACGACTGACCAAGGAGTTCGGCAAGTTTGCTGGCCTGTCGTTCTATGCCAACAACGTATTGTACTACGAGCCGTTTATGAGCAGCAGCACCAGCGGTACGCTGACACAGCGCAACACCAGCAGCTTCTCGTTCGGCGTGGAACTGTTCTTTAACTTATAACACAACGCTATGAAGAAGATATTCCTATTGTTCACCACCATCTGCCTGCTGACGGGCTGCATGGATATGAACGACACCACACAACCCGTTACGGCCACCATACAGCTGCTGGCACCTGACGGATTCAGCAACATGAACGACATGGCGGGAATGACCGTCACCCTACAGTCGGAAACAGAGACGGCAACGGCTGTGACGGATGCCAGCGGAAAGGCCGTGTTCAGCGACCTGGCACCCGACGTCTACGACATCAGCGTGGCCACAGAACTGACAGCCGAGCAATACAAGGCATACACGGGGATGACACCCGACAGCAAGCAGCACTTCACACTGACGGGTACGCTGAACCAGCAGACCATGTCGCACGACACCCACGTCAGCCTGCCGCTGACGGTATTCCTCAAGCAGTCGCTCATCATCGGAAAGGTTTACCCCTCCAACAGCCGAGGCAATACGGCCTACTCCGCGGGAAAGTATATCGAGCTGTACAACAACAGCGACGAGGAGGTAGACGCCGCAGGACTCTACATCGGACTGCTGGAGAGCAACAGCACCATCGCTTACCAGGTGTACCCCTACGAACAGGCTGCCACACCGGGCATACTACACCTGAAGCAGGTGTTCCGCATACCAGAGACCACACCCGTCATCGTGGCTCCGGGAGGTACGCTGCTACTGGTGAACAGTGCCACCAACCACTCGACACAGAACGACTACGAGCGCGACCTGACAGGGGCCGACTTCGAGGCGAAAGACATCAACAAGAAGGTGCCCAACAACGAGAACGTGCCTGCCCTGCTTCAGGTTTACACCAATATGTCAAACGTCTCAAACATGAACATCACACAGGGAGGACCTTCCTCGCTGGTCATCTTCAGAACGGGTGAGGATGTGACCAGCTGGCCCACCGTCTATGCCGACGGAAAGACCAGCGGCACCCTCTTTCTGGCGATGCCTGCCTCCTACGTGCTCGACGGCGTGGACATCCTGAAGAACAAGGCACAGACGGGCGTGGACATCAACAGCAAACGACTGTTCCAAGACATTGATGCCGGCTATACCAACGTGGAAAGTACGACGGGAACGACGGGCGAGCGACTGGTTCGCAAGACGGCATCCATCACCAGCGACGGTCGCAAGGTGCTGCAGGACACCAACAACTCTACCAACGACTTCGTATGCAACGACAACATCAACCCCAGAGAATACTTGGAACCATGAAACTAAGAATCATCGCATGCACCTTCATCGCCGTAGGTAGCCTGTCTGCTATGGCGCAAGATATCACACAGGAGAAATACCAGCTGGCCGATGAGCAGGCACTGTGGCGCAACAGCCAGAATGCGGCAGGCATCGCCCTCGACATGGAGATCCAGGACTCGGCAGTCAACCGTGGCGTGGCATTCTTCGACCTGCGACACCAAAGCGGCGACTACCACCGCGTGCAGGAGGGCAACCAGACCAACCAGCTGCGCTTCTTCACAGAACGCTATCAGAAGATCGGCAAGTGGCTCTACGGCTACGGCTCGTTCGACTTCGACATGGGGCGCATCAAACAGCGGGCATGGAGCGACGTGCTGCGCACATACAATGC
Source organism: uncultured Prevotella sp. (assembly GCA_946415755.1). Classification (GTDB taxonomy): domain Bacteria; phylum Bacteroidota; class Bacteroidia; order Bacteroidales; family Bacteroidaceae; genus Prevotella. Next base: position 7,307 of record CAMKTS010000005.1, on the reverse strand, counting down.
CAACCCCTTCATCTCGGGCAGCTCCGTATTCGGCAGCTACGACTTCCAGAACTTCACGCTGCAGGCCAAGGTGGCCACCGTACAGCTGGGACACTTCCACTACGGAGCCAGTCTGAGCTATCAGGTGGGAGACCTCAGCCGACTGCGCGACCCCCGCTCACGCATCAGGCTGGCCGACTATACGCTGACGCCATCGGCCACCTACTCCATCCGGCAACACACCATCGGACTGTCGGCACACTACCACCGCTACAAGGAGAAGCTGACAGGACTTACCACCGTACAGAACAATCCCAACCTGAAATACTATGTCATGTCGGGACTGGAATATGCACGCGGCACGGTGAACGGCTATAGTGCCTACCAGCGGGAATACGTCAACCACGAATTTGGAGGAGAACTGAGCTATGGCTACAAGGGCAACACATGGCACAGCGTCACGGCACTGGCCTTCGACCACGGAACGGAATATGCCTACGGACAGTACAAATACGAGCCTGGACGATACTATACCAACCGCTACGCACTGACAACGCAGAACCGCATCAGCAGCGGACGGCTGCTGCACAGCATCGACATCAAGGCCTGCTACGAAGAGGGCTATGCCGATCAGTACAACCAGGAACAGATCACCGTGCGCGACGGAGCCTATACCACCACCTACTGGCAGACCAAGATGACCTACGAGAAGCGCTACCAGCTGAAGAAGACCGACCTGAACATCCACTACCGGCTGACGGTGACCGACGACGACGCTGTGGCAGCATACGCTGGCATGAGCTATACCCTGCAGACGGTGTCGAACAAGCACCTGCTGCGTACCTCACAGCTGAAATACAGCAGCTCGCTCATCGGCTTGGAGGGCGGCTATGGATTCCTGAAAAAGCGACTATGGGCAAAGGCCGACATCAACTTCCACATCAGCCACCAGGCCGACCTCCAGCTGTCAGACCCCACTGGCGACTATGCCTGCAACGTGCTGCTCCCTGATATGGAGTATTATCGTGCCAACTACTGGCAGGGACGGCTGGAAGTGGCCTACCAGCTGCCAGTGGTCATCAAGAAGGTACGCACCCTGTGGTTTGCCAAGCTCTATGGCAGCTACCTGCGCACCAACAACAGCCTCAACGGCCGCTGTGCAGGAATGAGCATTGGGATGTACTTCTGAAGAAGATGATGAAAAATGAAAATTAAAAATTAAAAATTAAGAATTAAAAATTAAGGATGAAGACGATTACGACAATCAAGATGCTGGCCGTATGTGCCGGTATGCTGTTGAGCAGCAACGCGATGGCCGGTGACGGCACGAAAGCAAATCCATACACCGTCGGCGAGCTGAACGCACAGAAGGAGGCACTGGCTGCCTCAGGGAACACCGTATGGGTGAAGGCCGACCTGAAAGGACTGGGCGAGGACGGCACGAAGACCGATAATGCCGACACTGAGGATGGCAACGGCAAGACCGTCAGGCACATGGCGGCCCTCTTCGGCGATGCCACAGACACCTTCGTAGCCTATAGCTACCAGATACTGAGCGATCTGAACATGAGCGACCTGACGAATACAAAAGACCTGCTCCTCTCCGTCAACTATGGCACCACAGGCCATCCTCACGGCAACTCAACCTATCCACAGTACGCAACAGACTATGAGAAAGACGTGGTCAGCGGCAACCACTTCTCGATTGGTGAGCTGCACGGTGCCCTCAAGGTAGAGATCAAGAACGGCATGCGCGGCTTCCACTTCCCAGCCTCTTATCTGCTTCCCAAGGAGATGGTGGCCTCGCGCGTCAACTCTAATTATACTAAGGCGAAGGGCGCATCCATTAACTATGGAGAATACGACGGTGCCGAGAAAGACTACGTCATCAATAAGAGCACTGCCCTGGTGCTGCTGGCCTATGACGGCAGCTACGACTTCGTGCTGAGTGCCGACTACTACGAGCAAATCAACAGCAACGGACTAAAAGGTGGCACACAGGCCGGGACGAATGTCGGCACCGCCAAAAACAAAGATGAGCGATGGTGGTTCCGCTTTGTTTGCAACGGCAGCCAAACCGGCTTCGAGCGCAACAGCGATGACAACAGCACCGTCATCCTCGACTCCAAAGATGAGATCTATCTGGAAGTGAACAACAACGATACCCACTTCGGCGGCAACTACGCGTGGGAGACCGCCGACAAGAAGTGGATCACGTGGGCAGGCAAGAAGATTGAGGACTTTGAGAACCATAGTGCTGGCACGGTGATGGTCGGCGATGCCAATGGCGACGGTACGGTCGACGTGTCGGACGTGGTGGCCATCGTCAACAAGATTCTCGAGAAGCCGTCGGCCAACTTCAACGAGAAGGCTGCCGACGTGAATGGCGACGGCAATATCGATGTCGGTGACGTGGTGGCAGTGGTTAATATCATCCTGAAGAATTGAAAATTGAAAATTAAAAATGAAAAATTAAAAATTGAGAATGAAGAAACTGATTCTATCTTTGCTGCTCGCTGCCATGTGCAGTGGCGCGGCACAGGCCAGCGACACGCTGACCGTACGTATCAAGGGTATGCGCTGCGAGGAGTGCGCCCACAAAGTAAAGACCGCCCTGCGGAAGATTGACGGTGTGGGAGGCATCCAGTTCAACCTGGAGCGCCGCACGGCCACCATCGCCTACGACCCTGCCAAGACCTGTACCGACACTATCAATGCACGGTTGGCAGCCACCGGTCGCTACAAGGCTTCGGCATACAGTCCCACCGATGTCATCCGCAGAGGCTATGGCCAGCGCATCGACGACATGCACTGCAAGAAATGCTCCGACCGCATCATGGAGCGTCTGGGCAAGATGGAGGGCATCGACTCGCTGGCTCCCCATCTTGACAAGCACTACATGTTTATCCGCTACGATGCCAACCGCACCTGCAAGGCTGACATCCGTGCCCTGCTCAACAAGATAGGCTACACACCCGTCAACTACTACACCAGCGACAAGATAGCATGGGCATACTACAACATCCCTGCCGAGCAGGCCACCCAGGAGACGCTCGACGGCATACTGGCCCTGGACGGTGTGGAGGATGTCAACGCCAACGCGAAGCGCAAGTCACTGGCCGTCACCTACTTCAAGGAAGAGGTAAGTGCCGAGAAGCTGCTGGAGGAAATCCAGAAGATGGGCATCAACGCCGTCGTTCCCAAGCCCCACGAGTGCGATGAGGAGAAAAAGTAGGCTTAAACACTAAACATCTGAACAACGGCTGTTCAAGAGCAAGCATGGACAGCCTCACATATCTGAAAAAATATTCGCCAGCCTCGAAAAAACGGAGGCTGGCGAATACCGTTAAGATAGTCTGATTTATTCTTTTACGATGAAGCCGTGACTCTTGAGGTAGGCTCGTACACGAGCCTGCGCTTCTGGGCTGTTCGCACTGCCGTCTTTCAATATGATGTTCACCACAGCTACCACGTCACTGACATCTATCACTCCGTCGCCATTCACGTCGGCAGCTTTTTCATCAAAGTTATCACCAGGCTTCTCCAGAATCTTATTCACGATAGCCACCACGTCAGCTACGTCCACAGTGCCGTCGCCGTTGGCATCACCCTTGGTGATGCCTACAAACGGATCCATTATGGCCACAATAGCTTTGAAGTAACTCCAAGGTCCCATTGCCTTATAAGCATCAATAGAAGCAGTGGGAACATGTAGCGTGACATTCTTTATAATAGAGAAATCGAAAGCGACCTGAGCTTCTGGCACATTATCAGCATAGCAGTAAACATCAGATAGATTTGAACAACTATAAAACGTATACATACCAATTCTTTTTACACTGCTACCAATGCTGACGTAGGTTAAGCCTCTGCAGCCTCTGAAGGCATTAGGACGGATTAAAGTCACGCTATTAGGGATGGTTACGGAGGTTAAGCCGCTGCAGCCTCTGAAAGCCTCATCTTCGATTGATGTCACGCTGTTGCCGATGCTCACGGAGGTTAAGCCGCTACAGCCCAAGAAAGCATTATTGCAGATAGATGTCACACCTTCTGGAATAGTGAGTTCTGTGATTTCAGTGTCTTCATTACTATACAAATGATGAGCATAATACAAAGGATTCGCATCATCGTCATCAAAGGTGATTCCGCACCAAACTGTAATATCAGGAACTATTACCTTTTGAAGACGGTTGCAATCCTGGAATGCCTGAGACCCAATTTTAGTCACTCCGTTGCCAATGGTTACGGAGGTTAAGCCTCTACAGCCATTGAAAGCCAAAGCGCCAATTGATGTCACGCTGTTGGGGATGGTAATGGAGGTTAAGCCGCTACAGCCATTGAAAGCGGATTTGCCGATGGATGTCACGCTGTTGGGGATGGTCACAGAGGTTAAGCCGCTACAGCCGCCATAGAAAACATAATCGCCAATGGATGTCACACTGTTGGGGATGGTCACAGAGGTTAAGCCGCTACAGCCATAGAAAGCATGCTGTCCGATGGATGTCACGCTGTTAGGAATGGTGATGGAGGTTAAGCCGCTGCAGCCATAGAAAGCATGATTACCAATCGACGTCAAATTGTTAGGGATTACTGTGTTTTTACTTCCTAGAATTAGCTCATTGTCTTTTGTGTTAATAATTGCATTGCAATTATCTCGGGAGTCAAAAACAGTGTTTCCTTTCTCTACATCTATGGTGTTTAAGCCTCTACAAAGATTGAATGAAACATATTGATTCATTGACGCGGTTGCGCCTACAGCATCATGCGGGAAGAGGCAGAGAAAAGAGGCAACACGGTGGAAACAGAAGTGCCGCAAGGCCGTTCATCGATATAGTATAGCCGTTAATTACTATCTTTCTCAGCAGTTTTTGCAGACTTTGGGGCTAAATCTCATAAAAATACCTGCATTTGGCCCGAAAGTATGCATTTTTTAGTGATATATCATAAGATTATAGCTCTAATCTCTTATCAAAACATCAATATTTTGCAGACTTTAGGGCCAAATCAAAAGAAAAATTAGACTTTTGGCCCGAAAGTATGTATTTTCTTTTGCTGATTCAAAAATTCTTGTTACTTTTGCACCAAACAAATAATCACAGGTATGGAGCAGAAGCAGGACATATTGATAGGACGTGATGCGGAAAAAAAACATCTGGAGTCCATCGTACAATCAAAGGAAGCAGAGTTTGTGGTCGTCTATGGCAGAAGACGTGTCGGCAAGACGTTTCTTGTCAATACTTTCTTCAGCGACAACTATGCGTTCAAATTGACAGGACTTGCCAAGAAAAGCAAGCGCGAACAATTGGCAAACTTCGCAGTTTCCCTCAACAGGTATGGCGGTGGCACCAAATACAAGAAACCTCGTACATGGTATGAGGCCTTTAACATGCTTCGTACGCTTTTGGAGCAGGTTCATGTCAAGGGAAAGCACGTGGTCTTCATTGACGAACTGCCTTGGATGGATTCCAGAGGGAGCAACCTTGTTTCTGCCTTGGAGCATTTCTGGAACGACTGGGCTGTCACACAAAACGAGATCATCCTAATTGTTTGTGGCTCGGCTACATCATGGATCACCAAGAAGATTCTGAAGAACAGGGGTGGACTGCATAACCGCGTAACACAAAGGATATATATCCGTCCGTTCACATTGGCAGAATGCAAGGAATATCTCAAGAGTCGCGACATCATTATGGCTGATAAGGATATTGCCGAATGCTATATGATAATGGGCGGCATCCCTTTCTACCTGAAGAACGTTAGGCGTGGTGCCAGTCTTTCCCAAAATGTTGACGAGATGTTCTTTGCTGACAAGGGGAGGCTTGACGACGAGTTTAATGCCTTGTACACCTCCTTGTTTAAGAAGTCGGACAATTATATCAAAGTTGTCCAAGCCTTAAGTACAAAGAACAAGGGTTTAACTCGCGATGAAATCCTAAAAGCAACGAAACTTGAAAGTAATGGTCATTTCACAACGATATTGCAAGACCTCATAAATTGTGATTTCATTCGATGTTATAGGGGCTATGGCAACAAATCAAAGATGAGCATCTACCAACTGACAGACCCTTTCTCCCTGTTCTATTATAAGTTTATCAAGAATAACGGCAAGACGGACAAACCCTTTTGGCAATTCCAAATTGGCACCCGTCAGCACGACACTTGGGCAGGGTTAGCCTTTGAACAACTCTGTCTGAACCACCACAAACAGATAGAACAGGCTTTGGGCATAGCAGTCATCAGCACCAAGGTTTATTCATGGACGACTCCACAGTCAGCAGAGGAAAAGGCACAGATAGACTTGATCATCAAACGAGCTGATAAGGTCATCAATGTCTGCGAGATGAAATTCTATGATGGTGACTATGTCATGAAGAAGAAGGATCATGAAGATATTGAGCGTAGGGTACGAGCATTCCGAACAACCAATGGAATCCGTCAGGCGATTCATCCTGTGCTTGTTACCACATACGGACTTGCTAACAATCAATATAGTAGTATTTTCCAAAATGTGGTAACGCTGAAAGACTTGTTCAAGTAGCGCCAGGAAGAAACGAGAGGCTTGTTTTGCCCCTCGTTTCTTTACAGAGAATTTAGATGCAGGAGGGCATTATCGTCGTGACTTCGGCTTCTTCTTTCTGCGTTCCAAGTACGCCGTCAGTTCATTGATTCCCCAGATGGCCGACATGACAAAGATCGGCATAAAGGCCATCGCCCATAGGAACGTCATGGTGTCGTTCAGATGGTACTTGCCTGTGTAATAGCCAAGGACTGGAAAGACGACCAGTGCCACCTTGTCGGCCAGATGATAGGCGACGGGGAACCACTCCATGCATGAGGTCAGGCCGATGAGATGCTCCTCAGCTTTGGCCTCAATGTAATTGCAAGCTTTGTCTGCACCTTCCACCTTAGACTTGTCAATCTCAGAGAGTGTGCACTTCTCACGCTCAGCCTTGTCCAGATCGTTGACGTAACGCTTCATGAGGCTGGAATCATAGATGTTCCCGGCCACCTGATGAAGAATATCCTCCGCAGTCTGGTTCATCTTTTCCAACGGCACGACGTCCATGTCCTGATTGAGGAGCTTGTTACTGTTGTTCCTCATTGCATCGAGGGGAACGTTGTCCAGAAGTGCCTGCTGCTCTTTGAACATTTCAATGGCCTCATTGGTTGCCTTCACAAGGAACTTACCTTTCAGCACGGCCTTTACGCCACGCTCAAACTCCTTCTGGTCATAGAGCTTTGCACGTTTATGACCGCTATGAAAAAGAGCCTTCTGCACTGCCCCTTTTCAGTAGACACTGAAATTGATTTTTAGATTTTTATTTTTT
>CAMKTS010000004.1 GCA_946415755.1 uncultured Prevotella sp. | reverse complement strand
TTCAGGAGGTCGCCCACACGACAACCAATGAAACATTGGAATATGAAGATGTCCCAAATGTAGATACCACTCTTTGCCCGTGTGTTGAACTTTGTTCCCTGAAAGAAACGTATAAGCACCTCACACATTTTTGTTTCCTTCTGTACCTTACTCGACAATCTTAATTCTATCTGAGCCATTTTGACCTAACATTTTTAAATTTCTGTAAAAAGCGACTATATATTTGGTCGTTTAATACAATATCATTATCTTTGCGCCGTGATTGGCAGAGAGCCACTCCACCGCATGCTTTTGGCGTTTGCGGTGCAAAAGTATAAAGTATTGAGGAAAGAATAATGATTTTAACACTTAAATTTTGGCGTGTTTTTGGCGTGATAGCTTATATTTGGCGTGATTTGGGTTTACCACCTTTGATTTTTGAAAATCGCTATCTATCTCATTTTCAGAGAAATGCAGTCATTCTCGTCAAAACTGATAAAATCGGGTATAAGCAGAAGTTAGCGCCTCATCCCGACAATTGACAAGATGAAAGTCGCTGAAAATCAGCGGCTTTCATTTATAACCGACAGGAATGTGTAATCAAAACAAGAATATGATGAGTAACCAATTCAATACGTTTATCAACGTGCAGGACATCGGACCGTTAGAGCAGGCGATGGCCGAGGCTTTCGAGATCAAGAACGACCGTTATAAGTATCAGCACTTGGGCAAGAACAAGACACTGATGATGATTTTCTTCAACAATAGTCTGCGTACACGCCTCTCTACCCAGAAGGCTGCCATGAACCTGGGCATGAATGTCATCGTGCTCGACGTGAATGCCGGTGCGTGGAAACTGGAGACCGAGCGTGGCGTCATCATGGATGGCGACAAGTCGGAGCACCTGCTGGAGGCCATCCCCGTGATGGGGTGCTACTGCGACATCATCGGCGTGCGCTCGTTTGCCGGACTCACCGACCGTGAGTACGACTATGCCGAGACCGTGCTCCACCAGTTTATCAAGTACAGCGGACGCCCCGTATTTGCCATGGAAACGGCTACCGTACATCCCCTGCAGGCCTTCGCCGACCTCATCACCATTGAGGAATATAAGAAGGTGTCTCGCCCGAAGGTCGTCCTGACCTGGGCACCCCACTGCCGCGCACTGCCGCAGGCCGTGCCCAACAGTTTTGCACAGTGGATGAATGCCGCCCCCGATATTGACCTTGTCATTACCCACCCCAAGGGCTACGAACTTGACCCCCAGTTTGTGGGCGATGCCGTCGTGGAGTACGACCAGCGCAAGGCTTTCGAGGGTGCCGACTTCATCTATGCCAAGAACTGGTCGAACCCCGGTGTGACGAATCCTGACGACTACGGCAAGATTACCAGCAGGGATATGTCGTGGACGGTGGATACGGAGCACATGTCGTGGACGAACAATGCCAAGTTCATGCATTGTCTGCCCGTGCGCCGCAACCTCATCGTAACCGACGATGTCATCGAGAGTCCCAACTCGATAGTCATCCCCGAAGCCGCCAACCGCGAAATCTCCTGTTCCGTGGTGCTTAAGAGGATGCTAGAGTCTTTATAAAGTCGGAGGGGGAGCATCCCGTATTCCTCCTTGAAATACTTCGCAAATTGCTTGGGCGACATACCGATGCGCCAGGCAATTTGCGAAACGTTCTCACCGCTCTGCTCCAGCAGTTGAAGGCCTTGCTTGATGCGGATGGTGCGGATGAACTCGATGGGTGTCTTGCCGGTGATGGCAGTGAGGCGCTTATACAGGTGACCACGACTCATGCCCAGAGCCTCGCTGAGCTGCTCTACGGAGAACTCGCTGTCGCTGATGTGATCCTCTACAATGCGGATGGCTTTCTCCTTCAGTTGCTCGTCGACGCTGGTGATTTCCAGCGTGGAGGGTTCAATGGGGGCATGCTTTATCTCTTTCTGCATCTTTTTCCTCTTTCTCCAAGTAGCTGTGGCTAATAGTATCAGCACGGAAAGTACACCGATGTTGACAGCCCACGGCCACCACACAACCGATGTGCCGACCGTGATGTCGTGGGGATTGATGGTCAAACAGCCTTTAGAGTGCCCGAAGAGCATGCGCCCGTCGGTCAGGCGGGCGATGGCCCTGACATGGAAGGTGCCATCGCCTATGCCGTTGCCTGGTGAGAACGTTTGACAGTCTTCGATGTGGATGTCTTGGTCGTCTTTCTGCACTACGATACGGGTAACGCTATGATTGCCTGTCACCCAGATGTTGCCATGCAGGTCTTGGGCGATGGCCTTGACAAGGTTGTCGCCCAGTCCGTCTTCGGTGGTCAGGTGGTGGACTGTATGGCGCTCCTTATGCCAGGTGTAGAGTCCTGTTGCAGTACCTATCCACAGCCAGCCGTCAGGGGCAGGGTAGAGGATCCTGATGAGCTGTTTCTCCAGAAGGGTATTGCCGTCATCGTCTTGCAAGGGGGCAATCTGGCCATTCTCTGTGTCGACGGTAAACAGCCCCCAACCTGAGGCGATGTAGAGCGTCTGCTGGTCGAAGGTCTTGATATCTGCCAGCCAGTTGGTGGCCAGCGGTGAGTTGTCTTTATCATAAAAGGTGATGCTGTCGGTGGTCTCGCAGCAAGCCAGTCCAGCCTTCTGCGTGGCTATCCACAGTCTGCCACGTTTGTCTTAGGCGATAACGATGAGCACTACTATCGCTATGTCTATCTCGACACCCGTCGTGCTGTTGACTTCGTGTTCTCGCAGGCAAAGGTGAACAAGAGCCAGGTATTTGCTGTCGGTGGTAGTCAGGGTGGCTGCTTGACCTATGTCTGTGCGGCCTTGAGCGATGGAAAGATTCGTGCCATAGCACCCAGCATCACGGGTCATGCCGACTTCGTACATACCATGGAGATAGTGGGTTGGCCAACTAATGTGTTCAACAACTGGATTAATGCACAGGTTACAGATGGCACCTATGCCACTTACGAAGCAGGCAAGGCCGCTTTGCTGGCACACCAGAGCTATTTCGACACGAAGAACTTCGCCAAGTGGATCTACTGCCCGGTGATTACCAACTTCTCGCTGCAGGACAATACCGACGGTCCGCATCTGAACATTGCTCCTTATAACCTGCTGACGAATGTGGCTGCTGCCGACAAAGAGTATAGCATCAACCAGTTCAAAGGACATGCTGCTGCTGACAACTGGGGAACAACCTATATGGCATTCTTCCAGAAGTATATCGATGCAGGAACTCCGTTGACAATCGATAATCCCGTGACTGTGACATCTGCCTGTTACGGCACCTATTATCATAGTACGGCCACACAACTGCCTGCTGGTGTTCAGGCTGCCACTATTGATGCTGCAAGCGGTAATACGCTGACTATTAACTGGCGCTATGATGGTGACAATAACGACAAAAACGTGATTCCCGGTGGTACGGCGGTGATGCTGAAAAGTAGTGCAGGCGACCATACGCTGACGCTGTTGCCTGCCAATACCGATGCTGCCCCCGCTGGCAACCTGCTCAAGGGTTGTGATGTGCGCTGTACCACCAATGGTGGTGACAAATACTATAAGCTGACTTACGGTTCAGCTGGCAGTGAGAATGCTGACAAGCTCGGCTGGTACTGGGGAGCCGCGAATGGTGCTGCCTTCGCCATCGGAGCCCACAAGGCTTGGCTGGCACTGAGCAATGAGCAACAGGCTCCTAGCTTCTTTCTGCTCGACGATGAGATACCTACCAGTATCAGCGAAAGCCTCACCCCTGCTCTGTCCAACGATGAGGAGGTGGCGTACACCCTCCACGGACAGCGCGTACCCCATCCCGCTAAAGGCTTGTATATCGTAAATGGCAGGAAAGTTGTAATGAAGTAACATCATCAAATAAAGGAGATACCACTATGAAGAAGCCATATATCACACCGGAAGCATACGTCCTGGATATAGAGACGCATCACATGCTGGCGGCCTCACCGTCACGATGGTACGACGAATACTCTGACCAAGAGGAACTGTAAAAAGAATCGCGGGGGATGGGATATTCCTCCACGATGGTTTTTATAGTCATGGCATCTGTCTGTCAGGGGCGCGTCTGCCCATCGCCCTCGATGAGCCATTTGTAGGTAGTGATTTCCTCTAAAGCCATGGGACCGCGCGGTCCGAGCTTCTGGGTGCTGATGCCTATCTCGGCACCAAGACCGAACTGCGCACCATCGGTAAACGAGGTGGGGGCATTCCAATAGACGCAGGCCGCATCGACGCTGGCCTGGAAGCGGTGAGCCGTATCAGCATTCTGCGTGATGATGGCCTCGCTGTGACCGCTGCCGTGGCGGTCGATATGCTGCAGGGCCTCGTCGAAGGAGCTGACGGTTCGAATGGCCATCTTATAGTCCATGAACTCGGTACCGAACGACTCTTCCGTGGCAGGCAGCAACAGGATGTCGGGGTAGTGGCCGCGCAGCAGCTGGTAGGCAGGCCCATCGACATAGAGCACTACCTTGTGGTCGAGCAGGGGACTGACGAGTTCGAAAAGGTCGCCCAGCCGCTTCTCGTGGATGATGAGGCAGTCGAGGGCGTTGCAGACGCTGACGCGACGGGTCTTGGCATTGCAGATAATCTTACGCCCCATCTCCAGGTCGCCATCGATGTCGAAGTAGGTGTTGACAACACCGGCACCAGTCTCGATGACGGGGATGCGGGCGGTGTCGCGTACGAAGTCGATAAGTCGGCGACCACCACGTGGGATGCACAGGTCGATGTACCCCACGGCATTGAGCATCTCGCCGGTAGCCTCATGGGTGGCAGGTAGCAGGGTGACTACGTCGGGATTGACACCAAATCGCTCCAACACCTCGTGGATGAGTGCTACGCTGGCCTGGTTTGACAGGTCGGCATCGCTGCCGCCCTTCAGCACGCAGGCGTTGCCGCTCTTGAAGCACAACGAGAAGACATCGTAGGTAACGTTGGGACGGGCTTCGTAAATCATGCCGATAACCCCGAAGGGCGTGCTGACACGACAGAGGCGCAGACCGTTGGGTAGCGTCTTCTGCTTGGTGACATGACCTAACGGTGAAGGCAATGTGGCCACATTGCGCATGTCGGAGGCAATGTCGTCCAGCCGCTTCTCGGTCAGCTGAAGACGGTCGTAGAGTGGGTTCTTCGGATCCATCTTGGCCAGGTCTTTCTCGTTGGCGGCCAGGATGCGTTCCTTATAGTCGATGATGGCATCGGCCACGGCGTTGAGTATATTGTTACGCTGCTCGTCGGTGAGCAGGGCGAGGCTCTTGCTCGCCGCTTTTACACGTTGGAATGTTTCTGTCAGTTGCATGGTATGAACTCTGTATGTGGAACGTTTCGTTTGTTTGCGATGAGGTCGGGCAGGATGTTCTCGCGCTCACCATTGGCGATGATGACACGGATGCCGGCCCGTTGCACCTTTTGTGCTGTAGTGTATTTCGAATGCATGCCGCCGCGGCCGAAGGCACTTTTCTCGGCCTTGATATACTGCGACAGGTCACGTCCTGGCTCGACGGAGGGAATGATTTGTGAGTCAGGACTGTCGGGGTGTCCGTTGTAGATACCGTCGATGTTGCTCAAGAGGATGAGCGTGTCGGCTTGCATCATCTGTGCGATGAGTCCTGACAACTCGTCGTTGTCGGTGAACATCAGCTCGGTGACGCTGACGGTGTCGTTCTCGTTGACAATGGGTACGACATGGTTTTCGAGCATCACCGTCATACAGGCCCGTTGGTTGCGGTACTGTTCGCCGGGTTCAAAGTTCTCCTTCATGGTGAGTACCTGTCCTACGTGGATGCCATATTCGCGGAACAGGTCGTAGTAGAGTCCGATGAGTTTACCCTGTCCGACAGCGGAAAAGAGCTGGCGCTGTTCTACGGAGTCGAGGGAGTGGTCGATGACGAGTTCGCGCCGTCCGCAGGCCACGGCACCAGATGACACCAGGATAATCTCAAAACCCTGTTGGCGGAGCGTCGCTACCTGGTCGACCAATGCCGACATGCGGGTGACATCGAGTTTCCCGTCAGGGCGTGTCAGTACGTTAGAGCCTATCTTTACAACAATCCTTCTCTTCATGGCGGAAGCAAAATATTCACTATTACCCTTTAGTATTTCACTATTCACGATGACCTTTCTCCTTATCATTGTTGCGAATTTCCACGCGGCGAATCTTACCGCTGATGGTCTTTGGCAACTCGTCGACAAACTCGACGATGCGAGGATATTTGTAGGGTGCCGTCACACGCTTGACGTGCTGCTGCAGTTCCTTCACTAGGTCATCGCCAGCCTTGTCTTTCCATTCCTTGCCGAGCACTACGGTGGCCTTGACCACCATCCCACGGATATCGTCGGGTACGCCGGTGATGGCGCATTCCACCACGGCGGGATGGGTCATCAGGGCCGACTCCACCTCGAACGGGCCGATGCGGTAGCCGGAAGACTTGATGACATCGTCGATACGGCCTTCGAACCAGTAGTAGCCGTCTTCATCGCGCCACGCCATGTCGCCGGTATGGTAGATGCCATCGTGCCAGGCCTCACGGGTGAGTTCTGCATCGCGGTAATACTCTTTGAACAGTCCGATGGGCTTACGGTCGCCCACACGTACCACGATCTCGCCCTTTTCGCCATCTTCGCACGACGTGCCATCAGCACGCAGCAGGTCGATATGGTACTGGGCATTGGGCATACCCATTGAGCCGGGTTTGGGAGTCATCCACGGCAAGGTACCCAGTGTCATGGTGGTTTCGGTCTGTCCAAAGCCTTCCATCATGCGGATGCCAGTCTTTTCGAAGAACTTGTCGTAGACGGCCGGATTCAGTGCCTCGCCTGCCGTTGTGCAGTATTCGAGTGAGCTGAGGTCGAACTTCGACAAATCTTCGCGTATCATAAAGCGGTAGATGGTTGGCGGTGCGCAGAAGCTCGTCACCTTGTATTTCTCTATCTGGCGCAGCAGGGTTTCGGCGTTGAACTTCTCGTGGTCGAAAACGAATACAGTGGCACCAGCAAACCACTGACCATAGAACTTGCCCCAGACGGCTTTGCCCCATCCCGTGTCGGCCACGGTAAGGTGTAGCGAACCTTCGTGCAGGTTGTGCCAGAAGACACCCGTTGTCAGGTGGCCCATGGCATACAGGTAGTCGTGGGCCACCATCTTCGGCTCACCGCTGGTGCCGCTGGTAAAGTACATCAGCATGGTGTCATCGTTGGTGTTGACGAAAGCGGGCTTCACGAACTTCGGTGCCAGCTGCCACTCCGACTGCCAGTCGTGCCAGGATGTTGAGGAATTGGAACTGTCGGGGGTCTCTGATACTTTGATGAGCACTTTCACGGTGGGGCTTTCAGGCATGGCCAGCTTGATTTGTCCGATGATATAGTCGTCATCGGCGCAGATGATGGCTTTTACCGATGCCCGTGTGTTACGGTAGACGATGTCGTGCTTGGTAAGCATGTGGGTGGCGGGAATCACGATGGCCCCCAGCTTGTGCAGGGCCAGCATCACCACCCACCATTCGTAGCGCCGCTTCAGGATGAGCATCACAGGGTCGTTCTTGCCGATGCCCAGCGACTGCAGATAGGCGGCGGCCTGGTCGGTCTGCTCTTTCAGCTCACGAAATGTCGTCCGTATCTCAGCACCCTGGTCGTTAGTCCACAGCAGGGCCAGTCCATCGGGCTTTTCTTCTGCCCAGACATCCATCACGTCGTATGCGAAGTTGAAGTTCTCTGGAATGATGAACTCCAGGTTCTTATTATAGTCTTCCACAGACTCGAAATGCGTCTGCTTTAAAAATCGCTCAATCATTGTTTACTGTTTTTCGTTATGACGTTATCTCGAAATTTCGATATTCCGATACTTTGGAGCTATTCTACGGTAAAGGCCAGGAACTTGACAGCCTTGTCGCCCATGGCCAGCATGCCGTGGGGCTTCGACGAGTCGAAATAGATGCTGTCGCCCTCTTCAAGTACAATGGTCTTACCACCGATGTACAGTTCCATCTTGCCCTCCAGAACCAGGTTGAACTCCTGACCGGAGTGTGAGTTCTTGTAGATGGTACGTACACCGGGTTTGGGCTCTACGGTGACGATGAATACGTCGGCCTTATGGTTGACGAAGCCGCTCACCAGGCTTTGGTACTTGTATGCCTTGGTGCGCTCCACTGACATGCCTTGTCCCTTGCGCACCACGAAGTATGACTTCATGTGCGGTGCCTCGGCAAACATCAGCTCCTCGGCCGATACACCGTATTTGTGGGCTATCTTCATCAGGTTCGAGATGGTGATGTCCAACTCGCCCAGTTCTATTTTCTCATACTTTTCTGTCGTGATGCCGATGGTTTCTGCCATCTCGCTTACGGGAATGTCGAGCACATCGCGCAGACCGCGCAGCCGCTCTCCAATCTGTTTCAGTTGTTCGTCCATATTCTTGTGTTGTTTAAAAAGGTGGGTGCAAAGGTAGTGCAAATCAAACAAAAGACCAAAGGAAACTTGTTTTTTCTTTCCTATTCAGAATAGATTAGCTGTATCAGTGTCTGTCCTACTGCCTGAAGCGTATTGCGATCGATATGACGCATGTCATCGTTGATGGTGTGCCACGTGGGACCGAACGAACTCTGCTGGCAGTCGGGATAGTGGTTGATGATGTCGATGCAGGGAATGTGAGCCACTTCGTTGACGGGCAGATGGTCGTCGGTTACGTATCCGGCTTCCTTTTTCACAAAGGTACTGCTATAGCCCGCAACATCGGCAGCCTTCCATACTTTCTCTACGATGTTTCGTGCATACTGTAAGGAGTAGCTTTCGTAGTAAAAGCGTGCTCCCTGTCCACCCACCATGTCGAGGAGAATGGCGTAGTCGTAGACGGGATTGCTGATGTTGCTTGCCCAGTATTGCGCACCGAGTGCCCATGAGTCCCCATCAGCCTGGCCGCTCCATTGCGGCATGCCCCAGTCTTCGGCATCGAAACAGACGAAGTCAACAGCGACACGGGCAGAGTCGTACTGTTGCAGCAGACGGGCTGTCTCCAACATGACGGCAACACCGGAGGCACCGTCGTTGGCTCCCATGACAGGCTGATGCCAATTTTCTTCATTCAGGTCGTTGTCGGCCCACGGACGGCTGTCCCAATGGGCGCAGAGAAGGATGCGTGGCTTAGTGGGAGCCTGGGGCTGCGATGCCTCGGCAGCATGGTTGGCCGACGGTGAGCAGGCAATGATATTCGTGCTCTTGAGCGTGGTGCCGTCATAGCCCTTGAGGTCGGCCTGCTGCAGTTCGACGGCATAGCCATACTGTCTGAACTTGTCGGCAATCCACTGTCCGCACAGTTCGTGGGCCTCGCTGTTCATGGTACGTGGCCCGAAGTCGCATTGTCGCTGGCAGAACAGGTAGGCAGAGTCGGCATTGAACTGGATGTTCACGACGGTTTGTTCTTCGCCCTGTCCCTTCTTGGTGGTACTGCAAGCCAACAGGAAACACAGGGAAAAAATGATGCAGATACTGTTTTTCATTGTTCTTTCTTGTTTTGAACGAGTTCCATCACACGGAGGAAATTGCCGCCCCATATTCTTTGGATATCCTGCTCTGAGTAGCGGCGAGCCAGCAGATGACGTGTGAAGTTCAGCAGCTCGGAAGAGTCTGCCAGTCCACGGATGCCACCGTCGCCGTCGAAGTCTGTACCCAGTCCTACGTGGTCGATTCCCATCAAGCTGATGGCATGGTCGAGATGACGCATGGCATCTTCGATGGTGGCTTCACCGTCTTTGACGAGGAAACCGTTGTAGAGTGTAACTTGCATGACACCGCCCTTGGCTGCCAGTTGGCGCATCTGCTCGTCGGTGAGGTTGCGCGGATGGTCGCACAAGACGCGACAACTACTATGGCTGCACACAATGGGGGTGGTACTTAGTTCCAGTGCGTCATAGAAGCTGCTCTCGGCGGCGTGACTGAGGTCGACCATGATGCCAAGGCGATTCATCTCCTCCACCACTTCTCGGCCGAAGCGGCTCAGTCCGCCGTGTGTCTGTGTGCCACGTGCCGAGTCGCAGATATCATTGTCGCCGTTATGGCATAGTGTCATATAGACGATGCCGCGCTGGGCGAAGTGCCGCAGGTTGTCGAGTGAACCGTCGATGGCATGTCCGTTCTCGATGCCGAGCATGATGCTCTTACGACCGTCCTGTTTGTTGGCATACAGGTCAGCTGGTGTGCTGGCAATAGCAAGGTGTTGCCGGTGCTTCTCGGTGATGGCTTCTATCTGGTCGAAGATGTGGTCGGCGTAGGCCTTGGGCTGATCGGTGGGCTGGGGCAGGTAGGCCACCATGATAGTAGCATCCTGGCATCCGTCTGTCATCTTGTGCAGGTCAACCAGTATTTTCGGGTCGCGACAGCCGAAGTCGATGCCTTGTGGGAAGAACATCGGGGTGTCACAGTGTGTGTCAAGGGTCAGTATGCGACTGTGAAGCCTACAAGCCTCATGATAGCTGGCAGCCTCGCCTACAAGCCACTGGAACAGCGGCGCACCGTCTTCCAGGCATTCCGGATGCCATTGTACGCCGAGGATGCTCTTATACTCTGTGCTCTCGATGGCCTCGATGACGTTGTCTGTGGCACGTGCTACGACACGAAAGTGCTTGCCGGTGTCGCTGACGGCCTGGTGGTGGAAAGAGTTAACAAACAACGTAGGGCACGAGACGGTTTCTCGGTAGATGCCATATAGGATGGAGTCCGGTTCTATGACCACCGTATGGGTGGCATCTGAGCGGTCGGCATCCTGTGAGTGTTTCACCTCTTTCTTACCGTCTCTCACCTCTGAAATGTCCTGTGCTACTTTCCCGTCCAGTGCCATAGCCAGTGTCTGTATGCCTCGGCAGATTCCGAGGATGGGCAGCTGGCGGTTGTAGGCAAGGCGGGTGATGAGCAGCTCGGGGAGGTCACGCTCACTGTTGATGCTTCCCAAGTGTGGTGACGGTTCTTCGCTACAGTAGAGCGGGTTGTAGTCGGCTCCACCGCTGAGCAGCAGTCCGTCGATGTGCTCCAGGGTGTTGATAATGGTCGTGGGGTCGGCAATGGGCGGTATCAGCAAGGGTACACCACCAGCCCTCCACACCGACTTGTAGTAGGCCTCTGCAAGCTTGGCAGTCTGTTCGCCATAGTTTGCTGTGATACCGATGACGGGTCTGCAGGAAGCTTCGGGGAAGTGGGTGTAGACAGCTGCGAGCGTACTCTGCCAGTCGTAGTGATGGGCCATGTGTCTATTCGTCTACGGTTACGGGAATCTCACGCTTGATGTTCTGCTCCAGGGAAATCAGGGTTTCGGTAGCCACCACGCCAGGAATCTCCTGCAAGCGGCCGTTGAGCAGATGCATGAGCTGTTCGTTGTCACGGGCATACAGCTTGACCAGCATGGTATAGGGGCCGGTGGTGAAGTGGCACTCCACCACTTCTGGGATATGCTGCAGCCGTTCTACTACCTCCTTGTACATAGAGCCGCGCTCCAGGGTGATACCTATGTAGGTGCAGGTGCGATAGCCGAGACTCTTGGGGTTGACATCGAATCCGCTTCCCATAATCACACCAGCCTCAATCAGATGTTGTACGCGCTGGTGGATGGCTGCGCGGGATACGTTACACTCTGCTGCGACATCCTTAAAAGGTATGCGCGCATTTTTTGACAGGATACTCAGGATTTTCCTATCCAAATGGTCTATTTTCTCCATTGTTTTTTTTGTTGTCTGTTACAAAATATTGCAAAACGTAAGCAAAAGTACGTATTTTTATTGAAACGTGCAACAAAAAAGGTATAAAAAGTTCAAAAAAGTTTGCGAATCAGTGTCAGACCGTCGCGAATAGGCAGTATGACGCGGTTGACACGCGGGTCTTGGGCCACATGGTCGTTGAATTGTCGGATGCCCAGAGTCTGCTGGTCGCGGTCGTAGGCGGGGTCGGTGACGTGTCCGTCCCATAGTGTGTTGTCGGCCAGCAGGAAACCACCCTTTCGCAGCAAGGGCAGCACGGCTTCGTAGGTGTCGCAGTAGGTGCGTTTGTCGCCGTCGATGAAGGCCATGTCAAACGTGATGCCGAGCTTGGGGGCCTCGCTGACGGCATCACCGACGATAAAGCGGATTTTGTCGCTGACGGGCGACTGTTCTATCCACTTCCTCGTGAAGTCCTCCTGCTCGTCGTTGATCTCGAAGGTGTACACCATTCCACCGTCTTCCAACCCTTCGGCCATGCAGATGGCCGAATAGCCGCTGAAGGTGCCTACTTCCAGGATGTTGGTGGGACGTATCATCTGTACCAGCATCTTCAGCAGTCGGCCCTGCAGACGTCCCGAAGCCATGCGGCCGTGCAGGAGGTGGATGTTGGTGGCACGCCAAAGCTGGTAGAGATACTCCGGCTCCGCATCAGAATGGCATTCTATGTATTCCTCGAGGCTCATTGACGACTATTCCTTGACGAAAGATTCGATGGCCAGCCGGTAGCTGTCGAGGCCGAAACCGCAGATGATGCCTTTACAGGCTGCTGAGATGAGGGAACGGTGGCGGAACTCCTCGCGCTGGTGTACATTACTAATATGCACCTCTATGACGGGACATTTCAGCGATCGGATGCAGTCGTGCAGGGCTACAGAAGTGTGCGTATAGGCACCGGCGTTGAGTACGATGCCGTCGTAGCTGAAGCCCACCTCCTGCATCTTGTTAATCAGTTCTCCTTCGATATTGCTCTGGAAATAATCTATCTCTACATCAGGATATTTATCCTTCAGCGCAGGAAGATAATTCTCAAAGGATGACGTACCGTAAATGCCCGGTTCACGGACACCAAGGAGGTTTAAATTAGGACCATTAACAATTTGAATTTTCATATTTCAAGGAAATTTATTAATTTTGCAGGCAAAAGTAATAAATAAAATGGAAACTGGCAAGAAAACTCAGGCAAATATTCTCCGCGCCTACCAACGTTACCTGAAACTGCAGCGCAGTTATTCGGCCAATACGCTGGATGCATACGTCCGTGACCTGCAGAAACTGCTCGACTATTTGGAAGGGGAAGACAAGCATCTTCTTGACGTGCAGCTGGAGGACTTGCAGCACTTTGCTGCCTCCTTGCATGACATCGGCATCCACGCCCGTTCACAGTGTCGCATACTGAGTGGAGTGCGCTCATTCTACCGATTCCTGCAGTTAGACGGCTATCGCGATGACGACCCCACGGAGTTGTTGGAGTCACCCGTCTTGGGCGAGCACCTGCCTGAGGTGCTGACAACCGAGGAGGTGGATGCTCTGGAGGCATCGATAGACGTGTCGAAGTGGGAAGGACAGCGCAACCGGGCCATCATCGAGATGCTGTTCTCCTGTGGACTGCGTGTCAGCGAACTGGTTAATCTGAAACTGTCTAACCTCTACCAGCAGGAGCGCTTCGTCCGTATCTTTGGAAAGGGAGCCAAAGAACGTCTGGTGCCCATCTCTCCCAAGGCTCTCAAGGAACTGGAGCTGTGGTTCTATGACCGTCGTCTGATGAATATCAAGCCTGGTGAGGAAGACTATGTGTTCCTGAACCGTCGTGGTGTACACCTTACACGTACCATGATACTTATTATGATCAAGCGACAGGCAGTGGAGGCAGGCATCCAAAAGACCATCTCGCCGCACACCTTGCGCCACTCTTTTGCCACGGCCTTGTTGGAAGGCGGTGCCGACCTTCGTGCCATTCAGGCCATGCTGGGTCACGAAACCATCGGCACCACCGAGATTTATACCCATATCGACATGACTACGTTGCGCCAGCAGATTCTGGAGCACCATCCGAGAAATATCAGAAAACCAATTAACAATGAAGAACTATGAATAATGTGTTACGAGTAATTCAGCTTTTCCTTTGTGGAATGCTATTCCTACCGCTCTCCGCACAAGTGCTGGACTGGGGCGATCAGGGTAATGGCACGTACAAGAATCCTGTCCTCAACGCCGACTACTCCGATCCGGATGTGATACGTGTGGGCGAAAAGTATTATATGGTGTGTAGCGACTTCCATTGGCTGGGCATGCAGGTGCTGGAGTCTTCTGACTTAGTGAACTGGCAACTCATCAGCCAGGTATACCGGCGTATGAACTTTCCCGGCTGGGACCGTAACATCCATTATGCAGCAGGGGCGTGGGCACCGGCCATTCGCTATCACGAAGGTAAGTTCTGGATATATGTCTGTACACCAGATGAAGGGCTGCTGATGACTACGGCTACTGACCCTCGCGGACCGTGGGAACCGCTCTATCAAGTGAAGCAGATTGAGAAGTGGGAAGACCCGTGTCCTTTCTGGGATGATGACGGACAGGCCTATCTGGGGCGTAGCAGACATCGTGCCGGACCCATCATCATTCATAAGATGACGGCTGATGGCCGACAGCTGTTGGACGAGGGAACGACAGTCTATCAGGGGCCAGTGGCAGAGGGCACTAAATTCCTCAAGCGCAACGGCTGGTATTACCTGATTATTCCGGAGGGTGGTGTCAGTCGGGGCTGGCAGACGGTGCTGCGCTCCCGCAACATCTATGGACCATACGAGAAGAAGGTGGTTCTGGAGAAAGGAAGCACCGATGTCAACGGTCCCCATCAGGGAGCCTTGGTCGATACCCCCGATGGTCAGTGGTGGTTCTTCCATTTCCAGTCAACAACACCTAATGGTCGCGTGCTGCATCTTCAGCCTGCCCGGTGGAAGGATGACTGGCCGCTGATGGGTGTTGATATCGATGGCAATGGTGTCGGCGAGCCTGTCGCGGTATGGACGAAGCCTTATCCGCAGTCACAACCCATGCTACCGGCCACCAGCGATGATTTTTCCAGCAGTCAGTTAGGTCTGCAGTGGCAGTGGTGCCATAATCCGGTGGACACGGCATGGAGCCTCACCGAACATAAGGGTTTCCTTACGTTGCATGCCCTGCAAGCCGACTCGTTGAAAGAATGCAGGTGCATGTTGACGCAGAAAGTGATGGGTTTTGAGGGTGAGGCTACGTTGCTGTTGGATGCCAACGACATGCAACCAGGCATGTGTGCCGGTCTGGCCTTTACGGGCAGGAGCTTCCGGGCCATCGGACTCTCTTCTGAGGGTGTCTATGTAGAGGAAGGCGGTCGGGGTATGCTGGTCAGTCGCAGCAAGTCCCGCAGGGTGTGGCTACGTGTGACAATCGACAGTCGCCAAAACCGTCATCAGTTCTATTATAGCTTCAACGGCAAGGACTATGTCCCTGCGGGTGATAGCTTCTCTATGCTTACTGGTTACTGGAAGGGAATCCGTGTCGGTCTCTATTGCTACAACACCGTTGCTGCCACGGGTTCCGCACGTTTCGACTCCTTCCGTTACGATATCTGGCACTGACGGTTATTTGACTTTTGCAATCCTTTTGCGCTTCGTCGCCTTCTCTTCCATTTCAGGTACGCTTTCTGTGAAGAGCTGGTATAGGCTGTCCTCATAGGAATGCAGAGCATTGCGGCCTTTTTCGGTAATGGTGCAGGTGGTGCAGGCAAAGCAGCCTACCCCTGACTTCGTGATTTCAATATAGCCGGCCTCCTTCAGGGTGGTGAGTTGTGTGCTCACATTGCCTCGCGTAGACTCGGTAATCTTACACAAGTACATAAAGTCGGCACTTCCAATATTGCTGAGAGTTACCATGATTTTCAGCCTCAAACTGCTGTGTATGAGCGGATTCAGAAACGGAAACCTGAAATTGTTAGTGGATTGCTGGGTTGCGGCAGCAGATGTCTTTTCTTCTGTTTGTGGCTTGTTCATATTCATAATTTGTATTGGCAGTGTCAATTTTACAATGCAAAGGTAATGCTTGTTCTTGAAACTGGTAGACGCTTTGATAATCTTTTTGGTTTTATTAACTGGTTGGCAACATTTTATAACTCTTTTGGCCATCGAAAAAAGAGGAAATGCCAAGGCTGGCATATCCTCTTTATCTGATGTGCAGGTTGCGTTTGGATTACTCTGCGACAGCGCGAGCACCGCTGCGCTTCTCCTTAATACGGGCAGCCTTACCAGTGAGCTTGCGCAGATAGTAAAGCTTAGAGCGACGAACCTTACCAACCTTGTTCACTTCGATGCTCTCAATGTTGGGCGACTCCAGGGGGAAGATACGCTCTACACCCACAGTGCCTGACATCTTGCGAACAGTGAAGCGCTTTTTCTCTTGATGACCGCTGATTTTGATAACCACACCACGGTAGAGCTGGATGCGCTCCTTGGAACCCTCGATAATTTTGTAAGCGACAGTCACTGTGTCACCAGCCTTGAACTGGGGATGCTGCTTGCCGGTTGCAAATGCTTCTTCAGCAACTTTGATTAAATCCATCTTTTTTTAATCTTTAATTATTACTATGTTTGCTGTATCGTTCCAACGCAACATAGACGGGCAACTCGTTATTTCCCTCCATCGGTTACGCCGAAAGCGGCTGCAAAGGTACTACTAATAAATGAGAAATGAGCAATGCGAGATGGGAAAAGCCGACAATTTAACATCTTTTATAAACTTTTATGATTTTGCTTTTTAAAATAATCGCAAAGCTGCTTGGTAGTTGCCGTATTTTTTCGTAATTTTGCATTCAGAAAATAATGACCGAAAAACGATGAAGACACGAATCCTTTTCTATGCAGTGGTGCCAATGATGCTGCTGACAGCCTGCAAGTCGCACTATGAAGTGGCTTCGGTACAGCGTAGCCGTATCCTGATAGACAGCCGGTATGATACAAAGCCGGATGTCGCTGCCAAAGAGTTCCTGAAACCTTACAAACACGTGGTGGACAGTGTGATGGGGCCGGTGGTTGGACGTTCTGCCAAATACATGACCGCCGAACGCCCAGAAGGAACCTTGTCGAACCTGTTGTCTGACATTTTGGTGTG
Source organism: uncultured Prevotella sp. (assembly GCA_946415755.1). Lineage (GTDB taxonomy): Bacteria > Bacteroidota > Bacteroidia > Bacteroidales > Bacteroidaceae > Prevotella. Next base: position 132,467 of record CAMKTS010000004.1, on the reverse strand, counting down.
GGCAGGAAAGAACTATGGTGAAAAGCCTGCGTTCAGCGTCTATAATGTCGGAGGTGTGCGTGCCGACCTGCCTAAAGGTGATGTGACATACGGCGACGTGCTCGATATTGCCCCATTCGAGAATAAGATAGCCTTTACGACCCTCTCTGGCACCGATGTGCTTGAACTCTTCGGACAGATGGCAGCAGTAGGTGGTCAGGGGGTGAGCCATTCTGTGCGTATGGTTATAACGAGTGACGGAAAGCTGGTCGGTGCCATGATAAACGGTGAGCCTGTAGACCCGCAGTGCGACTACCGGGTAGCCACCATCGACTACCTCTTAGGGGGCAACGACCAGATGACGGCATTCAAAAAGGGACGTAACGTGAACTCACCGCAGGATGCCACCAACAACTCGCGGTTCATCATCATGGACTATTTCCGTGAGATGGCCAAACAGGGTAAGATGGTGGATGCCGAGATAGAAGGGCGCATCACTATACAAAAGTAAGAAGGTGTAAAAGCAAACGAGTAAATATAAACAATGCAATGATGAAAACAACGAGCTATATATATAATAAGGTGGTAAAACTGACAGTAGTCCTGTTGTCCTTTTTCCTTTTTTCCTTTTTCCCCTTAACGGCTGAAGCCAAGAAGCATAAACAACTGGTCATTCTGCATACCAACGATACTCACTCTACCATTCTGCCGCTTAGCGTACAGCTTCCCGACACCATGAAAGCTGGCCGGGGGGGATTCCTTCGCCGAATTGCCATGCTGAAGGAAGAGCGGGAAAAACATCCTGACCTGCTCTATTTCGACAGTGGCGACTTCTGTCAGGGGTCGGCCTACTTCACGATGTTCAAAGGTGATGTGGAGATAGGGCTGATGAACCAGATGGGCATTGATGCCTCTACTATCGGCAACCATGAGTTTGACTTCGGGCTGGAGAATATGGCACGGCTGTTCCGCATGGCCAATTTTCCTATCCTCTGTGCCAACTATGATTTCACGGGAACGGTGATGGAGGGCATCTGCAAGCCTTGGATTGTTATCAAGCGCAATGGAGTGAAGATAGGAGTCTTTGCCGTGTGTCCAAAGATGAGTGGCCTGGTGTCCGACAAGAATTGCCCGGGAGTGAAATATCTCGACCCTGCCCGTGTGGCCTTGGAGACGGCCACAATGCTGAAGGAGGAGCAGAAGTGCGACATTGTGATATGTATCTCACACCTCGGATGGAACCTCGGACGCAATGGGGATGACCAGTACATGATTGGTGGTTCGCGCAATATCGACCTGGTGCTGGGTGGGCATAGCCATACTTATATGGAGCAGTTGGAATACGAGAAGAACATGGACGGCAAACTTGTTCCTGTCGACCAAAACGGCAAGCATGCCATTTTCGTTGGCAAGATTGTTGTCGATTTGAAATAGTGGGGTAGGGTGGCAATGAAAAAAGGACTTCCGCAAGGAAGTCCCATTTGTATTAATCTCGTTTTCAGCGATCCCTTTAGGGAAGGCTGATAGCCTCTGACGGACAAACGTCAGCGCATGTGCCGCACTCTGTGCAAACATCGGGGTTGATTGAATACTTGTCGCCCTCAGAGATAGCTCCAGCGGGGCACTCATCGATACATGTTCCACATGCGATGCAGTCGTCACCAATTACGTATGCCATAATCTTGTAAATGTTAAGTGAATAATTAAAATACTTATTTTTGATGATGCAAAGGTATGAATAATTTTTGATATATACCTAATTTTAAGGAGATATTTTTATAATTTATACGAAATCGAAATAATAATAAGCACCGAAATGCGTTATAGTAAGAGCATATGAAACGCTTTATTATTCTCATTACAATAGCTGCGCTGGCTCTTAACATAGCTGCGCAGAGCGACCGCAAGGTGCAGAACAGACCCTATGCCGACCTGCGGAGGCTGCATTTTGGTATTCTGGTAGGCATGCACATGCAGGATATTGAGTTTGAAAATGTCGGTCCCCAGTTGATGCCCGATGAAAATGGAGTACTCACCCAGCAGTATATCCTGTGTGATGCTGACAAGTGGAGTCCGGGATTCTCTGTGGGCGTACTGGGCGAGTTGCGCCTTCACGACAACTTTTCGTTACGCGTCACTCCCACGATGCATTTCGGTGCCAAGCACCTCACGTTCCTTAATATGCAGCGGCTCGATAATAGCGGTCAGCCCTCCCGCGAGACGCAAGACTTGAAAAGCACCTACGTCTCGGTACCTATCGACATCAAGTTTGCCGCCCCCCGCTGGAACAACTATCGTCCTTACATTATGGCTGGTATCAACCCGACGTTCAATCTCACTGGCGGCGATCAGGATATGGTACGGCTGAAGCGCTTCAACACCATGGTGGAGATAGGCCTGGGCTGTGACTTCTACCTGCCATTTTTCAAACTGATTCCGGAACTGAAATTTTGTTTCGGCCTCGGTAACGTCCTTGATACCAATCATGTCAACGAACTGCTTGATGCCAACCTGCGTGCTTACGCTGCTTCGGTCAGCAAGGCACAGTCTAAGATGATTGTGCTGACGTTCTACTTTGAATAGTCGGGTGTGTTTCTTCTGTCCCGTGCATGTGTCGAAGGGGATGTGAAGAAAATACGCCGAAAATACGTCGGTTGACGTTGTCCATCAAAAAACACGTAAAAAATTTGCAGGATTCGCGGAAAATGCGTACCTTTGCACCCGTTCAGAGGAATGAGAGGCTCTTCGGAGTCCCTCATTCTTGTTTTAATAGACAAGAAAACAGTATGATAGACAAGAACACAGTGACTGCTGCGGTTGAGGAGTGGCTCAAGAAGGGTGACTACTATCTGGTGGACGTGGAAATGACTGCCGATAACCGCATCGTGATTGAAATCGACCATGCCGATGGGGTGTGGATTGAAGATTGTGCCGATCTCAGCCGTGCGCTTCAGGAGCATTTCGGCGACGAGTTGGGCGACTATGAGCTGGAAGTAGGCTCGGCAGGTATCGGCCAGCCGTTTAAGGTGATACAGCAGTATCGCAACCATATTGGTAAAGAGGTAGAAGTGTTACAGCAGAATGGTCAGAAAGTTCAGGGAATCTTGAAGGAGGTCACCGAGGATGGTTCTCAGTTTGTAATCACAGCCAAGGAGAAGCAGCGCATAGAGGGAAAGAAGCGCCCTGTGCTGACAGAGGTTGACAAGATGTTTGCCATCAGCGAGGTGAAATACTGCAAGTATCTGCTGACATTCAAATAAGGAAAAAATAGTAAATTGTAAATAGTTAAATAGTAAATAAAGTATATGGCAACAAAAAAGGCGAAAGGCCCCTCTATGATAGAGACCTTTCAGGAATTTAAAGAGACGAAGAACATAGACCGCACCACCTTGGTGAGCGTGCTTGAAGAGAGTTTCCGCAATGTGATAGCAAAGATGTTCGGATCGGATGAGAATTTCGACGTCATTGTGAACCCCGACAAAGGAGACTTTGAAATCCACCGCAACCGTATTGTGGTAGCTGATGGTGACGTGAAAGACGAGAACAAGGAAATCTCGCTTAGCGAAGCACAGAAGATCGAGCCAGACTATGAGGTAGGCGAAGAGGTGTCTGAAGAGGTGGACTTCCAGAAGTTCGGTCGTCGAGCAATCCTGAATCTGCGTCAGACGCTGGCATCTAAGATTCTGGAGTTAGAGCATGACTCGCTTTACCAGAAGTATAAGGACAAGGTCGGTCAGATTGTGTCGGCAGAGGTCTACCAGATGTGGAAGCGCGAGGTATTGCTCATCGATGATGAAGGCAATGAGCTGCACCTGCCCAAGCAGGAGCAGATTCCTGCCGACAACTACCACAAGGGTGAAACCGTGCGTGCCATTGTCAAGGAGGTGCAGAACGAGAACAACAATCCTCGCATTATCCTCTCACGCACCAGTCCGCAGTTCCTGGAGCGCCTTTTGGAGGCAGAAGTGCCTGAGATTCAGGACGGTCTGATCACTATCCGTCGCATTGCCCGTATGCCTGGCGAGCGTGCGAAAGTGGCTGTGGAGAGTTATGACGACCGTATTGATCCCGTAGGAGCCTGTGTGGGTGTGAAGGGTAGTCGTGTGCATGGCATTGTTCGTGAGATGTGCAACGAGAATATCGATGTCATCAACTTCTCTAACAACACACAGCTGTTTATCCAGCGTGCCCTGTCGCCGGCCAAGGTGACCAGTATCACGCTGAATCCGGAAGAGCATAAGGCCGAGGTGTACCTTCAGCCCGAGGAGGTTAGCCTGGCAATCGGTAAGGGTGGCTTGAACATCAAGCTGGCTTCCATGCTCACGGAATACACCATCGACGTGTTCCGTGTGGTCAACGAGAACGAGGCTGACGAGGATATCTACCTCGACGAGTTTGCCGACGAGATTGACCAGTGGATTATTGACTCTATCAAGGCCATCGGTCTTGACACTGCCAAGGCGGTGCTGAATGCCCCGCGTGAAATGCTCATCGAGAAGGCCGACTTGGAGGAAGAGACGGTCGACCATGTGCTGGAGGTGCTCAAGGCTGAGTTTGAGTAAAGGTAAAAAGGTAAAAAAGTAAAAGGGAAGATTAATGGGTGTAAGATTAAATAAAGTATTATCAGAACTGAACATAGGACTTCAGACAGCGATTGATTTTCTGAAAAAGAAGAATGGACTTGGTGAGGTGAAGGAAGATGCTACGCCAAACACCAAGATTTCCGACGAGCAGTACGAGGCGTTGGTCAACGAGTTTAGCGGTGACAAGGCCATCAAGACGCAGGCTGTCATGATGTTCCCTAAGAAAGCAAAAGAGAAGAAGCCTGAGAAGGTGGAGAAGGCCGTCACCAAGTCTGATGAGCTGCTGGAACAGCGTCCGCAACTCAAACAGGTGGGCAAGATAGACCTTGACGCTATTGGGAAGTCGAAGGCAGGGCAGCATCCGGAGCCTGCCGCAAGGCCGGAGCCTGTCGCAAAGCAGACATCTGACGAAAGACAGGAACCGGTGGTGGTGGAAACCGAGCCAGAGGTGACTGTTCCCCAAGAGGATGTGCCGGTGCAGCCTGTAGAAGAGACTGTGGCAGAAGAGCCGGAGACGGATGAGGCAATGGTGGAAGCTGTTGAGCAGGAGGAGGTATCTGCCGAGGAGGAGATTCCTGTTTCTGCCCCTGTTGCTACGGATGCCCCCAGTCTTGCCAAGACCCCCGGTGATGCCAAGCTGGCACAGAATGCCCCCCAGCTGAATGTGCTGGGCAAGATAGACCTTGACGCTATCAACCAGAGCACTCGTCCTAAGAAGAAGACGAAGGAAGAGCGCCGTAAGGAGCGTGAGGAGAAGGCTGCCGGTGAGCGCAAGAAGCGTGAGCGCATCCGTCAGGGACGAGTAGACATCGAGGCCGCTGCCAAGCAGGCCAACCAGCAAGGCGGCAAGAAGGGCAAGGATAACGGTGGCGGCCAGAACAGCCAGCAGAACCAGCAGGGTGGTGGCAAGAAGCACAAGAAGAACCGTCCTGTGAAACCTTTGGAGGTTGACGATGAGGCAGTAGCCCGTCAGGTGAAGGAGACGCTGGCCCGTCTGACCTCGAAGAGCCAGAACAAGAAGGGTGCCAAGTACCGTCGTGAGAAGCGCGATGCCGTTGCAGAGCGCATGAGCGAGGAGATGGCTGCCGAGGCTGCACAGTCGAAGGTGCTGAAGCTGACGGAGTTTGTCACCGTCTCTGAGTTGGCCACCATGATGAACGTAGGTGTCAATCAGGTCATCGGAACCTGTATGAGCATCGGTATCATGGTGTCTATCAACCAGCGTCTGGATGCCGAGACCATCAACATCGTGGCCGACGAGTTCGGCTTTACCACCGAATACGTCTCTGCCGAGGTGCAGAACGCCATTACCGAGGAGGAGGATGATGAGAACGACCTGATCTCTCGCGCTCCGATTGTCACGGTGATGGGTCATGTCGACCATGGTAAGACCTCACTGCTTGACCATATCCGCAACACTAACGTGATTGCCGGTGAGGCAGGTGGTATCACCCAGCACATCGGTGCCTACAACGTGAAGCTGAAGGATGGTCATAGCATTACCTTCCTCGACACCCCTGGTCACGAGGCCTTCACGGCTATGCGTGCCCGTGGTGCTCAGGTGACGGATATCGCCATCATCATCGTCGCTGCCGACGACTCCGTGATGCCTACCACCAAGGAGGCTATCGCCCATGCCCAGGCAGCTAATGTGCCGATGGTTTTTGCTATTAACAAGATTGATAAGCCGGGAGCCAACCCTGACAAAATTCGCGAAGACCTGGCCAATATGAACCTCTTGGTCGAAGATTGGGGCGGTAAGTACCAGTGCCAGGAGATTTCTGCCAAGAAGGGACAGGGTGTCTATGAGCTGCTCGAAAAGGTGCTGCTCGAGGCTGAGATGCTTGACCTGAAGGCCAACCCCAACCGCAAGGCTACGGGTAGCATCATCGAGTCGTCGCTCGACAAGGGCCGTGGCTATGTCTCTACCGTCCTCGTATCCAACGGTACGCTGAAGATTGGTGATGTGGTGATTGCCGGTACTGCCTGGGGTAGGGTGAAGGCTATGTTCAACGAGCGCAACCAGCGTATTGAGCATGCCGGTCCCGCAGAGCCAGCCATCATCCTCGGACTGAACGGTGCTCCTACTGCCGGCGACTCTTTCCATGTGATGGAGACGGAGCAGGAGGCTCGTGAGATAGCCAACAAGCGCATCCAGCTGCAGCGTGAGCAGTCGTTGCGCACCACTACGAAGCTCGGTCTTGACGAGCTGTCGCACCGTATCGCTTTGGGTGAGTTCCACGAGCTGAACATCATCGTCAAAGGTGATACTGACGGTAGTATCGAGGCCTTGAGCGACTCGTTCATCAAGCTCTCTACCGAGAAGGTGCAGGTGAACGTCATCTCGAAGGCCGTCGGTCAGATCAGCGAGAACGATGTCATGCTGGCCAGTGCCTCCGAGGCTATCATTATCGGCTTCCAGGTACGTCCTTCCGGCGAGGCCCGCCGTCTGGCAGAGCGTGAGGGTGTGGAAATCAACACCTACTCGATTATCTACGATGCCATCGACGATGTGAAGCAGACCATGCAGGGCATGCTTGACAAGGTGAAGAAGGAGATTGTCACCGGTGAGATTGAGGTCAAGCAGGTGTTCAAGATATCGAAGGTGGGCACCGTGGCCGGTGGTTTGGTTACCGACGGCAAGGTACACAACAAGGACAAGGCCCGTGTGGTTCGCGACGGTATCGTCGTACACACCGCCGCCATCGATGCCCTGAAGCGCTACAAGGACGATGCCAAGGAAGTGGCTACAGGCCTTGAGTGCGGTATCTCGCTGGTCAACTTCAACGACATCCAGGTGGGCGACATCATCGAGACCTTCACCGAGATCGAGGTGGAACAGAAGCTGTAGACTATGAAGAAGCAGAAGAGTCCATATCCACAGTCCTTCTCCAAGCGACTCACATGGCGCATCATCCTCACCATGCTGGTGGTGATGGGACTCTTTTCCGTCCCCGTGTTCTTTGGCGGCTATAGTTCGGTGGACGTAGGCTTGCGGTTGGTAGCCAACAGGTATCTGAGTGCCAAGAACGAGATGGTGAGCGGTCTGCTCTCCGATGTCCGTGTGGCTGCCGTCAATACGCTGCCGCAGATTGAGGAGAACCTGGACAATCCTGAGAAGCTCTCTGCCATTGTGGAGCGTATGGTTCGTCTGAACCCCCGCATCCACAGCTGCGGCATCAGCTTCGTGGCGGGCTACTACCCGCAGCGCGGCCGCTGGTACTGTCCCTATGCCTATCGCACCCGTAGTGACAGCATCGTCACCCTTACCGTGGGTGATGCGCAGCACGACTACCTCAGCGACGAGTGGTTCACCGAGGCCGTTGCCGCAGTGGAGGGCTATTGGGGCAAGCCTTTTTTCGACATCAACGATGCTGACACGCCGATGGTGCCTTGGCTGATGCCTGTCCGCGACCGTCATGGCACCACCGTTGCCGTGCTGGGAGTCGACATGTCGCTGGATTGGCTTTCCGAGAAGGTCGAAGGGAATATGTTCAAGCAGGATACTATTCCCGATGAAGAGTGGGATCCGGAACATCAGAACTACCTCTTCATAGTCGACGGCGAGGGCCGCTACATCGTGCATCCCGACCGTCAGCGCGTCATCCGCCAGAACTTCCATACCGTTGTCGAGTCCACCCCCGACACGGTCGACAACCATCTCTGCCGTCTGATGCTGGCTGGCGATGACGGTCACTACGACGGCAATGACGAGGGGCAAGAACTCATTATCGACGGTGAGGAGGTCTTCGTGTCTTACGTATCCATCAGCGACATCAACTGGTCGCTGGCCTGGGTCGTTCCCCAAATCTACATTGACTTCTTGGGTAATCTCGTAGGGGGCATATTCATTTTCTTCATCGTCATGGGACTGCTGGTGACCCTCTTGGTAACCCGCCGCTTCATCAAGCGTGCCACGCAGCCCATCCGTCAGCTCGCCGCCTCAGTCAACGAGGTGGCCAAGGGACATTTCGACACGCAGATGCCCGACATCAAGCACAAGGATGAGATACGGCTGCTGCGCGACTCCTTCGAGGGCATGCAGCACTCGCTGGCCGCCTATATCGACGAGCTGAAGTCTACCACCGCCTCGAAGGCCGCCATCGAGAACGAGCTGCGCATTGCCCACAACATCCAGATGTCTATGCTACCCAAGACCTTCCCGCCGTTCCCCAACCGCCACGATATCGATGTCTACGGCACGCTGACACCAGCCCGTGAGGTGGGTGGCGACTTGTTCGACTTCTTCATCCGCGACGACCAGCTGTTCTTCTGCGTGGGCGACGTGTCGGGCAAGGGTGTGCCCGCCTCGCTGGTGATGGCTGTGGCGCGCTCGCTGTTCCGCAACGTGTCGGCCCACGAGCCGTTGCCCCACCATATTGTCATGGCCCTCAACGGTGCCCTCTCCGAGAACAACGACACCAATATGTTCGTCACCCTCTTCGCCGGTGTCCTCCACCTCGCCACGGGGCACCTCACCTACTGCAATGCAGGCCACGATGCACCGCTCGTCATCGGCCGTCAGGTCGACTGGCTGCCCTGCGATGCCAACCTGCCCGTCGGTGTGATGCCCGGCTGGCAGTTCTCGCTGCAGGAGACCACCCTGCCGCCCCACAGCACACTTTTCGTCTTTACCGACGGACTCAACGAGGCCGAAGACGTCACCCATGCCCAGTTTGGCGACGAACGCATTCTCCGTCTTGCTCGCCTGCTGCAGGCCAACGATGTCCATGCCCCGCAGGCCATTATCCGGCAGATGACACAGGCCGTGTGCGACTTTGTGGGCGATGCCGAGCAGAGCGACGACCTGACGATGCTGGCCATCCAGTATGTTGGTTCAGAGTTCAGAGATCACAGTTCATAGTTGGCTGTGCTGCGTGAATGTGGATTCTGAACTATGAACTATGAACTATGAACTATGAACTCAGAGAATAACGAATACGTACGGCGCATAGCCGACCAGAAGTATGAGTTCGGTTTCACCACCGATGTGCATACCGAGATAATAGACTGCGGCCTCGACGAGCATGTCGTGCGCCTCATCTCCTCCAAGAAGGGCGAACCCGACTGGCTGCTCCAGTTCCGTCTGCAGGCCTTCCGCTACTGGCGCGAGCAGACCGCCCCCACCTGGGGTCACCTGCAGCTGCCCCCCATCGACTATCAGACCATCAGCTACTATGCCGACCCCACAACTCGTCCTGTGCCCAGCGGGTCTGCCGCTGGGATTGACCCCGAGCTGGAGAAGACCTTCGACAAGCTAGGCATCCCCCTCGAAGAGCGGCTGGCCCTGAGCGGCAACACCGCCGTCGATGCCATTATGGATTCCGTCAGCGTTAAGACCACCTTCAAGGAGAAACTTCGCGAGAAGGGCATTATCTTCTGTTCCATCGGCGAGGCCGTCAGGGAGCACCCCGACCTCGTGCGCCAGTATCTGGGCAGCGTCGTACCCTTTCGCGACAATTATTTTGCCGCCCTCAACAGTGCCGTGTTCAGCGACGGCTCGTTCGTCTACATCCCCAAGGGCGTGCGCTGCCCCATGGAACTCAGCAGCTACTTCCGCATCAACGCCCGTGGCACCGGACAGTTCGAGCGCACCCTTATCGTGGCCGACGACGACTCTTACGTATCCTACCTTGAAGGATGCACCGCTCCCATGCGCAACGAGCACCAGCTGCATGCCGCCGTCGTAGAGATCGTTGTGATGAATCGTGCCGAGGTGAAGTACAGCACCGTACAAAACTGGTATCCCGGCGATGCCGACGGCCGTGGCGGCGTGCTCAACCTCGTCACCAAGCGCGGCGACCTTCGCGGCCACCACAGCAAGCTCTCGTGGACGCAGGTAGAGACCGGCTCGGCCATCACGTGGAAATATCCCTCGTGCGTCTTGCGTGGCGACAATTCTCAGGCCGAGTTCTACTCCGTAGCCGTCACCAACCACCACCAGCAGGCCGACACCGGCACGAAGATGATTCATATCGGCCGCGACACGAAGAGCACCATCATCTCGAAGGGCATCTCTGCAGGCCGCTCGCAGAACTCGTATCGCGGTCTGGTGCGTGCCACGTCGAATGCCGACAATGCCCGCAACTACTCCAGCTGCGACTCACTATTGCTGGGTAGCGAGTGCGGTGCCCATACCTTCCCCTATATGGATGTACACAACGATACGGCAGTCTTCGAGCACGAGGCTACAACATCAAAGATTTCTGAGGATCAGCTGTTCTATTGTAACCAGCGTGGCATTCCCACTGAGCAGGCTGTAGGCCTTATCGTCAACGGCTATGCCAAGGAGGTGCTTCAGAAGCTTCCCATGGAGTTTGCCGTCGAGGCGCAGAAGCTTCTCAGCGTATCGCTCGAAGGAACCGTGGGGTAAATGGAAGCTTGACAGGGTATCCACAACCGAAAAAAGAATTGGGATAATGAAAGTTCTATTGACCAGTATACTGATGGTGCTGTCGGCATTATACTGCGGCGCACAGGAGTTGGATGCCGAGCGCATCATGGAGACAACTCAGAAAGTGGCAGCCTATTTCATGGAGGCCAACCCTGATGTGGGGGCAGAGAGCCGTGTGGGTGGAAAGACTCGAAACAGCAGGATATGGACGCGTGGCGTGTTCTATGAAGGATTGCTGAACGCATATCGGGAGAATCCCCACGATGCCTGGCTGCGCTATGCTTTAGACTGGGGCGAGTTTCACCAGTGGTACAGCTGCACCGATTCGCAGAAGCGCCATGCAGACTTCCAGTGCTGCGGGCAGGCCTATTTGCAGATGTACATGATGGACCCCACGCAGACACAGCGCATGGCGCACATCAAGAAGCGTATCGACGATATGCTGGCTACCGACAAGATTGACGACTGGTACTGGATAGATGCCATTCAGATGGCGATGCCCGTATTTGCACTGCTGGGCACCATCACCAACAATCAGGCCTATTGGGAGCGGATGTTCGAGATGTATCAGTTTACCCGCAACCAGCATGGTGGCGACAAGAAGGGCGGGGGCAAGCCCCTGTTCAACACAGAGACGGGACTCTGGTATCGTGACTACCAATTTGATCCTCCCTATCACGACCACACAGAGCCGGACAAGGATTGCTACTGGAGTCGCGGCAACGGATGGGTGTATATGGCTTTGGCGCGTGTGTTGCAGTTTACGCCAGAGAACGAGGCCCACAGGTCAAGCTACATCAATGATTTCCGCACAATGAGCAGAGCCTTGCTGGACTGCCAGCGCGAAGACGGATCGTGGAATGTCAGTCTGGCCGCACCCTCCAACTTTGGGCAACCTGGTAGCGAGGGGCCTGAGATGACCGGCACGTCACTCTTTGTTGGCGGGATCGCCTATGGTGTAAAAGCAGGACTGCTTGACCGCGACACCTATCTGCCAGCCATCATACGCGGATGGAAGTCCATGCATGGTGCCGTACATGATACCGGTTTTGTGGGCTATATGCAAGGTTCCGGCTCCAAGCCTGAAGATGGTGGCATCATTACATTCAGTTCTGTGCCCGACTTCGAGGATTTCGGCATTGGCTGCTGGCTGTGGGGAGCTGCCGAAGTGCATGCGCTGGCCGTGCTGCTGTCCGACGAATCGAGCGGCATCAACAACATTGCTGCCGACGGCGACGCTCTTCCTGCCGTCTACTACAACCTCTCAGGCCAACGGATTACACATCCCCGCAGAGGACACCTTTATATCCGCAAAAATGGGAGACATGCGAAGGGGGTGATTTATCCAGCAATTCGCTAACTGTATAAATGAAGCGTGAACAGGCGTATTCAGAATCAGGTTTTCTGACGGGCGAAAGTCTCTTCCTCTCTTCTCGTTTCTGCGATATAGAGGCTGTGGCGGAGTCTTCGGGGGGCTTTAGCCGCGTGCTGCGTGCCAAGCGCATGGGGAAGTGGCACGCGCTGAAGTGCCTGAAACCTGACTATGCAGACAAGAAAGAATACCGTGCCTTGCTGCAAAAGGAGTTTGAAATCGGTTATCGGTTGAATCATCCGAATATTGCGGGCATCATCGGCTTGGAAGATGTTGAAGGACTGGGAGTCTGCATTGTTATGGAGTACGTTGAAGGGCGTACCCTTCGTCAGGCGATGAGCGATGAAAAGTGGACGCGTGAGCGTATTATCCGTGTCATGCAGCAGTTAGGTGCGGCACTCGACTATATCCACCAGCAGCAGGTTATCCATCGGGACGTAAAACCGGAGAATATCCTATTGACAACCAATGGTGACCATGTGAAGCTCATAGACTTTGGCTTCTCCGATGCCGACAGTTATGCCATTCTGAAACAGCCGGCAGGCACTCCCCGTTATGCCGCACCCGAGCAAATGCAGCAAGAGTCAAGCATTGACGGGCGAACAGATGTCTATGCTATGGGCATTATACTTGGTGAACTCTGCGAGCAGATTCCTCACAGGCAGACTTTCCGTCTTCGCCGAATTGCAGCCAAGTGTTGCCATCAGCAGCCTGCCAGTCGCTATGCTTCTGCATCATACATCGTATGGACATCACCGTTTCCTTTTCCTTGGTGGGCTGCTGCCGTCATGCTGTGTGTGATGTCGGCTGTATGGTATAGCTATTTCTCCTCCAATGCTTTAGACAGCGAAACGACATCCCCCATGCGTTACCGTCAAACTACGAAAATCGTTACTGAACACGATACGATACGTGTTGTTGAGCCTCAGGAACCCCAGAAGATATACGTGCCGTCAGAACCTCCTACTGGCATCGAGGACTTCTACCAATGGGTGAAGAAACGTACTGCCGAGAACTGTGAGAAGAGTATGGAATGGATGGAGCAACAGGCACGTGTACTACCCTCGTTTGATGATGTCTCTCATCTGTCTGTTAATGCTCAGCGCAAGGCCAGGGAGTGGACGGAGCGTGACATGAAAAAGGAACTGCAGAGATACGTCGATGCAGACGACCCGCAGTTCCATGTGATATTTGCTTCGGCTAAGAACTATCTGAACGAGGGCATTACAGACTACTGGGTGGCTATGGCTACCAGCAAACGACTGTCCGACCTCTACCAAGAGGCATATCAGCGTATAGAGCGTGAAAAGGGACAGGAGTAGGCATCTGTTACCACACGAAATAGTATTTTGTTTGATTCTTGTAGTATGCTTCTGCCACCTCTTTGGCAGCCTGTATGCGTTGTGATTCCAGATTGGCCTGTGCCTGCCATTCCCGTTCGTATGCCTCTGCTGCCTGTGCTGCTGCCGCATCGCGTGACTGCTTGATTTTCATGCATAGGATCTTAGCCTCCTGTCCGCATGAACTTTGCATATCGACTTGTGCCAGCAACGTTGCAGCTTCCTGATAATCATCCATAGCGTATGCCGAACGAGCCTTTGCCATCAGTTCCTGGCAGCAATTGGTTTGGTACTCCTTGTAGATGCCCGTCATTGTCTTGCTTACTGCCGCATAGCCCTCCAGCGAAACGGGGTAGGCATCCAATAATGCCAGGGCCTCGTCGTAATCCTTTCTTGCTGCCAGTGTCTTGGCCTTGGTTATCAGGGCGTTGGTGTTGTTCTGATAATATTGGATGATTTTCTGTCTGGCCTGACTGACAAACTGTCTGACACGGCGGTCTCTGTTTTCCATCCTGCTGACGGCCGACCGTATGGCCATATCGAGTGAGGCTCCTTCGCCGCGCAGAGAGAGCGTGGTGCTGTGGAACACGGTACCCGTTACGATATGCTCGGCAGTAAGCGTTAGTTGCATGTCAATAATGGTGATGTTGCGCATGCCGCCTTCCACCAACTGTTTGTTGGTAAAGTTAATGCTGGGCAAAACGGCAATACAGCTATACTCTTCTGCTGCCACTCCTTCGGCGGTGATGGCTCCCAGCAGTTTACTGCGCAATACTCCGTAAGTGTTCTGCGACAAGTCTGTCTGCTGCGTGGTGATGGCTACAGCCATCTCTACCTGTGCGATGGCAGTAGTCATAACCACCATCCAAGCCAGTATCAATAATACAATCCGTTGCATCCTCATGGTCTTGTCTATTTTAGAGTGACTACAAGTGTTCCTGTGCTGATGCTGCGCTCTATTCTGATGCCCATCTGGCTGAATAGCTTGGCTAGTTTCAGGGCAAACTTGTTGATGTTATACGTTCGTCCGTTCTCATCTTTCAGAGGTATGCGCACATCATCGAAAATCATCTGTCGGTCGGTGGTGCCCTGGATGTGGTAGTTGCCCTTATAGGCATTCTCCTCCATCCATATCTCCAGCCGGTCGGAGAGAATCATTCCCTCTGCACCCAGTTCCGTTGACATCAGCCATTGTGAACCGTCGGCCACTCCGATAGTGACACTGATAGAGCGTCCGTTTTCTACAATATCATAGAACTTGCTTTGTATGACGTTCAAGAAACCATCCATGCCCTTCTCCACAGCCCGTGCGGCCAGTTTCCCATAGTCATCGGTATAGAAGCGTCCGCTCTCCCCGATGGTGTTGGCCAGTGAGTTGCCTGTCGAGATGTCGTAGGCAGTCAGAATCACTTTGACGGCATTGCCTGTTGCTGACTGTAGGATGTCAATCTCTGCCTCGACATAGATGTCGGCTCCCGATCCCTGTATAATCAGCGTCTTGTGGTCTTGTTGCTGGTCTGTACCGAGTCCACTGGCCGTCGAAAGTGCCTTTAGGCGTGCAAAAAAGTCCACCATCGTGTATCCTCGGTGGTCGAAGGCCTCCTTGACCTTTGTCAGAGCGATGCGTTTGTTGACATCATCCTCCAGCACGGTGCGTATGTCCTCTCCCTGCTTGGTGAATGGTATGACCATCATGCGGGGCTTGTACTGTGGCGATGCCTGAGGGGGAGTCATCGTGGCATTGGCTACCTGTGCCGAAGCTGTTGTCGTAGCCATTATACCTATTATTAATAGAAGCAACTGTCTCATAGGCTCACTTTTTGATGATAAGGCTACATCTTACCTTGGCATATGTTGCCAACTTCTCTGCGACGGCCTTTGCTGTTTTCTTGCTGACATCGCATTCCGCAAAATCCTCACCAGCCAGTTTCTTGACCTTGGCTTCTCCAATGGTGGTGGGGTAGGGCTTGCCGCCCAGCATCTCTACTGCTTCGACGGCCAGTTTATCACCAACCTTTAATCCTTGCTCCTTGCCAGCCTGTATGAGTATCGTACCGTCATCTATGCAGCGCAGTACGGCGGCTGTGAGTGGGAAGTTCAGACGGAAGTATTCGTAGATTTGTGGCTGGAGCGACTGCATGGCCATCGTAACGGCACTTTCGGGCGACAGACACTCTTTACTGGCCTTGCCTTCGAAACTGGTGGCCTCGCTGCTGGCTCCACTTTCTACGTCAACCACTTTCAGCTGGAAGGCCACACTGCCTTTGAAACCACGTGTTGTACCGTTGCTGTTGGTGATACGGTAGACGGGTATCTTGACAATATGGCCTGTTATCATTTTCTCAGCGGCTACCGTAGAATACTGGTCTGCCAGGTTGTCGCTGTCTAGGAAGGCTTCGCTCTTCTGAAGTTCCAGTTCAGCGTCAATCTTGTCACGGCTGGTGCGGTCTACCACACGGAAGCGATGTGTATTGGTCAGCATCTCTACCACCTTCTCGGTTACCAGTCCTGTATAGGGACTATCTTCGTCGCATGAGAACTGTGCCACGCCAACTACAGGTCGTGTGTCGGCTTGCGCATGGCCGTTCAGACCACACGCAAGCCCTGCGACAATTGCCAATATACGAAGTGTTTTCATTATAGGCGTTTTCCTGATTTCACCGTGTCAATAATCTGTTTGATGGCTTTGGCCTGAGCCGCAGTCTCGTTGACAAGGATAGGCAGTGCATCCTTTCCGTAGGCAACAACGGCGGTAGCGGCTTTCACCTGCTTAGCAGCCTTGGCCTTGGCCATTGGATTGCCTGCATTCTTGGCTTCCTCACCCATTGCTTGCAGTTTTTTGGCTGCAGCCTCTGCGCTCTCTTGTGCCTTTTTCAGGAGTGTACCCTCACCCGCAATGCCGGCACCAAGTTCCGTCCAGTCTTGTGCGGTTGGTTTCTGCTCCTTGACTTCCGTCACGCCATCCTTGGTCTCGCCGATTTCGCGGTAGTAGAGGTTGCTCATCTTTTCGCTGTTTCCAATGGCCAGCACAGCAGCGTTGTTAATAGCCGTGGCATAGTTGTCAATCTCGGCAACGCCACAGGCTTTGGGCTGGTTGTCCATCAGTTTCTTCAACTCGGCAGCACGCTTTTCACTGGCCTGGATGTCGTCTTTGATGGTTTGAGCGTTTGCAATGGTCATGGTCATCAGAGAGGCCATAGCAATAATGAATAACTTTTTCATTGTTGTTTAGTTTTTTGTTGCCTATGGGTCTTCGGATTCGGCGTCATACTTTATTTGTTGTCAAGATTTGCTAAGACCTGCACCCCTTTTCTGGAGTGAGCAATCTTGTTTGTTTCAGCTCCAGAGGCACACAGAAGCATGGGACTTGTAGCTATTTACACGTCCACGAATCTTCGGTATCGCCAAACACCGTCTATGAATGAACCATAAATGAACAAATGTCCCACGCAGATGTATCATGCCTAAGACACATACATACAGGTGAGAGCCTTTGTTACATCCTGCCCTCATAATTGATTTTTTGGCGATTTCAAGATTCGGACTTCTTGTAACTCTTGCTCTTGTCAATCGGTTTTCTCTCCAATCGACAGGACAAAGGTAGTGTATTTTTTTCGTTTCTCCCATTTTTCAAGTGTTAATTGTTGCAAAGGTACGCGAAAATGCCCGAAAGACATACTTGTTTCGTGGTTCATATTTGGTTCATTTCTGTTACTGGCAGTTGCGAATACAGAAATTATTCGTAACTTTGCACCCATGATAGAACAAGTGATCGTCAAGGAGTTGCTACAGGCAGTAGAACAGAAAACGGGGTTGGACATGCAGTCGCCCACTGATTTTGAACAGTTACGACAACGTTTGCCCTATCGTGACGGGCTGAGTGTTAGCACGCTGAAACGTCTGTGGCAGTATGTTCCGAGTGGTCATGAACCACGTCGTGCTACACTTGATATACTGGCGCGCTTCTGTGGCTATGCTGATTGGCAGGCTTTCCGCTTGAGCCGACAGACGGATTCAGGCTTTTTGGGCGATGCCATCCGTACAGAGCAGCTTTCCGAAGGGAGCATGGTTTGCGTGACATGGAATCCGAACCGTAGAATGGTTCTGCGGAGGCTTGTCAACGAACGATTGGAAGTCGTTGAGGCTGAACACGCCAAGCTGCAGCCCGGCGATACTTTCTATACTGCATGGCTGGCAGTGGGACAGCCGCTGTGCGCCTCCTCTCTACAGAGAAACGGTCAGCCTTTAGAAGACTATGTGGCAGGTCGCCGCGACGGTCTTACATCAGTTACTGTGTTCGCGACATCCCAATGCGCGTCAGACAAGCCGCCTCGCCAAGGATAAACCAAAATTCATTTCGCTATGCTTTGCCGTGTTTTTGTGGCTGTTTTTGGGTGTGCCAAGCATTAAAAATCAGTTACCCTACACTGCCTACACTGACCGCTGATTTTCAATAGGTTACGAGTAGACCACCCTACACTGGAGGCTACACCTGAGGCTACACTGAGCGGCGGGGTGTTGAATGGTGTTTCAATACCCCAACTGTCACCAAGATTTTGTCCCATGCAATTGGATTTTTGTGAGGAGGCCACTCACGGAAATTAGTAGGCCACTCACGGTCGTGAGGAGCCTCTTCACGGGAATAAGTAGGCCACTCACCGAGGTGTTTGTTGAAGATTTTCCAGTGTAGCCTCAGGTGTAGCCTCCAGTGTAGGGTATCTGGTGTGTAAGTACCTGATACTCAGTGGTCAGTGTAGGCAGTGTAGGGTAACTGTTTTATGTTAGAATGACCGCATCGTGACAGAGGTCAACAAAGTAAAAGTTCAGCTAAAGCTAAATTATTTCGCCCTTTTTTGCAGATTTTTTGCTCAAAGAGTATTTCTTTCCAAAGTTTTTTGTATCTTTGCCCTCAAGTATCGCATAATCGTTGTATACAACGCAAGACAAGGCTGTGATTAAGTGAGAACAGAGTGATGCTTGCATCAACTCTGTCGAACGAAAGCAGGCTCGACCAAAGGTCAAGGCTTGTTCCCTGGGCGCAGGGTGGCGGTATGACTTTTTGAGGGTTAAAACAAATGAAGCGTACGCTTTTTATTCAAAACGTCTCTTAAGCTTGGCCGCATAAAGACGATCGTAAGAAGGATAAAAGTGAATGCTCACGTAGATAGCGTGGGCGTTTATCTTATCTTCTTACGAGGGCACCGGCCAAGCGCCTGAGACGTTGGATAAGTATAAACTGTCCACGTTTTTTTCATGCGCTTGGCTGGTGCCTCACGTTTCTGAACGAATCCCGTTCGCTTTCTTCATCATCAATAACTATGGCAAAGAAACTGCAACTTGGCTATAGGGAGATAGAGCAACGGCTGGCCGATTCGTTCAGCAATGGTGTGGATCCTACAGAAGTGGGTTATCAACTGCTCTATTCCTTTGGCAAAAGCGAACGCGACATTGAGCGTTACAAAGAAGGTAAAGGTGTACTTAAAACCTTTGATGGACTACTCATCAAGGGCTTGTTCTGCTATCAACCCGTTAGCATGTTTGGCTTAACGGATCAGTTAGAGCAACTGAAAACGAATCCACAGATTCTGAAGGCTGCCCCAAAGATTATCGCTGTGAGCGATGGCAAGTCGATATTGGCCTACGATCTTCGTGAGAAGGATACCTATGAGAATCAATTGGAGCGACTTCCATCGGACTTTGCTTCCTTCTATCCACTGATGGATGTTGAACGTGTACACTATGTGGAAGAAAGTCCTGCCGACATCAAAGCGGCAGAGAAACTGGCCAAACTGCACGATGAATTGCGCAGTTACAACGAGTTCCGTAGCGATGACGACCTGCACGACCTGAATATCTTTATCAGCCGCCTCTTGTTCTGCTTCTTTGCCGAGGATACAGGCATCTTCGAGGAAAACCTCTTTACCAGCAGCATCCAGCGATACACCAAAGAGGATGGCTCTGACCTATCGCAATATCTTGATGAAACCTTCAATGTGATGGATATTTCGCTTAGACGTAGTGAAATTCCCAGCATCGTGAAGCAGTTTCCCTACGTCAATGGTGGTCTGTTCTCCAAACATATCCAGATACCAAAGATGGGACAGAAGGCTCGTCGCATCATTATCGAGTGTGGCGAATTGGATTGGAAGGACATCAATCCTGACATCTTCGGAAGCATGATTCAGGCAGTAGTGAATCCTGAGGAACGTGCCAATCAGGGTATGCACTATACCAGCGTACCTAACATCATGAAGGTTATCAATCCGCTCTTCTTGGATGAGCTGCGGGGGGAGTATAACAAACTCAATGAGTTCTACGAGCAGAAATTTCAGATGAAGAATATCGGTGCTCTGAGTCCCAAGCAGTTCTACGATGAACTGAAGCCAGTCATCAAGAAATGCGATGCGCTGTTGAAGCGCATGAGCAAGATGAAGTTCTTTGATCCAGCCTGCGGGAGTGGCAATTTCCTGATTATCACTTATAAGTGTCTGCGATTCCTCGAAATGGATATCCTTGCCTTGCAACGAAAGTGTACGCCAGAGGGTGAAATACTGTTTGTCGATAATAGCGTTATCTCGCTGAGCCAGTTCTATGGCATCGAGTTGCTTGACTTCCCCCACGAAGTAGCCATGTTGTCGTTGTGGTTGGCAGAGCACCAGATGAACACCAAGCTGAATGAGAACTTTGGGGTTAATACTAAAGCACTCCCTCTGAAGAACATCACTCAAATCGTTTGTGGAAATGCTTGCCGTCTCGACTGGAATGTAGTTTGTCCGCATACTCCAGAGGAAGAAGTATTTATCTTTGGCAATCCGCCATATTTGGGGAGTAGAAATCAAGAAGAGGTACACAAAGAGGATATTGAGTTTATTTTTAATCGTTATCAATCATATAAGGATTTAGATTATGTGGCTTGTTGGTTTATGAAAGCAAGCCTATACATCAACAATAGTAAAGCAAAAGCTGCGTTTGTTTCTACCAACTCAATCACTCAAGGAGAACAAGTTTCAATGCTATGGAATCCCATATATAATGAAACTGATGTTAGAATTGAGTTTGCACACAAATCATTTTTATGGTCTAATAACGCTAAATACAAAGCTGCTGTTTTTTGTATAATAATTGGGTTAAGCAGTCGAGTTGATGTATCATATATATATGAGGAAAACTCAAAGAGGAAGGTAAACTCAATTAATCCATATTTAATGGAAGGTAGTAGTTGTATAGTAGATAAAATAACCAAGTCTATTTCTGGATTCCCTGAAATGGTTAAGGGTAGTTACATCATTGATGACGGTAACCTTGTCTTAACAAATGAAGAAAAAGATGAGTTGCTATTACACTATCCTCAAGCATCTGAACTTATTAAGAAATACGTTGGAGCACATGAGTTTATAAATGGGTTAGTTAGATATTGTATTTACATCCCTGACGAGAAACTTCCATTAGCGGAGTCTATTCCAGCAATCAAGAAAAGGTTAGAAAAGTGTAGGGAGTGGAGAGCTGTTAGCAAACAAACAGGCACAGCAAAACTATCTTCCACTCCTCATAAGTACTTCTATGACTCATACTCTAAAAACGAAGCTGTTTTAGTCCCTGTTGTTTCTTCTGCACGAAGACATTTTGTTCCTATTGGCTTTGTTGATTCAGAAACAGTAATTGCAGCTTCTGCTTGTAGAATAAATTGTGTTGATGAATTTGTTTTGGCAATTTTACAAACGTCACTTCATGTTCTTTGGCTAAAAACTGTAGGTGGAAAGTTGAAGAATGATTATCGTTATTCTGCTCAGTTAGTATACAACACTTTTCCCTTCCCTAAAATCCCAGATGAGAAAAAGAAAGAAATCGAGTCGGCGGCCGAGGAAGTGCTGATTACTCGTGAGTATTACCCGGAG
The DNA here is from genome assembly GCA_946415755.1 of uncultured Prevotella sp. Lineage (GTDB taxonomy): Bacteria > Bacteroidota > Bacteroidia > Bacteroidales > Bacteroidaceae > Prevotella. The sequence continues at coordinate 110,904 of CAMKTS010000004.1, read as the reverse complement.
AAGACTTTGGCTGAACTCTACGACCCAGACAAGATGCCACAGGATTTGCGTGAGGCCCACGCCAAACTTGACGACATCGTGGAGAGCTGCTATCCAGGCTATCCCTTCGCCTCAGACGAAGCCCGTTTGGAGTGCCTGTTTAAGCTCTACGAAAAGATGACGGTGAGCACCAGTAAACGGTAAGCAACAGGACAGGCAACAGAACAAACAGAACAAGCCACTTGACATAAAAAAATAATTGATGAAAAATTTGGAAGTTACGGGAAAACTTTGTATCTTTGCAACGTCAAAACATCCGTTTTGGCTATCCGGGCAGAATCCCGAGGGGGCAAGACTATATTGACACCGCCCCAGGAGCAAGACATCACGAACCCTACTCCACTTTTAAAACCATCTCGCAAGGGGTGGTTTTATTTTTCGTATAATCTTTTGAATGTGAATAGGAAGTCGGCTTTAGTAGCGTGTCTTATTGGGGGTTGGAAGCATATAGACGGTATATCCAAACTCTACAGCTTTCCTTGCAGCAATCAAAAGATTCTGGTAGTCATCACTCTTCTCACAACCAACAGAGAATATATTATCGTCAGTATCAAGCGGATGGAACTCCTTGCGGAGTACTATCCGTTCAACTTGCCGAGAGAATTCCGCGCCCGTCAACAGATGAAGTTTTGCCAGCTCTTCTGTAAAGTCGTTCATAACAAGATGCAAAGGTACTACTTTTATTTTGAAATAACGACATGTAGGACAGAAATAATCTCTATTCCTTCAAACCCCCTTATGAGTATCTGTCCCCATGAATTCAGAGCTCTATGACCCCGACAAGATGCCGCTGGACCTCCGCGAGGCCCATGCCAAACTGGATGATATCGTGGAGAGTTGCTATCCTGGCTATCCCTTCGCCTCAGACGAAGCCCGCTTGGAGTGCCTGTTTAAGCTCTATGAAAAGATGACGGCGAGCACCAGTCATCTGACGGCAGCGAAAAAGTAGCAAAATATTTGGAAATCTCGGATATTTGTTCTATCTTTGCAACATTAAACTCAAAAAGACTCAATGAATGGAGATTATTCTGAACGATTACCACAAGAAGGTGAATGCCGAAATGAGGAAGAGTGTGGCATACTGGATGCAGCATCCGAAGCCGCGCGAAGAGTCCTTGAAGAGATTGAGGCTCTTGCGGGAACAACGGCTTGCAAATCTGTCCAACTGGTAAGACTCCGTAAGTGGGCAGAGGAACATGGCTGCTGGTTTAATGACCGCAGTCAGTTTGGTGACTTCATTGATCGTGGATCTGAAAATGAAGTTTATTTGTCACCAAACTCCAAGGAAATCGTAAAACTAAATGATTTCCGATACTCTGATGACAATCTCACCTCTTTCTTTGAACGCATTAAAGCGCATAATAAATACTTCGACGCATGCCCCTATAAGATGATAGGCTTTGCCGAAAATCGGGAAGGGCATGTTTGTGCTGTATTGGTTCAGCCATATATTGACGATGCTCGCTTAGCCACCAATCAAGAAATCCATGATGAATTCCTTCGCATAGGCTTCCGTCCTGAGGACAATGGTGCGTATTACACTAATAGCCTGCATGACATCTTTGATGCTGTAGATGGCAACGTACTGGTTGGCGGAGACGGACACCTTTATTTCATTGACACAATAATATACCCATCCGATACAGGCGGTGTTGATAAATATAACAGCCTTTCACCAAGGGCAAAGTCTTCGAACAGGATGTAAATATGGGAGAGAAAGAATTCATTGATGCAATTTATAAGAGCATGCAGGACTCTGCACGGCAGGTGCGCCTCTCATTGGGGCGGCCTACGTCGTCAGCTACACGCGAAGAAGCCTTACAGCAGGTAGCAATGCTGAAGGCAGCTAAGGAAGCCCAGTAAAATAGAAAATAAGTACAGCGCAACAATCAATAACTAAGATTTCGAAACGTCTCTTAAGCTTGGCCGCAGACAGACAAACGTAGAGAATATCTTCCAGAGAAAAGCGCTGATAGAAAAGATATTCTTATGGATCATACGACGCACGAGAGAGAGCAGAGCCATGCTGACAACATGGACTTTGCCGAACGAGAAGGAGTAAGACGAAGTCAATTTAGCAACAACATTGTTGATATCAAGTATCAACAGACGGGTGCGGCAACAGCCGTGAACTCTATGGGAATGCGTGAGATGCAGGCCTTGGCCTACGAAGCTCGTGATAAACGGTTCTTACTGATTAAGGCCCCACCAGCATCAGGAAAGAGTCGTGCATTGATGTATATTGCTCTGGATAAATTGGTGAACCAGGGTATTAAGAAGGTGGTTGTGGCAGTACCTGAAAAAAGTATTGGCCGTTCGTTTAAGAACACTAATTTGATGAATGGCGGTTTCTTTGCCAACTGGGAAGTGCCACCTTACTTCAACCTGACAGATGTAAAGAACGAGCTGGACAAGAAAGGTCGCTTCTTGGAGTTTTTCCAGCATGCGAAAACTCAAGTGTTGGTATGTACACATGCAACTCTGCGTAATGGCATGAAAGAATTGAACGACGATGCCTTTAATGACGTCTTGTTGGCCATCGACGAGTTCCACCATACCAGTGCTGACGCTAATTCAAATTTGGGAGATGTAGTGCGAAGAGTGATGAATAACTCCACTGGACATATCGTTGCCATGACGGGTTCGTATTTTCGTGGCGATGGTATACCAGTATTGAGGGCTGAGGATGAAGCTAAGTTCCATCCTATTACCTACAACTACTATCAGCAACTGAATGGTTATAAGTATCTGAAGAATCTCATCTTGGGTTACCATTTCTATCATGGTTCCTATTTGGACCATATTGGCGAGGTGCTTGACACACATAAGAAGACTATCATCCATATTCCCAGCGTCAACCAGCGAGCTTCTACTGGCTTGGGCAAATATCAGGAAACTGCTGATATTATGAAAGTGATAGGCACTTTTGACCATAAAGACTACAATACAGGCATCTACTACGTTAAGACTGAAGATGGTAGAATGCTGAAAGTGGCCGACCTTGTTGAAGATGAGCAGAAAGAGCGCAACATGGTTCAGGGCTATCTGCAAAACATTAAGGATAGGGACGATGTGGATATCATCATTGCTTTGGGTACCGCGAAGGAAGGTTTCGACTGGCAGTGGTGCGAGATGTGCCTAACAGTTGGTGTGCGAGGCTCGCTGACAGAAGTGATACAAATTATTGGAAGGTGTACTCGCGACTGTGAGGGCAAGGAAACGGCCCGCTTCGTGAATATGATTGCCATGCCTGAAGCAGAACAAGCTGAAGTTAAGGTGGCAGTAAACGACTTTTTGAAAGCAATTACTGCTTCATTGCTGATGGAGCAAGTGATGGCTCCCAGTTGGAAGTTCAAGTCGATAAAAGATGAAGATGATGACAATAGTGACTTGACACGCACAATTGTTGTGGAAGGATTAAAGCCGCTGTCGAGTGAGAAAACGAAAACGATTGTAACCAGTCAATTGGATGACTTGAAAGCTGCCGTTTTACAAAACGACATGGTGGTAAAGGCATTAAGCGGTTCAACTACTGCAGAAACCATCACACAACAACTCATACCAAAGGTTATCCGCGAGCGTTATCCTGACTTGACTGATGAAGAGGTTGAGGAGGTTCGTCAGCGTTTGCTCCTTGATACAATTATAAAAGGTAATGATATTGTGGACGAGAAAGGTAATCCGATATCCACAATCTCTGATGATGAAGAAAAGCCCAGTGAGGGTAATAGACTCATCAAGATTGCCAATAGGTTTATCAATATCGACAAGTTGAGTATCAATCTGATTGATACTATCAATCCCTTCCAACGTGCCTATGAAGTCATCTCGAAATCAGTAGATGCAAAGACTCTGAAGCTTATTCAAGACACAATAGCTGAGCAGAAATACGATATGACTTTGGAGCAGGCCATCATACTTTTCAAAGGTCCATTAAAGGTTTATGTGGCTGAGCATGATGGAAAGATTCCTTCCGTTGATGATCCTGATCCCAAAGTACGGGAGCTGGGTGTTGCCTATGCAAAGATATGGAATCAGAAACGTCGACAACTGAGTGGACTAGAAATAGGAGAATAGGATTATGGATATTAAGAAAGAATTACTTGAACTCCTGGATGATCCCTTGTTGGATGGGGCACGTCCTTTTGTAAAAACGCCCACTGCTGATGATCGAGTAATGCAAAAAGTAGCAGAGGTAAAAGAATGGATAGAAAAGAATGGACGTGAACCTCAGAAGGATGGCAACCTGAAAGAAAAACTGATGTATGCATCATTAACGACATTAAAAGAAAAAGGATTATGGACATAGATAAAGAATTAAAAGCCATTTTTGATGACCCTCTGTTGAATATAAGTGGAGAAGAACAAGAACTCTTCGACATTCCGCAGGACATGAGAAGAGTTATTGCCAAGAAAAAGGCTGACTATGTAGCTCAACACAAGTTGTGTGAGAACTTTGAAGATTATAAACATCTTTTCGCAAAGGTGCATCGTGAATTGAAACAAGGACGACGCTCACTGGTAAAAATTAACAAGACAGCGACTCTTGCTGAAGGACGTTTTTATATTGTGAGTGGTCAGATGCTTCTTCTGGAGAAGATAGGAGAATTGAAAAAGAGTAGTAACTTCCTTCCAGATGCAAGAACACGCTGCATCTATGAAAACGGAACAGAGTCTGATATCTTGTTGCAGACACTTCGTAAGAATGTAGTGGGTGATGGATATGCAGTCACTGAATTACAGGATGAAACTAACGCTGGATTCTTTGACAATTCTGATGTTGTTGCTAATGATAAAATAACTGGATACATCTATGTCCTAAGTTCATTATCGCAAGATCCTGCTATCAAAGATGTCAAACATCTCTATAAGATTGGATTCTCAACCAATAGCGTTGAACAGCGTATAGCCAATGCGGAAAACGAACCTACTTACTTGATGGCGCCTGTAAAGGTTCAGGCAAGCTATAAGGTGATTAACATGAACTCGCAGAAATACGAGGACTTGATTCATCAATTGCTAAAGCCAGTACAATTCCAGGTGTCAGTGTTTGACGAAAAAGGTGTTGAACATCAGCCACAAGAGTGGTTTGTCGTACCATTGCCTGTGGTAGATATAATTATTCAGAAAATAATGGATGGCAGTATTGTTGGATATACCTATAATCCACAGCAGGAATGCTTGGAGAAAAGAATCGTCAAGGAGAAATCAACGTTTGACACTACAGGTATGAAAGTGCTGACACTCAATATCAAGAAGATCTATTTCGATGAGATTATGAGTGGAGCGAAAAAGATAGAGTATAGAGAGCTAAAACAGACAACGCTCAACAAATATACATATTTGGACGAGACAGACGGCAAACGTTATCTGCGTCGTTACGATGCCCTGCGACTATTTGTAGGCTATCATAAAGACAGAGAAAGTGCATTGGTACAGGTGAAGGATATCACATATCATAATGGTATTGTGGAATATCATTTGGGATTAATATTGGAAGTAATAAATAAATAATAGAAACAATCGATTCGTTCGCTTTGGCTGAACAAATAGCTATTAACTTTGCAGCGTAAATCTCATTTACAAATAATATTTGTACCTTTGTCGCATAATTAAGAACCGAGTGTGACGAGTTCACCATACCCGTAGAGCTGCGCCGTAACCATCAAGACAACGACCGAGGCGTGATGCGGGCTTATGGTTTCTCTGTCCGCATAAATTACCATGGCGCATGATAATCACAGGACTTTGATCCGTTTATAGAAGTACAATATCACAAGACGAATAAAAATGTTATAAAGTAAGACTAATTATGAGAACGAAACACATTATGTACAAGCCCATAGGGGTATGCTCGCAAGTCATTGATGTGACAGCCGACGAGAACGACGTGATACAACAGGTGTTCTTCATTGGAGGGTGCAACGGCAACCTGCAAGGAATCAGTTCACTGGTGAGGGGGCAGAAGATTGATGATGTCATCAGTAAACTGCAGGGCATCCGCTGTGGCATGAAGCGTACATCTTGTCCTGATCAACTGTGCGAAGCACTTAAGGAATTGAAGCATGCACCATTAGAAGAATGATATAGAAATACAAGAAGATAAAAGGCTATCGGATAGGGACTACAATGGGGCTAATGTGTAATATTTGTTAAAAAACGGATTGCTTCTGTGACGATGTCAATTATTTGTGCTACTTTTGTAAGCAAAATTTATCTACAAATTACAATGAAAAAAACAATCCTGAAAGAGTGCCTGCTGGGTGGCTTGCTGGCATTTACGCTGACTGCATGTGAGAAAGAACTGTCAACAAACGAAGAGCTACCTCTCGTAGACGAAGCAGAACTGACCGTTATTACCCGTACACCCGACAACAACATCCAGGTGAGCTATCCAGTCCACGTATATGTGATGAACAGTGAGGCCAAGTGCATCAAGAAAGAGACGCTGAACTCTGCCGACGAGGCACTCTCGCTGTCGTTGCAGGCCGCTACATATCAGGTATATGCCATCGCCGGTGCTACGGCATGGAACTATAATCTGCCCACCACAGCGAATGCCAAGGCCGACGATGCCATCACGCTGAAGGAGAATGCCAAGCAGGGTGACCTGATGGCTGCCAGCAGTACCGTCACGGTATCAAAGGACGGCAACAACAGTCTGACGCTGAATCTGTCAAGAAAAGTCATGCTGGTCAAGAATATCACTATCAAGGAGATTCCCACCACGGTAGATGCTGTCACGGTGACCATCTCTCCGGTTTACAAGAGCCTGTTGCTTAACGGCAGCTATTCTGCGGAAACGGAGTCGTTGGTGGTGGCCCTTGCCAAGCAGGCCGACGGTACCACCTGGCAGAACAGTGAGGAGCTGTATGCCCTGCCTGCCGTTGGAAAAGCCAAGCTGACCATCGGTATGACGACTGGCAATGAGACGACATCCTACGAATATGCTTCTTCGCAGTCGTTTGAGGCCAACCACGAGATAAATATCACGGGTACTTATACGGAGAACCAGGAGCTGCTGATTGCCGGAACGGTGAACGGCACTCAGTGGGGGGCGGCTACCAATGTCGAGTTTACCTTCAACAACGAAAACAAGACTACAAATGGTGGCGGCGAACAAGACGATGAGGCTCCCGCTGCCAATACGTGGTATAAGAAGTGTTTCGTGTTGAGTGCCGTAGAGGATGGTGACAATGTCGTGGTGACACTGCTGCACAAGGATGCCCTTACTGATATTTTCAATTCTGATATGTCTGCCACAGATATGGAAGCTGCCGCTACGTCACACTTGTCTGATTTTGACATTGAGGGCATAACAGGATGGCATTTGCCATCAAAGGCTGAACTTAGTAATTTGTCAATGAACGTCTTCAATACTGACGTGGAGAACCAGGGTGGTATGAGAATAGAAACCACTCATACCTATTTGGGTAAAGATGGTGGCACGCTATTCGGTTTTGATTATAATAGTGTGAATTTGTCTTACAAGGCAGCAGACTATCTCCGTCCCGTCGGCACACTGACGTTTAAGAAGAAGTAAGGGGGCTTATTCCCAGTAGGTGAGGGTACGCTTCTGCAGCACGGTGGAGTGTTGGCTCTGGCTGCCCTTCTCCCAGTAGGTGAGCTGTAGAGAGTTGCTGGTCCAGTTGCCGTAGTCGTCGCGCGTCAGATAGTTGTTGTGCAGGCTGATGCTCATGATGCACTCGCTGTTCTTGTCGTACACCTTCTGTGTTTCCGACTGCACCTCATCATCTTGGTTGTAAACGTATTCGTTGACGTAGGTGATGCCTGCCTCCTGGTTGGTCAGCGTGCGGCGCAGCAGGTGATAGCTGCTGCTGTAGGTATATTCCACCGTGCTCTGCCCCGTCTTCTCGGTCATCTTGGCCTGGGTCAGGTAGCCGAAGCCGTCGTAGTGGCGGTCTGTGAGGTCGGGGTTCTCCAGCTGTCCGTCCTCGCTGAAGTGCATGAACTGGTCTTCGGCAACGGCATTCTCGGTTACTACCTCCTGCACGCGGCCGCGAAGCCCAATGACGGCGGCATCTTTGTAGAAGGCCTGTGAGGGATAGTAGAACACACGAATGTCGGTAGAGCCGTTGTCGTGGGGTGTCTGCGAGAGTTTGATGCTACCCCACCGGCTCAAGAGGTAGTGGCTGCCGTCGCGGTTGCTGAAGGTGCCGTGAGCCTGTTGTAGCTTATGCAGGAAATACTGATAGTTGCGGGTGAGCATGCCCTTCGTGCTGTAGGGACCAACGGTGACGGAGGCCGACTGTACGAGGCGTGAGGCGGGAGCTATGGTTACCAGCAACTTGGCACGTATGCCGTAGTAATTGCCACGGTAGTAGTAGTCCTCGCCATCTTCGGAGCCGCCCCACTGTGTGAATCCGGCAACCCGCAGACGGCTGTCGATGCTGTCGATGCTGCCCTCTAAGGGTATGCCCATAAAGGGCAGGCTGCGCGGGTCGGCAGTCTGGGCATGCATCGTGCTTGTCAGCATGAGCAGCATGGCGAGCAGGGTGGCGATACGGGCGGTCATAGCAGGTGGAGGGTGCCCAGCAGGTAGAGCATGGCATAGCCGAGCAGCATGGCGAGCAGTCCCATGATGAGTCCCATCTTCGACATGTCGCGCTGCTGGACGAGGTTGGTGGCATAGGCCAGCGCATTGGGCGGTGTGCTGATGGGCAGTACCATGGCCGAGCTGGCAGCTACGGCGACTCCGATGAGCACGGTGGGCGTGCCGCCGATGGCATCGAGCTTGCTGCCCATGGCCGAGCATACCACGGCGAGGATGGGCATGAGGAGGGCTGCCGTGGCAGAGTTACTGATGAAGTTGGAGAGCAGGTAGCAGATGATGCCGCCCAGCAGCAGGATGAGCAGCGGGGAGAAGTGGGCGAAGGGGATGCTTGCTACGGCATTGGCGGCCAGTCCGGAGGCGTTGAGACCATAGCCCAGGGCGAAGCCTCCGGCCACCATCCAGATGACGCTCCAGTTGATTTGTTCCAGGTCGCGCTTGGTGATGACTCCCGTGAGGGCGAAGATGACGAAGGGCACGAGGGCCACGGTGTAGGAGTTGATGCCTGTAACGCTGTCGAGGAGCCACAGGGCTACGGTGAGGAAGAAGGTGGCGATGACGATGTAGGTATGGGCATCGCGCTTCATCTCGCCCTCGATCTCGAGAACTACGGTCTTCTGCGAGAAGGGGAACAGCGTCTTCAGCAGCCACCAGCCCACGAGGAGCAGGAGGATGACCAGTGGTGTCATAAACAGCATCCACTCGCCGAAGCCCAGCTGCATGTTCAGTCCGTCGGGGTCGTTCAGGTACTTTAGCGCAATGGTGTTGGGCGGTGTGCCGATGGGGGTGCCCATGCCGCCCAGGTTGGCGGCGAGGGGTATCGACAGAGCCATGGCGATGCGCCCCTTGCCCTCAGGGGGCAGCTGTCGGAACACGGGGGTGAGGAAGGTGAGCATCATGGCTGCCGTGGCGGTATTGCTGACGAACATGGAGAAGAGGCCCGTGATGAGGATGAAGCCCAGCAGCACGTTCTCGCTACGGGTGCCGAAGGGCTTGAGCAGCACCTTGGCAAGTTGTGCGTCGAGTCCCGTCTTGGTGGCGGCGATGGCCAGTATGAAACCACCGATGAAGAGCATGATGACGGGGTCGGCAAAGGTGGCCATGACCGACTTGTAGGAGAGCAGCGTGCCGACTTGGTCGGCATCGCACATCCACTTGATGCCCGAATCGGAGCAGAACAGGAGCAGCATGCCGATGATGGCCACCGACGTGGCCCACGACGACACCACCTCGAGCACCCACATCAGCGTGGCAAAGGCAAAGATGGCGATGATGCGCTGCTGGACAACGGTGAGGCCGCTGATGCCGTACCACTCGGTGGGCAGATTCCACAGCAGCAGCGTGACCAAGAGCACGAAGAAAGCCTGCACCGACTTCTTAAACCTGCCGCTTGGATGGAAGCGGCGACCCATTCTCATGTTGTGGTATGACTCTACCAGTTCATACCCCCGGTAAATATGAAACATCTTGTATAATGTATTTTAATGGTTATACATCCGTCATTCGGGATGCAAAGGTACAAAGAAAATTAAAAATGGAAAATGAGAAATGAGAAAATCGTGCTGGCGGCGGCATTTTTTTTCTGTTTTTCATTTTCCATTTTTATTTTTCTTCGTACCTTTGCAAAGTCGATATGGCAAAACAACAGGGCTAAGAGAAAAAGACATGAATGCAAACATACCACAGGAGTTCAACAACTTCTTCCTGAAAGACGTGTCGTTCGTCAACCTGATGACACGGCGCATCTTCAACATACTGATAGTGGCCAACCCCTACGATGCCTTCATGCTGGAGGATGACGGAAGGGTGGACGAGAAGATATTCGACGAGTATATGGAACTGGGCATGCGCTACCCGCCCACGTTCACACAGGTGTCGACCACAGAGGAGGCCAACGAGGTGCTGCAGACTACCGACATCGACCTGGTAATCTGCATGCCCGGCAATGCCGACAACGATGCCTTTGCCGTGGCCCGCGACGTGAAGGCGGCAGCACCGCAGATTCCCTGCGTGGTACTGACCCCCTTCTCGCACGGCATCACCAAGCGAATAGAAAACGAGGACATGTCGATATTCGACTACGTGTTCTGCTGGCTCGGCAATACCAACCTCATACTGAGCATCATCAAGCTGATAGAGGACAGGATGAACATCGAGCACGACATCAGGGAGGCCGGCGTGCAGCTGATACTGCTCGTGGAAGACAACATCCGGTTCTACAGCTCGGTGCTCCCCAACCTGTACAACTATATCCTGGCACAGTCGAAGAACTTCTCGACAGAAGCACTCAACCCCCATGCCGCCGCACAGCGGAAGAGAGGAAGACCGAAGGTGGTGCTGGCCACCAACTACGAAGAGGCCATGAGCTGGTATGAGAGATACCACGACAACGTGCTGGGAGTCATCAGCGATACACGGTTTCCGATGAAAACGGTGCCCGGACGGCTGAGCCATGTGGAGGAGGGCGATGCCGAGGCTGGACTGAAACTGTTGCGCAACATCCGGCAGCACGACGAATACGTGCCCCTCATCCTGCAAAGCTCGGAGATACACAACAAGGAGAAAGCAGAGGCAGAGCACTTCCACTTCGTAGACAAGAACTCGAAGAAGATGAACGTCGACCTGCGGCAGCTCATCGAGGAGCACATGGGATTCGGCGACTTCATCTTCCGCGACCCGCTGACCAAGGAGGAGGTGGCACGCGTGTCGACGCTGAAGGAGCTGCAGGACAGCATCTTCCAGATACCCCACGACTCGCTGCTGCGCCACATACGCCGCAACCACATGAGCCGATGGCTCTGCGCAAGGGCCATCTTCCCCGTGTCGCAATTCCTGAAGACCGTGACGTGGCACAAACTGCAGGACGTGGATGCACACCGCCAGATCATCTTCGATGCCATCGTGCAGTACAGAAGAATGAAGAACATAGGCATCGTGGCGGTGTTCGACCGGCTGAAGTTCGACCGCTATGCCCACTTTGCCCGCATCGGAGAGGGGTCGCTGGGAGGAAAGGGCCGCGGACTGGCATTCCTCGACAACATCATCAAGCGGCACCCCGAACTGAACCAATACCCCGGCGCAGAGGTGAGCATCCCCAAGACCGTCGTGCTATGCACCGACTTCTTCGACGAGTTCATGGACAAGAACAACCTCTGGGGAATCGCACTCAGCGATGCCACCGACGAAGAGATACTGCAGCACTTCCTCAAGGCACAGCTGCCCGACACGCTGATTGCCGACTTCTTCACCTTCTTCGAGGCCGTGAAGTCGCCCATAGCAGTGCGCAGCTCCTCGCTCCTGGAAGACTCGCACTACCAGCCCTTCGCAGGCATCTACAGCACCTATATGATACCCTACCTCGACGACAAGTACGAGATGCTGCGCATGCTGGCCTGCGCCATCAAGGGTGTCTACGCATCGGTGTACTACCGTGACTCGAAGGCATATATGACGGCAACATCCAACGTCATCGATCAGGAGAAGATGGCCGTCATCCTGCAGGAAGTCGTAGGACAGCAGCACGGAGAGCGCTTCTATCCCACCTTCTCAGGCGTGCTGCGCTCGCTCAACTACTATCCCATCGGCGACGAACTGGCAGAGGAGGGGATAGTATCGCTGGCTCTCGGACTCGGAAAATATATCGTAGACGGAGGGCAGACCCTGCGCGTATCGCCATACCATCCGCATCAGGTGCTGCAAACCAGCGAGATGGAGACGGCACTGAGGGATACACAGACACGCTTCTACGCCCTGGACATGAGCCACGTGGGCGATGACTTCAAGGTAGACGATGGATTCAACATCCTCAACCTGAGGGTCAAAGAGGCCGACAAAGACGGCGCACTGCGGGGCATCGCATCCACCTACGACCCCGTAGACCAGGTCATCCGCGACGGCATCTATGAGGGCGGGCGCAAGGTCATCTCCTTCAGCGGAGTGCTGCAGCACGGCATCTTCCCCCTGCCCCAGATCCTACAGCTCGCACAGAAGTACGGCTCCGACGAGATGCGGCGGCCCGTGGAGATAGAGTTTGCATGTAATCTGGAGGAGGGGGCCTTCTACCTCCTCCAGATACGCCCCATCGTCGATTCGAAGCTGGTGCTCGACGAAGACCTGGCGGCCATCCCCGACGAGCAGTGCCTGCTGCGCTCGCACAATTCGTTAGGCCACGGCATCTCAGAGGATGTCACTGACGTGGTGTACGTCAAGACCGACGACAGTTTCACGGCTGCCAACAATCCGCAGATAGCCAGCGAGATAGAACAAATCAACCGCCGTTTCCTCAATGGCGACTTCGTTTCCCCCCTCGGGGGGACAGAGGGGGTCTCCTACATCCTCATCGGCCCTGGCCGGTGGGGTTCGAGCGACCCCTGGCTGGGCATCCCCGTCAAGTGGCCCCACATCTCGGCAGCCCGCGTCATCGTAGAGGCCGGGTTGAAGAACTATCACGTAGACCCCTCGCAGGGCACGCACTTCTTCCAGAACCTGACATCCTTCGGCGTGGGCTACTTCACCATCAACACCTATACCGGCGACGGCGTGCTGCAAAAGGAAATCCTCGACAGCATGCCTGCCATCGAGGAAACCCAGTTTGTCCGCCATGTGCGCTTCGACCGTCCGCTGAAAATCATGATGGACGGAAAGAAGCAGCACGGCGTGGTTATTCTTTGTAAGTAACCTTGGTCAGTTTGTAGCCATAGCCCACGATGAGCATGCCGCCGCGCTCGTCGACAATCGACTTGTTGGCCTCTGAATAGGTGAACTCGAAAGGATTGGCGGTATCGGCGGTGAGGTCAAACTGGGCCACAATCTGATCCTCGGCGTTGTCGCCCCACCACGGGGTGGTGATGCGCAGGGCATGGTAGCCGTCAGGCATGTCAACCATCTCGTAGTATAACTGGATCGTTGTACCCACGGCAATATTGGCCAAAGATTCTGCTGAGATCTGTACATTGCTGTCGCCCCAGTTAATCTCCTTGCCACCTTCCCAGAGCACTGTCTCCTTGATGCCTGGGTCAGGATAAGCCTCGTTGCTTACCGTGAACAGACCACATCCGAAGCGGGTACCCTCGGCATCCACAATGGTAACCAGGTATTCACCCTCAGGCATTGTGGGAACATCAAAAGTAAGTTTGTCGTTGGCGAAAGAGACGTTGGCGGCCTCTACCTCACCAATGAAGACCTGCGTCACACTGGTAGTATTGATACAGTCAATCGTCTTGGTGGTGCCAATGGTGAGCCACCGTGACTTGGCATCGCTGGCCAGTTCTGGATCACCGGCGGCAGGGGTCACTGTGACATGAATGATACGGTAGGTACTCTTGCCAACAGTGGTCGTGGCCACAATCTTCAACTCATGGTTGCCAACGGGCAGTTTCTGGTCGAGCGTATGACCTGTGGCAATCTGTACACCGTTCAGCAACCACGTCACGGTGGTATACTGCATGGGGGTGACCTTGATTTCTATCTTCAGGTTGGTCAGACGGTCAATCGTCTTGTCGCTCAAGTCGGTATTCAGGATGCGAGGATCATCGTTCTGAGTAACGGTGAAATAGGGATCCTCGTCGGAAGAACAAGCCGTCAAGGCTGTTGTTCCGGAAAGTGCGAGGCTTCCGGCAAGAAGCAGGGTCAATGCCTTACGGCCCATACGCTGATATTTTTTCATATTGTCATTCATAATACTTAATTCTGTCTCTTAATTCTAAACTGCCTTAATTCTGATATCCAAAGTCTTTCGAGCCGTAGGGCTGTGAATAGGTAGCCTGTACGTTCAGTGCGCCGGTGTCCCACCACAGCCGATGGTGCCAGTCATCTTCCAGATTGCCAGTCTGCGGGTTCAGTTTACCGTACTTTTTAAGGGCGGCCTCGTAGTACACGCTGTTGTATTGTCTTTCCAGTTCGGGGAATTTCAGACGGGTGGGCATGGAGCGATCCTCATCATCGTAGACGAATCCGTCACTGGGGAAGATAGCCAGGCGAGTCCTGTCGAGGACGGCGGGATAGTCGGAGCGTCGCATGTTGGCCCACGCCTCCGAGGGATTCATCAGGTGCAGAATCCAGGCCTGCGTGTTGATGGTCTCCTTGGCATTAGCTCCCAGGGGATTGTTCTGGATGAAGGTGTTGATCTCCTCGGCAGTAATCTTGTTAGCTGTCAGATACAGGCTGTTGAGCATCTCCATCGAGGCACGCACACCAGCCTCATAGTGGCTCTGGGCATCACCGCCTACGTTCCATCCCTTGGTCTTGGCTTCAGCCAGGAGGAACTCCACCTCTGCAGAAGTAATCAGGATACCGGGACAGGTGGGCATTTCGAAGTCGATGTTCAGCATCGGACGGGTGGCACGGGCACGATAGTCGCTGTTGTCGTAGGTGTTGGCATCCTGCGCTGCCCACTTGGCAAGCGTCGGAATGTTGTCGACGGTGATGATGTCTACCCAGTTGTCGTACCAGGCTGCACCGGGGTTGCAAGGCATCTCTTTTCTGCCGGAGCTGGCAAAGTAGGCCAGTATGTCATCGGTCAGGTCAATGTTCTGGTCCTTGTCGGGCTTAATCTGACTGCGCTTGATGTTGTAGTAGTGGCGGCAGATGCGGTACAGACGGGGGTCGCCAGTCTTCTGCAGCTGGTAGAACAGCATGGAACTGATGAATGTTGGCGATGAAGGATCCTGACCGTAAAGTATCTCGCTCAACGCATTGGTACGGAAGTCGTATTCCTGTGAACCGTCATAGAAAGTATAGGGCGAATCGGAATAGATAACGTATGCATCATCGGCAGCAGTGGTAATATAGCCGCTGTTCATCGCCTTTTCAAACTCCTGCTGCGCCTTGACAGGATTCACATCGCTGATGCGCATGGCATAGCGCATGCGGAGGGAGTTGGCATACATCTTCCACTTGGCCACGTCGCCTTTCATGCTGGTCACGTCGCCCGTGATATGGTCGGTACTGCTACCTAACTGTTCCACACAGGCATCCAGCTCAGTGAAGAACCAGTCATATAGTTCCTCCACCGTGTCGTACTTCGGTGTAGAGATGCCAGAGATATAGCCCAGACCGGCCTCAGAGCAAGGCACGTCGCCGTAGGTGTCGGACAATACGGCAATAAGGAATACACGATGGATGCGCAGGGCAGCATTCACGTTTGGTTTGTCGGCAGAATTGTAGATGGCATCGACGAGGTTCTTGATGGAAATCTCATAGTAACGGTCCCAGATACGGCGGGAGATGTCGTTCTCGAAGTGTACGGCACCAGCGTATGCGGTCACATTCCAGCCTCCTGCCAGATGCTGGGTGAAGCCTGTGATATAGTTACGGTAGGCATCCATCAGACTGAAGTCGCCGTAGGTCTGCAGCAGTGCTGCGGTCAGTTGCGCGTTGGGGTCGAGCTTCGTGACTTTGGAGTCATCGGTGTTCAGATCCTCCATATAGCTGTCGGTGCAGGAGGTGAGTATGGTTGTCATACAGCAGCCTACGAGACCTGCAACGATGTGTTTCTTTAAATGCTTCATCATATTGTTTGTTTTTCGTTATTTCGTTATTTCGAATTTAGAACTTCACGTTCACGTTGAAACCGTAGCTGCGGCGAGAGGGTAGTGAACCATACTCCAGTCCGAGACCAGACGTGTTGTAGCCTGAGTCAGGGTCAATGTTGGGAATGTTCTTCCAGATGATGAACGGGTTACGGGCTACGAAACTGACGCTAAGTTGCTTCACATATTTCAGTTTGGTGAGCCATTTCTCAGGGAAGGTGTAACCAAAGGTAATCTCGCGACACTTGATATATGAGTTGTCGTAGACAAAGGCACTCTGCACGTTACCGGCAACGGCCTTCCAATATACCTCGGGGTTGATGGCGATGTCGTTAGCACGGTAGGTACCGTCGCCATTGGCGATAACACCAGGGGCAACGAATCCCCTGCACAGGCCTGCCTGCCGCCATTGGGCTTCTGTCATCCCAGCAGCCTCGCGGGCTTCCTCAGAGGCGTACCATTCGTCACGACCGGCCAGCGTCTGGATGGCCTTACCCGTGCGGTAAGCCTCGCGCATCGACATAGAATACATGTCGGCACCCACCTTCACGTCGAAGCCGGCAGAAAGACGGAAGTTCTTATAGCTGAACGTTGAATAGAAACCGCCCGTCCAGTCCCACGATGAATTACCAATCGTCTTTACTGTCTGATCTACCTCAGGCAGACCGGTCTCAGCATTGATGATAACCTGTCCGTCAGGAGTACGCAGGAAATCCTTGCCACGGATGGCACCATAGTCTTCGCCAACCTTGGCAACTACGCTGACACCACACCATGAGGCATTCGCCAGCTCGAAATAGTCCATGCCATCGACGAGCGACCTCACCTTGTTGACATTCTTCGAGAAGTTGATACCAGCATCCCAAGCAAAGTCCTTGATAGCCAGCACACGACCGTTCAGTGCAATCTCGATACCCTTGTTCTCAATCTCACCGGCGTTAATCAGGCGTCTTTCGTAACCAGATGTGGTGGTGGTTTTCAAATCGATAATCTGGTCTTTCGACAACTGGTTATAGTAGGTCAGGTCGAGGCTCAGACGGTTGTTCAGGAATTTCATCTCCAGACCAATCTCGAAGGAGTTGGTGCGTGTGGGCTTTAAGTCTTTGTTAGGCTGTGTGCTATTGTTGATCATGCCAATGGTATAACCAGAATAGCTATACTTGCCTGTTGCGTAGTTCAGTGCCAGCTTGTAGGGGTCGGTATCGCTACCTACCTGTGCCCATGAAGCACGGACTTTACCATAGTTGATAATCTTCTTGTTCTTGATGAACTCGGAGAAGACGACGCTACCTGATACCGAGGGATAGACATATACATTATTAGATATAGGAAGTGTTGATGACTTGTCGCCACGCAGCGTACCCTCCAGGTAGTAGGTGTGCTTGAAACCTACGCTGGCACTGGCGAAGATGGAGTTGATCTGCTTTTTGTAGATATCCTCGCGCACGTTCTGCTCTTGATAGTTCATGATGTTGATAACATCGTCCATCTGCTGGTTCAAGCCGATGCTGGTCGTAGTCTTGTTGCTCACCTTGAAGATGTTACCGCCCAAAGTGGCATTAACGTCGAAGTTGCCCCAAGAGTTGTTATACAGGGCCAGCAATTCTGCATTGATAGTACGGTTGTTGAAAATCTGGTTAGTCAGTTTACCGGCAGGTGTGCCTGGGGTCGTCTTGGCAATGAAGTCCTGGAAGGTCATGTTGTTGATGTCAAGACCTATCGTTCCCTGCAGCTTCAGGTGTTTGCCGATGTTCCATATACCTTTGGCAGTAAAGCGGAATACATCTTTCGCCGTGGTATTCTCGTTCTTGTAGAGATCCCAGTAGGGGTTCTTGTTATATTGGTCGTTACCATTCCAGTTCGAATAGTTGCCGTCGGCATCCTGATAGGTCTTGAGCCATGCTTGGTTGTAGGTGCCGGCCAGTGTCATCAGGTTCTTACCGACATTGCTCTGGGAATCACCCAGTGCGGGACGGTTTTTCACATCCTCACGGGTGTAGTTGGCTGTGAAGTCAAGGTCAACAGGACCTGCTGATGTGGTGATGCGCAGGTTGAAGTTGTCACGGCTCATGTTGGTGTTGGGCAGGATATCCTTGTTACGCATGTCGGTCGCCGAGAAGCGGATACCTGTCTTTCCCGAGTTGTAGCTCAGAATGGCAGTGTTCTGTGTGGTGAAACCAGTACGGAAGAAACCGTTGGCGTTGTTGGGGTACATCTTGAACTCACGCTCCTCACCATCGAAGTATCTGTAGATAAAACCATCGGCCTTCGGACCCCAACTGGAGTTGGTGCCTGAGGTGCTGGATGTGGGCAGTTTTCCACCGTAGCCCATACCGTAGACTTGCTGGATGTCGTTCCACTTGGCCAACTGGGAGTCAAAAGTGAACGAGCCATTGTATTCAACGCTGATGCGATCCTTTTCTGCCTTCTTGGTGGTGATGAGAATCACGCCATGAGAGGCTCGGCTGCCATATAGGGCAGAGGCAGCAGGGCCTTTCAGAACCGTCATGTTCTCAATGTCATCGGGGTTGATGGCAGAGATACCGTCACCGAGGTCGTAGCCGCCACCCTCTCCGGCACTGCCGAAATTGGTGTTGTCCAGGGGCACACCATCAATAACGTACAATGGCTGGTTGTTACCTGTCATTTCCGTATTACCGCGCAGCAGCACACGCGTAGAACCAGCAGCACCGCCAGCAGTATTCTGAACAACGAGACCAGCCACCTTACCGGAAAGCGAGTTGATGACGTTGGTCTCCTTGGCCTTGGTCAGTTCCTCACCCTTCACTTCAGATACACCATAGCCTAGTGCCTTGCGGTCGCGCTTAATACCCAGTGCTGTAACAACTACCTCGCTCAGTGCGGTGCTCTCTTCCTGCAGCACCACCTTCATGTTGGCGGCAGCCTTCATCGTCACATCCTTATAGCCAACATAACTGATAAGGAGCTCCGTACCAGGAGCGACATCCAGTTTGAAGTTTCCGTCCAGGTCGGTCACGGTACCCTGGTTACCTCCTTTCACTCTCACGCTGGCTCCGATTACCGGTTCCGTGCCGTCGGTCACCGTGCCATACACTTTCCCTGTCTGCTGCGTGCTGTGTACGCTGGCAACAGCAGCCGATGCCATCAGCTGTGAGACTGACAAGAACAAGGCGGCCACTGCCATCATGCAGGCAATTTTCCAATTGTTTTGTTTCATAAGTGTTAATTGATTCTGTTTATAACGTTTTAAGTTTCATTCAGATTTCACGGTGCAAAATTACGCTATATAGCGCACATACGGGTTTGATTGCATTCATAAAAGGTTTGATTACTATCGTTTGAAGGTATTCAAACCTCTTTTGATAATAATCGGAACTAACGGTAGCGGAGTGGCAGGCTTTTCAACAAGCCTGCCACTCCGCTACCGTTAGTAAGAGTATATCTGCTGTCTTATTTCTTAATAGGATAGATATACAGCAAACCCCACATCACTACGGCAATAATGGCCGGGAATATAGAGAAGAGTGCCCAAATCATATTGTTGACGGCAATGGGGTCGGTGATGGTGACAACGGTCTGGCCAGTGGCAGAGTCGGTGCCGGACGAGAATCCTGCCACACCCAAAAGCAGGGCTACCAGGGAGCCGCTGATGGCGGTGCCGAACTTCATGGCCATGGTACCCGACGAGAAGATGAGACCTGTCGACGAGGTGCCGTTCTTAGCGGTGGAATAGTCAGATACGTCGGCGTACATCGACCACAGCAGTGGCGAATAGATACCAATGCCGACGGATGTCAGGATAACGACAGCCACCATCATCCAGATGTAGGCTGGATCCATCGGTACGAAGAAATAGAGCACTGAGGTGACCACACAAATGATGGCTGCCCACATAAACGCCTTGCGCTTGCTGCCCACCCACTTGGTGAATGCCGGTGACACGCCGCCGAACACCATGCACGTCAACTCGCCGAAGGTCATAAACACCGTGTAGTTGATGATCAGTCCGCTGATGGTGACATCGCCATGCATGCAGTATTCGAACATATAGCCTGCCACGGCATAGCGGAAGCCGTTGAAGAAATTCATGCAGATGCCGATGAGCGTCAGAATGATCCACGGACGGTTGCGGAACAGGTCGGCGAAGGGCTTCAGCGAGAATTTCTCGGCGCGGATGGGCTTCAGGCGCTCACGGGTGAGCAGTCCGCACGCCAGCGTGCCTGCGGCAGCTAGCACGCCGAAGAAGGCTCCCAATACGGCGTATTGGTGCTGGTCGGTGCCGCCCACCATCTTCTGCAGATAGGGGAAACTGAGCAGGGTGACGAAGCCCATGGCGTAGGCTCCCACCATGCGGAAGCTGGAGAACTGGTTCTTCTCGTTGTCGTCGGTGGTCATCACGCCCAGCAGCGAACCGTAGGGAACATTGACCGCCGTATAGGCCACCATCATCAGCAGATAGAGCGAATAAGCCCAGATGCGCTTGCCCACGGGACCGAACTCCGGGGTATAGAGCAACAGGGCGAAAATGAGTCCGAAGGGTATGGCCCCCAGAATGAGCCAGGGACGATACGTGCCCCAACGGCTTTGCGTACGGTCGGCCAGCGTGCCCATCAGCGGGTCGGTCACTACATCGAACATGCGGGCTATCAGCATCAGTGTGGCAGTGTCGGCCACCGTCAGCCCGAATACATTGGTAAAGAACAGCGGGAAAGCAATCGACATGACCTTCCACGTAATACCACCGGCTGCAGCGTCTCCCAGCGCGTAACCAATCTTCTCTCTAAGTTTTGCCATTGTTTGGTTTTTTGATTTGTGATGATGATTTGACTGCAAAGGTACTCATTTCTTCTGAAAAAACATTAGAAAGGATGTAGAAAAAGCCTTGAAAACAGAAATTTGATAGGAATCAAACGTTTTTGACAGGAAAAAGGACTTATATTAGCGAATAAATGCTATCTTTGCACGCAAAATCATATCATGCAAGAATGAAAACACACCTTATATTATTTATGACAGCACTAATGACGGGTTGCAACATGCCTGCCGACATGGAACAACAAGTGAATGAACTTTACGACAGCATGTCGCAAGAGGAGCGTATCGCTCAGTTGAGAAGTATGTACATGGATGAACTGTTTGATGAGCAGGGACATCTGGATACATTAAAATGCCAGAAGCTGATACCATACGGGATAGGCCATTTCTCGCAGTTTGCCTCACAGAAGCCTATCGACCCCAACGCGGTGCGTGACCGAGTGGCCGCCGTGCAGGAATGGCTGTTGCATCATACACCCAGTGGGATTCCGGCACTCTTTCACGAAGAAGTGCTTTCTGGGGTTAACACAAAGGGTGCAACAATCTATCCGCAGCAGATAGGACAGGCCTGTTCCTTCAATCCCGAACTGGCTGAACAGAAGACGCTTCAGACCAGCCGACTGCTGCGCCAGATGGGTGGATTGCTGGCACTTTCGCCAATGGTAGATGTGTGCCGCGTACCCTCGTTCAATCGCTTGGAAGAGTCGTATGGCGAGGATGCCTACTTGTCGGCAGTGATGGGTGTGGCTTTCGTCAGGGGACTGCAGCAGGGCGACTTGTGGAAAGGCGTGGCAGCTTGCTCAAAGCACTACCTGGGCTATGGAGGTGGTGGAAATGCTGACGAGAAGGAACTGATGGAAGAAATACTGCTGCCCCACGAAGCGATGATCCGGCTGGCGGGCAGCAAAGTGGTGATGCCTGGCTATCATGCCATGACCGACCATGACGGACAACAGGCGAACTGCGTGGCAAACAGCAGGATACTACAGGACATCCTGCGTGGCTATCTGGGGTTCGATGGTATGGTGGTCAGTGACTATACGGCCATCGACCAACTGCCAGACCAGACTGACGTGGTAGAAAAGGCCGCCGCCGCCATTAATGCTGGAAATGACGTGGACTTTCCTTTGGGTGCCAACTATAAGCACTTGCAGGAGGCTGTCGACCGGGGCCTGGTGAAACCTGAGACTTTTGAACGTGCTGTGAAGGCAGTGCTGCGTCAGAAGTTCCGGCTCGGTATTTTGGAGGTGATGAAACAGAAGGAGCATCCATCACTCTCCGATTCGTGCCCTAATCTGTACGGTGTGAAGGATATCGCGCTTGACACTCCTGAGGAACGGCAGACGGCATACGATATTGCCGTACAGTCTGTGGTGCTGCTGGAGAACAAGGGTGTGCTACCGCTGGATGGTTCCAGGAAGAATATCCTGATTACCGGTCCTAATGCTAACAGTATCTGGGCGATGTGTGGCGATTACACCTACCCCGCCATGTCATATTTCTGGAAGAAGACGGACTATACTTCCAAGCAGCCCCATATTGTAAAACTGTTGGAGGGCATGACGGCTCGCAAGCCTGAGGGCGTTCATCTGATGTACTCGCGTGGTTGCGACTGGACGGAAGAAATTGAGACGAAATATAGTGAATTGGGCGATGAGCGAGCCTGGGAATACGAGATACTGCACCGTAAGGTGGACTCTGGCGAGAAGGCCGACAAGAGAGAAGCACTTGCCATGGCCCGTCAGGCCGATGTCATCGTTGCGGCTATGGGCGAGAATGTGATGTTATGTGGAGAGAACCGTGACAGACAGGGACTTAGGTTGCCGGGGCGGCAGGAACAGTATGTGCAGGAACTGATTAATACAGGAAAACCCGTTGTACTGGTGTTGTTTGGCGGACGCGCTCAGGTTATTTCTGGTCTGGCTGAGCAATGTGCCGCCGTCGTTCAGGCATGGTATCCTGGTGAAGAAGGTGGTCATGCGGTGGCTGACATTCTCTACGGACGTGTCTCCCCGTCGGCCAAGTTGTCGGTAGGATATCCCAACACGGAGTTGTACACGCCCGTCTGCTACAATTATTCGGAAGAGAAAGACCCGCGTATCCAGTGGCCTTTCGGCCATGGTCTCAGCTATACCACATTTGAATACACGAACTTGGTGGTGGCCGATGAGGCCTTCACGACCGACGAGAGCGTGAGCATATCCTTTGAGGTGAGGAATACAGGAAGGATGAAGGCCGATGAAATCGTACAGGTCTATCTGTCGCCGGTCGATGGAAACCGTCAGATTCGTCCCATCCAATTACAAGGTTTCGCCCGATTGACACTGCAACCGGGCGAAACCAAGACCGTTAGGGTGAAGCTATATACTGAGCAGTTTGGCTATTACACCCATCAAGGGGAGCGACGGTGGAACGTCAAACCAGGGCAATATGCCGTCAGGATTGGTGCATCATCGGATGATATCCGACAGGAACATGCCATTACCTTGAAGGGTGAAGCTGCCAGCAAGCCTATGAGAACTTTCTATTTCTCTGAGGCTACCGTGCTATAGCGTCAGAGAGTGACCTCTACTACGTGACGGCCAGGGGTGGCGGGAATGACAGTACCCTCGATGGCTGCACCGTCAACAATGATTTGGCTCACGCCACTCTGACGGCCATGAGGATTCTTCACCGTGATGTCGAACTCGGCATCGCGAAGCACACGATGCACGGTGTATTCCTTCAGCGTCTCTGGAATACAGGGATCTATCTCCATACCGTCGTAAGTGGGCTTGATGCCAAGAATGTACTGCGTGATGGTAATCCAGTTCCAGGCTGCCGTACCCGTAAGCCATGAGTTCTTGCCCTCACCGGGCTTGGCAGCATCCTTGCCGGCTACCATCTGACAGTAGACATACGGCTCCACTTTGTGCAGTTGCTGGTCTTCAATCCATGCCGGACAAATCTTGGTGTAGTGCTCCCAGGCATCGTTGCCGCGACGGGCTACCGTCTCACCGATAATCACCCAGGGGTTGTTGTGGCAGAAGATGCCCGCATTCTCCTTGTAACCGGCAGGATAGCTCGAAATTTCTCCCATTTCAACGTAATAACGGGTGAAGGCAGGATGGTTGAGCACCATGCCGTGGGGCGAGTCGAGATACTTCTTACACGAGTCGAGTGCCTTGTCTACCATACCATCCTCCATGCCGATGCCGGCCATGGTGCAGAATCCCTGGCTCTCGATGAAGATCTTGCCTTCCTCGCATTCGTTAGAGCCAATCTTATGGCCATAGAAGTCGTAGGCACGGAGATACCACTCGCCGTCCCAGCCGTGCTTCTTAACGGCATCCACCATCGAGTCGATGCACTTCTGGGCTCGTTCTGCCTCCTCGCTCTTTGCGATTTTCTCGCAAAGTTCTACATACTGCTTGCCCGTCAGTACGAACAGACCGGCAATCATCAGACTTTCGGCCTTCGACCCCTCACTGTTGTTTTCTGTAGTCTGGAAACTCTCGTTGGGATCCCACGAGAAGCAGTTCAGATTCAGACAGTCGTTCCAGTCGGCACGGCCGATGAGTGGCAGCATGTGGGGGCCGAGGTTCTCAACGACGTGGTTGAACGAGATGCGCAGATGCTCCATCAGTGTCACCTCAGTGCCAGGCTGGTTGTCAAAAGGCACCATTTCATCGAGAATAGAGAAGTCGCCCGTCTCCTTGACATAGGCTACCGTACCGAAGATGAGCCAGCAGGGATCGTCGTTGAAGCCGCCGCCGATGTCGTTGTTACCGCGTTTGGTAAGCGGTTGGTACTGGTGGTAGCAGCCTCCGTCGGGAAACTGCGTTGAGGCGATGTCGATGATGCGCTGACGGGCACGGCTGGGCACCTGATGCACAAAGCCCACCAAGTCCTGATTGGAGTCGCGGAAACCCATGCCACGTCCCACACCGCTCTCGAAGAACGAGGCAGAGCGTGAGAAGTTGAACGTAATCATACACTGATACTGGTTCCAGATGTTCACCATGCGGTTCATACGCTCATCAGCACTCTTGACGGTGTACTTCGACAACAGCTCGTCCCACATCTGGTGCAACTCGTCGAAGGCAGCATCCACAGCCTCGACAGTTGCGAAGCGGGTAATCGTCTGGTGAGCCTTCTCCTTATTTATAATAGTGCGGTCGAGGCTGCCCAGAGAGGTGATGAGCTGACCCTGCGAAGAATTGCAGGGAGTAGTGACTACTGAACCTTCGGGGATGGTGGCAAACTTCTGCTCCTGCTCGTTCTCGGCATAGCCTAGCAGGAAGATATAGTCACGGCTTTCACCAGGTTGCAGCGTTACCTCTACATAATGGGAGGCAATGGGACTCCAGCCATGAGCCAGTGAGCGGGAGGGTTGTCCCTCCATGACACACTTCGGGTCGGCAAACTCGTTGTAAAGACCAATGAACGATTCGCGGTCGGTATCGTAGCCGTTGGCCTCAGCGTTGGTCAGGGCATAGTAGGCATAGTGGTTGCGGCGCTCCTTGTACTCCGTCTTGTGGTAGATGGTGGTGGTCTCAACGGGTAAACCGCTGAGAGTACGCTGCTCAATCTCCACCTCACCGGTCGACCAGTTGCGCTGGAAGTTCTCCATGTCGGTGGCGGCATTCCAAAGACACCACTCGGCCAGCGAGAACAACTTCAGATGTTTCACCTTGTCAGTAGTGTTCTTAAGTGTCACCTTCTGTATCTCTGCCCATGTCTTCAGTGGAACAAAGAACAGTACGCTGGCTTCCACACCATTCTTGGAACCCGTGATACGGGTGTAGTTCATGCCATGGCGGCACTCGTAGGAGTCAAGGGGTGTCTTGCAGGGCTTCCACCCCGGATTCCATACCGTACCTTCATCGTTGATGTAGAAGTAGCGTCCACCATTGTCCATGGGCACTCCGTTGTAGCGATAACGGGTAATGCGGCGGAACTTGGCATCCTTGTAGAAGTTGTAACCACCGGCGGTATTCGATATCAGTCCGAAGAAATCCTCATTGCCCAGATAGTTAATCCAGGGGAACGGGGTGGCTGGATCTGTAATCACATACTCGCGGTTAATGTCGTCGAAATGTCCAAAAGTCTTCATGTGGTAATTTACAATTTGACAATTTACTATTTTTACTGTTTAATTCTCTAATCCTTTGCCAGACATCAGCAGTTCTACCAGCGGTCTGTCCTTGAAGCTGTGACGCTGCTGGTCCCAGAATCCGAAGTCGGCATCGTAGCACCAGGTAGTCCATGCAATATCGTTCTCGTCAAAGACGGTCAGCATGTCTCTAGTCCAGCGATAGGCCAGCTCACGGTCTACCGGCTCATAGACACCCCACTCGCCACAGAACAGCTGAAGATTGTACTTCTTGGCTGCGGCGATGGCATCCTTGAAGTCCTCACGAATCTTGTTGATATCCCAGACCTGAGTGGTGTACTGATTCTCGTCCAGCAGTTTCTTGACTTCGGGGTCGGCAGCCTCATAGTCTTCTTTCGACACAAGGATGCCAGGATAGTTTACCTTGCCCTTATACTTGCCGATGGGAGTCCACCATGCACCATAGTGTGTCAGAATCATCGGGTTGTAATAGTGGAACGACAGAATGATGTTCTCATCTCCTTCGGGAACCTTGAGATATTTCATGGTTTCATAGCCCTGCCAGAGGTTGCTGCCGATGACGAGGGTACGCTGGGGTTCCAATTCGCGCAATGCCTTGTGGACCTTGGCAATCAGCAGGTTCCACTGCTCATGGTCATCGGCCACCGGCTCGTTCATAAACTCGTAGGCCACCCAGTCGTTGCTGTAGTCTTTGAGCACTTCTGAAAGCTGTCGCCACAGGTTGATGAGGTCTTCCTGCGACTTCTCCGAGGTAAACAGCGTATTGGCAGCGGCTCCTCCCTCGTTGACGGCATTGAAATAGTGCGAACGGATGATGTGCAGGTCGACGATGGCACGAAGGTTATGCTTGCGAGCCTGGTCGAGAGCAGCAGTCAGCAAGTCCCAGGCCTCTGGCAACTTGTTACCATCCTCGTCCCAGAACTGTACCTCGTCGATGGGGATACGGACAAAGTCGAAGCCCAGCTTTTGAAGGCGTTCGAAGTCGTCTTCCTGAATATGCAGGCGACGCATCTCGCCACGGGCTTCCGACTGTGACAGCCAGTGGCTGATGTTGGTACCCCGCTTGATGCGGAAATGATTCGCTCCGTCTGTTGCCGTCTCGCTCTTGGTAGAGCAGGCAGCCAGTGTCATCACTATTGTGGCTACGATGGCCAGTGTATATGCTATCTTTTTCATCTTCTAAAAATGTAATTAAAATTTGTGATTTGTCATTAATTAAATGTTCTTCCCTTCCATGATGCCGTTCAGCACCCAAGAGTTTTTCACCTTCATGCCATGTTCACGGTCGAAGATGCCGAATTTCTCCTGGCCGTTGCCGAATGCGTTGTTGTCCCACACAAAGGTAGAGAATCCGCGCTTGCGGGCCTCGCTGACCAGGAACTTGCAATAGTAGGAGGCGTTTTCATGCTGGAGGTCGGAGAGACTGCCTTTCGTGTGGTCGGTTACGCCCCATTCTCCCATGACGATGCCGAGGCCTTTTGTCCCCCAGGTATCCACCACGCGGTCGAAGAACTCCGTCATATTCTTTTCGTCCTGAGGAGAAGCCTCGCCCTTGTCTTTGTAGGGTTCGCCCCAGAAATAGTATTTGCACTCGCCGGCATAGTCCCACGGAGTGTAATAATGGAATTCCACGCTCATATAGTCGTTACCGTTGCCTTCGGCATCCGTAGGAATGATAAAGTCGCCATTGTTAAGTCCGAAGTCGGGGTTGCAAACGTAGGTTTGTACGATGAGGTGACGCTTGGAGTTGTTGCCGCCAGTGGCACGTACCACATCAATAAAGGTCTGGTTGTAGCTGTTCTGAACGGCCAGGTTTTCGGCTTCAGGCTTGCCCCAGTTGTCTTTGATGTGTACCTCGTTGGTACCGGCAAAGGCTACGCGGTAGTCGTACAGCGCAAACTCACTGGCGATATTCATCCATAGCAGGGCCAGCTTCTGGTTGTTCTCGTCTTTATATTGATAGGTGGGGCGCCCCTCCAGCCACTTGTCGTGGTGGACATTGATAATCACTTTCAAGTCGTTAGCCAGGCACCAGCCCACCACTTCCTTGATACGGGCAATCCATGCCTTGTCGATACTCATGGCCATAGAGTTGGTAATGTGGCACTGCCAGCGCACCGGAATGCGGATGGCATTGAAGCCGGCATCCTTGACAGTCTTGATTACCTTTTTGGTCACTACGGGGTTGCCCCATGCAGTCTCGGCCTTAATGCTGTTGTCCACCATGCCGATGAGCATCGTTTCACCGTCCTGACCAGGCGCAGAACACTCAAACTGGTTGCCGAGGTTCCATCCCACTACATCTTTGTTCCACTCTTTTGCCGTCGGCTGTGCACCGGCGATAATGGCTGCTCCCGTCAAACAGACGGCGAGCACGCTCATACGCTTTGTCATCTTGCAATTCTTCATCATACTTTCTGTTTTGCTGTTTTGTTTTGATATGTGGTGCAAAAATACGGCGTTATTTTCTAAAAGAGGTTTGATGTAATACATAAAAGGTTTCATATCTGTAAGATGATAGCTTTCATACCTTCACGTGATAGTTTTGGAACCTTTCTGCTAGGGAAATTTTGAGGGAGAGACACCGAAATATTTCTTGAATACGGTGCTGAAATATTTTGCATTGTCGAATCCTGCCAGCGTTGCGGTGTCCATCACCGAGTGTCCGCTGCGCAGCAGGGCGGCAGCTCGCTCCAGACGAATGACGCGGATGAAGTCTTGCGGTGACTTTCCTGTATAAGTCTTCAGCTTGATGTAGAACAGCGTTCGGCTCATCGCCATTTCCCGGCACAGCCTGTCGATGTTGAATTCTGTGTCAGAAAGGTTGTTGGCAATCAACTTCGTTACCTTGTCAATGAATTCCGCTCCTTCGCGTGCGCCATCATCTTGTGTGTCTCCACCCGGTATGTCTGCTTCCTGGTTCTTTTCTTCAGAACGAGTCTGATTCACTTGGGCAGTCTGCTTGGCAGTCTGTTCGGTAGTGTTCTTGGCATAGTCTGGGTTCACATTGGGATTGCTCACCACCAGTCGCATATACTTGTTGTGCAGCTCCCACACCTTCCAGGCCCCATAGAATGCCAGCAAGATAAGACCGATATACACCACCCACATCCACCATGAGTTCCACCAGGGCTGTCCGATGACGATGTCCAACTGTGCCTCATCGAGTGTCACGCCACAGGTGCGGCTGACAGCCCGCAGCAGCAACGGGTGACTCCCGGGTTCCAGATTGGTAAAGCGGATATACTGCTGGTCGGTGGGCTGGCTCCACTCGCCGTCTCCTACTTTATACTGATAGACGATATCAAACTGGTTGCGCAGGTTGATGCACTCGTAGGGCAGGTCGAAAGTACGCTCGTCGTAGTCCAAGTGCAGTTCTTTCCCCTCCACTCCGAGGATGTTCAGCTTGGCAGTATAGTTGATGGCCTGAATGTTGTCTGGATTGATAATCAGTGCCCCTGTCGTCGTACCGTAGAGGATGTGCCCATTTTGCATATTGACTGCAGCCCTGGCTGAATATTCCCGTTCGATGCCATAGCAGTAGTTGACGCAGAACACTTTCTGGGGATGCTCCGGTTCGATGAAAGCCAGTCCTGCCTCGGTGGCTATCATCATACGTCCACGGTAGTCCTTGACGATGCTGCACACTACGTTGGAGGGCAGTCCGTCGGCTTTCGTCACCTGTATGGTTTTTCGGTTTTTCACGTTATGCACATAGACACCGCCGCCGTCTGTGCCAATCCACAACTCCTGGTCGTTGTTCACAAAGAGCGACAATACGAATTTGTTTACATCGTTGGGATTGATGCTGTAGTTCAGCTCCGTCACCTGTGCCGTCTTGGGCGAAATCACCTGGATGCCGCTGGCAGTGCCT
Source organism: uncultured Prevotella sp. (assembly GCA_946415755.1). GTDB lineage: Bacteria > Bacteroidota > Bacteroidia > Bacteroidales > Bacteroidaceae > Prevotella. The sequence continues at coordinate 80,977 of CAMKTS010000004.1, read as the reverse complement.
ACGGCTATCCGCCCGTCGGGCAGCGATGTGATGTCCTGCACATTCCTGATGGCATAGTATCGGCAGCCTTCAGCGGTTTGCTGTACGAGGTCGCCGTCAAGGCACCCCATCCAGAGTCCACCCCATTTGTCGTAGAACACCTTGTAGACATGGTCGTCTTTCAGTACCCCGTTTTGGCTGCTGAAAACCTGGTGCGACTGTCCGCTTTCTGTTATTTCGTAGATGCCTTTTCCATAGGTGGAGGCCAGAATGGTGTTCCTTGGTGTCATACACAGACTGAGCACCACCGTTCCCTGACAAGTGTGTGTCCACTTCCGGGTAAAAGGGTTATGCAGGCTGACCCCGTTGTCAGTGCCCATCACCAGCATGCCACTGGGGAATTGTGCCACACAGTTCACATGGTCGTTCTGCAGTGACTGGTGATTGTCGCGAATATGCTGGAATATGGCCGGTGTACTGCCTACGGGACGGGCGATGTCGATGCCGCCCGAATAGGAGCCGACAATGATATGTTCCCACTTGTCGCGAACCACCGAATAGACGCCATTACCATGTAGTACGCCCTGTTTGCCTTCGTTGGCGTCAAACAGTAACGTACTTTTGTATTTTCCCTGGGCGGCAGGTTCCCTGCTCACTTTGTACACGCCTTGTCCGTCAATGCCTACCAGCATCACGCTGTCATTATAGGGGCAGATGCTGCGCACGGGATTGCTGATGGTGCTGCCCGTCAGCTGGTGGTCTACGAGTCTGCTGTTTCCATCGGCCGTCATAATGCGCAGTCCGCTGGTAAACCCGCCCAGCCACACTTTGTCGTATTTCGCATCAAAGTAGCCGCTCTCCATGTTCTCTGCCAACAATATGGGAAGTTTCTGGTGTGACTTGGGCAGTCCATCGGCAGATGCCCGATAGCCCAACACCCCTTCTCGGGTACAAAACAGCCATCCCGTCCCGGTCTCTACAATAGCATTGGCAAAGACCCCTGTCACCACTGGAACGAGCGTCTTCCCTTGTAGGAAACATACTCCCTCACGCATGGCCAGCCACATCCCCTTGTCGGTAGGCAGTACATCGTTGACCAGCACGTCGCCGTCAAACATTTCCGACACGTCGGTCAGGAGCACGAAGCAGTCTTGCTGCTTGTCGTAGGCAAAGAGTCCTCCCTTGTTGTCGAAGGCAATCAGTGCCGAGTCCTTGTCCAACGTCAGTTTGACCTGTCGGCCGGCATAGTGGCTGAACATCTCTGGGTTCCCCATCTGGTAATGCCTGATGTCGGCTCCGTTGTATCGCTCTACGCCATTCTTCGTTGCCCACCACAGCGCACCGTCTGCCGTCTGCCGGATGGTATAGACGCGCTGGCTTGACAGTCCTTCTTTCTGTCCGAGATGGGAGAAGGTGAATCCGTCCACGTCCTGTCCCCATGCGACAAGCGTGGTCATCATCAGTATGATGAGCATGATAGTTAGCCTGACGTGCCTCATTGTCCGCCAAGTCTGGAAAAGTATTCTATGATATCCTCCCATGTCTTAAACGTGTCGGAGCCATATTCCAATAGGGTAGCCATCGTGGCTTCCTCCTTGTTCTTGCTGATAAGGTAGTCGCCGTAGAGTAAGTCGCGTCGCCAGGTGTAGACGGTATGTCGCCAGGCCGGAACGTTGACATACTGCTCCAGCCATGTGGCTGCCGTGGCATCCTCTCCTACGAAATACACCTGATAGTGCTCGATAAGTACCCTGACGGCCTTCATCATGGAACTGGCCGGTTTCTGGTAGGAGTCCATTAGGGTCTCTATACCTATATATATAATCGGGCGTTCTCTTTTCTCCTGTTTGTCGTCAATCCAGCGAATCACCGGTACCACCGAGTGCATAAAGCTCTGGTCGTTCATGCGGTGCTCACCGTGGAAGTGCAGGGCCTGTGGATAGTGCGCGCGGAACATGTCGTAGGTGTCTACCGTCGTGTCTTCATCGCCAAACAGGCCATAGACCCGTTGCTGTTCCTCCGGGGTGATGCCTTCGAAACGGTGCTCCGACTGCTCTTTGTACTCCTTGACCAATGCCTTGTCAACATAAAACTCCTGTATGCCGTCTTGCCGTGGATTCTGAAACTGCTGCGTGCCGGTCATGCCGTGTGCCTTCATGGTCTCGCCCATCTCCAAGGCGGGATTGACGCAGATGCGGTCGTAGCCACGCAGCTGTTCAGCATACATGCCCCCCATCGACGTACCGATAATCAGGTCGGGCTGCTCCTTTTCGCAAGTCTGATGCAGCAGTGTGATGGCCTCCTGGGGATGGATGGGAATGTCGGGGGCTACCACGCGGGCTTGGGGCATCACCTCGCGGAGGCGTGTCACCGTGCCCGACTGGCCACTCGATGCAAAGCCGTGGCAATACAATACGGTCTTGCCTCTCATCAGTTCTGGAAACTGTTTGATATAAGGATTTTCTGTCATCTCGGATGCAAAGGTACGAAGAAAAATTAAAAATTAAAAATTAAAAATTAATTATTAATTATTTTTTTTTGTACCTTTGCCCTGTCTAAAATAAAACAATATATGAAAAAATGTCTTTTACTGCTGATCCTGGTTTGCAGCATCCTGTCATTGAATGCGCAAGGGGTATTGCGTAACCCCGTGATTCCAGGCTTTCATCCTGACCCCAGCATCTGCCGTGTGGGCGATGACTACTATCTCGTCAATTCCTCGTTCCAATATTTCCCCGGTGTGCCTGTCTATCATTCCAAGGACTTGGTAAACTGGCAGCTGATTGGCAATGTGCTCGACCGTGAGAGCCAACTGCCGCTGAAGGGTACCAGTTCCTGGCTGGGCATCTATGCCCCTACCATCCGCTACCATGAGGGTACATACTATATGATTACTACCAATGTAGGTAACGGCGGCAATTTCATGGTGACGGCCCAGAATCCGCGCGGTCCGTGGAGCGAACCCATCTGGCTGGAGCAGCAGGGCATCGACCCCTCCCTGTGGTTTGAAGGTGGCAAGTGCTACATGGTGAGCAACCCCGACAACACCATCATGCTCTGCGAGATAGACCCCACGACGGGGAAACAGCTCACTCCCAGCAAGGCACTGTGGCGCGGAACGGGCGGACGCTATCCGGAAGGACCGCACCTCTACAAGAAAGACGGCTGGTATTATCTGCTCATCTCTGAAGGGGGCACGGAACTGGCCCATCGGCTGACGATAGCCCGCAGCAGGAAGATCGACGGCCCTTACCAGGCCAATCCCGACAACCCATTGCTCACCAACTGCTCGATGGCCGGACAGAGCATGCAGATACAGGGTACCGGGCACGGCGACTTTGTAGAGGCTGCCGACGGCTCTTGGTGGGTGGTGTTCCTGGCCTACCGCAACTATGGCGGCAGCTACCATCATCTGGGGCGTGAGACCTACTTGGCTCCCATGGAGTGGAAGAAAGGCCAATGGCCAGTCATCAACGGGGGGCACCCCATCAACACCGTGATGCAGGTGCGCACCCTGGCCGTGCAGCGACGGGCTGACGCACAGACCACTAAGCACCATCTGGTATACCTCCAGAATCCAATCAGTGAGAACTACCAGCCGTTCGGGCAGGGCTACCGTATGAAGGGTCACGGCTCGCTGACGGAGAACAACCAACCCACCTTCATAGGACGCCGACAGGAGGCTGCCGCTATGGTGCTGGAGACGGAGATTGATACCGAGCAGCTTGACTTCGGAACGGAGGCAGGTCTGACGGTCTACCAGATCAACAACGGTCACCTGGATCTGGCACTGGTCAAGTATCAGACAGGTTCTGTGGCGGTGGTGATGAAGTCGCAGGTCAAGTCGCTACAGGCTGAGGTCATGGGCGACGATTCCGGACAACTCAGCGGAAAGGTACGCCTGCGCATCGAGAGCGATGGCCAGCAGTACCGCTTCAGCTACTGCACGGAGAGCGGCAGCTGGACGCAGTTGTCCTCCCAGGACTGCTCGCTGGTGAGCACCGAGGTCGTGGGCGGCTTCACCGGTGTGGTGCTTGGTATGTATGTCGACGGTGAGGGCTGGGCGGCATTCCCGTATTTCCACTATAGCGAAAAATAATTTTACTGAAAAGTATGGCGGCATACAAAATATTTTACGCTTCTTTGCGTTCATTATTATAACCTATTAATCCATTTAAACATTAAACGTTATGAAAAAGTATTTAGCTGAGATGGTGGGCACGATGGTGCTCGTGCTGATGGGCTGCGGCGTGGCCGTGAGCCTCGGTTGTGATCCTGTGAACAATATTCCCGCTGTGGTGGGTACGGCAATGGCCTTTGGCCTGGCCGTGGTAGCTATGGCCTATACCATTGGCGGCATTTCGGGCTGCCATATCAATCCCGCCATCACGCTGGGCTGCATCATTGCCGGCCGTATGGATGCCAAGGAGGGTGTGATGTACATGGTGTTCCAGTGCATCGGTGCCTTCATCGGTTCTGCCCTGCTGGCTGTTCTCACGGCCAATGTTCCCGGTCTGGAGGGCACGGGTGCCAACGACCTGCAGGCCAACGTCTCCATGCTGGGTGGTCTGCTGGCTGAGATCATCTTCACTTGCGTATTCGTGCTCGTCGTGCTGGGTGCCACTGCCAAGACCAATGGTGCCACCAACAACTTTGCCGGCCTGGCCATCGGTTTGAGCCTTGTGCTCGTCCATCTGGTGTGCATCCGCTATACCGGTACTTCCGTGAATCCCGCACGCTCACTGGCTCCTGCCATCTTCCAGGGTGGTACGGCTCTGGCCAACCTCTGGATCTTCATCGTCGGCCCGTTTGTTGGCGGTGCGCTGGCAGCCATTATCTGGAAGGTGATAGAACCTGCCGATAAGTAAGAAGCAATGTTTGCAACCCAGTTGCAGTAGAAAGTCCGTACCTTTGCACTCAGAAACAGAAATCTGAAATGCAAAGCGTATGAACAAGAAATTATTGAGAGTCATTCTGACGGTTGTCTTTCTGATAGCTGCCGTCATAGTGGAAAAGACCGGCAACCTGCCCGTATGGCAGCTGTTGCTGGTCTATCTTATCCCCTATCTGCTCATCGGCTACGACGTGCTGGGCGAGGCCGTGGAGGGTATCCTCGACGGTACACCTATGAACGAGGACTTCCTGATGTCGGTAGCCACCATCGGTGCGCTGCTCATCGGCTTCCTGCCCGGTGCTGAGACGCAGTTTCCCGAAGCGGTATTCGTCATGCTGTTCTTCCAGGTGGGTGAGTTGTTTGAAGACTATGCCGAAGACCGCAGCCGCGACTCGATAGCCCATCTGATGGACATCCGTCCCGACTATGCCCACGTAGAGCGTGGCGGCGAGGTGGTTACCGTCAGTCCCGACACAGTGGCCGTGGGTGATGTCATCGTGGTAAAACCTGGCGAGAAGATCCCCCTCGACGGTGTGGTCGTGGAGGGAACGTCCAGCCTGAACACCGTGGCACTGACGGGCGAGAGCGTGCCGCGCGACGTAACCGTCGAAGATGATGTGGTGTCAGGGTGTATCAACCTGTCGGGGGTACTGCGCATGCGCGTTGCCAAGACGTTTGGCGAGAGTACCGTATCGAAAATCATCGACCTGGTAGAGCATGCCGGTGAGAACAAGGCGCGCAGCGAGGCCTTCATCACGCGCTTTGCCCGTATCTATACCCCCATTGTCGTGTATGCTGCGCTGGCCTTGGCATTTCTGCCGCCGCTGTTTGATGCCTCCTATATGGATGCCTTCCCTGTATGGCTCTACCGTGCCCTGCTCTTCCTCGTCGTGTCGTGCCCCTGTGCCTTGGTGGTATCGGTGCCGCTGACGTTCTTCGGAGGCATCGGTGGTGCCTCGCGGCAGGGCATCCTGATCAAGGGTGCCAACTACATGGATGTGCTGGCACGGGCGGGCATCGTAGTGTTCGACAAGACCGGTACCCTTACGCACGGACGGTTCGAGGTGACCGCCGTGCATCCGAAGGAGTGCAGCGAGCATCATCTGCTGCATCTGGCTGCCCATGTTGAGCGCTTCAGCACGCACCCCATCGCCATCTCCCTGCGCAATGCCTATCCCGAGGAGCATGACGACTGCGAGGTAGCCATCGTGGAAGAGGTGGCAGGCCAGGGCATCCGTGCCAGCGTCAACGGTCAGGAGGTATGTGTGGGCAACCAGAAACTCATGCAGGCACTGGGTGTCGAGTGGCACGACTGCCACAAGACGGGTACCATCGTACACGTCAGCATAGACGGACAGTATGCGGGACATATTGTCATCTCCGACCAGGTGAAGGACGATGCCCCCGAGGCCGTGGCAGCACTGAAGGAGTTGGGTGTCGCCCGGACGGTGATGCTGACGGGCGACCGCCGCGATGTGGCCAGTCAGGTGGCTGCCGAGCTGCACATCGACGAGTATCATGCCGAGCTGCTGCCTACCGACAAGGTAGCGCAGATGAACCGCCTGCTCGGCGAACGGCAGGAGGGTTCGCACTTGATATTCGTGGGCGACGGCATCAACGATGCCCCGGTGCTGGCTCTCGCTGATGTGGGGGTGGCTATGGGTGCGCTGGGTTCCGATGCGGCCATCGAGGCCGCCGATGTGGTGCTGATGGACGACCAGCCGTCAAAGATAGCCCGCGCCATTCGTATAGCGCGCCGCACCATCCGTATTGCCCGTCAGAACGTGGTGTTTGCCATCGGTGTCAAGGTGGCCGTACTGCTGTTGGCCGCTGTGGGACTGGCCACCATGTGGATGGCCGTCTTCGCTGACGTGGGTGTCACGGTACTGGCAGTGCTCAATGCCATGCGGACGCTGCGGAAGTAAATGATCGCAGGAACTCCGTGGCTATCGTCATCCCGCTACCGTTTTCGCGCATACCATCCCCTGACACCATTCTGGGCACCGTGCTGGAAGTGGGCGGCCTTCAGTGCCCTCACCAGCTTATCCATCGTCGGACGGTCTGCCCCCCTCGTCACCTGCTGCAGGTCGTTTAGGATGTCAACGGCTCGCAGGAAGTGCTGCTTGCCACGCGGCATCGGCTCGTAGTGGGAAGTCAGTATGGTCTCAAGACTCGATACGGCCAGGAATGCCTCGTTGTGCTCCTCGATGGCCTGCTCTTCATCGCTGCTCATGTAGTAGCGTTGGCCGTTGGCCAGCTCCCACAATGCCTGCGCATACAGCTGCTGGTAGTTCAGTGGTGTCTCCGTGTCGATAATCCCCGTCACCTCTACGCACAGGTAACGGCGGTTGCCCGTGGTATCGGTCAGCGGCTGTCGCTCGTTGGTGGTAGCAATAAACGAGGCCATACGCTGCAGCATCAGGTACTGGTCGGAGCGCATGCGGCGCACCTGCACGTCGCGCTCGGTCAGTATACGCTTGATTTTGGCCTGCTCGCGCACCGTCTTGGCGTTGTACTCATCGATGTTCACCAGGGCCATGCGCGCCAGCATGCGCTCCACCTGCTCGGCATTGTCTAGTTTCACGTCATCAATATAGTATTCGCGCAGACTGTGCGGTAGCAGCAGCTTGCAGAACGTCGACTTCCGCACGCCCTGACGGCCCACCAGCATCGGCACCACGGCATTCGAGTGGTCGCGGCTCATGCCCTGCCAAGCGGCCACCATGCCGAGGAACCAGCGGTGGAACAGCATCGGCCACTCCTTCCACTTACACGGCACGCGCCGGGCCAGCCGCTCAATGTAGTTGTGCTTGCGGTCCCACGAGCCGCAGCCTGCCAGGAACTCGTGTACGGGGTTGTAGGCGGGAGCGATTGACGAACGGGCATAGTTCTCAATATCTATCGCCCAGGCCGCCCCGGCATCCAGCATCTGCTCGTGGGCGATGCGCTTGATGTCGCGCTCCGACAGCGGAAGCCACGGCTGGTAGTCGATGTCGCGCGGGCGGAACTCCTCGATGCCCTTCATCGTGTTGTAGCGCAGTTCGTAGCGGCGTTCGAAGAACTCCCTGACCTTGTGGGCTATGCACTCCTTCTCCGACATCTGCGACCACGACTTTCCCTCCGGCTGCTTCTGGTAGACGGAACGGAAGATCTTGCGCACCACACCCTCGTTCATCTGCGTCTGATGGAACAGCATCGTGCGACGGACGCTCGGCTCCTCCTGCAGTCCCGACCGTCGGCACAGCGTGGCCAGGCTAACCACGAACTGCTCGTCGGCCATCCCGTCGGCACCGCTCTCCGGATGGTTCTCGCGAGCCTTGGCCAGACAAGTGTAGAAGTCCGTCTGCTGGCGTTCCACATCGCCTGCGTCAGGACGGCTGCCGAAGTTGCCCTCGCCATCGGTCTGCGCCAGCGGATACAGACTGTGCAGCATGTCATTGCCCACGATGGAAAGCGGCTGCGCCTTGGCGTTGTAGTACACCTCGGTATCGTGGCTCATCCGGCAGCCGTAGGTCAGCGACGGCTGCGGCAGGGCGATACGGCAGTGAAGCAACGACTCGTAGTAGTGGGCTGCCTGGCGTGTGGCATTCTCTATGAAGCGCAGGCTGCCGTCAGCCTCCTTTGGCAGCTGACCTTTCAATGGCGGCTGGCAGTTGACAACGACTTTCAGCGTGCGTCCGCTGCAGCCACGGAACGCCATCGTGGTCTGCGGCATCTGCATGGCACATCTCCGGATGACGGCCATCCGCACTGGATCGTCGCCGCAGTCGATGCTGAGGAGGATGAGACCCGTCGGCCCTTCAAACCATTCCACACCGCGCCTGTTGAAGAGTGATGAGAAGATGATGTACGGCAGACGTTCAGTTCGTTTAGACAACCTGTGATCTCCGGTGTTTTTCCCCAAACGCTCTAACGTACTTTGCCGTATAGTTCTCTCCACCCTTTGCTCATAGCGGGTGCTTCTGATTTCCTCTGCCAACTGTTCCATCGTCATGGTCGTCGGCATTCCCCAACGCTGTTCCTTGGTTCTGATACGTGTAATCGTTGTGTTCATACTTTTTCCGAGTTTTATTGTTTTCGACGGTGCAAAGGTACGGCGACTTTCTGGCATTTGCAAGAAAATGCCAGGGGTCAGGATAAACCTAAATTGTAAATGCCTTATTCTCACAGACTTTTACAGCACCCTGCACTGCCTACACTGACTGCTGAAAGTCAGATATTTGCGTGCCAGCCACCCTACACTGGAGGCTACACTGACCCCTACACTGGAATCAGTAGCCTACTTATTTCAGTGAGGAGGCTCCTCACGGTCGTGAGTGGCCTACTAATTTTCGTGAAGAGGCTCCTCACGGAGCTGAAGAGCCTCCTCAAAAAAGTCCCAGCGCGCGGGACTTTTTGTCTTCACCCACCTATAGTCAGTGTAGTCGTCAGTGCAGCCTCCAGTGTAGGGTAACCTGTTCGTAACCTGCTGATATTCAGTGGCCAGTGTAGGCAGTGCAGGGTAACTGTTTTTTTATACCTTGGCAGCCCGAAAACATAGCCAAAAGTACACAGTAGGGTCGGTTCTGCTGTGTACTCGGAAAATAATTTCGAGAAAAATTTTGCGGTTTCAAAGATAATATGTATATTTGCAAAAAAATAAGGGATATGCCTAAGATATTTGAATATTTTGGATTCATTTTCTATTTCTTCTCGAATGAACATGAACCGATACATGTGCATGTAAGGCATAGTGGCACGGAATGTATCTTCGACTTGATTATAGAGGATGGAAAATTGAAAGATATCGTGCGCCGCGAGAAACAGGGTGCCAAGCCTCTAGATAGTAAAGACGAAAAGGTTGCCATAGCATTTATCAACAAATATTGGCAGCGCATCGTTGAGAAATGGATTGATTTCTTCGTCATGAAGAAAGTTGTAAAGACTACTTACATTAAAGAAAGGATGTAAAGATGGAACACATTTTTATTGTTTCGGCAGAAGATGCAGGCAATCTTTGCATAAGACTGACGTTCAACGATGGACATCAGAGCGTAGTTAACGTTGGTGAATTCATTTTACAGCACCCGCATCCTCAGTACAATAAGTATCTAGATCCCGACTTGTTTCGCACATTTGTTGTTGATGACGGGAATGTAGTCTGGGGTGAAGATTGGGATTTAATATTCCCTATTGAGAATCTGTATATGGGGAAGGCTGCATAGCACACATAGAGGGGGCTGTCTGTGCTCACACAGGGTCTGCCCCCCTGCAACTTATACAAAGCCGAGGAATCAAAAACCTGTCCATGTGATTCCTTAGAATCAGAACGTCGAACTTAAAACAATACTGTTATGAAGAAACAATTTCTATTGCTTGTGATGATTTTGCTACCGATGGTGGCGAGTGCTGATGCCGTGCAGATTGACGGCATATACTATGTTCTGAATACAGAAGGAAATGTTGCTGTAGTAGCGAGTAATCCTAACTACTACTCAGGCAACGTGAATATACCTGAGAAGGTCAACTATAAAAGAACGGAGTATAGCGTGACGAGCATAGGAGGTTTTGCGTTCGAGAATTGCTCTGGCCTTACCTCAGTCACCATCCCCAACAGTGTGACGAGTATAGGAGAATGGACGTTCTATAATTGCACTGGGCTGACCTCCGTTACTATCGGCAATAGTGTGAAGAGCATAGGAAACTATGCGTTCGAGGGTTGCTCTGGCCTGACCTCCGTATATATATCAGACTTAGCGGCATGGTGTAATGTCGCATTTTCTTCATCATTTAATTATGCGCATCATCTTTTCTTGAATGGAAAAGAGATTAAAGACTTGGTAATTCCCAATAGTGTGACGAGCATAGGATGGGGTGCGTTCCGTTATTGCTCTGGCCTGACCTCCGTCACCATTCCCAATAGTGTGACGAGCATAGGAGGGAGTGCGTTCTCTGGTTGCTCTGGCCTGACCTCCGTCACCATCCCCAATAGTATGACGAGCATAGGAAATTGGGCGTTCAATCACTGCTCTGGCCTGACCTCTATCACTATTCCCAATAGTGTGACGAGCATAGGAAATTATGCGTTCCGTAATTGTTCTGGCCTGACCTCCATCACTATAGGAAGTGGCATAAAAAACATCGGTTTTCTTGCCTTTGCATCCTGTGCGGAATTGACCGATGTGTATTGTTATGCCGAGAGTGTGCCATCAACTGAAAGCGATGCCTTCGAGAAATCTTATATAGATTATGCCACACTGCATGTGCCAGTAGCATCTATTGATGCGTATAAGGCAGCGGTACCTTGGAGCAGTTTTAAGACTTTCATGGGCTTAGATGGTACAAATCCTGAGACAAAGAAGTGCGCTACGCCCACTATCAGCTTTGCCAATGGAGAACTGGAGTTCATCTGCGAGACGGAGGACGTAGAGTTTGTATCGGAGGTGACCGTTAGTGATGCCAAGAAGAACTATAGCAGCAAGGTCAGCCTGACGGGAGTTTACAAGGTGAGCGTATATGCTACAAGGGCTGGCTACGAGAACTCTGACGTAGTGACCGAGGAATTCAAGCTTGGCGATGGTGGTGGCGGCATCGGCGACGTAAACGGCGACGGCGTGATAGACGTTGCTGACGTAGTGGCTGTGGTGAACATCATCCTGAAGGGCGGCGATTAATTTGTCAAAGAAAGAGCACACGTGCTCGGGGGCTCCCCCTGTGAGGTCAGAAATATAGCACACGTGGTGTTACCACGGTATCGTTTATTTAATATGTAGATTAAGCCCATTGGTTCGGGAGAATAAATGGGATTATTGAAAAGAACAAGTAACATAAACAAGAAATATGACATGCTCACAAGGGGACAGACCCCGTGTGAGGTGTTAAAATCAGAAAATATGCCAATGAAGGAAATGCTCACACGAGGTCTGTCCCCTTGTGAGGTATTGTACGGGGACAGCCCGCATGATACAGAAATAATCCTTACAATTTGGCCATTTAGCAATTTTTCTGTAATTTTGCACCTGTCAAACAAAACAACTTCAAGATGAGGAAAATTCTTTTTATTATTATGGCAGCATTGTCGCTAGCAATTAGTGCTCAAGACGTAGTGGAGGTAAAGGAGAATCGTGCAAGTGTCGCCATGCCGACCGTGGACATTACACAGTATCACGGTTTCCTGATGGCTAAAGGCAATGTCGTTTATGTTGAGGCCGGTGCTACAGAATACGAACGAGTAGGTGGTGACAGGCTTCGCAAACTGCTGGCGAAGGACGGGTTCTGGCAAGTAGCAGCCAGTGAGGAACAAGCTCATTTCATCATTAAGTACATTGTCAACCTGCAAGGACAGGATCACGTAGAGTTCTATTTTCTTGATAGGCGCAACCGTCTGACCAATGAAGAACTGATGAAATTCAAAAGGAGCAGATTCGGCAATGGATGGAAACAACTCTTCACGAGTGAGGACAATAACGATAACATCAAAGCGGCAGAAACGCTTCACGAGAGAATAAAGAAGATACAGAAACAGATTGAATCGGCCAAGAACTACCAAAGTGGGTGGTATAAGCTGTTCTATCAGGAATAACGCTATATGCTCACACGGGGTCTGTCCCCCTGTGAGGTGTTATAATCAGAAAATATGCCAATGAAGGAAAAGTTACAGGCAATGATAGATCATCTTCTTCTGTCACACGGGGTCCCGCTGTGTCACTTTCCTTTCGCTTTATTATATGCTTCAACGGATGAATCGTCAATGCCATAGTCCTGGCTGTTACGTTCCGTCACAAACATCGGCAGACTGGAAATATATCCAGCATAGTTCTTGCTGGGACTAAGGCTCTTGCCACAGTAGAGGAATGCATATCGTCCCATGTTCTTCACGGTAGGAGGAATGGCCAGTTCTTCAAGACAACTTAAGAAGAATGCACATTCGCCGATATACTCCAGACTACTAGGAAATACGATATGGGTCAGAGCTGTTCCTTTGAATGCTCGTTGCTCTATGCGCTTGAGGGTTTCTGGTAGCGACACATAGGTCAGATTGGGATTCTTTTGCATGGCTTTCTCTCCGATGACGGTGACGGTATAGGTCTGGTTATCGAGTTCCACCTTGTCGGGGATAATGCACGACGAGAACGTGTACTTATCCTTGCTATTATTAATCAGAGCCAATGTCTTGTCATTCTCTGAAAGAATCTGAAAATAAAGAGTCTGGCCTTCTGCGTTGACGGCACTGAAGGTCTTGACACCTTTCCTTTCTGTTACAGCCGACGAGGCCACGGCCGGCTTCACATCTTTCTTGGGTGCTGCGGCAATCTGCCCCTCAGAGAGCTGCGGGGCGGCGGCACTCTGTGGTGCAGATGTTCCTACGTTGTTGGCGTTGGGGATGATCTGCGTGCCGTCCTGCTTCTTGATAATGAGCACATTGGTCTTTTCAATTCTCTTCACCTCCGAGTTCTTGTTGTCCTCAAGCTGATAGAAAATGGCTGATTGCCCAACTTCAATGTTATATACTTTCATGGATTCACCATCGTTGGTGACCATGATGTCTTGTGCCATTCCTTCTGCCGTCAGGAATGCAAGCATAAAGGCTGAAATAAGAATCTTTTTCATGATTAAATTGATTTTATTGGTTATGCAGATGATCTCTTGATTGACAGTGCAAATTTAGTGAGTTTTTCTTAAATATCAAAATGTTTACTCAAAAAGTAGCACATGTATCAGTCCCCTTGTGCTCATGTTTCATGAGCTCGTTGTCGGGGGCAAAGGTACACAGAAAAAGTGGAATAACCAAATCTTTTCCGATATTTATTCTGTAGAGTCCTTTAGGTCAAAGTACATCAGTCGAGTATTCTGAGGAACGACAGCCTTGTCCTTTCGTGTGCTTATTGACTCAGATTCCTCTGAGGGGAACAGATAGATAAATCCGTTCTTCTCATAATAAGCCAGAGCGTCAGGAGCATTACGGGCATCAACAATTAGTACACAGCGGGGTCGGTTCCGCTGTGTACTAAATATCTAACGTTAAAGAAAAAGTAAAAAGGAGTGAAAATAATGAGAAAAATTTGTTTTGTTAAATTATATTTTATACTTTTGTAGCGTTTTATTAAGTGTGATTTTATAAAAGACGCATTTTTAGACAGATGAGCATAGCAAGAAACACATTGAAGCGGGTGCTGCTTGACAACCAGAAGGATGTGGAGCAGTACGACATTTTTCCTCGTCATTATGACCTCGGCAGCTTTCCGCTGAAGATATTCGTGGGAGTCAGACGCTCTGGCAAGTCTTTCCTTCTCTTCCAGAGAATACGGCAGCTGTTGGCAGAGGGCAAGGGATGGGACGAAATGCTCTACCTGGACTTTGAGGACACCCGCCTGGAGGGATTTACGGCTGAAGACTTCAACCTGATACTGGAGTGCCATCAGGAGATGTACGGAAAACGCCCCATGCTGTTTCTCGACGAAATTCAGAATGTGGATGGCTGGCAGAAGTTCGCCCGCAACCTGGCAGACAAGAAATACAGCGTGTTCATAACGGGCTCGAATGCCAAGATGCTGTCGAAAGAAATCATGGCGGCATTAGGTGGCCGCTACCTGCCAGTAGAAGTCTATCCCTTCAGCTTCAAGGAATATCTGTCTTATACTGGTGTGGCCTACGACGAATTGGCCCTGACGGCTACAGAATCAAAGGCAAGGTTTATGAAGGCATACGGTGAGTATTTTACTTGGGGAGGCCTGCCAGAGTCAATCAAACTACCGGTGAAGCGAAGCTACCTGTCAAGCGTTTTCCAGAAGATCTATCTTGGCGACATCGTACAACGTAACGGGATCTCCAATCCGCGTCTGCTTCAGTTGATGATTAAGAAGATGGCTGAAAGCGTGATGCAGCCTGTATCATACAATCGCATCTCGAAGATTCTTTCAAGTGTGTCGGGCAAGATCAGCGTCCCCACGGTATCAAACTATATCAGTTTTTCCGAGGATGCCTGGTTGCTACTTCGCCTGAGAAATATAGCGTCATCGTTCAGCGACAAGGAAAGCATCTGCAAATATTACTTCATTGACAACGGCCTGCTGACATTGCAATTGTTGGACGCAGAAACCATTCTGCTTGAAAACATGGTAGCCCTGTCACTGTTCCGCAAGTATGGACACGATGAGGACAACGAGCGAGTATTCTTCTATAATGTGAATGTTGAGGTGGATTTCTTTGTACCGGAAGACGAACTGGCCATACAAGTATCGTATTCTATAGCTGATCCGGAAACAGAGAAACGGGAGAAAGAACCATTGGAGAAACTTCCGAATGTGCATCCTTGCCGTAGGCGCATCATCATCACCTACGATGAAGAAGGCACACTGACTGATAAGCATGGTGCCATAGAGGTGATTCCATGCTGGAAGTGGCTGCTAGGAATTGACCATGAATGTTAGGAGTAACCCCCTAATACCATAGCACACGGGGGTTTTTGTGATCTTAATGTAAGAGTAATATGCTCACACGGGGGCTGTCCCCCCTGTGAGGTATAATCAGAAAATATGCTAATGAAGGAAAAGGAATCAGAACCGGTAGTCGATACCGACACCGATGACGTTGTTGGTACGTGAGTAGATGTCCTGACCAGGATAGCCGGTACCCAGATAGCCACCCAGCTCCTTGGGATGGTTGCGAGTGTAGTCTTCGTAGATACTGATGAAGTAGCCGGCATTCAGGCGCAGCTTCTCCGACAGGCGGACGGCACATCCCAGTCCGATGCTGTAGCTGTCGCAGGCGAACGAGGTGTTCTGCTGATAGGTGTCGCTCAGTCCGTAGTCGGTGCGCTGCACACCGCAGCTCAGCGTCCAGCGGTCGTTGATGTCGCCCTCGATACCAGCCAGTATCTCGTGGGTGCCATGCTTCAGTTCCTTCTGACGGTTGCCAGCCATCTTGGCGTGCCTGTCATCGAAGAAGTGGTACTCCAGCGTGGCACGCAGCTTGGGATTGAATTCATATCCCACAGCCACAGAGAGCAGCGACGGCATGTCGTAGCGCGTCTTGGCACCATCCTGATAGGGAGCCACCTTGTCGCCAAACTGCTGCAGAGCCATATCGCCCTCGATATAAGGCACGGTGGCTGCCGTAGCCAGGTCGGTGTTCTTGATTCTGGCAAACAGCTGCTTGGTATTGTTCTTGGTCTCTATCTTGGTGCGGAACTCGTAGCGGGCAGCGATGGTCAGCGGACCCTTGTGGAAGTTGAGGCCCACGATGGGAGCGAAGCCCCAGCCACGCTGTATGCAGTCGAGCTGCAGGTTGATGAGTTCGGTGTTGCCCATATTGGCCATCACAAAGCCTCGGTTGTAACCGTCGTAGTAGTTGGCGCGCATGCCGACGGCAGCCGACAGGTTGTCGGTAATCCGATAGGTGAAGTTCAGCTGACCGCCATAGATATACTGCTTACCCTTCATCTCTGAGCAGATAGCGTACTTGTCGGGGGTGATGGGACCTCCTGCCGCAGCCGGCAGCGTGGCTGTGGCACTGAGGATCTTGGCCATTACCAGCGTGTTGAACATGGGGATGCCGTCGCCATACTCCACGAATCCGCCGCTGCCCACGATGCCAATCATGGCCGACAAGGCCCAGCGGCCTTTCTTATAAGAGGCAAACAGGGCCGGTACGATGGGGGCCGAGGCCTCGCCGTGATACGTATGGCCGATGTTTACACCGGGATAGCCCATCTGAGGCACAGCCAGGAAGTTGGGGATGTTGGTCTCGATGTCGCGGTCCTGCCACGGCTTCTGGAAGTTGAGTGACATCTGGAATCCCTCATAGCCCCAAGCCATACCGGCGGGGTTGGAGTAGGCTGCGTCAATGTCGAACGTGGCACCGCGTGCCATCATGCGGTCAAAGGCAATGTGGTAGTTGGTGTTGGTCATCAGTCCGCCAGCCTTAACCGTGCCGACGGCGATGGCGAAGAGTGCCATCAGGAAAATCTTTTTCTTTTTCATAACAATAGTGGTTGATATTTGTGGCTGCAAAGGTACGACAAAAACACCGAAAAGACGGAGAAAAGAGGAATTATTTTCCGAAAATGAACAAAATTGTTGACATGCGTCATCTGCGCTTCCTGGATTGACATACATTATTATTTTTTGGGAGACGAAAAAAAAATCCGGGAAACGTGTGGCAGTGTGGCGGCTTTTTTGTAATTTTGCACACTCATTATAACGTTATATAGAATTTATGGCAGAGAATAAGAAAATTAAGACAGCGCTCATCTCGGTATTTCATAAGGATGGGCTGGAGGAACTGCTGAAGAAACTGAACGACGAGGGCGTGAAGTTCTTGTCGACAGGAGGTACGCAGACTTTTATTGAAGGACTCGGCTACGCATGCGAGAAAGTGGAAGAGGTGACGACCTATCCCAGCATCCTCGGCGGCCGTGTGAAGACATTGCACCCGAAAGTGTTCGGAGGCATCCTGGGACGCCGTGACAACGCAGGCGACCGCGAGCAGATGGCTCAGTATGAGATTCCGGAAATCGACCTGGTCATCGTAGACCTCTACCCGTTTGAGCAGACCGTGGCCAGCGGTGCCTCTGAGGAGGACATCATCGAGAAGATCGACATCGGCGGCATCTCATTGATTCGTGCTGCAGCGAAAAATTTTAATGATGTGGTGATAGTTCCGTCGAAGGCTGAGTACTCTATATTGTTGGACATCCTGAACGCGCAGGGTGCTGAAACCACGAAAGAGCAGCGCCGCATGCTGGCTACGCGTGCCTTTGGCGTCAGCTCACACTACGACACTGCCATCAATGCATGGTTTGAGAAGTAAATTGTAAATTGTAAATTGTCAAATTGTAAATTAGAATGGGATTTTTTAGTTTTGTCCAGGAGATAGCTATGGACTTGGGAACGGCTAACACCATTATCATCAGTGATGACAAGATTGTGGTCGACGAGCCGTCTGTAGTAGCCCTTGACCGCCATACCGACAAGATGATTGCCGTGGGGTCGCGGGCTAAGATGATGTATGAAAAGACACACGACAATATCCGCACCGTTCGTCCGCTGCGTGACGGTGTGATAGCCGACTTCTCTGCCTGTGAGCAGATGATGCGCGGACTCATCAAGATGGTGCATACGGGCAGCCGCCTCTTCTCGCCCTCGCTGCGCATGGTGATTGGCGTGCCCAGCGGTTCGACGGAAGTAGAGCTGCGCGCTGTGCGCGACAGTGCCGAACATGCCGACGGCCGTGACGTGTACCTGTTGTTCGAGCCCATGGCGGCAGCCATCGGTATCGGCATCGATGTGGAGGCTCCAGAGGGTAACATGATTGTCGATATCGGCGGCGGTACCACGGAGATAGCCGTCATCTCGCTGGGAGGCATCGTGGCCAACAACTCTATCAAGGTGGCTGGTGACGACCTGACAGCCGACATTCAGGAATACATGTCACGTCAGCATAATGTCAAGGTGTCGGAGCGTATGGCCGAGCGCATCAAGATTGCGGTAGGCTCTGCCCTTACCGACCTGGGCGACGAGGCTCCCGAGGACTATATCGTCCACGGCCCGAACCGCATCACCGCACTACCCATGGAGGTACCCGTATGCTATCAGGAGATAGCCCACTGTCTGGACAAGACAGTGGCACGCATCGAGTCTGCCGTCCTCTCAGCACTGGAGAATACCCCTCCCGAGCTGTATGCCGACATCGTGAAGAACGGTATCTGGCTGACAGGTGGTGGAGCACTTCTTCGTGGCTTGGACCAGCGCCTGGAGGCCAAGATTTGCATCCCCTTCCATATTGCTGAAGACCCCTTGCACTGTGTGGCCAAGGGTGCCGGTATCGCACTGAAGAATGTCAACCGCTTCTCGTTCCTGATGAGATAAAGACGAATCTGTGAAGAATCTCTTGGAGTTCCTCTATCGGCACCACCACTGGCTGCTGTTTGTGCTGCTCGAGGCTATCAGTCTGACCCTGCTGTTCCGCTTTAACAGCTATCAGGGCAGCGTATGGTTCTCGTCAGCAAACTTCGTGGCCGGTCGTGTCTATGAGTGGAATGCTTCCATAGAGCAATTCTTCTCGATGAGAAAAAACAACGAAAGCCTGACGCGACGCAACTTCTACCTGGAGCGACAGCTGGCACAGCTGCGCCGTCTCTACGGCGAGGCCACACAGTCTGCAGACCCAGAGGACCAGCGTGTTATCGACTCACTGAGCCGCTACCAGCTGATACCTGCCAAGGTCATCAGCAGCGAGCTGCACAAGAGGGACAACCTGATGACCATCGATAGGGGAGAGGCAGACGGTGTGGAGGCTGGCATGGGTGTTGCCTGCGGTATGGGTGTGGTAGGTGTCACCTACCTGACCAGCTCCCACTACTCCATTGTGATTCCCGTGCTCAACATGCGGTCGTCGCGCATCAGCTGTGCCATCCGTGGCCGCGGCTACTTCGGCGTGCTGCGCTGGTATGGCGAGGAGGCTGGCTATGCCTACGTCGAGGACATTCCCCGCCATGCCCGCTTCAAACGCGGAGAATGGGTGGAAACCAATGGCTATTCGAGCATCTTCCCCCCAGGGGTGCTGGTGGGACAGATTGTGGAGGTGTACAACTCACGCGACGGGTTGTCGTACAAGTTAAAGGTGAGGCTCTCTACCGATTTCGGCAATCTGCGCGACGTAGTGGTCATCAACGATAAGTCGATTGGCGAGCGCATGCGACTCATGCAGGCTGCACGCGACTCGCTGAAGCTGAACGTAAAGGAATAACAACGAGCAACAGATATACTGCAGATGGTAAATCTACTGACAAGACAGGCCATACTCTTCTTGGTACTGGCGGTGGCACAGGCCGTCGTATTGGGGCGCATACATCTTTTCCATTGCGC
The DNA here is from genome assembly GCA_946415755.1 of uncultured Prevotella sp. Classification (GTDB taxonomy): domain Bacteria; phylum Bacteroidota; class Bacteroidia; order Bacteroidales; family Bacteroidaceae; genus Prevotella. The sequence continues at coordinate 61,258 of CAMKTS010000004.1, read as the reverse complement.
CACACCGCTGCTGTACGTTTATTTCGTACTGATGATGCCGCGCAACTTCCCCCAATGGGGAGTATTGCTTTGGAGTTTCGCATTGGGACTAACCATCGACATCTTCACCAACACGCCAGGACTGGCAGCCGCCTCCATGACACTGATTGGTGTGCTGCAGCCTTATCTCATCGAACTCTTCGTGCCACGCGACTCGGCGGAAAACCTGGAACCTTCGCTGACGACCCTCGGTCCGGTGAAGTATGCCAACTATGCCATCCTGCTCACGCTGCTCTACTGTCTGGTATTCTATTCCCTCGAACTGTTCAGCTTCTACAATATCCTCCATTGGGTTTTGTGCGTGGTGGGCAGCACCCTCCTCACGCTGCTGCTCATCTTCACCTTTGAAATTGCCGGGGCTAAGGGAAATGAGTAGCATGCTGACAGCCATTGATAACTGAGAACTGATGAAAGACTACGAACTTGCCAACAGACGGTATGTGATTGCCGGAGTGGCCACGCTTATTGTTGTGGCCTACATCATCAGGCTCTTCATGTTACAGATTACCAGCGACGACTACAAGAAGAGTGCCGACTCTAATGCCTTCCTCAAGAAGATAGAATACCCCTCGCGCGGCGGTATCTACGACCGCAACGGCCAGCTGCTGGTCTACAACCAACCGTCTTACGACATCATGGTGGTGATGAACGAGGCCAAAGACCATCTTGACACGCTCGACTTCTGCAGGGCACTCAATATCAGCCGCGAGGAATTCGACCGCCGCATGGCGACCATCAAAGACCGCTCGAAGAATCCCGGGTACTCTCGCTTTACGCAGCAACTCTTTATGAGCCAGCTCAGCGACTACGACTTCTCTGTGTTCCAAGAGAAGATGTTCCGTTATCCCGGTATCTATGTGCAGCGGCGCACTATCCGTCAGTACCGGTATCCCTTTGCCGCACATGTGCTGGGCGACGTTGCCGAGGTGTCGCCCGCCGACATTGAGGAGGATGACTACTACCAGCCCGGCGACTATATCGGCAAACTGGGCGTGGAGCGCAGCTACGAGCGTCAGCTGCGTGGCGAGAAGGGAATGCAAATCCTGCTGCGCGATGCACACGGCCGTGTGCAGGGCCGCTATCAGAACGGCCGTTTCGACCGTCGCCCCGTGGCAGGCAAGAACCTTACACTGGGTATTGATGCCAAGTTGCAGACCCTTGGCGAACGCCTGATGGAAGGGAAAATCGGCAGTATCGTAGCCATCGAGCCGTCTACCGGCGAAGTGCTCTGCATGGTGTCGTCGCCCAGCTACGACCCTCGGCTGATGGTCGGAAGGCAACGCTCCAAGAACCACCACCTGCTGAGCCAGAACGTATGGAAACCGCTGCTCAACCGCAGCATCATGGGACAGTACCCGCCAGGCTCCACCTTCAAGACTACACAGGGCCTGACCTTTATGACCGAGGGCATCCTGCATCCTACGCAGACTGCCTACCCCTGTGGCCATGGCTTCAACTACAAGGGATTGCACGTAGGCTGCCACGGCCACGCTTCGCCGCTGCCCCTGGTGCCTGCACTCTCCACATCGTGCAACGGCTACTTCTGCTGGGGACTCTACTATATGATCAACCAGCACGTCACGAAATACGGCTCCGTGCAGAACGCGATGAACACCTGGCGCGACTACATGGTGTCGATGGGATTCGGCTACCGCCTCGGCATCGACCTGCCCGGTGAGAAGCGCGGCCTCATCCCCAATGCCGAGTTCTACGACAAGGCATACAAAGGCTCGTGGAACGGACTGACCATCATCTCCATCGCTATCGGACAGGGTGAAGTCAACGCCACACCGCTGCAAATCGCCAACCTCGGTGCCACCATTGCCAACAGAGGATGGTTCATCACTCCCCATGTGGTGAAGAAGATACAGGGTGAAGAGCTGGACACCCTCTATACCCGCCGTCGCCATACGATGGCCAGCCGCGAGGCTTATGACTATGTGGTGAAGGGCATGCGTGCCTCTGCTACCGGCGGCACCTGCCACGAGCTGGCCAAGTACGACTTCATGGCCTGTGGCAAGACGGGTACCGCCCAGAACCGAGGCCACGACCACTCCGTATTTATGGGCTTTGCCCCTATGGACAATCCAAAGATTGCAGTAGCCGTCTACGTCGAGAACGGCGGCTGGGGTGCCACCTACGGTGTGCCCATCGGTGGTCTCATCATGGAACAGTATATTCACGGTAAACTCTCGGAGGCTTCGCAGAAGCGGGCCGAAGAGTTCCAAAACAGGCATATCGCGTATGGCACAACCAGCAGATAAAAGGCAGCCGAGCGTACTGCGCAGCATTGACTGGTGGACGATAGCCATCTATATCGCCCTCCTCTCCTTCGGGTGGATTAGTGTCTGCGGAGCCAGCTACTCATACGGCGAGACCGACATCTTCAGCCTCGCCACGCGCTCCGGCATGCAGATAGTATGGATAGGCACCAGCATCATGCTGGGTTTCACCATCGTCATGCTCGACGACCGTTTCTACGACACCTTCGCGTACATTATATATATCCTGCTGTTGCTGCTGCTCTTTGCCACCATCTTCAACCCCCATACCATCAAGGGTTCCCGCTCCTGGCTGGTCATGGGTCCCCTGCGACTGCAGCCTGCCGAGTTTGCCAAGTTTGCCACAGCACTGGCTCTGGCAAAGTTCATGTCAGCCTACGGCTACAGCATCAACCAGTGGAAGCACTTCGCCGCTACGCTGGCCATCATCCTGCTGCCGATGGTATGCATCGTGCTACAGCGCGAGACGGGTTCGGCACTGGTCTACCTGGCCTTCTTCCTCATGTTCTACCGTGAGGGAATGCCCGGCAGCATCCTCTTCACCGGCGTGGCCATGGTGGTCTACTTCGTTGTCGGCATCCGCTATGCCGAGGTTTATATCGGCGACTCTTCCACTTCGGTAGGAAAGTTCTGTGTGCTATTCCTTGTCCAGCTGTTTTCTATAGGCATGGCATGGGTGTACTGCAACCGCCGTCTGGCGCTACAGATGCTCTTCTACTGTATCAGCATCACCCTCGCCCTGTTCCTGCTGGCGCGCTATTCTTCGCTTATCCCCAATGTTGCCTACATCCAGTTAGGCATGACGGCCGTGCTCACGGGCTGGCTGGTATGGGAAGGGTTGGGGGCGCGCATTCGCAACTACTTCTACATCGCCCTATTTGCCGTAGGCTCTGCATTGTTTTTCTATGGTGCCGACTTCATCATGCAGAATGTCATGGAGCCACACCAGCGGTCGCGCATCAATGTGCTTCTGGGGCTGGATGAAGACCTGCGCGGTGCGGGCTACAACGTCCACCAGTCGGAGATAGCCATTGGTTCGGGTGGCCTGGAGGGCAAGGGATTCCTTAACGGCACCCAGACCAAGCTGAAGTTTGTTCCCGAACAGGACACCGACTTCATCTTTTGCACCGTTGGTGAGGAAGAGGGCTTCCTCGGCTCTGCCGGTGTGCTGCTGTTGTTCCTGGCATTGATCCTGCGCCTCATCCATCTCGCCGAACGACAACCCTTTGCCTTCGGGCGTATCTACGGCTACTGTGTGCTCAGTATCTTCCTCTTCCACGTATTCATCAATGTCGGTATGGTGCTGGGACTCACACCCGTCATCGGCATTCCACTGCCTTTCTTCTCCTACGGCGGTTCTTCGCTATGGGGCTTCACCTTCCTGCTCTTTATCTTCCTACGGCTCGATGCCAGCCGTAACCTTACGCGAATGTAATAAGACGTGAAAAAAACAGACTCCTGACAGAATTGCCAGGAGCCTACTTATCGTATGTGTGGAATTATCCGGGATTAGTCGAGCTGAGCCAACTTGTTGTCAGAGCCGAGCACATCAATAATCTTGTGCTTGTACATCTTCTCCATCTCGTCGCGAGCGGGACCGCAGAACTTGCGCGGGTCGAACTCACCGGGTTTGTCGTGGAGCACGCGGCGCACGGCAGCGGTGAAGGCCAGACGTGAGTCAGAGTCGATGTTGATCTTGCAGACGGCACTCTTCGAGGCCTTGCGCAGCTGCTCTTCAGGAATACCGATAGCATCGGGCAACTTGCCGCCCAGCGAGTTGATCTCGTCAACATACTCCTGGGGAACGGAAGATGATCCGTGGAGCACGATGGGGAATCCGGGAAGCTCCTTCATCACTGCATCGAGCACGTCGAATGCCAAGGGAGGAGGTACGAGCTTGCCGGTCTTCGGGTCACGTGTACACTGTTCGGGAGTGAACTTGTAGGCACCGTGGCTGGTACCGATGGAGATGGCCAGTGAGTCGCAGCCAGAACGCTGTGAGAACTCTATCACCTCTTCGGGCTTGGTATAGTGACTCTCGGCAGCCGACACCTCATCCTCAACACCGGCGAGCACACCCAACTCAGCCTCTACGGTTACATCGAACTGATGAGCATAGTCCACCACCTTCTTCGTTAGGGCAATATTCTCCTCGAAGGGCAGGTGGCTGGCATCAATCATCACGCTGGAGAATCCGTAGTCGATACAGCTCTTACAGGTCTCGAAGCTGTCACCGTGGTCCAGATGCAGCACCACCTCAGGATGCTTGCAACCCAGCTCCTTGGCATACTCTACGGCACCCTGTGCCATGTAGCGCAGCAGCGTGGCGTTGGCATAGTTGCGGGCACCTTTCGACACCTGTAGGATAACGGGGCTCTTCAGGTCGGAGCTGGCCTTGATGATAGCCTGCAGTTGCTCCATGTTGTTGAAATTGAAAGCGGGGATGGCGTAACCGCCGTTGATGGCACGAGCGAACATCTCACGGGTGTTCACGAGGCCGAGGGTCTTGTAATCTACCATAATATTGCTATGTTTAAATTGTTAGTTAAAAAATATTCTGTGTGCAAAAGTACGAAAAAATTAAGAATTAAGAATTAAGAATTAAGAATTAAATGCGGCTTTTCACGGATTTTAAGTTTTTACGTGATTTCCACACTCACTGCATCGGGAAAATGCAAACTGCGTATTACAATTACCTGCAATCTGGACAAATGCCCTTTACCATATAGTTAACGGTGGTGACGGTAAATCCCTCGGGGAGGGTGACAACGGGCACAGGCGTATCGCTCAGACAGAAGGTACGCTTACAGCGCTCGCAGTAGAAATGCAGGTGCAGGTCGTCATCGGCACCGTGTCCGTGGCTGTGACACAACTCATAGCGCACGCCACCCGACCCATCCTCTATGACATGTACCAGATGGTGCTCACGGAACTGCATCAGTGAGCGAAACACGCCCGACTTGTCGATAGACAGTATCCGGTACTCCAGTTCAGTCAGCGACATTGGCCGTCCCGCCTGAGCCAGCGCCTTCAGTACCACGATGCGGTTGGCCGTGGGTTTCACACCATGCTGCATAAGCAGTGCAATACACTCTTCCTGTTTCATGCGCAATGGGTTATTTCAGCCAGGAGTCTTTTCCTCTCATTCCTTATTCCTTTATGTGAAAAATATCATAGGCTGCAAAAGTAAATAAAAAAGGTGAAAGTTCCAAACTTTTTTCATCGAAACTTGCATGGAATGACGGAAAAATTAGTAACTTTGCACCCTAAAACATGATTTGAAGAAAAAGGTATGGCCTGCATTCTGCATATTGAAACAAGTACTAACGTATGCTCGGTGGCCGTCTCAGAAGACAGCCAATGCATCTTCCATCAGGAAGAACGCAGCGAGAAAGGCACTGGTGCCGAACGGCTTGGAACGATGGTTGACGAGGCACTGTCGTTCACTGACAGCCATGCCATTCCGTTTGATGCCGTTAGCGTCAGTTGCGGGCCAGGGTCTTATACCGGGCTGCGCATAGGCGTGTCGATGGCCAAGGGGGTCTGCTTCGGGCGCGACTTAAAGCTGATTGCCGTGCCGACTTTGGAACTGCTCTGCGTGCCGGTGCTGCTGCGCGATTCCGAAATGGAGGAAAACGCCCTGTTGTGCCCCATGCTCGACGCACGGCGCATGGAGGTGTATGCCGCAATCTACGACAGGAGTCTGAAAACGATACGTCCGGTGGGAGCCGACATCGTGAATGCAGAGACCTACAAGGCATGGCTCGATGAACGGCCGGTATATTTCTTCGGCAACGGCGCGGCAAAATGCATGGAGGTCATCAACCACCCCAATGCCCGACTGATAGAGGGCATAGAACCGCTGGCCAAGTGGATGCAGCCGCTGGCAGAGAAACGTTATGTGACAGAACAGTTCGAGGATGTGGCCTACTTTGTGCCGTTCTATCTGAAAGACTTCGTAGCCATCAAACCCAAACAACTGCTATAGGGACAAGGTCAAAAGATAAAAAACACATGATATACAGATGGAAATAAAAGGATTAGACTATAACACACAACGGGAGAAACTGGTGATGCCCGAATACGGGAGAGAGATACAGAAGATGGTAGATATAGCCGTAGCCCTCCCCACCAAAGAAGAACGCATGCGCTGCGCAAAGAGCATCATCAAACAGATGGAGAACAAAATACCGATGATGCACGAAAACGCCGGCTATCAACAGACACTGTGGGATCATCTCTACCTGATGAGCCACCAGCAGCTGGACATCGACTGGCCCTACGACATCAGTAATGCAGAGAAAATGACCGCCAAGCCACAGCCCATGGCACATCCCGTAAAGAACGAGCAAGCCCGTCTGCGCCATTACGGACGACTGATGACAGCACTGTTCGAGAAACTGAAGGATATGCCAGAAGGTGCAGAACGTGACGAGCTGGCACGGCAAACCGCAAACCAGATGAAGCGTGACCTGCTGGCATGGGGGCACGGATCGGCAGACGATGAAAAGGTTGCCGACGATTTGGCACGCTTTACCGACGGGAAGATACAACTAGACCTTTCTTCCTTCCGCTTCGACCGCATGACAGGAAACGGACTGCCGCAGGGCGAGGGGAAAGGCAAACGTAAGAACAAGAAATAAGACGAGAGAAGCAAGTGGCTACATTCAAAATAGAAGGAGGACACCTGTTGAGCGGCAGCATCACGCCACAAGGTGCCAAGAACGAGGCACTGCAGGTTATCTGTGCCTCGCTGTTGACCAGTGACGAGGTTGTCATACGCAACATCCCCGACATCCGCGATGTCAACAACCTGATACAACTCTTGCGTGACATTGGCGTGAAAACAGCCATCAGAAAAGGAGCAACAGGAGAAAGAGAATGCTCTTTCCGAGCCGACCAGCTAAACCTGAAATACCTGGAAAGTGACGAGTTCGTACATAAGTGCGCCGAGCTTCGAGGTTCGGTGATGATGATCGGACCGCTACTGGCACGCATGGGGAAGGCCATCATCACCAAGCCCGGTGGTGACAAAATCGGACGGCGCAGGCTGGACACACACTTCATGGGGTTCAAAGCCCTCGGAGCCAAGTTCCGTCATATTGAGGAGCGTAACGTTTACGAAATCAAGGCATACACCGGTCATTATCCCTCTGGCAACACCCTCAAAGGTACATACATGCTGCTGGACGAGGCATCGGTGACTGGTACGGCCAACATCGTAATGGCTGCCGTCTTTGCAGAGGGAACTACCACCATCTACAATGCCGCCTGCGAACCGTATATCCAGCAACTCTGCCACATGCTCAACCGCATGGGGGCACTCATTAGCGGCATCGGCTCGAACCTGCTTACCATCACAGGTGTGAAAAGTCTGCATGGCACTGAGCACCGACTGCTGCCTGACATGATTGAGGTAGGCTCCTTCATCGGCATGGCAGCTATGTGCGGTGATGGCGTGCGTATCAAGAACGTGTCGCTACAAGACTTGGGCATCATCCCTGAAACCTTCCGTCGACTGGGCGTAAAGGTAGAAACCGATGGCGACGACCTCTACATACCACGACAGAAGCACTACGTGGTAGAGTCGTTTATCGACGGCACCATTATGACCATGGCCGATGCACCGTGGCCAGGGCTGACCCCCGACTTGCTCTCTGTGCTTATCGTGGTAGCTACACAGGCACGCGGGTCGGTGCTATTCCACCAGAAGATGTTTGAAAGCCGACTCTTCTTTGTTGACAAGCTGATAGACATGGGGGCACAGATTATCCTCTGCGACCCACACCGCGCCGTGGTAGTAGGGCATGACCGCAAACTGAAACTCAAGGCACAACGCATGTCGAGTCCTGACATCCGTGCCGGTATCGCCCTACTGATTGCCGCTATGAGTGCCAACGGTACCAGCCTCATCAGTAACATCGAACAGATAGACCGTGGCTACGAGAACATCGAGGCCCGCCTGAATGCCCTCGGTGCAAAAATAGAGAGAATCAGCTAAATGATAAAACAAGAAGAGGTATACAAGATAGGGCGCGTTGGCAAGACACACGGTGTCAAGGGAGAGGTGTCGCTACACTTCGACGATGATATCTTCGACCGCGTGGATGCTGACTATCTGGTGTTGGAAGTGGACGGCATATTGATACCCTTCTTTATGGAGGAGTACCGTTTTCGTAACGACACAGTATGTCTGGTGAAGTTCTGCGACATAGACACCCAGCAGCGCGCCGCCGAACTGACGGGCTGTGAGGTCTACTTTCCACGGGTACTGGCCGAGGAGGCCGACGAAGAGCCGTCACTGAACAACTTGGTTGGCTTCCAAATTATCGATGCTGTCGACGGCTTACCTATTGGCAGCATCGCTGGCATTGAAGACAGTACGGCCAACCTCCTCTTTGAGTTGGAGGACGGAAGGCTGATTCCTGCCAACGACGACCTTGTCGCCAACATCGATATAGAGAAACGACAGATAACCATGAATATCCCCAAAGGATTATTAGAAATATGAAGAAACGACAAATAGCCATCCTCGGATCTACGGGGTCTATAGGCACACAGGCACTGCAGGTCATTGAGGAACACAGCGACCTCTATGAGGTGTACTGCCTGACTGCCAACAACAAGGTAGAACTGTTGGCTGAACAGGCACACCGCTTTAAGCCTGCAGCCATCGTCGTTGCCAATGAGACACGCTACGACGAACTGAAAAGGCTGATGAGCGATTTGCCCGATATCAAGGTATATGCCGGACGACAAGCTCTTGATGAAATCGTAGAGGCTGAACCTATCGACATCGTGCTTACCGCCATGGTGGGATTTGCCGGACTGTCGCCCACCATCCATGCTATCAAGGCCCATAAGACTATCGCACTGGCCAACAAAGAAACACTGGTGGTAGCTGGAGAGTTGATTCTACAATTAGCACAGCAGTACCACACCTCAATCCTACCCGTTGACAGCGAGCACTCGGCAATCTTCCAGAGTCTTGTCGGCGAAGACAACAACCCCATCGAAAAAATTCTATTGACTGCTTCTGGCGGTCCTTTCCGCAACTTTACGATGGAGCAGTTGGAAAATGTCACCAAGGCAGATGCCTTGCACCACCCCACATGGGACATGGGAGCTAAGATTACCATTGACTCGGCCACGATGATGAACAAAGGCTTCGAGGTTATTGAGGCAAAATGGCTCTTTGGTGTCAATGCCCATCAGATACAGGTGCTTGTACATCCCCAGAGCATTGTCCACAGTGCCGTACAGTTCCTCGATGGTGCCGTTAAGGCACAGTTAGGTGTACCCGATATGCGGCTGCCCATCCAATACGCTTTCTCATTTCCTAACCGTCTGCCCTTAAGCGGCGAACGTCTCAACTTTTTTGAGCACAAACTGGAATTCTTCGAACCCGACCTGAAGAAGTTCCGCTGTCTGGCTTTGGCCTTCGAGGCCATCGAGAAAGGCGGCAACATGCCTTGTATTGTCAATGCGGCCAATGAAATTGTCAATCGTGCTTTCTTGGAGGACAAGTGTGGCTTCCTTCAGATGAGCGACATCATCAGTGAGACGATGGCCCGATGCACCTTCTCAGCACGCACCGACTATGAAACCTATATCGCTACGGATGCTGAGGCCCGCCGCCTTGCAACAGCGTTGCTTTAAGAGTAATACCGTTGTGCGTTCGGAATAACGAAATGTCAAAATAACGAAATAACGAAATAATGGAAATATTTTTAATCAGACTATTACAATTTGTACTGGCTATCACACTGCTGGTATTTCTCCACGAAGGTGGTCATTTCTTCTTTGCCAAACTTTTTGGCGTAAGGGTGGATAAGTTCTATATCTTCTTCGACTGGAAGTTCAGCCTGTTTAAATTCAAGCCCAAGAACAGCGATACGGAATACGGTATCGGCTGGTTGCCACTGGGTGGATACTGCAAGATTGCCGGTATGATTGACGAGAGCTTTGACACGGAGCAGATGAAACAGCCCGTACAGGACTACGAGTTCCGGGCTAAGCCCACATGGCAGCGACTGCTCATCATGATTGGCGGTGTACTGGTTAATTTTCTGCTGGCCCTATTTATCTATTCCCAAATACTCTTCTGGTGGGGTGACACTTATATCCCCGTCAAGGATATGACGCTGGGTATGAAGTTCAACCAAGAAGCAAAGGCATACGGCTTCAAGGACGGTGATATATTAATAGGTACGGAGAAAAAGGCCTTCAAAGACTTCTCGGCAGACCTCTATCGTGATATCTCGGAAGCCCATCGTGTGGACATCATTCGTGATGGCAAACCCATGAGTGTCAACCTGCCTGGCGAACTCAACCTGCTGGGCATGCTCAAGGCCGACCCTTCGTTTGTACGGCCTCTGCTGCCTGCCAAGATTGACAGTGTCATGGCGGGTTCACCGGCTGAGAAAGCCGGTATGAAAGCCGGTGACCAGATTCTCGCCGTCAACGGTTCCCCCGTTGACTCCTATAATGAGTTCATCGACCTGTTAGGGCGCCGTGAGGACATGCTGCTGTCTGCTACGACCGCCGCTGATAGTCTGAAAGCCCGCACGGTGGTCATCGCTTTCGGCAACGACACGAAGACGGACACTGCTACCGTAGTCCTCACTCCCGAACTCAAACTCGGATTCTATGCTCCCAACATCAACTCGTTCTATAAGCCCATTACCATTGAGTATGGATTCTTTGAGAGCATCCCTGCAGGAATCAAGTACGGTTGGCATGTGCTGTCCTCGTATGTAGATGACATGAAATATGTGTTTTCTGCCGACGGAGCCAAGTCGCTGGGAGGATTCGGAGCCATCGGAAGCCTCTTCCCACCCATGTGGGATTGGTATATGTTCTGGAAGATGACGGCATTCCTTAGCATCATCCTTGCCTTCATGAACATCCTGCCCATCCCCGCCCTCGATGGTGGTCATGTGCTTTTCCTGATTTACGAGATGATTACACGCCGTAAACCCTCAGAAAACTTTATGATTAAAGCGGAGTATGTCGGTTTTGGCATCCTTATTCTACTCATGGTAGTGGCCAACCTCAACGACATACTCCGCTGGCTAGGGTATATGTAACGGTTTCTATAACAACAATCAGCCAATGTACTTGGCTATCGCCTTAAGGCAGCCCTCTGCACTGACAGGCTTGGAAAGAAAATCGTTGCAGCCTGCATCGAAGGCTTTCTGACGGTCACTGTCAAAGGCGTTGGCCGTGAGGGCAATGATAGGCAGTTCAGGCAGCTGTGCCTTGATCTGGCGGGTGGCTTCCATGCCGTCCATGATGGGCATCTTGATATCCATCAAAACCAGGTCAACCTGCTCTGACAAAGCCTTCTCCACCGCTTCCTTTCCATTGCGGGCACGGAAGAAGTCATAGTGTTTCTTTAGAATATACGTCATCAACATATAGTTGCTGTCGTTGTCCTCTGCTACCAGAATTCGTTTCATCATTTTTATGCCATTTTACACAAACATCTTTTCAATACGGTGAACGGAATCATCCTTTCCCCTTCCATAGCTTACTCATGTCTTCGAGAGTCTTGCCCTTGGTCTCTGGAACGAGCTTCCAGACGAAGATGGCAGCGATTACGCAGATGACACCATAGAGACCGTAGGTGAACCAGTGGCCAAAGTCATCGCCCTCTGTCAGGTGCATGTTGAACATGGGCACAAACGAAGAGCTGACGATGAAGTTGCTAATCCATTGGAAGGCCACGGCGATGGCTACGGCAGCACCACGAATGGTGTTGGGGAATATCTCGGCGATAAGCACCCAACAAATGGGACCCCATGAGAACATGAACGAAGCCGAGTAAATGAGCAGCGAGGCTGCCGTCACTAACGAAAGGCTTTCATTACCGAAGGTCACTGCCACACCTATGGCACCCAGGGCCATCCCCAACGAACCGGAAATGAGCAGCGGCTTGCGCCCCCATTTCTCGACCGTAAACACAGCCACGAGTGTGAACGTAATATTGATTATGCCCATGAATACAGTAAGCATCATTGGGTCGTTCATACCCATATCACCGAAGATACGTGGAGCATAGTACAGCACAGCGTTGATGCCCACAGCCTGCTGGAACACGCTGAGCATGATGCCGATAAAGATACACATGAATCCGTAGGTCATCAGCTTCTCGGTCTTCACCACCATCGTGTCCTTAATGTCCTGCAGAATCTGCTGAGCCTTGCTGGTACCGTTGATTTTCGACAGGATGCCGAGTGCCTTCTGGTCCTGACCAACACTCACAAGGTAACGCGGCGTCTCAGGGACAAAGCAGATCAGCAGGGCAAAGAGTCCTGCGGGTACAGCCTCAGACCCGAACATATAGCGCCATCCTGTGGTGACGGTCCACTGTGCTGCGGGGTTGATGGAGGCAAGTCCCTTGCCCATCTCCTCCACCAGCGGCTGGATGTGGTCGCCCAGAATGAAGAAATTGACGAAATATACCACCAGCTGACCGAAGATGATGGCAAACTGGTTCCAGCTGACAAGCATTCCTCGGATGTTCGAGGGAGCCACCTCGCCGATATACATCGGACAGATGGCCGATGCCAGACCTACGCCGATACCGCCGATGATACGGTAGATGTTAAACATGATAAGCAGCGAATAGGTCGGGGTGCCGTGCTCAAAGAACAGGAATTCGGGTTCCATCGACCCTAAGGCCGAGATAAAGAACAGAAGTCCTGCAATGATGAGCGACTTTTTACGCCCCAAGTTAGTAGCCAGAAATCCTGACAGTGCCGATCCGATGATACAGCCTATCAGCGCGCTGGCCGAAGTAAAGCCATGCCAGCCGTCAGTATAGGCAAAGTCTTTGGATTCCATGAAGAAGGCCTGTAAGCCCTTTTCTGCTCCCGAAATAACGGCTGTGTCGTAGCCGAACAAGAGGCCACCCAATACGGCGACCATTACAATTGAAATAAGGTAAGGTTTACTACCAGTCTCTGTCTGTTGCATGTCTTTGATTCGTTATTAGTGTCTTAAATAATGCGCAAAAGTAATACTTTTCTCGCAAAATCCTTGCAGTTCCCATACTTTTTAACTAATTTTGTCGGAACAAATGGCATATAACGACTTTTCAACCCTATGAAACGACTACTCTGCAGTGTGATTTTCTGCCTCACAGCAATGACAATGATGGCACAGAATGTGATGGATGTCAACACCCTAAAGCCCGGATCCGCCATACAGCCTACTATGTATGGTGTTTTTTTCGAAGACATCAACTTTGCCGCTGACGGCGGCCTTTATGGTGAACTCATCAAGAATCGCTCGTTCGAGTTTCCACAGCACCTGATGGGATGGCAGGCCTTCGGATGTTTCGAACTGAAAAATGACGGGCCTTTCGAACGCTGCCCTAACTATGTCGTACTCACCGCCCCAGGCCATAAAGACCGGCGAACCGGATTGGTGAATGAAGGATTCTTCGGCATTGGCATCAGACGGGGAGCAGAGTACCGTTTCTCGGTATGGGCCAAGGCCCAGGGCGGGAAAGGCGGTCTCTTGGTACAGTTGATTCGTGAGAGCAGTATGGAAGAACGACAGGAACTAGTCACAGCAAATATCACCATTGAATCAGATACATGGAAGAAATACACTGCTACGCTAACATCGCCCGCAGATGAGAAACATGCCAAGCTGCGCATCTTCTTGAAAGGAGATAACGCCGTAGCCATAGAGCATGTGTCACTCTTTCCTGCCGACACATACAAACACCGGGAGAATGGCATGCGCAACGACTTGGCACAAGCTCTGGAAGATTTGCATCCAGGCGTTTTCCGTTTCCCTGGAGGATGTATCGTAGAGGGTACAGATCTGGACACACGCTACCAATGGAAGCACTCCATAGGACCCGTGGAGAACAGACCGCTCAACCAGAACCGTTGGGAGCACACCTTCAGCCACCGCTACTATCCCGACTACTACCAATCATATGGTCTGGGGTTCTTTGAGTTCTTCCAACTCTCTGAAGACATCGGGGCCGAGCCACTTCCCATCGTCAATGTCGGAATGGCCTGCCAGTATCAGAACTGGGAAAAGGAGTGTGCCCATGTACCCTTGAACGAGTTGCAACCCTATATCGATGACTGTCTCGATCTTATTGAGTTTGCCAACGGACCTGCTGACTCAAAGTGGGGAAAAGTGCGCGCAGACATGGGACACCCAGAACCTTTCCACCTGAAGTATATCGGCGTGGGAAACGAGCAGTGGGGCACATTCTACTACCAGCGGTTAGAACATTTTGTCAAGGCCATCCGTGCCAAATATCCCCAAATAAAGATTGTGGGGAGTAGCGGTCCCGTTCCAGAGGACATTCCCGATGACAAGTTTAAATTTGCCGAGGGATGGAAAGCCATGATCCGCCTAAAAGCCGACCTCGTTGACGAACACTACTACCGTGACGAGCAGTGGTTCTTAGGCAACGGTCTGCGCTATGACACCTACGACCGAAAGGGGCCAAAGGTCTTTGCGGGGGAATATGCCTGCCACGGCAAGGGAAAGAAGTGGAACCACTACGAAACGGCTATCTTGGAGGCTGCCTTTATGACGACCCTCGAACGCAATGCCGACATCGTTCACATGGCCACTCCCGCCCCCCTCTTCGCCCATGTGGACGGTTGGCAGTGGCGTCCAGACCAGATCTGGTACGACAATACAGACATGTTTAAAACCGTAAGTTACTATGTGCAGCAACTCTATGCCACCAACCGAGGTACTCACGTACTTCCGCTGACCATGAAGTCGGGAAAGGGGAAGCATACCAAGGTGCTGCCCGTAGCCAATCAAGAAGGACAGAACGGTCTTTTTGCATCAGCCACCTACGACAAGACGACCAACGAGATCGTCATCAAGGTGGCTAATACGTCGCGCACAGAACAGCCCGTCACATTCAACCTCAATGGTATGAAGAACGGAGGCACTGCCCAAACGATGACGTTGAGCCACCATGACATGGACGATGAGAACAGTATCCGCCAGCCCGAGCTGATCACTCCAAAGCAAGGCACTATACTGGTGGCTGCCAGGAAAAAACAGGCTGTTCTTACCGACAACCTCCCACCAATGTCGTTTCGAATTTACCGCGTTAAGAAATAACAAACATAACTATCAGACCATTATGACAGTAGCAGATTACATCAACAGGCAAGATACAGGAGAGAGGCGTTTCTCGTTCGAGGTTCTTCCACCGCTAAAAGGTAACGGAACAGAGGCATTGTTCCAGACGATAGACAAACTCGTAGACTTTGCCCCTGCGTTTATTAACATCACGACTCACCACTCAGAGTATGTCTACAAAGAACTTGAAAACGGACAGTTTGAAAGGCAACGCGTCCGTCGGCGTCCAGGCACCATAGCCATCGCTGCCGCCATCCAGAACCGTTACCACATTCCCGTTGAACCGCACGTCATCTGTAGTGGAACGACGATAGAGCAAATAGAATACGAGCTGCTGGACCTGCAGGTCCTTGGCATTCGCAACCTGATGCTACTGCGTGGCGACAAGGCCAAGGAAGACAGTCGCTTCACACCCACCAAAGGAGGCCATGCTCACACCACCGACCTCATCCGGCAGGTGGTGCGCTTCAATGAGGGTTTTTTTGCTGACGGTACATCAATCAAGCGCCCCGGTCCAAAGTTCGACTTTGGAGTAGCCTGCTACCCCGAAAAACATGAGGAGGCTCCCAATCTAGAGCGTGACATGGAATATCTGAAGCAGAAACAAGACCTTGGAGCAAAGTATGCCGTAACACAGCTGTTTTTCGACAATGAGAAATACTTCTCCTTTGTAGAAAAGGCTCGTCAAATGGGAATCACCATCCCCATCATACCAGGTATCAAGCCTTTTGCAAAGCTCACACAGTTGACGGTAGTTCCCAAAACTTTCCACTGCGATATACCAGAGGAACTAGCCAAGGAAATCGTGAAATGCAAGACCGATGAACAAGCCATGCACTTAGGAGTAGAGTGGACAACGCGACAATGTAGTGAACTCTACGAACACGGGGTGAAAAACATCCACTTCTATACCGTCTCAGCCGTCGACTCGGTAGTGGAAGTGGCCAGGCGTCTGCTATAGTTAAAAGATGGACTAAAGAAAATAAAGTGCGATTTATTTTGCGTTTTGCTTGCTAATTAGTACCTTTGCAGCCAGTTATGATGAGTTTAGAACCATATAGGGAAGCCGTTGCTGATGGACGGTTTTGAACAAGTGATAGGACAACGGGAGGCCCAGGAACGCCTGATGCAGATGGTCGGAGAAGAGCGTCTGCCCCATGCCATCATGCTCTGCGGCCCGCAAGGATGTGGCAAGCTGGCATTGGCCATGAGTCTTGCAAAGGTGCTGCTGAATCGCACGCAGAATGATGCTGCTATGCTGGCAAATTGGGAACACCCCGACCTGCACTTCACCTATCCCACTATCAAACTTCCATCAATGGGCAGTGACCACAAGCCTGTGAGCGACGACTTTTCCGACAAGTGGCATGAGCTAATCATGGATGGTCTCTACTTTACCATGAACGAATGGCTGGAACAGATGGGTGGTGAGAACCAGCAGGCCATCATCACTGCCGGTGAGAGCGACGACCTCAATCATAAACTTTCGCTAAAGTCCAGCCAAGGAGGCTACAAAGTCAGCATTGTATGGATGCCAGAGCGCATGAACATCGAATGCGCCAACAAAATACTGAAGCTACTGGAGGAGCCACCCTCGCAAACCGTCTTCATCCTTGTATGCGAAGAGCCGTCGCAACTGCTAGAAACCATCCGTAGCCGCGTACAGCGCATTGACATCCGCAAGATAGCCGATGATGACATCAGACAGGCACTCATCGACAGGCGTGGCCTTACTGAGGAGATGGCCACACGGCTTGCACGCATGGCCAACGGTAACTGGACGAAAGCCCTCGAACTGCTTAGCAGCGACTCTGAGAGTGAGTTGTTCCTCGACATGTTCCAGATGCTGATGCGCTTAGCATGGCAGCGTAAGGTGAAAGAACTGAAGTCATGGAGCGAGCGCATGACAGCCATGGGACGTGAACGCCAGAAGCGTTTCCTGGAATTCTTCCTTAGGATGATTCGCGAGAACTTTATGTACAATTTCCAGCAAAAAGAGTTGTGCTATATGAGCCAACGTGAGGAGGATTTTGCCAGTAACTTTGCCCGTTTCGTCAATGAGGTCAATGTGATGCCCATCACGCAGATTGCCAACCTGGCCATCCGTGACATCGGACAGAATGCCAATGCGAAAATCGTATTCTTCGACCTGTCCCTTCAGATGATTGTGCATATCAAGAATGCACAATCCCCCTATTAACCCTATAAAAACCAACAAAAAATAAGAACAATGGAAAAAGACCTGAAAATAATGACTGGCTGCGACCGTGGACTCTGCAAGGAGGCTATAGGACGTCAGGACAGACAACTGAACACCTATGACTGGCTGGCCGACGTGCCGGGCAATACTGATACTACCGACCTTGTGGAAGTGCAGTTCAAGCATACCCGTAAGGGTTACTACCACAACGCCAACAAACTCGAGCTGAAGAAAGGTGACATCGTGGCAGTCGAGGCTAACCCCGGCCACGACATTGGTGTCGTAACGCTGACCGGACGTCTGGCACAGTTGCAACTGAAGAAAGCCAACCTGAAGAGCAGCGATGACATCAAGCGTATATACCGCATTGCTCGTCCAGTAGACATGGAAAAATTCCATGAGGCCAAGAGTCGCGAACATGCCACCATGATAGAAAGTCGCCAGATTGCCAAAAACCTGGGACTGAAGATGAAGATTGGCGATGTGGAATATCAAGGCGACTGTAATAAGGCCATCTTCTACTATATTGCAGACGAACGCGTCGACTTCCGCCAGCTAATCAAAGATCTTGCCGCCACCTTCCACGTACGCATTGAGATGAAGCAGATTGGTGCCCGTCAGGAAGCCGGACGCATCGGCGGCACGGGTCCCTGCGGTCGAGAGTTGTGTTGTGCCACATGGATGAAGAACTTCGTCAGTGTAGGAACCTCAGCCGCCCGCTACCAGGATATCTCACTCAACCCTCAGAAACTGGCAGGCATGTGTGCCAAGCTGAAATGCTGTCTGAACTATGAGGTTGACGACTATATCGAGGCAGGCCGTAGCCTGCCCTCCAAGGACATTCTGCTACAGACGGAGGATAGCGACTACTATTATTTCAAAAGCGACATTCTGGCAGGTATGGTAACTTACTCCACCGACAAGAATATTGCCGCCAATCTAGAGACCATCACGGCCGAGCGCGCCAAACAGGTAATTGAGATGAACCGCCGTGGCGAGAAGCCTCTCTCCTTACAGGCCGATGGTGGAAGCAAAGAGCCGAAAGGCCCCATTGATCTGGCCACGCAGGAGAATATCAATCGCTTCGACCGTGTGAAGAAAAAGAAGAAGAAGCCCCGCAAGCCCCAGCAGCAGGCAAAGCCCAACAAGGATGCAAAAGCATAGATACACCTTATTATATATAGGGGTGCTTATGGCATTTCTGATGACGGCTTGCGACCGTCAAACCGTCTACAGCCATTTCGAGCATACCCCTGTGACCGGCTGGGAACGCAACGACACTCTAATTTTTTCAGTCGATGCCCTTGTGGCTACTGGTCGCTACGAAGAGAACCTGGGACTTCGCATCAACGGCAGCTATCCCTTTATGCAACTCAACTTGATCGTTCAACATACTGTGTATCCGTCCATGACCACATACAGCGATACCGTATGCTGTCGCTTGATTGACAAACAGGGGAATGCCGTTGGGAGAGGTGTGGGACAATATCAGTACACCTTTCCCGTCACTAAACTTCACCTGTTAGCTGGCGACAAGTTGCACATCACTGTGCGTCATGACATGAAGCGTGAGATATTGCCAGGCATTACCGATGTCGGGATTCAAATTGTTAAAGTTGCTGAAAAACACTAAATTTTGTTATTTTTCAAACACAAAACGTTGTGTATATCAATAATAATATGTACCTTTGCACCCGCAAAAGTGGGTATTGCGCTGGCTTGATGGCTAACAATACGCTGACAAAGAGCGACTTAACCTTCAATTGAGAAGCAGTGAGCGTTTCTTTTTAAGTGTGTTTGTAAGTAAGGTTTTGCGCGGTTGCACTTAAAAAGAAACAGAATATATTTACATTATTGTTATTAAAATTTAAAACTGAAATGCCAGGATTAATTGGAAGAAAAATCGGAATGACATCCGTTTTCAGTGCCGACGGCAAGAATGTGCCGTGCACTGTTATCGAAGCCGGTCCTTGTGTTGTCACCCAGGTAAAGACCGTCGAGAAAGACGGTTATGCAGCCCTTCAGTTGGCTTATGGTGAAAAGAAGGAAAAGAACACCACGAAGCCGATGATGGGTATCTTCAAGAAGGCAGGTACGACACCGAAGGCTCACTTGGCCGAGTTCAAGTTTGACGAGGAGCACAACCTCGGAGACACCATCACCGTAGACCTCTTTGCTGACGCAGAGTTCGTTGACGTTGTCGGCACTTCGAAGGGTAAGGGTTTCCAGGGTGTGATGAAGCGTCACGGTTTCGGTGGCGTTGGTCAGAGCACTCACGGTCAGGACGACCGCGCCCGCAAGCCGGGATCTATCGGTGCTTGCTCGTACCCTGCCAAGGTGTTCAAGGGAATGCGCATGGGTGGCCAGATGGGTGGCGACCGCGTGACAACGCAGAACCTCAAAGTGTTAAAGGTAATACCGGAGCACAACCTGATTCTTGTGAAGGGTAGCTGCGCCGGTTGTAATGGTTCAACTGTTTTAATCGAGAAGTAAGCTATGGAAATCAATGTATTGAATATCAAAGGTCAGGAGACTGGAAGAAAGGTTACGTTGAACGAGGCCATTTTCGGAATTGAACCTAACGACCACGTCATCTATTTGGACGTAAAGCAGTATATGGCCAACCAGCGTCAAGGCAACGCCAAGGCCAAAGAACGTAGCGAGCATGCGGGTTCTACCCGTAAACTGGGTCGTCAGAAAGGCGGCGGCGGTGCTCGTCACGGCGACATCAACTCACCCCTGCTTCGTGGTGGTGGCCGTGTGTTTGGTCCGAAACCCCGCGACTACAGTTTCAAGCTGAACAAGAAGGTAAAAGCCCTGGCTCGCAAGTCGGCTCTGTCGTACAAGGCTCAGGAAAATGCAATTATCATCGTCGAGGACTTCAATATGGAGGCACCAAAGACCAAAGAGTTCTTAAATATTGCTAAAAATCTGAAAGTCGACAACAAGAAGGTGCTGATGGTTTTGCCGGAAGCAAATAAAAACGTATATTTGTCAGCTCGTAACCTGCAGTGCTCCGAGGTTATGCCCGCAGCCAGCATCAATACCTACAAAATATTGAATGCTGACGTTATGGTTGTGACCGAGAAGTCTCTGGAAACCATCAACGGTGTATTGGGATAAAGCGTATAACGTAATCAACGTAGTAACGTAATAACGAAAAAGACTATGACTTTTATTATAAAGCCTCTGATTACAGAGAAGATGAACAACATGACGGAGAAGTCGTCTGTCGACAGGACTTTCAAGGCCAAGACCGGCAAGCACAAGGGCGAGACGGTGACCAAGAAGGCTCATTCGAAGTACGGTTTCATCGTAAAGCCCGAGGCTAACAAGATTGAGATAGCCAAGGAGATTGAAGGGCTGTACAATGTGACAGTTGAGAGTGTTAACACGCTTCGTTATGCCGGCAAGCGCTCGTCGCGCTACACAAAGGCAGGTCTCGTGAGAGGTCACAAGAATGCGTACAAGAAGGCAATCGTTACCCTGAAAGAGGGCGATGCAATTGATTTTTATAGCAATATTCAATAATAAGAAATGGCAGTACGTAAATTAAAGCCCGTAACTCCGGGTCAAAGACACAAGATTATTGGCACGTTCGAGGATATTACTGCATCCGTGCCAGAGAAGTCTCTCGTTTACGGTAAGCGTTCTACCGGCGGTCGAAACAACACCGGTAAGATGACCGTCCGCTATATGGGTGGCGGCCACAAGAAGAAGTATCGTCTCATCGACTTCAAGCGAGAGAAGGATGGTGTTCCAGCCGTAGTAAAGACCATCGAGTATGATCCTAACCGTTCAGCTCGCATTGCTCTGCTCTACTACGCTGATGGTGAAAAACGTTATATCATTGCTCCTAACGGACTGGAGGTTGGTACGACCTTGATGTCGGGTGCAGACGCAGTGCCTGAGGTAGGTAATGCGCTTCCGCTGGCCAACATCCCTGTGGGTACCGTGATTCACAACATTGAGTTGCGCCCCGGACAGGGTGCCCTGCTAGTCCGTTCGGCTGGTAATTTCGCTCAGTTGACCTCTCGTGAGGGAAACTACTGCGTGATTAAGCTTCCTTCTGGCGAGACCCGTCAGATTCTCTCAGCATGTAAGGCTACTGTTGGTAGTGTTGGCAACTCAGACCATGCTCTGGAGCAGTCTGGTAAGGCCGGTCGTTCACGTTGGCTGGGTCGTCGCCCGCACAACCGTGGCGTTGTGATGAACCCGCATGATCACCCGATGGGTGGTGGTGAAGGCCGTCAGTCTGGTGGACATCCGCGTTCACGCAAGGGCTTGTACGCTAAGGGTCTCAAGACTCGTGCTCCGAAGAAGCAGTCGAACAAGTACATCATCGAAAGAGCTAACAAGAAGTAATCACGAAATTAAAAGAGTGTAAATTATGAGTCGTTCATTAAAAAAAGGCCCTTATATCAACGTATCGCTCGAGAAGAAGATTCTCGCCATGAATGAGAGCGGTAAGAAAACCGTCGTCAAGACGTGGGCCAGAGCTTCAATGATTTCCCCGGATTTCGTGGGACATACCGTTGCAGTTCATAACGGAAATAAGTTCATCCCTGTCTACATCACCGAGAACATGGTAGGCCACAAGTTGGGCGAGTTCTCTCCCACGCGTCGTTTCGGCGGCCATGCTGGTAACAAGAAGTAAGCTCCAGGGAAATTAAGAATTAAGAATTAAGAATTAAGAAATAATGGGAGCAAGAAAAAGATTAGCGGCTGAGAAAAGGAAAGCAGCCAATAAGACACAGTATTTTGCAAAGCTGAAGGGCTGCCCCTCCTCACCCCGTAAGATGCGCTATGTCGTAGACATGATACGCGGCATGGAAGTAAACCGTGCATTGGGTGTACTTCGATTCTCGAAAAAGGCAGCTTCTGAGAATGTAGAGAAGCTTCTCCGCTCGGCTATTGCCAACTGGGAGGCCAAGAACGACCGCAAGGCCGAGGACGGCGAGCTCTTCGTGAGCCGCGTGTTCGTCGACGAGGGCGTGACAATGAAACGTATGAGACCGGCACCGCAGGGTCGTGGCTATCGCATCCGCAAGCGTTCTAACCATGTGACTCTGTTTGTTGACGCTAAAACTAATGATAAGTAAAAGGTATGGGACAGAAAGTAAATCCTATTAGCAACCGTCTTGGCATCGTCAAGGGTTGGGATTCCAATTGGTTCGGAGGCAAAGACTTCGGAGACAACCTCGTTGAAGACCAGAAAATCCGCAAGTATCTGAACGAGCGTTTGGCCAAGGCCAGTATCTCGAAGATTGTCATCGAGCGTACATTGAAGCTGGTTACCATCACCATTTGCACGGCCCGTCCGGGTTTGGTCATTGGTAAGGGTGGTCAGGATGTCGACAAGCTCAAGGAAGAGCTGAAGAAACTCTATGACAAGGAGATTCAGATTAATATCTATGAAGTGAAGAAGCCCGAGCTCGATGCAAACATCGTAGCCAACAACATCGCTCGCCAGATAGAGGGTAAGATTGCTTACCGCCGTGCTATCAAGATGGCTGTGGCTAACACCATGCGTGCTGGAGCAGAGGGTATCAAGGTGCAGATCTCAGGTCGTCTGAACGGTGCTGAAATCGCACGTAGCGAGATGATCAAGGAAGGCCGCACACCGCTGCACACCTTCCGTGCTGACATTGATTACTGCCAGGCAGAGGCCCTCACGAAGGTTGGCCTGCTGGGTCTGAAGGTTTGGATCTGCCGTGGTGAGGTTTATGGAAAGGTTGACTTGGCTCCAAACTTCACTCAGGAGAAGGGTGCTGCCCGCTCGAACGGTGGTCGTGACAACGGTGGCAGACGTTTCCGCAACAAGAAGAATAATAACCGTTAAAGGAAGAAGTTATCATGTTACAACCTAAGAGAGTTAGATATAGAAGGCCGCAGGACGGACGTGGCAATAAAGGCAACGCCCACCGCGGAACGCAGCTGGCTTTCGGCTCGTTCGGCATCAAGACGCTGGACGCCAAGTGGATTGACAGCCGCCAGATTGAGGCAGCCCGTGTTGCCATCAACCGTTATATGAACCGTGAAGGTCAGGTATGGATTCGCATCTTCCCGGACAAACCCATCACTCGCAAGCCTGCTGACGTACGTATGGGTAAAGGTAAGGGTGACCCCGCAGGATGGGTGGCTCCCGTAACCCCGGGTCGTATTCTGTTTGAGGTAGAGGGTGTGCCCTTCGAGGTTGCCAAGGAGGCTCTGCGTCTTGGTGCCCAGAAGCTGCCCGTGAAGACTAAGTTTATTGTTAGACGCGATTACGATAAAAACGCTTAAGCTATGAAGATGAATGAAATTAAAGGTCTCGAGACCAAGGAATTGGCCGAGAAGCTGGAGACTGAGGTTGCCAACTACAACCAGATGAAGTTGAACCACGCAGTGACTCCCATGGAGAATCCATCACAGATTAAGGCCGCACGTCGTGACATCGCACGTATGAAGACAGAACTCCGTCAGAGAGAACTTAACAAATAATAATGGTCCAGATGGAAACAAGAAATTTAAGAAAGACAAGACAGGGTGTCGTTATCAGCAACAAGATGGATAAAACCATTGTTATTGCCGCTAAGTTCAAGGAGAAGCACCCGATTTATGGTAAGTTTGTCCAGAAGACAAAGAAGTACCATGCTCACGATGAGAAGAATGAGTGCAACGTCGGTGACACCGTACTCATTATGGAGACCCGCCCCCTCTCTAAGACTAAGAGATGGCGTTTAGTACAAATCGTAGAAAAGGCTAAGTAATTATGATACAAACAGAAACAAGACTTACCGTAGCTGATAACAGCGGTGCCCGCGAGGCCCTGTGCATCCGTGTGCTGGGTGGTACCCGTCGCCGCTATGCCAGCGTTGGTGACGTGATTGTTGTTGCTATTAAGAACGCAATCCCCACAAGTGACGTGAAAAAGGGTGCAGTGTCGAAAGCTCTGGTTGTTCGTACCAAGAAGGAGATTCGTCGTGCCGACGGTTCTTACATTCGTTTCGACGACAATGCCTGTGTATTGTTGAACAATGCCGGTGAGCTTCGTGGCAGCCGTATCTTCGGTCCCGTGGCCCGTGAGCTTCGTGCCGTCAACATGAAGGTTGTCTCACTCGCACCTGAGGTTCTTTAACATTAAAAAGTATACAGTAATGACAAAGTTACATATTAGGAAAAACGACACAGTCATGGTCCTGGCCGGTGAGGACAAGGGCAAGACTGGCAAGGTGCTGAAGGTGCTTGTTGAGAAGCAGCGCGCCATCGTGGAAGGAGTCAACATGGTCTCCAAGAGCACGAAGCCCAGCGCCAAGAACCCGCAGGGAGGTATTGTGAAGCAGGAGGCTCCTATTCACATCTCGAATTTAAGTCTCATCGATCCGAAGAGCGGCAAGGCTACCCGCGTGAGCATCAAGCACGAGGGCAAGAACGTTATTCGTATCGCTAAAAAGTCTGGGGAGGAGATTAAGTAATGGCAAATACAGCACAATTAAAGAAAGTGTACAACGAGCAGATTGCTCCCGCACTTGAGAAGCAGTTCAACTACAGTTCCAAGATGCAGGTTCCCGTTCTGAAGAAGATCGTGGTCAACCAGGGACTGGGCGATGCCACTCAGGACAAGAAGATCATCGATGTGGCCATCAACGAGATCACAACTATCTGCGGTCAGAAGGCCGTAGCCACCTACTCGAAGAAGGATATCGCCAACTTCAAGCTGCGTAAGAAGATGCCTATCGGCGTTATGGTGACCCTGCGCCGCGAGCGTATGTATGAGTTTCTGGAGAAGCTGGTTCGCGTGGCCCTGCCTCGTATCCGCGACTTCAAGGGTATCGAGAGCAAGTTCGACGGCCGTGGCAACTACACCCTCGGCATTCAGGAGCAGATTATCTTCCCTGAGATCAACATCGACACCGTAGACCGCATTCAGGGTATGAACATTACCTTCGTGACATCTGCCAAGACCGACGAGGAGGGATATGCTCTGCTGAAGTCTTTCGGTCTGCCGTTTAAGAACGCTAAAAACGATTAAGAGATATGGCAAAGGAATCAATGAAAGCCCGTGAGGTGAAGCGTGCAAAGCTCGTTGCACGCTATGCTGAGAAGCGCGCCGCACTGAAGAAGATTATTGCAACGTCGGAGGATCCCGCAGAGGCTTACGAGGCAGCTCGCAAACTGCAGGACATTCCCAAGAACGCCAACCCCATCCGTCTGCACAACCGCTGCAAGATTACCGGTCGTCCGAAGGGATATATGCGCCAGTTCGGTCTGTCGCGTATCCAGTTCCGTGAGATGGCCAGCAACGGTCTCATCCCCGGTGTGAAGAAGGCCAGTTGGTAAGACGTTTGACCGAGAACAGAGTTTATTTATTTAATATTGTCGGGGCAGTCCCGATTAATTAAACAATTTATTTTATGACAGATCCAATAGCAGATTATCTGACCAGACTCAGAAACGCCATTATGGCCAACCACCGTGTGGTTGAGGTTCCTGCGTCTAACTTGAAGAAGGAAATCACAAAAATCCTCTTCGAGAAGGGTTACATCCTGAACTACAAGTTCGAGGATGACGGTCCTCAAGGTACAATCAAGGTAGCCTTGAAGTACGACCCTGCCACCAAGGCCAACGCCATCAAGTGCCTGAAACGCGTGTCAAAGCCGGGGCTCCGCAAGTACACCGGTTACAAGGACATGCCGAGAGTTATTAACGGACTGGGTATCGCCATCTTATCCACGTCTCAGGGTGTAATGACAGACAAGGAGGCTTCACAGCTGAAAATCGGCGGTGAGGTGCTTTGCTACGTCTATTAATATCGGAGGACCTGAATATGTCAAGAATAGGAAAATTACCCATTAGCATTCCTGCTGGTGTTACCATTTCGCAGGGACAGGACGGTGTTGTTACCGTAAAAGGTCCGAAGGGTGAACTCTCACAGAAAGTAGATGCCTCTATCATCATGAAGGTGGAAGATGGTCATGTTACTTTTGAGATTGATGAGAAGAGTCCCGTCAATGTGAAGCAGAAGCAAGCTTTCCACGGTCTTTACCGTGCATTGGTCAACAATATGGTTGTCGGTGTCAGCGAAGGCTACAAGAAGGAGTTGGAACTCGTCGGTGTGGGCTATCGCGTCAGCAACCAGGGCAACATCATCGAGTTCTCGCTGGGCTATACTCACCCCATCTTCATCCAGCTTCCAAAGGAAGTGAAGGTAGAGACCAAGATGGAGCGTAACCAGAATCCCCAGATCATCCTTGAGTCTTGCGACAAGCAGCTGCTTGGAATGATTTGTGCCAAGATTCGTTCTTTCCGTATGCCGGAGCCTTACAAGGGCAAGGGTATTTTGTTCAAGGGCGAGGTTATCCGCCGCAAGTCGGGTAAGTCGGCCTCCGCGAAGTAATTAAGAATTAAGAATTAAGAATTAAGAATTCAAGATTATGACAACAAAGAAGATTGAAAGACGAATCAAGATTAAATACAGAATTCGCAAGAACGTGTTCGGCACTGCCGAGCGTCCCCGTATGAGCGTATTCCGCAGCAACAAGCAGATATACGTTCAGGTGATTAACGATATGGAAGGTAAAACCCTTGCAGCAGCATCATCGCTGGGCCTGGAGGCCATGCCGAAGATCGAGCAGGCCGCCAAGGTAGGCGAACTGGTAGCCAAGAAGGCCCAGGAGGCCGGTGTGACAGCCGTGGTATTCGACCGTAACGGCTATCTCTACCACGGCCGCGTGAAGTCGCTGGCTGATGCAGCCCGTAAAGGTGGACTTAAATTTTAAACGATTATGGCAATGAACAAAGTTAAGATTAATAGTGACGTAGAGTTGAAAGACAGACTGGTTGCCATCAACCGTGTTACCAAGGTAACAAAGGGTGGTCGCACCTTTACCTTCGCAGCCATTGTGGTTGTCGGCGACGGCAACGGCATTATCGGCTGGGGTCTTGGCAAGGCCGGTGAAGTTACCGCTGCCATCGCCAAGGGTGTCGAGGCTGCCAAGAAGAACCTGGTCAAGGTTCCCGTGCTGAAAGGTACCATTCCCCATGAGATGGAAGCCCGTTTCGGTGGAGCACAAGTATTCCTCCGTCCTGCAGCAGCCGGTACTGGTCTGGTAGCCGGTGGTGCCATGCGCGCCGTGCTGGAGAGTGTAGGTGTGAAGGATGTGCTTGCCAAGTCAAAGGGTTCTTCCAACCCCCACAACCTGGTAAAGGCTACCATCGAGGCTCTGAGCCAGATGCGCGATGCCTACACGATAGCAGGTACTCGTGGCATCAGTATGGAAAAAGTGTTTAGAGGATAAAACTAAGGAGAGTAAGACTATGGCAACAATAAAGATTAAGCAGATTAAGAGCAAGATCGGTTTTCCTGTAGACCAGAAGGCCACTTTGAAGGCCCTGGGTCTGAACAAGATTTCCCAAGTCGTCGAGAAGGAAGATACTCCCGTTATCCGCGGCATGATCCGTAAGGTTCGCCACCTCGTGGAAGTAATCGATTAACACATTAAGTTACAACTTTAAAAACGCAAACGAATTATGAAACTCCATACTTTAAAGCCGGCTGAGGGCTCTACACATTCACGTCGTAGGATCGGCCGTGGTCCCGGTTCTGGTCTGGGTGGCACGTCTACCCGTGGTCACAAAGGTGCCAAGGCTCGCTCAGGTTATAAGAAGAAGGTTGGTTTCGAAGGCGGTCAGATGCCGTTGCAGCGTCGTGTTCCGAAGTCTGGTTTCAAGAACATCAACCACAAGGAATACTTCGCCGTCAACCTCTCCACGCTTCAGAAGCTGGCAGAGCAGAAGAACCTCACCAAGATTGGCATTGCAGAGCTGGTGGCTGCCGGCCTTACCAATGGCAAGGAACTTGTCAAGATTCTTGGCAACGGTGAGCTGAAGGCCAAGATTGATGTCGAGGCCAATGCATTCTCGAAGACTGCCGAGGAAGCTATCAAGGCAGTAGGTGGTAACGCAACAATTATCTAATAGGAAAGATGAAGAAGTTAATAGAGACACTGAAGAACATTTGGAAGATTGAGGACCTGCGCCAGCGCATCCTCATCACGACGCTGTTTGTAGCCATCTACCGTTTTGGCTCGTTCGTCGTACTGCCCGGTATCAATCCCGCCTTGCTTGACAAGCTGCAGTCTCAGACTGCGGGTGGCTTGATGTCGCTGCTCGACATGTTCTCTGGTGGTGCTTTTTCCAACGCATCGATCTTTGCGCTCGGAATCATGCCTTACATCTCTGCTTCCATCGTTATGCAGCTCCTTGCCGTCGCTGTGCCTTATTTCCAGAAGATGCAGCGCGAGGGTGAGAGCGGCCGCAAGAAGATTATGACCTATACTCGCTACCTGACAGTGGCTATCCTGCTGTTTCAGGCTCCGAGCTACCTCATCAATCTGAAGATGCAGGCCGGTGCTGCCTTGGCATCAGGTATCAGTTGGTCGGTGTTCGTATTCCCGGCCACCATCATTCTGGCTGCCGGCAGTATGTTCATCCTCTGGCTGGGTGAGCGCATTACCGATAAGGGAATAGGTAATGGTATCTCGCTGATCATTATGATTGGTATTATTGCCCGCCTTCCGCAGGCATTCATCCAGGAGGTGTCGTCACGCTTCACGGCCATCACAGGTGGTGGTTTGGTGATGTTCCTCGTCGAGATCATCATTCTCTATGCAGTTGTTTGTGCAGCCATTGTTCTGGTGCAGGGTGTCCGCAAAATCCCCGTGCAGTATGCCAAGCGTATCGTAGGCGGTCAGCAGGTAGGCGGTGCACGTCAGTACATCCCCCTGAAGCTGTTCGCTGCCAATGTGATGCCTATCATCTTTGCCCAGGCACTGATGTTCATCCCACTGGCCTTTGTGCAGTATGCAGCTCCTGAGAATGCCAGTTGGTTTGTTCGTTCCATGCTCGATCATCATAGCTGGACGTACAACATCATCTTTGCATTGCTCATCATTGCGTTCACCTATTTCTACACCGCTATCACACTCAATCCTACGCAGATGGCCGAAGACATGAAGCGCAACAATGGCTTCATTCCGGGTATTAAGCCCGGCAAGCCGACAGCCGACTTCATCGACACCGTGATGTCACGCATCACGCTGCCTGGTTCGCTGTTTATCGCCTTCATCGCTGTCATGCCGGCATTCGCCAGCATGCTCAATGTGCAGGATTCCTTCTCACAGTTCTTTGGTGGTACTTCCCTGCTGATTCTTGTTGGTGTGGTGCTTGACACCCTCCAGCAGATTGAAAGCCATCTGCTCATGCGCCACTACGACGGCCTGCTTAACTCTGGTCGTATCCACGGACGTGGAATGAGTGCGTATTAAGCCGGTATGAAGATATTTCTGAAGACAGAAGACGAGATAGAACTGATGCGCCAGGCCAACCAACTCGTTGGTAGGACCCTTGGCGAATTAGCAAGACATATCAAGCCTGGCGTAACGACCCTCCAGTTGGACAAGATTGCCGACGAGTTCATCCGTGACCATGGAGCCGTTCCGACTTTCAAGGGTTTCCCCAATCCATATGGAGGGCCGTTTCCCGCCAGCATCTGCACCTCGGTGAACGATGTCGTGGTTCATGGTGTACCCAATGACCAGACGATACTCAAGGAGGGTGACATCATATCCGTAGACTGCGGGACACTGTTGAACGGCTTTTGTGGCGACTCCTGCTACACATTCTGTGTCGGCGAGGTCAGCGAAGATGTCAGACAACTGCTCCGCGTCACGAAAGAGGCCCTCTACAAAGGCATCGGGAATGCAACGGCCGGCCACCATCTGGGCGATATCAGCAGTGCTGTCCAAGACCATTGCGAGGCCCATGGCTATGGCATTGTCAGGGAACTGACTGGTCACGGTATCGGGCATGAGATGCATGAAGACCCGCAGGTGCCCAACTACGGCCGCCGTGGAAACGGTGTGATGCTGAAAGCAGGCATGTGCATTGCCATAGAGCCGATGATTACCATGGGCAAGCGTGACATCTGGCTCGACAAGGATCGTTGGACCGTCCGTACCCGTGACGGAAAGCCCGCAGCTCATTTTGAGCATACCGTGGTGGTGCGCAAGGGACAGGCAGAGATACTGTCTTCGTTTGAAGAAATAGAAAACATCGAATTAGCGCGAACAAAATAAGTATTCTATCAGAATGGCAAAACAAGGTGCTATTGAGCAAGACGGAACGATTGTAGAGGCATTATCCAATGCCATGTTCCGTGTGGAATTGGAGAACGGTGTGCCCATTATCGCACATATCTCGGGTAAGATGCGTATGCATTATATCAAGATTCTGCCCGGTGACAAGGTGAAGGTTGAGATGAGTCCCTACGACCTGACCAAGGGACGTATAGTATTCAGATATAAATAATATTAGGAGACCGAATAAGTATGAAGACAAGAGCATCGTTGAAGAAGCGCACCCCCGACTGTAAGATTGTACGTCGCAAGGGTCGTCTGTTCGTTATCAACAAGAAGAACCCCAAGTACAAGATGCGTCAGGGTTGATGAAATTGTTAAATAAGCATAACAAGGTGGCGGAATCTCAGAAATTCTGCGTACCTTTGCATGCTTTTTGGCAAAAATTCGAATTTTAACATCATTATTTTTTTTAGTTTAACAATGGCAATAAGAATTGTTGGAGTAGATTTGCCCCAAGAGAAGCGTGGCGAAATCGCATTGACTTATATCTATGGTATAGGTCGAAGTAGTTCAGCAAAGATTTTGGACAAGGCCGGCGTGAGCCGCGACCTGAAGGTCAACGAATGGAGTGACGATCAGGCAGCCAAGATCCGTGAAATCATCGGCGCTGAATTCAAGGTAGAAGGTGATCTCCGTAGCGAGATCCAGTTGAACATCAAGCGACTGATGGATATTGGTTGCTATCGTGGAGTCCGTCATCGTAACGGTCTGCCCGTGCGTGGTCAGAGCACTAAGAACAATGCTCGTACGCGTAAGGGAAAGAAGAAGACTGTTGCTAACAAGAAGAAGGCCACGAAGTAATTCTTAAATTAAAGATTAAAAATTAAAGATTAAAGATTTTAGAATTATGGCAAAGAAAACAGTCACTTCCAAGAAACGTAACGTGAAGGTAACAGCCTTGGGGCAGCTCCACGTACACAGCTCTTTTAACAATATCATTGTGTCGCTCGCCAACGACGAGGGACAGATTATCTCTTGGTCCTCAGCCGGTAAGATGGGCTTCCGTGGTTCTAAGAAGAACACCCCGTATGCAGCCCAGATGGCTGCCGAGGATTGTGCCAAGGTTGCTTTCGACCTGGGTCTGCGCAAGGTAAAGGCATACGTGAAGGGTCCCGGCAACGGTCGTGAGAGTGCTATCCGTGCTTGTCATGGAGCCGGTATTGAGGTTGTCGAGATTATCGATGTTACTCCGCTGCCGCACAACGGCTGCCGTCCTCCGAAGCGTCGTCGCGTATAATAACTAGGATGACTAGTCTCACTAGTACGACTAGTATGACTAGAATAAAAAACAAGAAAAAAAATATTTTATTATTATGGCAAGATATATTGGACCGAAATCAAAAATTGCCCGCCGTTTTGGTGAAGCCATCTACGGCCCGGACAAAGTTTTGTCCCGCAGGAACTTCCCCCCGGGACAGCATGGCAACAACCGTCGCCGCAAGCAGTCGGAGTATGCTGTCATGTTGGCAGAGAAGCAGAAAGCCAAGTACACATACGGTGTTCTTGAGCGCCAGTTCCGTAATATGTTCGAGAAGGCCGCCAAGGCCGACGGTATCACCGGTGAGGTGCTCCTCCAGATGCTGGAGAGCCGCCTCGACAATGTAGTGTTCCGTCTCGGCATCGCCCCGACCCGTGCAGCCGCCCGTCAGATGGTGGGCCACAAGCACATTGTCGTCGATGGTGAAGTAGTCAACATCCCCTCCTACGCTGTCAAGCCCGGTCAGGTTGTTGGTGTCCGTGAGAAAGCCAAGTCACTCGAAGTCATTGAGGCAGCCCTCGCAGGGTTCAACCACAGCAAGTACCCCTGGATTGAGTGGGACGAGCAGACCAAGAGCGGCAAGTACCTCCACCGTCCTGAGCGTGCCGACATCCCTGAGAATATTAAGGAGCAGTTAATCGTTGAGTTGTACTCTAAATAATCATTAAATTAATGGCGATATTAGCATTTCAAAAACCTGACAAAGTCATAATGTTGGAGTCCACGGACAGATTCGGCAAGTTCGAATTCCGTCCTCTGGAGTCAGGCTTCGGTGTTACCATCGGTAATGCCCTGCGCCGCATCCTCCTGTCGTCGCTCGAGGGCTATGCCATCAACACCATCCGCATTGCCGGTGTTGAGCATGAGTTTTCCTCCGTGCCCGGTGTCAAGGAAGATGTCACCAACATTATCTTGAACCTGAAACAAGTAAGGTTCAAGCAAGTAGTGGAAGAATTCGAGAACGAGAAAGTCTCCATCACCATCGAGAATTCTACCGAGTTTAAAGCCGGTGATATAGGCAAGTATCTGACTGGATTTGAAGTGTTAAATCCCGATTTGGTGATTTGTCATTTAGATTCCAAGGCATCGATGCAGATGGATATTACCATCAACAAAGGCCGCGGCTACGTTCCCGCCGATGAGAATCGCGAGTTCTGTACCGATGTCAATGTGTTGGCCATCGACTCCATCTACACCCCCATCCGTAACGTGAAGTACAGCGTAGAGCCTTATCGTGTCGAGCAGAAGACCGACTACGACAAGCTCGTGCTGGAAATCACCACGGACGGTTCCATCCACCCGAAGGATGCCCTGAAAGAGGCCGCAAAGATCCTCATCTATCACTTTATGCTCTTCTCCGACGAGAAGATTACCCTTGAGAACACAGATATCGAGGGCAACCAGGAGTTCGATGAGGAAGTACTGCACATGCGCCAGTTGCTGAAGACCAAGTTGGTAGACATGAACCTCTCGGTTCGTGCCCTCAACTGTCTGAAGGCTGCCGACGTCGAGACGCTTGGCGATCTCGTGCAGTACAACAAGACCGACCTCCTGAAGTTCCGCAACTTCGGTAAGAAATCGCTCACTGAGCTTGATGATTTGCTCGAGAGTCTGAATCTGTCGTTTGGAACCGACATTTCAAAGTATAAACTGGACAAAGAGTAATTCTTTAATTAAGAGTTAAGAATTAAGAGTTAAGAAATTGTCCGCTTAAAGAAGAAAACAAAACAATGAGACACGGAAAGAAATTCAATCATCTGGGCCGTACTGCTGACCACCGCCGTGCCATGCTTGCCAACATGGCCATCTCGCTGATCATGCACAAAAGAATCACTACGACCCTCGCCAAGGCAAAGGCACTTAAGAAATACGTAGAGCCGCTTATCACGCGCTCAAAGGACGACAGCACCAACAGCCGTCGTGTGGTATTCAGCTACCTGCAGAACAAAGAGGCTCTTAAGGAACTCTTCGGCACCGTAGCACAGAAGGTCGGCGACCGTCCCGGTGGCTATACCCGCATCATCAAGCTCGGTTTCCGCAAGGGTGATGCTGCAGAGATCTGCTTCATCGAGTTGGTAGACTTCGACGAGAACATGCTGAAGACTCCGAAGGCTGAGAAGAAGACTCGCCGCTCACGCCGTTCCGGCGCAAAGGCTGAAGCCGCAGTTCCCGCTGAGGAGGCAAAGGCAGAGGCTCCCGCAGAGGAAGTGAAAGCCGAAGAGGCTGCTCCTGCAGAGGATGCTGCCGCTGAAGAGGCCAAGGCTGAGTAAATCTGTATTTCGATTGAAATCCTATATCAAATGGGGCGTTGCCAACAGCAACGCCCCATTTCTGTTATTTGCCTTTTGATAAGAGCGTTTCAAAGAGGCTTTTCCACCTGCCAGCCACGATGTCGATGCCGAAGCGCTTTACGCTCTCGTGTGCCACGCTTCCCATCTGGTTGATTCGCTCCGGATGGTTCAGCAGTTCGATTAGTCGTTGGGCCAACAGTTGTACATTCCCATTCTCCACCAGGATGCCGTCCACACCGTCGTTGATGATATTGCGCGGTCCCCACGGACAGTCAAAGGAGATCACAGGCACGCCGCAGGCCATGGCTTCGATAATCACCAGGCCAAAGCCTTCGAACCGTGAACTGCATACGGCGACACTGCTATGCGTATATTCCGACTCAATATCCGCCACGCGCCCATTAAGACGGCAGCGCGACCGGTGTATCTGCAACTCGTCAATCAACTGCTCGTATGCCTTCCGCTCACCGTCACCATACACATCCAGTCGCCAGTCGGGACATGCATGCTGTACCTTTTCCCATGCCTGCAGCAAGTGGTCGTAGCCCTTCTCCCTGCAATACCGGCCTACAACGATTACCCGTTTCTCGACCAGCGGACTATATCCCGACGGGCTGAAAGACAACGGGTTCGGTATCACTTCCACCCTGTCCAGTTCCTGCCATGCCTCCTTGTCGGTCTCCGTCAGCACCACAAAGCAGTCCAGCTGGCGCAGTTTCCCTATCAGGCTATGCATCCAGAACTTAGAGAAGAGCGTCTTGACAACAGTGGCATCCCCTTCCTCAAAAGTCCGGTAGTGTGCCCTGTTGATATGGATTTCACCTATCTTCCAGCTTCCATCCTTTATCTTACAGATAAAATTGATTTCCCGTCGGAGCATGCTGATGGTGATGTCCGGGCGCAGCTCCATCAGAGTTGCCGTCAGCAGCTTCCTGTACTGCCGCTGTTTCTTCAGATACAGAATAACCTTCTTGACGAACGAACTGTTCCACAGCTCCTCGAAACCAATGTCCAGATTGACCACCTTCACCTTCGGCGACAAGGGGTAGAATAGGGGTTTGTCCTTTCCGTCCGTCAGGATGAGCGTAACGTCGTAGCCATACGTCTCGGCAAAATAGTTTGCCTTCATCGTCAGCACACGCTCCATGCCTCCTGCTAGGTACATAGCCGGTATGCAATACACCACCTTAAGCGTTCGGTTTCCTGTTTTCACTCTTCTGAATTAGGTTTACATGGAAATACTACCTCTGAATCCAATTTTCAACTTCCAGATCCTCAATGCGACCGAGATGCTGAAAGTTGTCTGTCACCATGGTGAGACCGGCAACCTTAGCGGCGCAGCCAATGAAGAGGTCATAATCCTCTATAGGGGTGCCCAGGCTTTGGAGCCTGAGCTTCTCCTGGCAGAAAGCATCAATAGTGTCAGCAAATGACACCACTTTCACCTTGCTGAGGAAATCGTTGACAATGCGAAGGTTTTCTTCCTTCTTCTCACTTTTATATGCACCAAATCGCAACTCCATCACCGTTACGTCAGCAACATAGCATTGTTGAGGGCTGATACTTTCAAGCCGTTCGTTAACACCGTACTTGTCGCGCATGGCAAAAATACAGATATTTGTATCCAGAAGATATCCAGTCATAACACAAATTCCTTTATATGCGCATTCCTTGAAGCATGTATGTCTTCAATAATTTCCTCGGCAGTTCTGTCGTCCTGCCAACGTCCGGCAAAACTCTTTGTCCATCCTTTTTCGTCAGAAGGCTCTGAAACGGAACTGGCTACAGAGCTGCTTAACAGCGTAATGAGTTCAAGTTTCACGCTGTTGCTGAGGTCTTTCAACTCAGACCAATACTTTGCGCCGAGAGATGAAGTGGGCGATAGTGTTACAGTATTCATGTTGATATGGTTTACTATTCGCCTGCAAAAGTAAGGATAAAAAACGAAACAACCAAATATAACGAATACAAATTCACGATATGAACGAAGCTCAGACACAATTTAACAAGATAGATACTAAACTAAGATTACGCTCACATGGGAACTCTCTGTGCTAGGTAGCACTGCCTACACTGACCACTGAGTATCAGGCACTTGCATGCCAGGTACCCTACACTGGAGGCTACACCTGAGCCTACACTGGAAAATTCTTCAACAAGCACCTCCATAAGTGGGCTACTCATTCCAATAAGTAGCCTACTTATCTCCGTGATTGGCCTACTTATCTCCGTGAGTGGCCTACTTATTCTCGTGAAGAGGCTCCTCACGGCCGTGAGTGGCCTACTAATTTCCGTGAGTGGCCTCCTCATTTTGGTGAGTGGCCTCCTCACAAAAATCCCAACGCATGGAACAAAATCTTGGGGACGTTTGGGGCTTGGAAACATCATTCACCATCCACAATTTAGTGTAGGCTCAGGTGTAGGCTCCAGTGTAGGGTGCCTGGTATGCAAGTGTCTGATACTCAGTGCTTAGTGTAGGCAGTGTAGGGTAACTTTTTTTTGATGCTTGGCTCACCCAAAATAAGTACACAAAGGGGCCGGTTCCGCTGTGTACATGAAAAAGGCTCCGGCACTCACGTGCCAGAGCCTCCAGATCATAAGTTTTACTAATTAAATAACTCGTTGTCGGGGCCTGCGCACCTCGCGGTGCCGTGTTTTGTGCCCCTGTATTGTGCTTTAATTAACAAACAAAACTAAGTATACAAAAGAAACTTCTGCATACTCTTATCTGATATTTATTACCAGTCGAAGTCGTCAAGATGGCGGGAGTCAACTTGACCAGCACCGACCGGAGTGCTATTGTAGCCTACTGATGATGTGGCAATCATTTGTTGGGTCTGAATTTTAACAATACCCATTTCTGGATTGATATATGTCTTTTTCATATCTTTATCTTTTTTTGAACATGAATTACCATTAATTATCCACGAATTACTCATGAATTATTTAACAATCACTTTTTTACCATTCACGATATACAGTCCCTTCTTAGGCTGAGCCACACGGCGACCCTGCAGGTCGTAGACAGAATTGTCAATTGTCAATTGTCCATTCTCAATTGAATTAATGCCAGTTGTCTCTGAACCACCGAATACGATGCTGAGTGCAGGAGCACCACCAGCAAATGGATCACCACCTGTGATATTGGCGTATGGCAGATAAGCCTTACCAGCAGCGATAACACCAGAGGTCAGCGGATGGAATGCTCCACCACTCAATACTGCTGCGCTAGAAACAGTCGATGTACCATCTGTAGCAACGAGCAAGTTTGTAGCGCTGATGTCAGTACCAGAGGCAACAACGGGGATGCTGTAAGTTGTTTCTGCTGTACCAGTCAGAATCAAACCTGTGTTCTTTGCCACAGCAGATGTAACTTCTGTCAGCGTAACAGATGTGCCATCAGCAGCTGTTACCTGATAAGCCTTCAAGCCAGCGGGGCGATTGGCATCAGTAAAGTCAAGAGCATGCTTAGAATCACTGAATGAAATCATGGTTTTGGCTTCACCAAAAGCGGCAGGAACTTTATTCACAACATAAGTAATCTCTATTCTTTGAGGATTAGTCTTGCCGGTAGCACTGTTTGTCAAATCCACTGACGAGATATTGGTAGCTTCAGTTGAATATTTTATATATTTTCCCGAAGTCATTTTTGATGTTGCACTCCAACTGCTTTGATCTGATGTAGCAGACCAACCTGCAGGTGTGCCAAATGGATAGCAATTAGGATAAGTAACTTTAACTGACTTAATATAACCATCAACACCATCAATAAAGCCGACAGTTAATGTTCCACCAGAATAAATATTCATATTTGAAGACTTCGATAGGTCGCAATAGCCTTTTGCTGAAGTCAACCTGAAATACCCCTGTCGGAATTCCATGTCACCACCAGTGCTTGAAGTTCCAGCTTTTACCAATGTGATTTTGGCCCTTTCATCTGCGTTGTTGAAAATAAAACTTAATGTTTCATCATCTGCCCACACACTCTGACCTCCTGCTACGAGGGCGCATAGCAGAAGCAACATTTTAAGTAAACTTGTTCTTTTCATAATGTTGTTAGTTTTAAAAAGTTATTATTGTTATAATGTGATTCGTCTCTTTAGGTTGCGCCCACTTTCCCCCACGCGTACATTATGTGTATACGAAAGAAGCGTGGCACTGTTGGCTCCACATCTCTAGTTCGCGGCTCTGGTAAACCGAAGTAAAAAGAAATAGATACAATCAGCCCACGCCATACAGCGTGAACCGTTGTTACCTCCGTCTTGTTTACTTTTTGAAATTTACCAGATTTCGAACTACAAGATCGAAGCACAACGCTTCATTTTCAACAATGTCTGGGGACTTTGAATCCCCTGTTTACGCCTCTTGGATTGCGAAAATCCACATGGCGCAGTGCGCCCCCATAAGGGAACACGGCTGACAAGTGTGCGACAGAGCGAGCAAAGACAGAACGCATTCTAGTCTTTCGAGCGTAAGCACACTCGCATTCGACACTAGTCGGATGCAAAATTAGGCAATATTTTTGTAATTGCCAAAGAAATAACAGAATATTTTCCGTAAACCTTCGCGCTGTTTACGTAAAGAGGAAACTGCAACACCATCATTTGTGACACAGAGGAACAGCCCCCGTGTGCTACGGAAATCAGTAGAAAAACTATCAAATAAAAAAGTATCTCTATCATTTACCCCTCGTAAACCTATCATTTACCAGGAGCAAACGACAGCAAATAGAAAAGTATCCCTGTGACACAGAGACCGTGTGAGCAGTCCCCTCGTGAGCAAATTAAAACACCGCAGCAATTTTCCTTATCTCTTTCAACATGTCGAATAGCGACGAGTCCTTGCGGGCAGTCTGCATGTTGTATTTCGTCTGCAGATACATCAGCGAGTCGGCAGGCACGTCAAGTGCCGCCTCGAACATCAAGGCCGTCTTGGCTGTCAGTGGTCTGCGACCATTCAGAATCTCATTCACTACAGAGTAAGTCAACCCCATCGAGTCGGCCAACTGCCGCTGACTGATGCCACGCTCCTCTATTTCATCTTTCAGCACCTCACCCGGATGGGTTGCAAATGCTCCGTAACCTAAATTTCCCATACGCTTATACCTCCTTATTTTTTATAATGATTCGACAATTCCGTGATGTTGCAAATCCTTTTCAAACTTTATCTCCATATTCCTGCAACTTTGGGTGCAAAGATAGTAATTATCTTGAATATTCGCAAATTTTGCGAACTGTTTTTGCGTAAAGACAGAAAAAATCCCAATCCTTTTGACACAGAGAGACCCTGTGTGCTATGAAACAGAGGGATAGACCCCGTGTGCTCAGAGTTCTTGCGATGATTG
The DNA here is from genome assembly GCA_946415755.1 of uncultured Prevotella sp. GTDB lineage: Bacteria > Bacteroidota > Bacteroidia > Bacteroidales > Bacteroidaceae > Prevotella. The sequence goes on along the minus strand of CAMKTS010000004.1, from coordinate 21,523 downwards.
AAAATCCGCAGCACCTGCCAACAGGGGTGCTGCGGAAAAATACCTGACATAAAGTACACAAGGGGAGTAACGCTCACCCCCTTGTGCCGCTTTTAGGTTACTGCTCGAATTTGATGTAGAACACCTTCTCGGCCACGACACTGCCGTCGGAACCGACAGACTTGACGGTGATCTTGATCTTGTGCTCGTTGCCGTCGAAAATCTCCTCGATGTTGGTGAACTTGATGACGTAAGAGTTCATGATGGCAGAGGAGACGGGCAGGTCGCTCAGACGGACATCATTACCGTTAGAGTCGCGGAAGCTGCTGCTGGTGCAGAGGATGGTGCCGCCGGTGTAGAAAGAGAGATCCCACGGATAGTCGCGGTCGACATTGTCCTCAGGCTTGTCGTAGGCGCTGCGCGTCCAGACGGTGTGGATGGTACCCATGGTAGAGGTCCAGTTCTCCTTGACCCACTTGGTGCTGAACTCTGCATCCTTGCCGTTGGGCTGGTTGGGCTCGTCGGTGAGGTTGACATAAATGCGGTTGGCTCCGGTACGGAAGCTGAACTTGTCGTTGGCAAAGCGGAGGGCCACCACGCCGCACTCTTCATAGTCGGGGTCGTAGCGACGCTCGTAAGAGTAGTAGGTGCTGACCACGCGGTACTCGTCGGTGGCAGCAGCATCCTTGAGGGCCTGAGCCTTCTCGGGAGTCTCGTCGGCAAAGTCGCGGGTGCGCATGATGCCGGTGGACTTGTTGAGCCACTCCTCCATCTTCTCAGCGGTGGTGAGGTTGATGGCTCCGCTGACGAAGCCGCCATAGCCTACGCAGCCGAAACGTACGTCAAGGGTCTTGGAAAGCTCCTTGGACCACTCGATGATGTCGCGGGCAATGGCGTTGGCCTCCTCGCTCATACTGCTGGAGTTGTCAACAAGGAATACGAGGTCGACGGGAGCCTGCTCCTGCGACGTGCCGTCGATGGTGTTGTAGATAGAGAAGCCCTTGGGCTTGTCGTCGACCTCAAGCCATACGTTCTGCTGGCTGTCGCCAGGACCGTACAGGCGCACCCATTCGCTGGGATTGTTGGGATCCTGGATGCCGTTCATGTCGAAGCGGATGACAAAGAAGCCGTTCTCACGGTCTACAGAGTAGTTGAAATTGGGAAGCACGGTGTTCAGCTCCTCGGGAAGCACCACAGGGTTGGGGGTGGCACTGTCGTCAGAGGGAATGCCGGGAACGTTGGGTACTACGACAACGGGTTCGTTAGAGGGGTTGTCGGGATTGGAACAGGCGGCAAAGAAGGCGACGCCCATCAAGCCTATGGCCAGGCTTTTGCATACACTAGTGATTTTTTTCATAATAAAAACTTTTTTAGGTTAGAAATCAGTGCAAAGATACAAAATGAATCTTAAAGTTCCAAATTTTCAGTTACTTTTTTTTTAGGTGCGGCATAAAGTATGTTAAATATGTGGTACCTATATAATAGGTATCAACAATTATTCGTAACTTTGCATCTCGAAAAACTGAAACCGCACGTTCGAGTTTTCAGGAGCAAGTATATTCGAATATAATTTTTAAATAGGTATGAAAATGAAAAAAATGATGATGCTTGCAGCGATTGCTGCAACGCTGGTTTCTTGTGGCGGCGGAGGCCGTCCCAACTTTGGTGACAACGAGTTCCCGGTAACGACCGTGGGAACGTCGAGTGCCGACATGCAAACCACCTATCCCGCTACCATCAAGGGTGTACAGGATGTAGAAATACGGCCGAAGGTGACGGGATTCATTACACAGATCAATGTCAAGGAGGGTCAGACGGTAGGCGCAGGGCAGGTGCTCTTCGTGATAGACAACGAGACCTACCAGGCTGCCGTGCGCCAGTCGCAGGCTGCCGTGAATACTGCACAGCAGCAGGTGAACACGGCACAGCTGACCTACGACAACACGCAGAAGCTGCACGCCAACAGGGTGATTGGCGACTATGAGCTTCAGACATCGGCCAACGCGCTGGAGAGCGCCAAGGCACAGCTGGCACAGGCACAGGCCGCGCTGGCATCCGCCAAGGAGACGCTGAGCTACTGCTACGTGAAGAGTCCGGCAGCTGGCGTAGTGGGCACGCTGCCCTTCAAGAAGGGTGCGCTGGTGAACTCGTCGAACGTGCTGACCAACGTGTCGAACATCTCAGCCATGGAGGCCTACTTCTCGGTGACGGAGAAGGATGCCATGTTGCTCTCGAAAGAAGGGCTGCAGAGCCTGCCTGCCGTGAAGCTGCAGCTGGCCGACGGCAACCTCTACGGTCATGAGGGCAAGGTGACGAAGATGAGCGGCGTGATAGATGCCGCCACAGGCAGCGTGCAGCTGATAGCCACCTTCAGCAACCCCGAGAAGATGCTGAAGAGCGGTGCTTCGGGCACCATTATCATCCCCCACACCAACGCATCGGCCATCGTGATACCGATGTCTGCCGTCTCAGAGGTGCAGAACAAGAAATTCATCTACGTGCTGGGCGACGGCAACAAGGTGAAGTATGCAGAAATCAAGGTAGACCCACAAAACGACGGCAATAACTACGTGGTGACCGACGGTCTGAAGGCGGGCGAAAAGTACGTGACCAACGGCATCACCAAGCTGAGCGACGGCATGGAGATTGTACCCATCACTCCCGAACGCTACGAGCAGAAAATCAAGGAGCAGGCCAAGGCCATGACGGCCGGGGATATTGTCGGAGCAATGAAAAAATAATTAGTAATGAGTAATTAGTAATTCATCACTAATTACTAATTGAACAGACGAATATGACATTTACAAACTTTATCAAACGCCCAGTGCTCTCGACGGTGATCTCCATCGTCATCGTGCTGCTGGGCTTCATAGGACTGGTGTCGCTGCCCATTGAGCAGTACCCCAACATCGCACCACCCAACATCATGGTGATTACCAGCTATCCGGGTGCTGATGCAGAGACGGTGAAGAATGCCGTGGTGACTCCGTTGGAGGAAAGCATCAACGGCGTGGAGGGAATGGACTACATCACCTCGACGGCATCGCCAGGGTCGGCCATGATACAGGTGATGTTCAGACAGGGCATCGACCCGGATATGTGCGCCGTGAACGTACAGAACCGTGTGTCGCAGGCCACCGCTCTGCTGCCCGCAGAGGTGAACCAGATTGGTGTGAGAGTGGTGAAGCGACAGTCGTCGCAGGTCATCATGTACTCGCTGACCAGCGACGGACGCTATGATGACGAGTTCCTGACGAACTATAACGCCATCAACCTCATACCGGCACTGAAGCGTATCGAGGGTGTGGGCGACGCATCGAGCTTTAGCTCGAAGACCTACGCCATGCGTATATGGCTGAAACCCGACGTGCTGAAGCAGCACGACCTGATGCCCAGCGACATTTCCGCAGCACTGGCAGAACAAAACATCGAGGCGGCCCCCGGTAAGTTCGGTGAACAGTCGAAGGTGGCCTACGAATATGCCATGCGCTATACCGGGCGATTCAAGTCGGCAGAGGAGTTTGGAAATATCATCATCAAGAACGATGACAACGGACAGACACTGAAGCTGAAGGACGTGGCACGTATCGAACTGGGCGGTGAAGGCTACTCGGTGTCGATGCACAACAACGGCTTGCCCTCGATTCTGACCATGGTGCAGCAGGTGGCCGGATCAAACGCCAACGAGATTGCCAAGCAGGTGAAGGCAGAGCTGGAATCGCAGAAAGCACTGATGCCACCAGGCATGGAGGTGAAGATCAACTATGACGTGACGGAATTCCTGTATGCCGCCATCGAGGAGGTGGTGTTCACGCTGGTCTTCACACTGGTACTGGTGTTCATCGTGATTTATATCTTCCTGCAAGACTGGCGCTCGACGCTCATCCCGCTGATTGCCGTACCAGTGTCGCTGGTGGGTACCTTCTTCTTCCTGAACCTGATGGGATTCTCCATCAACCTGCTGACGCTGTCGGCCCTGCTGCTGGCCATCGCCATCGTGGTGGACGATGCCATTGTGGTGGTAGAAGCCGTGCATGCCAAGCTAGACCAGGGATACAAGTCGGCACTGACGGCATCCATCGATGCCATGAACGAGATTTCGGGAGCCATCATCTCCATTACACTGGTGATGGCATCGGTGTTCGTGCCCGTGTCGTTCATCGGCGGCACGTCGGGTACATTCTATCGTGAGTTTGGTGTGACGATGGCCGTATCCATCTTCATCTCGGCACTGAACGCACTGACACTGTCGCCGGCACTGTGTGCCATCTTCCTGAAACCGCACGACAAGGACGGACACGAGAAGAAAATGTCGATGGTAGACCGGTTCCACGCCTCGTTCAATGCCGCCTACGACAAGATATTGAGCAAGTACAAGGGAAACATAGAGAAACTCGTGAAGAAACCCATTCCCGTGCTGACAACGGTCATACTGGCCATCGTGGCACTGGTGGCCACCTTCTCATTTACGAAGACGGGACTGGTGCCTGACGAGGATACGGGTACTATCTTCTGTACCATCTCCATGCCGCCCGCCACATCGGAGGCACGCACCAAGGAGGTGGTGGCACAGGTAGACAGCATATTGGCTGCCGACCCCGCCATCAAGAACCGTGAGCAGGTGCAGGGATACAACTTCATAGCCGGTGCCGGTAGCGACCAGGCAACCTTCATCATCAAGCTGAAATCGTTTGAGGAGCGACAGAAGGGATTCTTCTGGAAACTCAGCGGACTGTGGCAGGGCGACGGCATCTACCGTTTCTTCCTGAACCCCTACGAGTCGACGGGTGTCATCGCACAGATATTCCTCAAGACAGCACACATCAAGGATGCACAGATACTGGCCTTCGCACCGCCCATGATTCCTGGCTTCTCGGCCAACTCGGGTGTGTCGCTGGTGATGCAGGACCGTACCGGTGGCGACCTGAACAGATTCTTCGGCATCGTAAAGGACTACCTGGCAGAACTGAACAAGCGACCGGAGTTCCAGACGGCCATGACATCGTACAACCCCAACTATCCGCAATACATGGTACATGTGGACGTGGCCAAGTGTAAGCAGGCAGGCATCTCGCCCAACCTGGTGCTCACCACGCTGCAGGGATACTATGGTGGACTGTATGCCTCGAACTTCAACAGCTACGGCAAGCTCTACCGCGTCATGGTACAAGGCTCGCCTGAGACACGCATGACACCGGAGTCGTTGAACAGCATCTACGTCCGCACGCCAGGCGGCATGGCTCCCGCACAGGAGTTCTGCAGACTGGAGCGCGTGTACGGCCCGCTGAATATCAACCGCTTCAACCTCTTCACGTCCATCAACGTGACGGCAACGGTGGCCAACGGCTATTCTACTGGTGAGGCCCTGAAGGCATGCCAGGAGGTGGCCAACGAGGTGCTGCCAACGGGATACACCTACGACTATTCCGGACTGACACGTGAGGAGGCCAAGGCATCGAACACCACGGCCATCATCTTCCTGCTGTGCTTCATCTTCATCTACCTCATCCTGTCGGCACAGTACGAGTCGTACATCCTGCCGCTGGCCGTGGTACTCTCCGTACCCTTCGGACTGGCAGGCTGTTTCCTCTTCACCATGATGTTCGGACACGCCAACGACATCTATATGCAGATATCGCTCATCATGCTGATTGGTCTGCTGGCCAAGAACGCCATCCTGATTGTGCAGTTCGCACTGGAGCGACGCCATACGGGTATGGCCATCTCGTGGTCGGCCATACTGGGTGCTGCAGCACGTCTGCGCCCGATTCTGATGACATCGCTGGCCATGGTCATCGGTTTGCTGCCCATGATGTTCGCCTCAGGTGTAGGCAAGAACGGTAACCAGACGCTGGGTGCTGCTGCCGTGGGCGGTATGTTGCTCGGTACGCTGTTCCAGATTATCGTCGTGCCAGGGCTCTTCGTCATCTTCCAAAAGCTGCAGGAGAAGATATCGCCCCTGAAGTTCGAGGGAGAAGAGGAGAATCCTGATGTGGCAACGGAAATAGCCCAATATGCACATCGTCCGGTAGACTACAAATTAGAGGAATAAGAAGCTATGAAAAAGATATTGATTTTTGCTGCCGCTACGTTGCTCGTGAGCAGCTGCGGCCTATACAACAAATACGAACGTCCCGACGTAGACACCAAGGGACTGATACGAGATGCCGTGTCGGACGTAGACACGCTGGCAGTACAGGACACTGCCTCGTTTGGCAACATGCCCTGGAGGCAGGTGTTTACCGACCCGCAGCTGCAGGAACTCATAGAGCAGGGACTGAAGAACAATGCCAACCTGCAGAACGCCATGCTGACTGTGCAGATGTATGAAACCATGCTGAAGGCAGCCAAGCTGGCCTTCCTGCCAGCCCTCACCATAGGAGGGGGCAATTCACCTATGGGAAGCATCACCACGCAGCATACCAGTCCGTCGACGACCACCAGGTCGTACTCGCTGCCCGTATCGGCCAGCTGGACTATCGACCTCTTTGGCAACATCCTGTCGCAGAAGCGCAGCACACAGATGAAGCTGCTGGGATACAAGGACTACCAGATGGCCGTCCGCGCACAGGTCATCAGTGGCATCGCCAACAGCTACTATACCTTGCTGATGCTCGACCGGCAGCTGGAAATCGTGCAGACGATGAGCCAGATGGCCAAGGAAACGTGGGAGATGATGCAGCTGCAGTATAACCTGGGACGCATGCGCTCTACCAGCGTGCAGAGTGCAGAGGCAAGCTACCTGAACATGCTGACACAGGCCAACGACATGCGCCGACAGATACGCTCTACGGAGAACGCCCTCTGCCTGCTCACCGGACAGGCCGGACACCAGGTGGCACGCTCGACGCTGGAGGCACAGTCGCTGCCTACGGAGTTTGCTACAGGAGTAGGTGTGGCCCTGCTCAAGAACCGTCCTGACGTACACAACGCGGAGATGAACCTCGCAGCCTGCTTCCATGACATACAGACGGCACGCTCGCAGTTCTATCCCAACATCACGATAGGTGCCTCGGCAGCCCTCAGCAACTCTGGCGGCGCGCTGAATCCCGCCAAGTGGATTACGACGCTCTTCGGAACGCTGACGCAACCCCTCTTCCAGCGTGGTGCATTGGTGGCCAACTTGAAGGTGAGCAAGCTCGCATACGAGCAGGCCTTCAACAGCTGGCAGAACGCCATCCTCGCGGCAGGCAACGAGGTGAGCAATGCCCTCGTCAACTACAACAGCTACGACGCTAACTCGAAACTGGAGGAACAGCGCATCGCTGTGTTGCAGAAGAATGTGGAAGACACACGCGCCCTCTACCAGAGCAGCGGTTCTTCCTACCTGGAGGTGCTGACCGCCGAGACGCAGTTGCTCTCTGCACGTCTGAACAAGGTGGCCGACGACTTCAGCAAGATGCAGTCGGTAGTGAGTCTCTATCAGGCCCTTGGCGGCGGCGGTAAGTAATCATTTAATGAGTAATGAGTAATTGGAAATGATGATTACTCATTACGAATTACTAATAAAAAAAATAGAAAAATGGCAAGCGAAATATCCCCAAAGGCTGAGATAGACCCCAGAGCGAAAATCGGCAACAACTGTAAGATATTCCCCTTCGTATATATCGAGGGCGACGTGGTGATTGGCGACAACTGTATCATCTTCCCCTTCGTCAGTATCCTCGACGGCACACGCATGGGCAACAATAACAAGGTACACCAAGGTGCTGTCATCGCTGCCCTGCCGCAGGATTTCGAATTCCGTGGTGAGAAGTCGGAATGTGTCATCGGCGACAACAACATCATCCGCGAGAACGTGGTCATCAACCGGGCCACCCATCGTGGCTGCCAGACAGTGATTGGCAACGACAACTTCCTGATGGAGGGTGCCCACATCTCGCACGACACGAAGGTGGGCAACCGCTGCGTCTTCGGTTATGGTACGAAGATAGCTGGCGACTGCGAGATAGAGGATGGTGTCATCTTCTCATCAAGCGTCATCGAGAATGCCAAGACGCGCGTAGGAAAGGGTTCGATGATACAGGCTGGTACCACCTTCTCGAAGGATGTGCCACCCTACATCATCTGCACCAAACGCTGTGAGTATGGGGGCGTCAACATGCAGGTGGCCCGCCAGCACGGTGTCGACGAGAAGACGCTGAAGCACATTGCCAACGCCTATCGTCTGGTATTCATGGGTCAGACATCCTTGTTTGATGCCGTCAACCAGATAGAGGAGCAGGTGCCCGACGGCCCCTTCATCCGCCACGTCATCGAGTTTCTCCGTGGCACACAGATGGGCATCATCTCGAAGATGTAGCCCTCTGCTCCGAGTACCCATGCGTCAGAGGAGATCGAGCAGTTCACCGAAACGGCTGATCTTGAACAGGCGCTCATGGGGAAATTCTTCCGATTTCTCCAGTTCCCATACCACATGGAAAGGAATATGGACGGCCCAAGCCCCAGCCTCAAGTGCTGGGGCTATATCGGAGCGGAAGGAATTGCCCACCATCACCGTCTCCTCTGGAGCCACGTCCAGATTCTCACACAACTGGAGGTATTCCGTCACCGTCTTGTTAGAGACGGTCTCCATGTGTGAGAAATACTGCTCCAGCCCTGAACGGTGCAGTTTGTTCTCTTGGTCTAACAATTCCCCCTTCGTAAACACCACCAGCCGGTAGCGCCGCATGTCAGCCAGACGGCCAAGCGTCTCGCCAACCTCGGGCAACGGTGTAGTGGGGAACAGCAGCAGTTCCCTACCCATCGACAGCAGACGTGCCACGATGTCGCCCGTAATGGCACCATGCGTCACCCGTACCGCATTCTCAATCAACGACAGCGTAAAGGCCTTCGTGCCATAGCCCGTCAGTGGCAGGTTGGCACGCTCAGTGGCAAATAGTCCCTCGCTCACCTCACGGGCAGTAGCCCACGGGCTGAGCAAGCCACAGCAGCGGCGTTCTACATCGTCGAACCACGACTGACAGTCCCATAGCGTATCATCGGCATCGAAGGCAATCACCTTCACCTGCTCCATCTTTTGCTTGCTCATGCGGTATTTCTAAAACGCGGTTGGGACAAACAAGGAATTTGTCCCAACCGCGCAGTATATATGACTAATGGGATTACTCCATGCCGAGCACCTGCTTGGCAATGGCGTTCTCAGGATCGATGCTGATCAGCTTCTGGGCATACTCCTTGGCAAGCTCCTTGTCGTCCTGGATGACGAAGTAGTAGGAGATGAGGTAGCGGTAGCTCTCGGTGAGGCGCACCTTGTCGGTGTTGTCCTTGTCGGGCTTCGAACCGATGAGCACGTCAAGCTTCTCGTAGAAGGGCTTGGCAAGGCCGAGCTTCTGGTCAGGATCCATGTACGAATTGACACGGGCACGCATAAAGGTGGCATACTCGGCAGCATTCTCGTACTTGGCCTCCAGGTCTTCGTAGGTCTTGTCGGCACGGAGGAAGGCAGCCTTCTTGGCTTCAGCATCCTCGTTCTTGTTGGCATGCTGGATGTGCAGCTGGGCCAGAGCGGCAAGGTCGGTGGCAGTGGCCTTCTCGACATTGGTCAGGTAGTCCTCGTAGTGCTTGATGGCATTGGGGAAGTCCTCACGGTTCTTGTAGGCTTCGGAGAGCTGCTTGATGACACCGGCACGCTTGGCCTTATTGTCCATATCCTCCTGCTTAAGGGCCAGCTCATACATCTCGATGGCCTTGTCAGGCTGGTTGGCACCACTGAGGGCGTTGCCATAGTAGGTATAGTCGTAGTAGGAGAACTTGGCAGAGTCGGACTTGTTGAAGAGGGCATCGGCATACATCAGGGCATCGTCCCACTTCTTCAGCTCGGTGCTGTTGAAGAAGGCCAGACGGTTGAAGGCAGCATGACGCGGCTTCTTGGAGAGACCGAACTTGGCAATCTGCAGGGCCTTGTCGTACTTCTGCTTGAAGAAAGCGGTCATGGCATAGTCGCTCAGGTCGCGCTCTTCCATCTGGTTCATGTCGGCCTTCTCATAGGCGTCAAGAGCCTTGTCGAACTCGTTGGACATGTAGTAGATACGGCCGGCAAGGGCATCGACAGCCACGTCAGGACGCTGCTGGCGCAGCTCATTCAACTTGGCAACAGCCTCGCGGGGACTGATCTTACGATAAACGTTGGCATACTTGTAGTAGGCATCGGGATTCTTGGGGTCGGCATAGATGGCCTGGTCGTAGTAGGCTGCTGCCTGACCGCCATTGTCGCCAATAGCCTCGATGTCGCCGAGAAGGATGAAGGCAGGAGCACACTTGTTCTTTGTGGCTGCCAGGGCTGCCTCAGCAGCCTTATGGGCGTTGGCAGTGTCCTTGACGGAAATGAACTCACGTCCGAAGAAGAGCAGGTTCTCAACGTTCTTCTTGTTCTTCTTCAGGAAGTTGCCTACCTGCTTGTCGTAATCGGCGGGTTTGCTACTGATAAGACTCTTGATGGCATCCTGGTCGGCCTTTGTGCCGTCCTGTGCCTGTGCGGCAGTGCCGAATCCTGTCATCAGCGCTGCGATGAATAGATATTTGATTGCTTTCATAATTCTTTGGTTTTTTGTTATACGTTACTGTTCTTGTTCTCTCTGATATTTGGTATGCTTACCGCATCTGATAGTAGGACGTTTCAGAAGCGGAAAAGTTAATCTTTTTATTCTTTATTGACAATTACTTCACGATGGTTCATCGCTGCCTGGATAGGTAGCAGGCCAGACTTCTGGATGAGTAGCTGGCCTTTGGGCAGTCTGCAGAAGTGGGCAAATCCGGAGGGCAGTCCGCCACGCGGCTCGTTGAGCAGGGCGTAGATGGTGCGGATGAGTGGATAGTTGCCGTTGTATAGATAGTATTGATAGGGCCGCCAGCTGTTCTCTACGGTGGCAGAGTCCATACGGCTGACCTTCATAACGGTGATGTTCTTCTTGAATGTGACATTAGTAGTGTCGCGGCTGTCGTTGAGCCAGTTGCTGCCGATGATGCCAAGGGCATTGGGATGCTTCTCGACATAGTCGATGACGGCGGCACTGGTGTTCACTGCACCGATGTTGGGTGCCTTCATTTCCTGACCGCCGAGGATGGAGTCTACGCACCAGCGGATAGTGCTTGACAGGGGATTGTCGAATGCGACATCAATGGTGCCGAGCTTCGATGTGGGATACAAGTCGCTCCATTTCACCAGCTCACCCTTGAGGATACGTGCAAAGTCCTTGACGGTGATGCAGGTGTCGGGATTGGCATTGTTGACGATAAGGGCCAGCCCGTCGTAGGCGATGGGAATAGTCCTGGGCATGTATTTGCGGTCTCTGAGGTTCTGCTTCTCCTTCTCCGTCAGATCGCGCGAGGTAAAGGCAAGCCACGTCTTGAGGTGCATCAGCTTGCTGATGGCCTCCTGTTCGTTGGTATAGCTGGCCTCAAGGGTGTCGAGGATGTTCTGGTAGCAGAACACCTGCAGGGCTTCGTCGAGAATGGGGCTGAAGCTCTCGTCGGCCACGAAGTAGCGTGCAGCAGCCCTGTATTCCTGCTCTGCTTTTGTATTTTTAGGCTTGTTCCCACATGAGAGGAACAAGCCTAAAAGAAGTGTTAATCCAATGATATATTTGGATGAGTGTCTATTCATTTTTCGGATGAATCAATAATTACTGTAGACGGAAGGTTACAGGCACGGTGTACTTCACACGGACGGCAGAACCGTTCTGCTTACCGGGAATCCACTTCGGCATGCTCTTCACCACGCGCTGGGCCTCCTTGTCGAGTGACGGGTCTACGCTCTTCACCACGCGAACGTCGGTGATAGAACCGTCCTTCTCAACCACGAAGGTTACGATAACACGACCCTGGACACCATTTTCCTCGGCTACTACCGGGTACTTGATGTTGCTGGCCAGGTACTGCATCAGTGCGCTGGGACCGCCGGGGAACGAAGGCATCTGCTCTACGACATCGAATACCTTCGTCTCTTCCTCCTTGGGAGGCTCGGGCTGTGCAATGACTTCCTTTGCCTTCAGCACCTCACCGGCGTTCTCGTCGTTACCTTTTACGTCGAAAGCACCAATGGCGGTGTTGGTCTTGCTCAGGTCTTCCTGCGACTTCAGCTCCTCTTCCGGCTTCACTTCATCGTCCTTCTTGATTTCAGGAGCGGTGAACTTCACAGAGCTCTTAACCTTTTCTACTTCAATCTTCTCAACTTTCGGTGTCTCTTTCTTCTCGACCTTGGCTTCTTTCTTCTCGGCGAGCTTCGAGAGTTCCACATCGGCCTCTACCGCAACATTACGTGCGATAGCGTTCTCAATCTGGACCTTTGCGATAACGATAGCAGCAATGATGGCAAAGCCGATAAACATGGCTATCAGAGCCTTCAGGTTACGTGTACCTGTACCCTTACGCAGTTGATAAGCACCGTAAGCTTGGTTCTTGCCCTCAAATACGAGGTCAACCCATTTATTGTCTATAAGATCTATTCTTGACATAGTTCGTTTACGTTTAGAGGTTAGCACTGACTACTTTACACCAGCCTTCGTGATCAGTTCCTGATCCTCGGGGCCAATCTTGTCAATGACATACTTATCAATACTGCAGATGAGCATCTCGTCAAGAGCTGACACCATGTTCTCGTAGGTAGCGGTCTCCAACGGACGGATGATGACGGTCATCGTGGGAACGGTCTCGCCGCTGGGCAGCTGGCCCTTCTTGAGCTTCGACAGCTCTGCCTGATACTGTTCGTCAGTCATCTTGCTGTTGTAGGCCGACTTCTTGGCATCGAGTTCCTTCTTGGCCATCATAATCTTGGCTACCGGGTTGATTCCCTCCTCGGTGGTGTGCTTGATGAGCACGTCGCGGATACCCTTCGCACCGTAGGTGGTCTCCTTCACACAGGAAGGATCCTCGTAGTTGGGCAGTCCTGCAATGTACCATATCTTGTTGTCAGCACCCAGATAAAGGGTAATGGTGTGAGAAGCTTTCGTTACCGACTTGTCTTCCTTCTGGACGTTCTCGTCATTACTGGGCATCGTCAACTGCATAGCCTGGGGCTTTGCCAGAGTCGTACACAGCATGAAGAACGTGATCAACAGCATCATCATGTCTACCATCGGCGTGAAGTTCACGCGGGTATCCATCTTTTTCTGCTTACTTAGATTCTTTTTTGCCATAGCTTATTCCTCCGATGCAGTTTTAAGATTAGTAATCAACTGGTAACGGTTCTCGTTCATGTCCTGAAGCTCCGACATCAGGGCCTTAACATTCTTGTACGACGTGCTGGCGTCACACTTGATGGCAATCTTTATGTCGGGATTCGCATCACGAGCGGCAGTAACCCACTCCTGGAATTCACTCTTTCCACCATCGATACTGTCGGTGGGGATGCCGAGTGTCTGGATAGCCTCGCCCATCTTCTCGGGCTCCAGGCTGAGGTAGGCAGCAAGCTGACTCATGGGAGCACCAGCCATGGCATCTTCAAGGAAGTGCTTCTGCTGGGTGCCGTTCAGCGTGATCTGGAACTTGTCCGTCATCGCGTCGAGCATGGCCCTCATGTGGTTCTTGTTTTCCGTACCGAGGAATATCTTGCCTTCCGGACTGACCAGAATGTTCAAGACATCACTCTCCGGAACCTTGACCTCGGACACCGAGTTAGGCGCATTGACTTTCAGCGGTTCTGGCGTCAGGAATGTTGATGTCAACATAAAGAAGCACAGAAGCAGCGTCATCACGTCTGACATAGGCGTCATGTCAATCCAGATGTCTTTTTTCTGTATCTTAACTTTAGCCATTCTAAAACGGGTTTTAAGGTTTTTGAAATGGAACTAAAGATTAAGCCTCGTTGTGGTTAGAATCGTATGTAGCTGCGATAGTGAAACCAATCTCGTCGAGAGCGTAAGTCAGCTTGTCGATCTTGTTTGAGAAGAAGTTGTAGACAACGGTAGCAACCCAAGAGGTCAAAATGCCAGATGCCGTGTTCACAAGGGCCTCAGAAATACCGGCAGACAGAGCCATAGAGTCAGCACCACCACCAGCAGACAGAGCCTGGAATGATCCGATCATACCGAGCACAGTACCGAACAGAGCGGTCAGGGTACCCAGAGATACGATGGTAGCAACCATAGGCATGTTCATCTGAAGGGTAGGCATCTCCAGCTGGGTAGCCTCCTCGTGAGCCTGCTGGATCTTGGCAATCTTGGCAGCCTTCTTCAGGTGGTCGTCGTTCTCAACGGTCTGGTACATGTTGATAGAAGCCAGCACCACATTGGCTACAGAACCCTGCATCTTGTTGCACAGAGCCTTGGCCTCATCAAACTTCTGAGCCTTGATGGCATCCTTCACTTGAGCAGTGAACTTAGCCAGGTTCATCTTACCAGAAGCAGACTTGATAGCGAGGAAGCGCTCGATACCGAGGCAGATAACGGTGAACAGAAGGGTAAGGATCAGACCTACCACGAAACCTCCCTTATACACTGTACCAAGCAGGTTGGCGGGATGTCCGCTGCGGTCGCCACCGATGAAGTTGTCGGGGTTACCCATTACAAAATACCATACAGAATAACCTGCGACAGCGCAAACCAAGAGGATGACCCATGCTGCTTTAACACCACCAAAGCCCGAATTTTTTTTGGCTGGGGCTGCAGCCTTTTGTGTAGTTGCCATAATGTAATTTTTTAATTTTTTAGTTATTAAATGAGTTAAATATAATATGTTTCTCTTTGTATCTTTCGGCAAAGATAACTATTTCAGACGTACTAACGCCCTAATTAAGAACTTTTAACTTGATATTTCTCAATTTTTATTGAAGAACGGCCAAAGCGTCCTTAATTCTGCGCATTGCTTCGACAATATTTTCGTCGCTGGTGGCATAGCTCATGCGGAAGCAATCCGGATCACCGAAGGCATCGCCACCCACCGTTGCCACATGTCCCTGTTCCAGGAGATAGAGTGCCAGATCAGTGCTGTTGTTGATGACGGAACCGTCAGGAGCCGTCTTGCCGTAGAAGCTGCTGCACTTGGGGAAGAGATAGAAGGCTCCTTCGGGTACGTTTACCTCCAGTCCGGGAATCTCCTTGGCCAGCTTGACGATGAGGTCGCGACGGCGCTCAAAGGCTTGGCGCATATCCTCGACACACTGCTGGCTGGCGGTATAGGCATACTCGGCAGCCTTCTGGCTGACGGAGCACGGGCCGCTGGTGTACTGTCCCTGCAGTTTGTTGCATCCCTTGACAATCCACTCCGGAGCAGCGATGTAGCCGATGCGCCAGCCCGTCATAGCGTATGCTTTCGAGACACCATTGACGATGATGGCGCGCTCCTTCATGCCTGGGAACTGTGCTATCGACTCATGACGCCCCACGTAGTTGATGTGTTCATAAATCTCGTCGGCCAGCACGAAGAGGTCGTCGTGGGCAAGAACGACATTGGCCAGTCCCTGCAGTTCCTCCTTGTTGTATACGCTACCCGTAGGATTGCTGGGAGAACAGAGGATGAGCAGGCGCGTCTTCGGCGTGATGGCAGCCTCCAGCTGTGCTGGAGTCATCTTGAAATTCTGATGGAAACCGGCCTCTACAAAGACGGGCTTTCCACCTGCCAGCAGCACCATCTGTGGGTAGCTCACCCAGTAGGGCGTGGGAATAATCACCTCGTCGCCTGGGTTGACCAATGCCATCACCGTGTTGCACACACTCTGCTTGGCACCGTTCGACACCAGGATTTCTGAGGGCTGGTAGTGCAGATGGTTCTCACGTTCCAGCTTGCGGGCTATGGCCTGGCGCAGGTCGGGATAGCCGGGAACCGGCGAGTATTTCGAGTAGTTCTCGTCGATAGCCAGCTTGGCAGCTTGTTTGATATGGTCGGGGGTATTGAAGTCGGGTTCGCCAACACTCATATTGATGACGTCGATGCCCTGTGCTTTCATCTCAGAGCTTTTCTGCGACATCGCCAGTGTTGCCGACGGTGCCAGTCTCTGCAAACGGTCAGATAATTGTGCCATGTTGTTTCCTTATGTAGATAACGAGTTGCAAAATTAAGCATTTTATTGCTTTTAAACGAATAATCGCATCAATTTTTCAATTTTTATTTTTTAATTCTTAATTCTTAACTCTTCATTTTTAACTCTTCATTCTTCATTCTTAACTCTTAACTCTTCATTTCTAATGCGTCAAATGCAGTGTATGCCCCATACGGTTCTTCTTGGTTTCCAGATAGCGCAGGTTATACTCGTTGGGCGTCGTCTCGATAGGGATGTTTTCCACGATTTCCAGTCCGTAGCCCTCCAGTCCTACGCGCTTCACGGGATTATTGGTCATCAGGCGCATCTTCTGCACACCCAGCATGCGCAGTATCTGTGCGCCGCATCCGTAGTCGCGCTCATCGGGCTTGAAGCCCAGGTGCAGGTTGGCATCGACGGTGTCCAGTCCTTCCTCCTGCAGTTTGTAAGCCGCAATTTTGTTCATCAGTCCGATGCCGCGCCCTTCCTGCTGCATGTAGACGATGACGCCGCGCCCTTCCTGTTCTATCATCTGCATGGCCTTGTGCAGCTGTTCGCCGCAGTCGCAGCGTTTCGATCCGAGGATGTCGCCCGTCATGCACGACGAGTGTACGCGCACCAATACGGGTTCTTCTGCCTTCCACTCTCCCTTGATGAGTGCCATGTGTTCCAGTCCGTTGCTCTTCTGTCGGAAGGGAATCAGCCGGAAGTGGCCGTAGTCGGTGGGCATGTCCACCTCTTCGCCTTTCTCCACGATACTCTCTTTCTGTAGGCGGTAGGCTATCAGGTCCTTGATGGTGATGATTTTCATGTCGTGCCGTTGGGCAAACTCCATCAGCTGCGGCATACGTGCCATCGTGCCGTCATCGTTCATGATTTCTATCAGCGCACCGGCGGGATAGAGGCCACTGAGCTTACACAGGTCGATGGCGGCCTCGGTATGTCCGCTGCGGCGCAGCACGCCGTTGTCCTGTGCATAAAGGGGATTGATATGGCCCGGACGGCCAAACGTCTTGGCTGTCGAGGCAGGGTCGGCCAGTGCCCGGATGGTGGCAGCCCGGTCGTGGGCAGAGACACCCGTCGTACAGCCTTCTATCTTGTCGATGGTGACGGTAAACGGTGTCCCCAGCAGCGATGTATTGTCCTGCACCTGGTGTGGGAGTTCCAGCTCCTCGCTACGGCTGATGGTGACGGGAGCGCAGAGCACGCCCCGTGCATTCTTCAGCATGAAGTTCACCATTTCCGGCGTGATTTTCTCAGCGGCACAGATGAGGTCGCCCTCGTTCTCACGGTCTTCGTCGTCAACGACAATAACGAACTTTCCCTCCTTGAAGTCAGCCAGTGCCTCCTCAATCGTATTCAATTTCAACGGTTCCATATCTGTTCTTTGTTTTTTTTTTGTCCATTTCTTCAGGCTTTCACACCTTATTATATATATAGGGCTATACCACGGGTGCCATTTCCTTTTGCAGGTTACCCAGTTCTATGACACGCGGTATCAGCTTCACGTTGATGGCTATGATATGCTGCAAGTCTCGGTAGAGCCTGAAGCGGAAGCGCATCATGCGGAAATAGAAGAAGAGTCCCGTAGGCAGGAAGATGCCTATCAGCACGTTAAGCCACTTGCGGCGGAACGGTCTGGTATGTGCATGTGTGGCAATGATGGGGTACTGGCCCAGCTTCATCAGCACATAGTTGTTGGTTGTGTACGACAAGTCTTCGATGGCCGTCTCCAGCACATTGTTGATATGCTCTATCTCGTGGTCGTCGCCAGGACGGAAGAACACCTTGATGGGGTTCGGCCAGCGCAGCAGCTTGTGAGCCTCCGAGTAGTTGCTCACCTCGATGCTGATATTCTTCAGCATCTCGGCATCCATCAGGTACTTCGGGTCTTCTATGATGACCTCCTTGCGGGTGATGTGGCGCTTTGAACGCAGTCCGAGCATACGGAACAGCAGCTGCCTGTACAGCTCTACGTTGAACACCACCGAGTCGTTGTTGGCCTTGTAGGAGAAGAAGATGGCGATGGGTGTCAGCACGGCCGTTCCCAGCATCTTGCCGAACCACACCGTCCAGTTGTCGTCGCGGGCCATCTTCATCCCCGTGCTGTCGAGGATGTAGAACACGATAAACACCAACACGGAGATAATCACCGGTACGCCCAGTCCTCCCTTTCGGATGATGGCTCCCAGCGGTGCTCCGATGAAGAAGAAGATAAGGCACGACAGCGAGAGTGTGAACTTGTTGATGGCCTCCATCTTGTGCATGCGTTCCTCTCGGTTGATCAGGAACGAGTAGACACGCTTGAACTCGTTACTGGAGTTCATCATCTGCACATCCTGCGAAGCCTGCCGTATCACCTCCTTACGCTGCACATCCGTCATCTTCCGGAATACCGTGTCCAGACTGATCTTGTCGTCCTTCACCTCCTGCTCCATCTTCAGCGAGTCGCTCTTCGACAGCGTAGGCAGGGTAAAGGCCAGGTTGCGTGCCTCCTGATAGTATTGCCGCCCCACCGAGTCGTTGAACTCGCGGATGGAGTCCAGGTCGTGGAGGATCTTGCTTACGTTCTTGGCCCTGGCATCAGAGGCGATGAAGCCTGCCTCGGCCATATTCAGTCCACCGTCGAAGTCGAGCAGTATCTGCTTGTTGGCAAAGGTCTCCCGACGATACGGCACGTTGGTGGCCACGTTCAGTCCCGACTGTCGCATGTTCTCGAACCACTCGCCGCTGTATAGTTTCAGCCACAGGTGTTTCTTTTCGGCCGTAGCCTGTATGCGCCCTGAGTCGGCCAGGATGATGGCGGCATCCTCGTAGCTGCCGTTCATGCGATAGATCATAATACCGTAGAGCATGCCCGTCTTCAGGTCTTTCTGCTGCACGTACAGGTTGGAGCCGGGGATGCCGTCGTAGAAGATGCCCTCAGGAATCTCCACTTCCGGGTTCTTCTGCTTCATCGACAGTAGCAGCTGCTGGAACGACACGAAGGCCTTGGGGCCGATGACCTCCTGGAAATAGAACGAGGCGATGGTGATGAGCAGCACGATGCCTATCAGCGAGCGCATCGACTGCAGCAGCGAGATGCCCGCCGCCTTGATGGCCGTCAGCTCGCTGCTCTCACCTAGGTTGCCAAAGGTGATGAGCGACGACAGCAGGATGGCCAGCGGAAAGGCCTGCGGCATGAGCATCACTCCCATATACCAGAAGAACTGCGCCAGCACGTCGAGCGACAGTCCCTTTCCTATCAGATCGTCGACATAGCGCCACAGGAACTGCATCATCAGCACAAACTGGCAGATGAAGAACGTGGCGATGAACAGCAGGCCGAACTGCTTGGTGATGAATATGTCTAATTTCTTGATGCGAAACATGTTTCAGCCTGCAAAGGTACAATAATAAAATGAGAAATGAGAAATGAGGAATGAGAAATTAAAATGAAAAATGTATAAATGAGCTTTCACCAGATTATTTGCAGTCTTTTGATGGCTTTAGTCTGCCTTATTCATTTCTCATTCCTCATTTCTCATTTGCGAAGCATTACAGTCCGCTGACGCGGTGCAACCGCTCCAGGTTGTCGTCCCAGATGCCGCGCAGGTCGGCTTCCTCGTCATCATCGGCGGCATAGTCGGTGATGAGCAGGTTCAGCTGCCCCGTCAGGTCGCTTTGTTCGATGCGCATTTCCCAGTAGGCATCAGGAGTCTCCTCATGGTAGTCCCACAACAGTCGGATGTGGTCGTACTTCTCTATATCCAGTATGCGCGATTGCTTGGTGTCACGCTCCGTCCACGGATGACCCCACGTAAATGTCATGGTATTTCCCTCTTCTATCACCTTGTCGGCCAGCCATTTCTGCAAGCCTGCCGCATTGCTGATCATGTCCCATATAATCTTATGGGATCTGGTCGTCAGCGGGTACTCGATGGTTAGTTTCTGCATAGCTTATCGTATTAGGTTATAGTAGAATGTGATGAATCACAGCGCAAAAATACAAAAAAAAATCGAATCGACGAGTTTTTTTGAGAAAAAGTTTTGTTAATTGAAAAGATTGTGTTACCTTTGCACCCGATTTCAAGAAAAATCACACTTGATGGCGGGGTAGCTCAGCTGGTTAGAGCGTCGGATTCATAATCCGGAGGTCGAGGGTTCGGGTCCCCCTCCCGCTACAAGAAGCACACACACACAAGAAAAACGCCCTTCAAGGCGTTTTTCTTTTTTTAAGAGAGTGTTTAGAATTAGAAAACTAGTCTCCGCAATACTGTCCTATAAACAATATCGCTCCAGTAGACTGTTCGCTGATGACATAGAGGAACGGACGGTTGGCGTGGAAGTTTACACGGCGTGGCTCCGTGACATCCGAACCTCCAGTTGACGTATAAGATGCTATAACAGTAATGGCGGCAGCCTCGGTACCCTCTTCGTCCAATTTGATTTTCGATACCTGCTTCATCATTCCAATATAGGTCTGGACATTACAGAAGTTGCTGAAATCGGCTAATGCGGCATTAAAGGCATTGGGCATTCCCAACGCTGACAGCACCTGATTCAGGCTGACCTCCGTTTGAGTGTCAAAACATGGCAGCTTGACATCAACAATAGCCTGGTCGGACATCCATTGGAAAGTCTTCCAGGATGTGGCATTCAATGTTCCGGCAACCTGACTGACAGACTTTCCCTCCCGGGGCAGCAGGACGGTCATTGCGTATGCACTGTTGCCGAAAGGTAGCCGCAGGGCTTGGCATGTCTCATTCTCGTAATAGTTGAATCTGTTGTTCTGATGCATCATTGCCACCTTCTTTTCACTGCCATTGAAACTTTCACTGCTGGTTTCTGCCTTATCGAACTTGGCGGCCCATGCGCCCTTGAAGTATGTGGCATTCAGCAGATAGCTGACGGCAGAAGGTTCGAACTCATCGGGCGAGAGTACGCGTTCAATCATCTGTTGCGTGTTGTCGTAGCCCCAGCGGTTGATAGCGTCCAGCGTCTTGCCGTCGGCAAAGTCGCGCGTTTCCGGCTGTGCATTGAAATACTGTTTGGCTTTCTCAACAAAAGAAGTTTTCAGCTGGTAATCCTTGTTTACATAGATGTTGTTGGCCAAGGCGACACGTGTCAGCTTGTCCAGCGTTGGCAGCTCGGAGATCATCTTCTTGGCAAATTCGTTGATGCCACTTGCCTGTGTTTCCTCGAATCCCAACACCTTGTTTATCTGCTGTTGTGTCTCACCGGCGGCACCATTGTTCAGCATACCTAATGCATAGGTGATGCTCAAGGGAGAAACCAGGTGGCTCTGGCTGCCCATCGTCTCTATGCCGTTTATCTGGCGGAACAGCTGAAATGCGAAGTCGTTGTTTTTGCCAACCACCTGAGTCTCCGTCATGTTCAGTTGGATGTCTTTCCGCTCATTGTCGCCGGGCGTGGGAGGATTGTTGTCATCTGTCACGGGCTGTTTTACCAGCGCATCCTGGTTCTCACTGCTGTTGCATGCCATCATGCCGAAGGTCAATGCAAGCGCAATACATAATTGTTGTAGTTTCCGTTTGTTGCTCCACGAAAAGTAGACACGGGAAGGTGGAAAAATAACTAAGTGGTTGC